>JBCDKD010000042.1:0-41668 GCA_039024275.1 Planctomycetota bacterium | reverse complement strand
CGGGCCGAGATCGAGGGCGAGATGGGCGACAGCCACGTCGGGCTCCAGGCCCGCCTCATGTCCCAGGCCCTCCGCAAGCTCACCGGGGCCATCAACCGCTCCCGCTGCACCGTCGTCTTCATCAACCAGATCCGCGAGAAGATCGGCGTCATGTTCGGCAACCCCGAGACCACGCCCGGCGGCCGGGCGCTCAAGTTCTACAGCTCCGTCCGTATCGATATCCGCCGCACCGCCTCCATCAAGGACGGTGATAAGGCTGTCGGGAACCGCACCCGGGCCCGCGTGGTTAAGAACAAGGTCGCGCCGCCGTTCCGCCAGGCCGAGTTCGACATCATGTTCGACGAGGGCATCAGCGCTTCGGGCGACCTCATCGACCTCGCGGTTGAAGAAGGCATCGTTCAGAAGAGTGGCGCGTGGTTCAGCTTCGGCGAGGTCCGCTTGGGCCAGGGCCGGGAAAACGCCAAGGCCTTCATCCGCGAGAACACCGACCTCTTCGATGAGATCCGCGGCCTGGTCCTCGACAAGATGGGCGTGACGAACAAGCCCGTCGAAGACGAAGCCGACGCGGAAGACGAGGCATGAGTTTGTGAGCCGTCGAACCCCCACCTCGCGGTGGGGCTATTCAGAGGCAGTTTGCAAGCAAATCACACTCTCCCCAATAGCCCCCATCACAAGATGGGGGTTTGAGGCATCGCGAATGCCCGTCTATCTCTTCACCTACCACGCTTACGGCACCTGGTGGCCTGATCGACCACAAGGATTCGTGCAAGAAGGTAAAGGTGTTCAGCCAACAAATCCTAGTCTCGCAACGGCCTATCGCACTGCAGCGAAACATGAGCCGGTGATATTTACTCACGTGATGCAGCGTGCATTGATCGAGAAGATCCATCACATCGCGGAGACAGAAGCATTGCTGGTCTATGGCATAAGCGCCGACCCGACCCATCTGCACGTCCTGGTCGGCTGGGACGATGGGCGCAACTACAACAAGGTGCGAGGACGCATCAAGAACCTTCTCTCACTGCAGTTGTCCCGACTTGCCGGCATGACAGGCCGCCCGTGGTTTGTTAAGGAATCCAGCCGTAAGCGAGTAAAGGATGAGGATCATTTTGAGTACTTATTGACGACGTATCTGCCCAAACACCTGGGGTGGCAGTGGTGTCAGCGCCGTGGCTGGGTCGAACCCCCATCTTGCGATGGGGGCTGTTGAACAACTGATCTTAAAGAACCGAGAGAACACTGAGAATAGCCCCCACCGCAAGGTGGGGGTTCAAGCTCTGAAGCACGAGTCCACGACAAGCCGATACAAACCCAATGCCCTCCGGCCCGGACTACATCCTCAAGATCGAAGGCCTCGCCACCCACCAGCCCCACGGGCCCGAGTCCAGCGGCGTCCATACCGGCCGGCCCTGGATCGCGGTGAAGTGGTCGTGCTGCTCGGTCTACAGCAGGATCTACCGCAACCGCCATGGCACCGCCTACGAAGGCGGGTGCCCTAAGTGCGGTCAGAGGGCCCGCGCATCCATCGGCCCCGGTGGGACCAACTCTCGCTTCTTCAACGCGGGGTGACTGTTTCAGCATCTGTGTAGCGGGTGACGCGGAGCGTCCCGTGGTTTGGTGGACCTCCGTTATGATTCATACCAGATGATCCGCACGGGACGCTTCGCCTCCCCCGCTACACCGTTCTGTTGATACGAAGTCACCTTATCCCCAGCGTCTCGTCATCGTGCTCGATAATTGAGTCGGCACTCGTCGCGAGGTTCAGCACCGCACGGAACTCGGTTGCGCTACTAACTTGCAGGCACCGCGCCCGCGTGTCTGCTTCGCCGAATGTTTTTGCAACGAGTGCGAGGAGTTCGAGCTGCGTCGCGGGCTGATCGGTCGGGGTCAGCAGCAGGAAAATCAGCTTGGCGAGCTGCCCGTCGGGCGCGTCGAAGTCTACGCCGGTGGTGGAACGGGCGACGATGACAGTGGGTTTACTGAGTTCTTCGAGCCTTGCGTGTGGGACCGCCAAGCCGTTGGGCAGGGCGGTGTGCATGACGCTCTCACGGGCCCAGACCTCCTTGAAGATCCGTGCCTCCTCGATCTCGGTCAGTTCGACGGCCCGCTTGCTCATCGCGTGCAGCAGGCTCTCGATATCGCCTGCCTCGGGGTCGAGCATGATGTGCCGATCGGTTAGGAAGTCTTGCAGTTTGCGCTGGCTCTTGACCTGGAGGATGCGCTGCATCGCTGGGCCGGCGAGGATCGATGTGCCCAAGGCCATGATGACGATCGCGACCATTAGTTCTTCACTGATCAGCTCGGCCTGGTAGGCAAGCTGCCCGAGGATGATCCCGACCGCGCCCTGCGCCGCCATGCCGAAGCCGACGGCCCAGCTCTCGCGCGGCGAAAGCCCGGCAAACTTCGCGCCCAGGTAGCAGCCGCTGACCTTGCCCACCAGCGCGATGAAGCAGACGATCGCGACGGTGTGCAGCTGGAAGGCGTCGAGGAAGTTGATCGTCAGGCCGATGCTGGCAAAGAACACCGGGGCGAAGATGTTCATCACGAACTGGTGGATCGTGTCGCGCGTACGTTCGCGGAGGTGGTGCGAGTCGCCGATGGCGACACCGGCGATGAAGGCGCCAAAGATCGAGTGGATGCCGAGAAATTCGGTCAGTGCCGCACATGCCATCGCGATCACAAACGCGAACGAGATCACCCCGCCCGGCCAGGACCAACGCGCCTGCACATAGGGCAGCGCCTTGTGCATGAACAGCCGGCCAAGCGTGAGCATGAACGCGAGGAAGACGACCGTCGCGCCGATGGTGCCCGCCACACCAAGCGAAGCCCCCTGCGTAACCGTGGCCCCATCGCCACCAACGACCGGCGGCAGCAGCGCGAGCACGACCGCAAACCCGATCCACCCGATCAGGTCGTTGCACATCGCCGAACTGATCACCAGCACGCCCATGTCTGACTTGGACAGGTTCAGGTCGATCAGGATCTTCGCGATCACCGGCAGGGCGGTGATCGACATCGCCAGGCCGCAGAAGATCTGGAAGGGCAGCAGGTTGTCCTGCGCCCGTTCACCGACGCCGAGCAGGCCGGTCATGAGGGTTGCGGCACCGAAGCCGAGCGCGAATGGGATCACGATCCCCATCGCGCTGACAAGCACCATCGCCTTGCCCTGCCGGACCACGGCGGAAAGGTCGACTTCCAGGCCGACGACGAAGAGCAGCAGCGCCGCGGAGAGTGTGATGAAGCCTTCTTCCGCGATCCATGCCGCAGAGCCCGACTCAGCGGGAAACAGGTAGGCGTAAGTCAGTCCTCCGATGTCTGGCAGTCGGTAGGTTTCAAACCCCTGCCATGCCCAAGCTAACCAAGACAAGTCAACACCGCTGGGGTCGAATGAGCCGAGGATCGTCGGCCCGAGGATGATGCCCGCGACGATCTCACCGAGCACCGCGGGCTGGCCGAACTTCCGGCAGAGCTCACCCAGCACGCGTGCCAGACCGAGCATCACCGCGATCGCAAGCAGCAGCTTGGTGATCGCGCTTTCATCGAGTGCGCTGTCGCCGGCGGCGAGGATGAGAAGAGGGGCGTGATCCATACGGGCGTCGCGTGGTCAGTGACACGCTAGAGTGTACCGGGTCAGTGGGCCGGGGCACTGCCTACCGCGATCGCAGCACGGAACTGGGTGTACCCTTCGGCCTCGACCGCAGCGCGGCGCCGAGCCGGGTCGTTGAACACTTCCGCCACCGCGCGCAGCATCTCAATCTGCGCCAGCTGATCATCGGCCGGGGTGAGCAGCATGCAGATGATCTCCGCGGCCAGGCCGTCGCCCGCGTCGAAGTCGATGCCCGGCGGCGAGACCCCGACCACGAGTTGCGGCTTGGCGAGCCCCTCGATCCGCCCGTGCGGCACCGCGACGCCGTTGCCGATGCCGGTCGACATCGTCTGCTCGCGCTCCCATACCGCTGTATTGATCATATCGGCGTCGTGCCCGGTGACAGCCGCGGCGACCTGCGAGAGCTCTTCGATCGCGTCCCGACGGCTGACAGCCCTAAGCCTCGCGATGAACGCCTTGCTCGAGAGCAGGTCGGTGAACTTCTTCTGCTGCCGGCGGTCCAGCGCCTTCTGCATCAGCGGCCCGGCGATCACCGACGTCGCAATCGCCATGATCACGATGGCGACAAAGAGTTCCTCGGTGATCAGCCCGAAGCTCAGCGCGATCTGGCCAAGAATAATCTCCATCGCGCCGCGTGCCGACATACCGAAACCGATCGCCCAGCTTTCGCGTTTGTTCAGGCCGGCGAGCTTCGCCCCGAAGTAGCACCCAACAACCTTGCCGATGATCGCAACGACCAGCACAATAATGACGATCGCGAAGTCGAAGTTGTTGATGAAGTCGATACGCAGTGCGACGCCGGCGAAGAAGATCGGAGCAAAGATATAGGTCACGATCTGCTCGATCGTCTCGCGCGTCCGTGCGGTCAGGTGCTTGGAATCGCCCAGCGCGATCCCGGCGAGGAAGGCGCCGAAGATCGCGTGGATCCCGATCCACTCGGTGAGCGCTGCGCAGAGCAGGGCGAGCACAAACACGAACCCGAGGATGCCGCCCGGCCAGGAGGTGTGCGCCTGGACCAGCGGGATCGCCTTGTTCGCGAGCCAACGCCCAACGGTGAGCATAAACCCCACGAATACGAGCGTCGCGGGGATCACGAACTGCAGCGACAGCGCGGACTCACCCTCGGGCAGGATCATCGCCAGCACCATGGCAAACCCGATCCACCCCAGCAGGTCGTTGACCATCGCCGAGGACATGATGAGCATGCCCATGTCGGACTTGAACATGTTCATGTCCATGAGGATCTTGGCGATCACCGGCAGGGCGGTGATCGACATCGCGATCCCCAGGAAGAGCGCAAAGGGCATCGCTTTGTCTGAATCGACGTTGTAGCCGATCAGGCCCGGCGCACTGACCGCGAGCAGGTACGCCACGCCGAAACCGATCGCGAAGGGCACGATCATCCCCATCATGCTGACGGCGACGGCGGCCTTGCCTTGTTTGGTGACGATGGACAGGTCGACTTCCAGCCCTGCAACCAGCAAAAGCAGGCAGACGCACAGCACGAAGAACGACTCGAGCCCGACCTTCACCAGGCTCGGCACCCGGCCGTCGCTGCCGAGCTTGCCGTCTTCGTCGTAGTTGCGGTCGGGGATCGTGACATCGATCGTCTCACCCGTGCTGGGATCGGTGACGGCCTGCTTGTAAGCGTTACCCTCGGAGTCGGTCTTGTCATAAAAGACCGGCTCTTTGGATTGGTGGTCGTTGAGGTATTGGGGGAAAAGGTTGTTATACGTATCGGGCGCGATGTTCCCTAAGATGGTTGCACCCAGGATAACGCCGGCGAGGATCTCCCCGAGCACGGTGGGCTGGCCAAACTTCTTGGCGAATTCGCCTAATAAGCGGGCGGCACCGAGCAGGACCGCGAGCGAGAGCAAGAAGACCGTGATTTCAGAGGGGGTCAGGATGCCCGCGGCGAGGGTGTGCATTGTGGTTTCCGTCCGTGATCCGCGGTAGTTTAGAGCGTCTTGGCAATCGAGGTTTGGAATTGCAGGTGCGGATTATGCGATTGGTTTTGGAGGTTGTGGTTTGGCGGCTAAGATAGAGGGGTGAAAGACGACGCCGCATCGATCGCTGCAGGTCAAGGCAACCCGCCGAGTGGTGGGAGTGTGGTGCTCATGCGCGGTCGTTCTGAGTCCTGCGCGACGCTGCTGCAGGCGCTGTCTGCTAGGGGTTTATCTCCTGTTGTGGTCGATGATGTGCCCGCTGTCATGGTTGCACTGGCGGAGTTGATGCGGCGAGGCCTGCAGCGGCAGGTTTTGATCGTGGTCGAGCCGGACCTGTGGACACACCTGGATGAGTTGTTGTCTGCGGTCCGTTCGTTCCATGGCTCGGTCCACTGCTGGCGGTTTGATGCCGCTGATCAGGCGCGGCCGATGCTGTCGGCGCTGCGGACCACTCATGGCGATCAAGCCGATTCAGAGGCTAGCCCAGTCGGGAAGATTCACAAGCGGCCGCGTTCGATCGATCGGCTGCTGGTCTCGGCTCCGGGCGACCCGGCGTCGACGCGCGAGGTTGTGACGCAGCAGGAGTTGACGATGTTGCTTGGGCCTGCCCCGGGTGAGGCGGGGTAAGGCACTGATGGGTGAGCCTGGTGTATATTTCGTTGGAGATGCGACGATAGGCGAGCAGACGCCCGAGACGCCGAGTGTATTGGTGATCCGCAGCGATGCATTGCGCGATCGTGTGGCCGCGGCGCTCGAGGCGGCAGGCGTACAGGCGGTCGTGGAGTTGTCACCGAGCTACCTCTCCGCGATGGGCTGGCTCACGCAGCACAGGGCCGCGGTCTTGATCGGCCCGGTGTCAGCGATGACCGGGATGGTCGGCTCGACCGCACGGGCGCTGCGCAAGCTCTCCCCGGGTATGCGCTTGATTGTGGTCGCGGGCGATGAAGAACGTGCAGAAGCCAGCGCGGCGTCCTCTGCGGGCTTTGATCAGTGTGTCTACGAGCCAGCGGATGCGAGCGCGTTGATCGCCGCGATCGGCATTGCCGGGCAGACCACGCCTAAAGCAGCGTCAACGAAGGCCGAGCCATCGGAAGAGGATGCGCGCGTTAGCGCCGCCGACAACGCGATCAAGATGGAAGCCGCTCAGCTCGCGAAGAAGGTATCTAACCCCGGTTGGCTTGGATCTGGCTTCCAGAACGCATCGCCGGTTGAGGTGGGCCCGGAAGTCGGCGATGTTGATCTTGCTGAGGCGGTGATGCGGCGGGACGGCTCGATGCTGCCGCTTGCGATGCGTCTGCTCCGGGATCAGTCTAGCCTTGCCGACGCGGCCTTCACCCCGCTGGGAGAGGCTAAGGGCAACGCACGCTTTGCAGTCGATGTGTCTTACGAAGGGACGAACTTCGGTACATTGACCTCGCAGGACGGGGACGTGCAGGCGCTGGGCTCCTGGTCCGCGTGGCTTGCGCGGTGGGTCGCGCTCGACCGCCAGCAGGGTGACCTCTACGATATGGCGATGCGGGACCGGCTCACCGGCCTGTGGAACCGCCGGTACTTCGAGCTCTTCCTTGAGCGTGTCCTCCATCACGCCGTCTCCGGCCGGCAGCAGGTCACGCTGCTGGTCTTCGACATCGATAACTTCAAGCAGTACAACGACAGCTTCGGCCACCCCGCGGGCGACGAGATTCTCAAGTCCACCGCGACGCTGATGCTATCGCTTGTCCGCGAACACGACGTGGTCGCACGCATCGGCGGGGATGAGTTCGCCGTTATTTTCTGGGACAAAGGCGAGCCACGCCACCCCGGCAGCCAGCACCCGGACAACGTCATCGGGATCGCCAAGCGCTTCCAAAAAGCGATCGTCGAGCACAAGTTCCCCAAGCTCGGCGAAGAGGCGGTCGGCCGGCTGACCGTCAGCGGTGGGCTTGCGGGCTTCCCTTGGGACGGCCGAACGCCCGAGGAACTGCTAGCCCGCGCGGACGCGATGGCGATGCGCTCGAAGCGGCAGGGCAAGAACGCGATCTGCTTTGGCCCGGGTGCCGCGCCGAATGGTAACGGCAACCATTAGACGCCCTTAATCCAGCAACTCATCAACGAGTTCCGGCACCCGCTCGCCCGCCGGGCCGTGGCGGTGTTCCGCGAAGTACCCGGTGCCCTCGCTTGGCTCAAGGTTGACCTCGATCGTGTGGGCTTGTCCCGCGTCACGCACCTCGGCGACAAAGCCTGCCGCTGGGTAGACGTTGCCGCTCGTGCCGATCGAGATGAACAGGTCGCACCGGATTAGTTTGTCGCGGATCCGATGCATGTCAAATGGCATTTCACCGAACCACACGATGTTCGGGCGGAGCGCCGGCACCGCATCGCACGCCGAGCAGACCGACTCCTGGGTGCAGTCCTCGTCCCACTCGAAGACCTGGTGGCAGCTTGTGCATCGGACCTTGCGGAGTTCGCCGTGCATGTAAATAACGTTTTGTGATCCCGCACGCTCGTGCAGGTCATCGACGTTCTGAGTGACGATGTGGACCTCGCCGCGCAGCTCCTGCTCCAGCCGGGCAAGCGCCAGGTGTGCCGGGTTGGGCTCGACCATGTGGAGCTGCGCCCGCCGCTCGTTGTAGAAACGCTGGACCAGGCCCGGGTCGCGTGCGAAGCCTTCGGGCGTGGCGACCTCTTCGACGCGGTGGTTTTCCCACAGGCCGTCGTTGTCACGGAATGTGCAGACGCCGGACTCGGCGGAGATGCCTGCCCCGGTCAGGATCACAATGTTTTGATAGCGCATGGCCATGGAACTGCCCCAGAAAGCATTTAACTTCGGCTATCATACCGGGCCCCGCCGCGCCCGCGGAACGCCAAACACTACATCGAACCACGGAAGGACCCGAACCATGTCGTTTGATTCGACGATCCACGCCAAGGCGGTTCAGCTCGCCAAGCTCACCTATCAGATCACCGGGGCAGCGGGCTCCGGCCACCCGTCGACCGGCGCCTCGCTCGTGCACCTGGTCAGCGTGCTGATGTACCAGCACATGCGCTACGAGCCCACTAACCCGCTGCACCCCTCGGCCGATCGGCTGGTGCTATCGGAAGGCCACGCCGTACCCGTGATCTACGCGGCCTGCGCCGACCTCGGCGTGCGTTACGGGACGGACAAGGAGAACCTCAAGCCCTTGACAGTCGACATCGCGAAGACCCTGCGCGAGATCGATTCGCCGATCGACGGCCACCCCAACCCGATCGAGGGCTTCCCGTTCTTCGACACCGCAACCGGCTCGCTGGGGCAGGGCCTGAGCAGTGCCGCCGGTCTAGCGATCGCTGCCCGATTAGATGGCTACGACAAACGCCTCTTCTGCATCATCGGCGACGGCGAATCGCGCGAAGGTCAGGTCTGGGAAGCGGTCGACTTCATCAAGGACCACGACCTCAAGGCGGTCTGCCCGATCTTCAACTGCAACGCGTTCGCGCAGACGCAGGAGGTCAGCCCACAGCAGGGCTGGGAGACGACGGCGAAGAAGCTCGACGCCGCGGGCTTCAACGCGTTGGTGATCGATGGCCACAAAGGCAGCGAGATCGCCGAGGCATTGGCAGAGCATACCAAGGCGATCAACCCGGATGCGAAGCCTGTCGCGATCGTCGCGAAGACCGTCAAGGGCTGGGGCGCCGAATCCCAGCAGGGCAACGGCCACCACGGCGCCGCGGTAAAAGGCGAGGCCCTGGCGCGTGTTCTTGAAGAATATGATGCGACCGAGGTCAAGCTTGGTGCGATCGCGGACGTGCCGCTGAAGATCGCGATGATGTCGCCACGCCCGGCGCGTGATGAAGCCGGGTCTGCCAAACCGTTACCGTTCGAAGACGCGATGAGAAAGTTTGGTCAAGAGAAGGCGCTTGAGTCTGGGAGGTTCGCGACGCGTAAGGCGTATGGCGTTGCGCTGCGTGCGATCGGTCACGCGTATCCGGACGTCGTCGCGTTGGATGCCGATGTCAACAACTCGACGTTCTCCGGCCAGTTCCTTGCCGATGACAAGTTGAATCCGCGTTGGGTCGAGTGCCGGATCGCCGAGCAGAACATGTTCTCCGTCGCGGCGGGCCTGGCGGCGGGGGGTAAGACGCCGTTCTGCTCGACGTTCGCCAAGTTCGTGACGCGCGGCTACGACCAGATCGAGATGGCGATCAACTCGGGCTGCCAGATCAAGATTGCGGGCAGCCACGCGGGGATCACACTTGGGGCAGACGGCCCGTCTCAGATGGCGCTACCCGACGTCGCCTGGTTCTCGAGCTTCGCGACGATGACGCACAACGCGACGGGTAAGCCCGGCTTCTATGTGCTTACCCCATCGGATGCGTACTCGGCCTACGCGCTGACCTGCGCCGCGGCAGAACACGAGGGCAGCGTCTACCTCCGCACGCTCCGTCCCGAGACCGAGTTCCTCTATACAGCAGAGGAAGACTTCACGCTCGGTGGGCATAACGTGCTCATGGAGGGAAGCGACATCCTCATCATTGCAAGCGGCTACATGGTCCACGAAGTCAATAAGGCCCTCGAAGCGCTCGACGATCACCATATTGAGCCGACGATCGTAGACCTGTACTCGCTGCCTTACGACGAGGACGCGATCCTCGACCTGGCCAACGACTGTAACGGCTTGGTGCTCACCGTCGAAGACAACTATGGGAACGGCATCGGCGCCCACATTGCCTCCACCGTTGCCCGCAGCGGGGACGGCTTCACCGTCGAGCAGATGCACGTCACGAAGATCCCCAAGTCCGGCAAGAACGAGGCGGACCTGCTTGGGCACTGCGGCCTGAGTGCTGAAGACATCGCGAAGAAGGCGATTACGATGATGGATGCGCTGCCGGTATGATGATATAAAATCTTTTCTATGCTTACGCTCGCTACCATCAGCTTTACCGATCTTATGGACCGCGGCGGGATCGTCATGTGGCCGCTGCTTGGGCTGAGCGTCATCGCGGTCACGCTCATTGTTGAACGGACCATCTTCTACTTAAGTACAAACGGGCCTGCCCGACGCGAGCGCGTATACCAAATCAGTAAGCTTCTGCGTGCCGGCAAGCTCGACGAGGCCAAGCAGGATGCTAAGCGCGACCGCAGTATCTATGGCAACGCGGTGACGCAGCTCCTTGATGAACAGGTCAGCGAGTCTGCCGCGGTTGATGCAGTCGAGGCGCAGCGTGGTAGGCTCGAGCGCTTCCTGCCGATGCTCTCGACGATCATCACCGCCGCGCCGATGCTCGGCATCCTCGGCACGGTCATCGGCATCATCGGCGCCTTCAACGAACTCTCCGGCAACCGGGCCGACCTCGACCTCAGCGGCCTCGGCGGCGACATCGGCCAGGCCCTGATCACCACCGCCGCGGGGATCACCGTCGCGCTACTGACGCTATTGCCCTACAACCTCTTCAGGGCACAAGCCGACCGTGCGCTGTCTCGGCTCGAGTCCCTGGTTGCCGCGGCCTTGTCACGCGCCGACCGCTGATCGGCGTTCCGCACGACTGTGAGCGTTTGGTTGCCTACGTTGGCTTGAGTCCCTAGACACCGTTAAACTTATCACGCCTGTCCTGACCCGCGTAACTCGGATCGAGGGTACCCCCATGAGTTGTCCCGACCTCGCACGCGTCCGCCGTTTCCATGTCGCGCCGGTGATCCCAGAGCCGTTGCGGCCCCTTGCCGACCTCGCCCGTAACCTGTGGTGGACTTGGCACCACGACGCGATCGACCTGTTCATCCGCATCGACCAGGGCCTCTGGCAGAGGACCCGGCATAACCCCGTGCAGATGCTCGGCCTGGTCTCGCAGCAGCGCATCGACGAACTCGCAAGCGATCAGACTTTCCTCGACGCGCTGCGTGGGGTATGCGATCGGCTCCGCCGACACTGCGACCGACCCGGCTGGTTCAATGAGACGCACGGCGAGCACGCGGACAGCCCGACCCTCGCCTACTTCTGTGCCGAGTTCGGCATGACCGAGTCGTTCCAGATCTACTCCGGCGGGCTGGGCATCCTTGCGGGCGACCACCTCAAGTCCGCCAGCGAACTCGGCCTGCCGCTTGTCGCGGTCGGCCTGCTCTACCGGCACGGCTACTTCCAGCAGTACCTTACCCCCGATGGGTGGCAGATGGAGTATCTCCCGGACCTCGACTTCTCGCAGATGCCGGTGATGCCTGTGCTCGGCGGCGAGGGGGAGCAGATCAAGGTCTCCGTCCGCCTGCCGAAACGCGACGTCTCGATCGCGCTGTGGGAGGCACGCATTGGGCGCATCCGGCTTTTCCTCCTCGACACCGACCTGCCTGAGAACGAAGAAGCCGATCGTGCGATCACCGCCCAGCTCTACGGCGGCGATATGGACATGCGCATCCGGCAGGAGATTGTCTTGGGCATCGGTGGTGTTCGCGCGCTCAATGCTGTCGGCATTACTCCAGACGTCTGCCATATGAACGAAGGCCACTCCGCCTTCCTCGCGCTTGAGCGTATCGGCGACCTCATCGCACAGCACGGCCTGGCGTTTGATGAGGCACGGCAGGGTGCGATGGCCAGCCATGTCTTTACGACCCATACCCCGGTCCCCGCCGGCATCGACCGCTTCCCAGCGGAACTCGTAAAAACATATTTCAAGGAGTACCACAGCCGGCTCAAGCTCGATATGGAGGGCCTGCTTGCCCTTGGCCGGGACGATGTCTTTAACAAAGATGAGCCGTTCTCGATGGCCACGCTCGCCATCCGCTGCAGCGACTGGGCAAACGGTGTTTCCGCACTGCACGGGGTGGTATCGCGGTCGATGTGGAAGGGCGTCTGGCCGAATATCCCTGATGAGGAAGTGCCGATCGGCCACGTGACCAACGGGGTCCACGCCGCGTCCTGGCTCTCGCGGCCATTGGCCGAGGCGATTGACCGGCAGGCCGGCACCAGTTCGCGCCTCGCCAAGCCTGCCGAGCACGACGTCTACCGGGTGGTCAACGACATCCCCGACAGCCTGCTCTGGTCGATCCACGCCGAACGCCGGCACAAACTCGTTGCATACACCAAGCGGAACGACCCCGCCCGGCCGGAGAGCCTTGGCCCGGTGCGCCACGCCGACAATGACCTGGACCCCGAGGCCCTGACCATCGGATTTGCCAGGCGTTTTGCGACTTACAAGCGCGGCAACCTGTTTATGCGTGACCCCGAACGGCTCATCGCCTTACTCAACAACGCCGACCGCCCTGTACAGTTCGTCATCTCCGGCAAGTCGCACCCGGCCGATGGCGGCGGTAAAGAACTCATCAAGTCCATCGTGAAGTTCACCCGACACCACGGCTTGACCGGCAAGATCGTGTTCATCGAAAACTACTCGATGCACTCGGCCCGCTACCTCGTCCAGGGCTGTGATATCTGGCTCAACAACCCACGTCGTGGGATGGAAGCGTCGGGCACCAGCGGCATGAAGTCCGCGATCAACGGCGTGCCCAACTGCTCGATCCTCGATGGATGGTGGGATGAAGCCTACAACGAGCGTGTCGGGTGGGCGATCGGCTACCGTGAGGAGCACGACAACCCGGACCTCGCCGACGATGTTGAGTCGCGCATGCTCTACGACCTGCTCGAGAAGCACGTCGTACCCATGTTCTACGAGCGCGATGAGCACGGCCTGCCTGTGCGCTGGATCCAGATGATGAAGCAGTCCATCGCAGAACTCGCCCCGTTCTTCAACACCAACCGCATGGTCCAGCAGTACACCGAACAGTACTACCTGCCCGCCCTGTCGCGTTCGCGCTCGCTGATGTCGGACGGCATGTCGGGCTCGGTCGCACGGGCCCAACTCAAGGAGAAGTTCCGCTTCGCCTGGCCGTCGCTCCGCTTTGAAAACGTTAGCAGCAATGTTGATACGGTCCTCCGCCCCAACGATATGATCGATGTAAACGCCGAGGTCAACCTGGGTGGGCTTGCACCGGACGAGCTCCGCGTGCAGGCGCTCATCGGGCGTGTCGATGAGTCGGGCCGGCTCGTCGCACCGGGGATTGTCGAGATGACGTGCGATACCCCCGGTAGTAAGACGAGCCTCTATAGGGCTAGCGCTCGTGCACTGGGCTGCGGCCCGCACGGCCTGGCGCTACGGATTGTGCCCGGCGGCGCACTGATGGACGGCGTTACCGAGCCCGGCCTCATCTATTGGGACGGCCAGCCCGCTCCGAAGCCCGCGAAGAAGGCCGCCCCCGCGCCAGTGGGGTGATAGCCTCACTACAGCATGAAGAAGGATCAGGGTGTGCCAAGAGTCAGGCTCACTTCGAAGCCACTCGCCTACGCTTCGTGGTCTGTGGCCTAAACTAACGCCATGCCTGACGACTTGCTGTTCCCGACCAGCGATGACGACCTGTTGATCAGCGTGTACCAGAAGCAGGGGCGCACGCTTGACGATCTGCCCTACACCAATTCGTTCGAGACGTTATACGCCTCCATGTACGGCGAAGAGGGGGACGCGCCCTCGCGGGCCGAGGTTTTCCACCGGCTGCATAACCTCCGTAAGGCCGGCAAGCTACCACGTATGGGCAGGGCCCACGGGGAGCGCCCACGCATTACATCCGAGCAGGAAGACTTATTGGCGGTCAAGGTCGAGGACGCGATCGGCGCACTATCCAGGCGCGACCAGCTTCTCTATACCGAGGTGTTCGAGGAACTCTGCACTGCTTTCAATACCGATGCCGGCCTTGAGCTTTCGCGCCACGATATCTGGCGTCTCATCGCGAAGCTTGCGAAGTGACCGCGATGTGCTACGAAATGGACCGCTAGTTATCCGCGATGCCAGACATCGCCAAACCTGCGGCGCGTAGCGTCGCGGCTGCGTTTACTCGTACAATCTGCTGATGCGTGAGTTCGAGCTTATCCGATCGATCATGGCCCACAACGCGTCGCTGCCCGAGCACGTTATGATCCCGCCGGGTGACGATATGGCAGCTATTGGTTTAGGCGAAGACCAACTCCTGATTGCAATCGATCAGGTTATCGATCAGGTCCACTTCGATCTTGGCTCGGCTACCCTTCAGCAGATCGGCCGCAAAGCCGTGACACGCAACCTGTCCGATGTCGCAGCGATGGCGGCCAGGCCTCTGGTGACGCTCGTCTCGGCGGTCTTCCCCAAGGGCTTTGCCGAGTCGGATGCCGAACAGTTGTTGTTATTCGTGCGCGAGACGGCACTCGCCTATGAAGCCCCCTTGATCGGCGGTGATACCGCGACATGCGACGGCCCGCTTACCCTGAGCGTGACAGTCCTTGCTACTGCGGATGGGGTCGAGCCGGTCCAACGTGCAGGTGCTAAGCAGGGCGATGCGATCTATGTGACCGGTCAGCTTGGCGGGTCCCAACACGCTTATCAAGGCATTACACACCACCTTGCTTTTGAACCACGCCTCACGACGGCCCGCACCCTTGCTGCCAACCCCGACACCCGGCCGACCGCGATGATCGACCTGTCAGACGGCCTGGCTCGCGACCTGCCGCACCTCGTCCAAGGCGCCAAGATCGACAGCCACCTGCTGCCGATCACGCCGGCCGCGCGCCAGATCGCCTTACAAGATGGCCGACCGGGTTGGCTGCATGCCGTCGCCGATGGTGAAGACTACGAACTGCTCTTCACCGCCGCGACCGACGCCACGATCCCGGGCGAGATCGACGGTGTGCCGATCACCCGTATCGGTGAGGTTACTCATCAAAAGGGTGTCTTCCTGCTTGATGGCCCCGAAGTCATCCCGATCAAAGGCCTGGGCTGGGAGCATCATGGGTGAGTCAGAGCCAGCTGACCATCCAGACCGACACCACGGAGCAGACCCTTGCTATCGGCGAGGCCATCGGACAATGCTGCTTGGCTGGCGATCTCATCGCGCTCCAAGGCGAACTCGGCGCGGGCAAGACCCAACTGGTCCGCGGCATCGCCGGGGGCATGGGGCTCAACCCCAGGCAGGTCAGCAGCCCGACTTTTGTAATGGTGCAGGAGTACGAGCCGCCCCCTGAAAAAAGGGACGCTCCCCTTTTAGTCCACATCGATGCCTACCGGATCAGCTCACCGGACGAGTTGGAATCGATCGGCTGGACCGGCCATGGCGAAGAACTGCGCGATAACGCCGTCCTTGCGATCGAGTGGGCCAAGCTGATTCGACCGGCATTAGGAGAGGACTTGCTCTGGGTGGCTATCGATCATCAGCCTGATGGGCGGAAGGTGGTCATCACCGCAGAGGGGAAATGGGGCGATAGAATACAAGCCCTCTCGGTATTACTGCGTACATCATTCGATATCTGAATCGTTATGAAAACGAATCCGCCTCAGCCCGATGCCAAGTGCCCTGTTTGTAAACGGTCGGTGGCACCCGACAACAAGTACGACCCGTTCTGTTCTTCTCGTTGCCGGACCATCGATTTGGGCCGATGGGTGGATGAGTCTTACAAGATTACGAGGCCCATCGAGCAGCGCGATCTGGAAGAGGGCCTGGATTGACTCAGTCTTCTTCTGCCTCTTCCGCTTCCTGGATCGTCTGCGCTGCGGGGCTAGAGCCGTAGACGACGAAGCGGTGGCTTAGCGGTTCGTAGCCGTGCTCTTTACAGATTTTATTCATGAGTTCGTCGAGTTCCTGCGTCGGGAACTCGATGATCTGGTTCGTCTCTAGGCAGACAAGATGGCCGGTCGCCTGCTGGCCAAACGCGAGCTGATAGTGGGCCCGGCTGGAGTCGATCAGTACTTCTTTAATGATCTTGGACTCGAGCAGGTGCTTGAGCGTGCGGTAGATCGTTGCCTTAGAAACGCGTTGGTCGGCTTCGCGCATCTCGTTGAGAAGTTCGTCCGCCTCGAAGACGCCGTCCTTACCGAGCACCGCATCGAGGATAAGGGCGCGCTCGGTGGTGAACTTCAGGCCCTTGCGCTTGAGGAACCGCCGAAAGATCGCACACATCGGCGGGATGAAGGTGAAGTCGTCGGTCGCTGCGGGTTGGGTCTGGCTGCTGGTCATGGGTGTATTGTAGGGCGTTGGCTGATCGATGGCCGGGAGGTTATGCTTTGCGGCCCCGAGTGAACAGCGACAGGAGAGCCTTGTGGCAGGTGATGTGATTGGTCTTGGGATGATCGGCTTGGGCACCGTCGGCGGCGGTGTGGCGAAGCTGCTGCGTGATCATGCCGATCTCTACGCCCAGCGCACGGGCAAGCGGATCGAACTCCGCCGGGTCTTGGTCCGCGATGTTGAGAAAGCGAAGGCAAGCGGTCTGGTGGACCCTGGGATCGTCACGGACGACCAGGAAGCGATCATCTCCGCTGAGGAGATCGAGGTCGTGATCGAGGTGGCGGGTGGGATTGAGCCGGTGGGTTGGCTGCTCAGCCTCGCATTGGAGCACGGCAAGCACGTCGTGACCGCGAACAAGAGCCTGCTCGCCGCAAAGGGCCCGGAGCTCTTTGCAACGGCGAGAGCAAGCGGGGCGTCGATCGGCTTCGAAGCGTCTTGCGGCGGCGGCATCCCCTGTGTCACCGCGCTCACGACCGGCCTGATGGCCAACCGCATCGATGCGCTCTTCGGCATCCTCAACGGAACGTGCAACTACATCCTCACCGAGATGACCGGCAGCGGGAAAACCTACGCACAGGCATTGGCCGAGGCTCAAGAGGCCGGCTTCGCCGAAGCGGATCCGACGCTTGATGTCTCGGGCCAAGACGCAGCGCAGAAGTTGGCGATCCTCGCGTCGCTGGCTTTTGGTGTACAGATCAGCGGCGACGATGTCCACGCGGTGGGTATCGATGCCCTGGACCTGAAAGATATCGGCTTCGGTGATGAACTCGGCCTGGACATCAAGCTGCTGGGGATTGCTGAGCGATGGCCGGGTAGCAAGTGGGTCAATATTGGCGTGCAGCCTTGTTTTATCAAAAAGGAAGAACTGCTCGCCCAGGTCGCCGGGCCCTACAACGCGCTCTCCGTCTATGGCCATGCCGCGGGCCACACGCTCTACTACGGCCAGGGTGCCGGTCGGCTCCCAACCGCCAGCGCCGTGGTCAGCGACCTGCTGGGGATCGTCTCTGGCTCCGGTCCCGCCGCGTTTGCGAACCTCCGCCTCACGCCGGACCTGACCCAGCCTGCGCACATCCTCGATCGTGGCGACACCGAGAGCGCGTACTATCTGCGTATGGAGACGCTGGACGTCCCCGGCGTCATGGCGAAGGTCACCGGTATCCTCGGCAGAAAGGGCATCTCGCTGTCGGCCGTCTTGCAGCACGAATCCAAGGCGGGTGAAGTTGTCTCGCTCGTTGTCACGACGCACCTGACCCGCCTTGGCGATGTCGAGGCCGCGGTAAAAGAGATCGCAGCGCTCGACCCGATCCAGGCCGCGCCGGTGATCATTCGCGTGATTGAGATGCCGGGTTGACTAACTGAACTGCTGAATAATGTCTGGCAGTTTCGCGGTAAACGACCCCCGCGTCATGACATCACTCGCGCCAGCTTCGCCCGCCGCATTCAGTAACTCCACCGCGACGTGGGGCCCCCATGAAATGATCGCAAGCTCCGCGTCATGCGCCCGCGCCTGCTGGATCAGATCGAGCGCTGGCTCGCCGAGGTCCAGATCAATGAGCAGCAGGGCGACCGGGCCGTTAGGCTTGCCATCATCGACTTCGTCCAGCCGCTTCTGCAGCATCTCGGCATTGCGTGCGGGGCGGGAAACCGCGCCCAGTGCTTCGCACGTCGAACGCACCTTGGTTGCAAAGATCAGGTCGGCACAGCAGTAGACAATCATGCGGGTAGTGTAGCCTGCGCGACGGATCCGAAGGGCATAACATGCCCGGACCCGGCCATTGTGCCGATACACTGGGTAACCCGCTAGCGAGGAATACGCATGGCCAGCGCCGCAACCACGATCCTGTCTGAACTCGGCTTCCGCTTCGACCCGAATAACCTCTACCAGCAGACTGCGACGCAGGTGCTTAGCGCGGCGGAACTGCTGGCGCTACCAAACTTTCTGCAGCTTGTCCTCGCCCAGCCGAAGAACGAGCTCATGGTCCACTTCCCCGTCCGCATGGATGACGGCGGCTACCGGCTGTTCAAGGGCTACCGAGTACAGCACAACAACCTGCTCGGCCCTTACAAAGGCGGCATGCGGTTCCACCCGTCGGTCTCGTTGGATGATGTGAAATCGCTAGCCCTGCTGATGACAATGAAGTGCGCATTGGTCCGTCTACCACTCGGCGGCGGCAAGGGCGGGGTGCAGGTCGACCCGCGCTCGCTCTCCAAGAGCGAACTCATGCGGCTTACCCGCCGGTTCACCAGTGCGCTGGGGGACAACATCGGCCCGGATTACGACATCCCGGCGCCGGACGTCGGTACCAACGCCGAGATTATGGGCTGGATGGCTGACACGTATATGAATATCACCGGCCGTGCCCAGCGCAGCTACGGCAACGCGGTGGTCACGGGCAAGCCGCTGGCCTTCGGCGGGTCGGCAGGCCGGGAGAAGGCGACCGGCCAGGGCCTGGTCTTCGTGCTCGAGGTCATGCTCCCGGCGATGCACATCGACCCGGCCAAAATGACCTACAGCGTCATCGGCTTCGGCAACGTCGGCTCATGGACCGCGCGCCTGCTCAAAGAACGTGGCTCCAAGCTTACCGCCGTCATGGACCACACTGGCTCGGTCCTCAGCCATGATGGGATCGACGCGGACGCGCTCGCCCAGCACGTCGCGCAGACTGGTGGTGTCAAAGGCTACGGCAAAGCCGAGGCGATCGATACCGACACCTTCTACAAGCATAAGGTGGATGTAATGATCCCCGCGGCGCTCGAGCAGATGATCGATGAGTCGCGTGGCGGCCAGATCAACTGCAAGGTCCTGGCCGAGGGCGCGAATGCGCCCTGCACGCCGCTGGCCGACCGGATGCTTGAGCAGCGGGGCGTACAGGTCTTGCCCGCGATCCTGTGCAACGCCGGGGGTGTGACCGTGAGCTACTTCGAGTGGAAGCAGAACCGCCAGGCCGAGCGGTGGAGTGCGCAGAAGGTGGACGACGAGTTGCGACGCCTGATGCACGCCGCGGCGGATCGGGTGACGGACCTGGCGAGAGATAAGAAGTGCGACATGCGGACCGCCGCGTACTGCTCGGCCCTCCAGTATCTCGATGAGGTCTACGAGATCCGCGGCGTGTTCCCGTGACTTGATCGCGTTAAGAAACCGCCGCGGTGCGACGCACCGCCGGCCTTACGACGCGTCACGTCGCGGCTATTTAGCCGTCTTGGTACAGCCCGTGCTCCATGATGTAGCTACAGACTGGAGCGGGTATCCACTGCGCGATCGATTCGCCCGCGGCGACCTTATCGCGCAGCTGTGTCGAGCTCAGATCGATCGTGTCGGCTTGGACTAAGCGATCAGCCCATGTCTCACGCTGTTCTGGGGCAAGCGATGCGAGCAGCGACGGATGCGTGTCCGGCGGACGCACCATCACCACCGGTTCCGCGAGTTCTATGACCCGTTCGGGCTTCCGCCAAGAATCAAAGATGCGCAACTGGTCCGCCCCGATCAAGAGACGCAGCGTGGTGCCCGGATCGATCTGCTTGGAAAGCGTTTCAAGTGTGTCCACGGTGTAGCTGGGATCATCAGGCCCCTGATCCACCTCGATGGTCAAGGCTTTCGTCGGTATCTCGCCCGGTTCATCAGCCAAGGCAAGACGGAGCATGGCCAGCCGGTGCCGCGGGTCCGTCTGCACACGATCGAGCTTGTGCGGCGCCCGACCCGCGGGGATATAAGCGATCAGGTCGGCACCGATCAACTTCGCGACCCTCTGCGGCAGCCTTGTGTGAGCCCGGTGTGGGGGGTCGAAGCTGCCGCCGAAGAGCAAGATGGTCTGATAGCCGGAGAGGTTACTAAGCATCGTGATCAGCTTACGATGTTCGGGGGGTTGCCGTCGAAATACCCACGCATGTTGTCCACAGCGATTTGAAGCAGGCGACGCCGGCTTGCCACCGTTGCCCAGGCGATGTGAGGCGTGATGATGCAGTTGGGGGCAGTGAGCAACGGGTTGTCCGCGTTCGGCGGCTCACTGCTGAGCACATCCAGCCCCGCTCCAGCGATCGTTCCTTTCGCAAGCGCCTCGGCCAGCGCGGGCTCGTCGATCAAAGGCCCGCGCCCGGTATTGATCACATAAGCGCTCGGTTTCATCGTGGCCAAACGCGACGCGTTGACCAGCCCCTCGGTCTCCGGCGTCAGCGGGCAGTGGAGGCTGATCGCATCGGCCTTCCGGAACAGTTCATCCACGCCGAACCACCGCACGGGCAAGCCAACCTCTTTCTCGGTCCGGCTGTACGCGATGATGTTCATCCCCAGCGCATGCCCGACCCGCGCGGTCGCCTGACCGATCCCGCCCATGCCCACGACCCCGAGCGTCTTGCCAGCGAGTTCGATGAGCGGCCCGGTTATAAAGCTGAAATCACTGCAACCCGCCCACCGCCCGCTATGAACCGCGCGGTCGTGCTCCGCGGTCCGGTTACAGAGTTCCAGCAGCAACGCGAACACGTGTTGCGCGACTGATGGCGTCGAGTACCCCGGGATGTTGGTCACCGTAACGTCATGGGCTTTTGCGGCTTCCAGGTCGACGACGTTGACCCCCGTCGCCAGCACACCGACGTATTTCAGCCCCGGGCAGGCCGAGAACACGTCCGCTCCGATCGGCGACTTATTTGTCAGCACGATCGATGCATCGCCGATGCGTTCGATCGTCTCGCTCGCCGCGGTGCGTTCGTACACGACCAGTTCACCGAGTTCGCCCAGCGCCTGCCAGCCGACCTCTTCGTCGCTTGCCGGGGCGTCGGCTGACAGCGGGCTTGTTGTGTAGCCATCCAGAACAACGATCTTGGGCATGGTGCTTCCTTGTGGTTGGCAAAGCATCCTAGCGGATCGCAAAGGGTGAGCGTGGTATCATGCCGGCGTGCCGATCCACATTGATGACCAGCCCTCGACCCTGACCGCCGGCTCCATGCGTGAGCTCTTGGCTGCCGTGAGCGAGTCCCTCGCACCCACTGGTCGGGTTGTCGTCGAGGTCAAGGTCGATGGCGAGTCGGTCACCGGCCCCGCGCTCGACGACGACCAGCCCACTGCCGAGGGCAGTGATATCCGGGTCTACTCAGCCAAGCCCAGCGAGCTGGTCGTCGGCATCCTCGAAGATGTGCGCAGCCAGCTCGCCGCGTCTCAGCAGCAGCAGCAGCAGGCCGCCGAGTTGCTGCAGCAGGACGACCCGGCCAAGGCCATGGACCTGGTTAAGCAGTCGATCGACGGCTGGCTCCAGGCCCAGCAGGCCGTCGGCCAATCTGCGCAGCTCCTGCAACTCGACCTGCAGGCCATCAGGGTCGAGGACCAGCCCGTGATCGAACGGATGAACGAGCTTATCACCGCGCTGACCGAGCTCAAAGATATTGTCGTTGCCAACGACTTCGTCGCCCTGGCGGACGCGCTACAGTACGAGTGGCCCGATATCACCGATCGCTGGGACACCGCCCTGGGCGCGATCGTCCAGCACGTCGAATCCGGGGATTAACCAGCCACCAGCCACTCAACATGATCAACCTCGACCACCCAACCCTGCCGCTGATCAAAGAAGCCCTGCCCGAGGCCAAGCTCTTCGCGACCGAGTTCCGTGGGCAGACGACGCTCATCGTTGAGGGCGGCGTCCTGCACGGCCTGCTCCGCTTCCTGCGCGACGACGAGCGCACGAAGTACGACCTGCTCAGCGACATCGCCGGCATCGACTACCTCCGCTACCCCAAGCCTAAGAACGCCCCCGCGGGCCTGCCGACCGGGCGCTTCGGCGTCGTCTACAACCTCACCGCGACCGGCACGAACGGGCCGGAGTCCCGCCGGCTCTTCATCAAGGTCTTACTTGACCCGTCGCTGCCGACCGAAGGTATCGAGGAAGACCCCACGCTGGTCCTGCCGACCGTGACCGACCTCTGGCCCGGCGCCGAGTGGATGGAGCGCGAGATCTTCGACATGTTCGGCATCCGCTTTACCGACCACCCCGACCTCCGACGTATTCTGACCTGGGAGAGCTACCCCGCGCACCCGCTGCGGAAGGACTATCCGGTCAAAGGCCGGGGTGAGCGCGAGGATTACCGTGTGGTGGATCGGGACTCGGCGTGAGTTGATCGACCATGGTCGCGAATGAGGTGGCGGGTTGTGCCGATGCTTAGTGAGTAGGTTTCATGTCTTTTCTAGACGTTACCTTTGTTCTGCACTTTGCTCCCACCGCCGCATCACCTCTGGAAAGTCTTTATCGGTGTCGCCGAGCTTTTCGCGGAGCTGTTTGAGTTGCTTACGCAGTTTGGAGATCGTTTCAGCGTAAGCAGGATCGTTGATGCGGTTGTCCATTTCTTTCGGGTCTTTAGCTAGGTCGTAAAACTCCCAGTAGGGCTCGGTTGGTTTGGCATCACGGCTTACGCCTTTGACATCGAGCTTGAGGCCATAGAAGAAGATAAGTTTCTTGTCCTTCGTGCGGATACCCAAGTGTGCAGGGTTGTCGTGGTGGGTCATATGCAGGTAATAGCGGTAGTAGGTCGCGTCCCGCCAGCCCTTGGGCGTCGCTTGGCCCTTGAGCATTGGCTCAAAAGATCTTCCTTGCATATCCTCCGGCGTTTCGATACCCGCCATTGCCAAAAGAGTTGGTGCGATGTCGGTGTTGTTGATGATGGCATCGATCTTGTGGCCTGCCTTGTACGTCTTGGGGTACCAGACGATCAGTGGAATACGTAGCGACTCTTCATACATCCAACGTTTGTCGATATAGTCATGCTCCCCAAGCATAAAGCCTTGATCCGAAGAATAGATGACAATCGTATTATCTAATTCGCCGGCTTTTTCGAGGCTATCGAGGATACGTTTAATATTGTCGTCGACTCCGCGAACACAGCGGAGATACTTCTTGAGGTAGCGTTGATACGACTCGGTCTTATAGGCGTCGTTGTCAAGGGTTTGATCGACGAACATATGATGGCCCATGTTTCGCCATTCGGTTCGCTTGCCAACGGAAGTGCCATACAAGGGCTTGTCGATAGGGCCATGATTGCCGCGTTTTCTCAGGCTGATTGGTTCGGGGATATCGATATCGTCGAACAAGAAGTCGTATCGCTCGGCGTTTTCAAAATTATCGTGAGGGGCTTTGAACTGGCACATGAGGAAGAAGGGCTTGTTCTTGTCACGCTTCTTGGTGAGCCAATCGAGCGTGTGCATACGCACGACATCCGAGGAGTGCAGTGAGTTGTAGCCTGTGCGTTGGATGATGTTGTCTGGCCAGGGTTTGCTGCCTCGCACACGAAGGATCGGGTTGAAGTAAGAGCCTTGGCCTGCGAGGACGGCGTAGTAATCGAACGCGCTTGGTTCGGCCTTGAGGTGCCACTTACCGATTACAGCGGTTTCATAGCCGGCCTCGCCGATCAACTTGGGCAGTGCATGCTTGGCGGGGGGCAGCACACCGAAGGCCGTGACGCCGTTGACGTGGCTGTATTGACCGGTAAGGACGGTCGCTCGGGCGGGGGTACAGATCGAATTAGTACAGAACGCATTGGTTAGTAGCACACCCTCAGCGGCGAGTTTATCTAAGGTTGGTGTTGGGTTGAGGTTTGCGAGCCGACCGCCGTAAGCCCCGATGGCGTGAGCCGCGTGATCATCAGAGTAGAGGAACAGGATATTGGGTCGTTTGTCTGCTAGCACGGGCTGGGCCTGGAACAAACAGACAAGAAAACAGAAACAGAAAAGCCAACGCCAGTTGATATCCATCATGGCATCCTCAGCGAGTATTGAAAGAAGTGTCGAACAATCGAAGCAGTCGATAATGATACCAACGACAGTCGGCTTCTGTCGTTATACAACGCTGAGAAAGGTAGAGCAGACTTTGAAGCGTAATGATCTACCCGGCGTTACACTCCCTAGAGTAAGTTGCTTATTGGGGTTCTTGATGAAGTAATCCGCGCGGCTCGGAGTGTGGTAATAAGACTCGCTTTCAAGTCGTTTTATTCAAAAACAAATCTTACGATTTAGCTTTGTCCTCTGCCAACTCATCGCTGAGTGTACCGTCCCACTGCGGTGCCTTGTCGCGGTGGGCCGCCTTGGCGAGCATGTGTGAGCCGACGGGGGTGGAGACGAAGACGAATAGGATGAACGCGATGGACTTGGCGATGACGTCGCCCGTGCCGACGTGCAGGCAGGCGGCGGCCAGCAGGCCCATCATGCCCAGCGTTGAGCACTTGGACGCGGCGTGCAGGCGGTTGAACGCGTCGGGCAGGCGGAGCACACCGATCGCACCGACCAGCATGAAGAACAGCCCGCCGATGAGGAAGAAGATCGCCAGCGTGTCGAGGATGAGCTGGTTGGTCATAGCCCTTGCTCCTCGGTTTCACCGCCTGGCTCTGGCGCGGACTTGTTCTTCGCGCCGATGTACTGCGCGAAGGCGACCGTGCTGACAAAGCCGAGGATCGCAACGACGAGTGCGGCATCAAAGAAGAGTGCGCTGTCGAACTTGATCGCGAGCACGACGACCAGCCCCGCGACGAGCATCGCGACGGTGTCGCCCGCCAGCACGCGGTCGGCCAAGTGCGGGCCCTTGATCATCCGCCAGAGGCACAGCACCACGCCGAGCACCAGCACGATCACGCCGATCTGCGTGATCCACATCAGGGGCCACGACATCAGGCTCCCGTCGCCACCTGCGGGGCCCGCTTCACCTGCCGTGTCAGCACCCGAAGCCGCGGCGATCAAGATGTTTGGCAGTATCTCAAGCATCGGTCTTGTTCAGCTCCTGTACATTCGTCTGGAACACCAGCCGAAGCAGCTTGTCGCGCAGCTCGTCCAGGTCTCTGGTCGCGTCCTTTTTCGCTTCCGCGTACATCGCGTGGATGTACAGCGTGTCGCCCGCGTCGTTGATGTCGGCACTCAGCGTCCCGGGCGTCAGTGTGATCGCGTTGGCCAGCGTCGTGACCTGCACCGGCGTCAAACCGGTCACGTCGTAGCGGATCATCCGCGGCTTCATCGAGTAGCCCGGCGTGATAATCTCCCAGGCGACATCCAGGTTCGCCTTGACCAGGATATAGAGGAAGTAGCAGGCAAACCGCACAAACGACCACAGCCGGCCGATGTAAAGCGGCCGGCCCGCCGCCCGCAACGCCATCTCGACCACGACCGCGCCCAGCGCGAAGCCGAGGATGCCGTTGAGCAGCGTCGTGTCCCGGTTGAGCATCATCCACAGCAGGGTCAACGCGATGTTGAATAGGAACGGCGTAGTCATTGGCCGGCCTCCACGAGATCATCCGAAATAGCAGACCGAATGTTTTCAATCCTTGGGCCGGTCTCAACTGCCCAAGCGGTCGACGCATGCGGCTCAACGGATTCCATAGCGATCCGCTCTTCGATCAGCTCTTCGACCTTGGCGTAGGCGTCGTCGCCCAGCACCGCGGTGATGTAGAGTTCGGGATTGTCGAGCTGATCACCCGCCCGGTTCGCGACCTTGTAGACCGACTCGGCACCGAGACCCAGGAACAGTGCGCAGATGACCAGTGCAGTGATCGCGGCGTAAGCAGGCTTGCAGCTGGCCTTTACCGCTTCGGATTTGTTCGTTGTCGGGGCGTTGTCGGGGTTCCAGTAGCCGTAGCTCCAGATCTTCAGCATCGATAGCAGCGTGATCGCGCCGGTCACCAGACCGATGACGCCAAGGATCCACGTGCCATCGTTGGCGAACCCCTCGCGGATGATGACCATCTTGCCAAAGAACCCGGACAGTGGCGGCAGGCCGACGAGCGACATCGCGGCGATAAAGAACAGCACGCCGAGGAACCAGTCGCGTTTGAGCAGGCCGCCGAGTTTGTCGAGGTCGTCTGTGCCCGCGTGCTTCTCCATGACACCACAGCAGAGGAACAACGCGCACTTCACGACCATGTGCTGGATCATGTAGAACGCGCAGCCGGCCAACGCGTTGCCGGTCATGACGGCGATGCCGAAGACCATATACCCGACCTGGCTAATAACATGGACGGACAGGATGCGGCGCACGTGGTGCTGCGATACCGCGCCGAGGACGGCGAGGAACATCGTGAACGCGGCGGCAACGATGAGGATCGTCTGGATGATGGGTGAGGTCCCACCGAGCATCGTGCCATCGGGCAGGATCGTGGAGGTCCCATCGCTGCCGAAGATCAGCGGGAATAAGCGGGCGACGGTGTAGACACCGACCTTGGTCAGCAGCCCGCCGAAGAGGCCCGCGATCGAGATCGGCACCGTGTAGTACGTGTCCGGCAGCCAGAACCAGAGCGGGAAGAACGCGCCCTTGAGCCCGAACACCAGCAGGAACATCACCGCCAGCGACTTGAACCCGGCGGGCAGTGACCGCTCGGGGTCCGCCTCGATTTCCGCGATGATCCGTGCAAGGTCGGCGATATTCAGCGTGCCGAACATGCCGTAGACCATGCCCGCGGCCATGAGGAAGATCGTCGACGCGAGCACGTTGAGCAGGATGTACTTGTACGCCTGGGTCAGCTGCGCCTTAGACCCACCGATGGTGAGGAGCGCGTAGCTGGCCATCAGCATGATCTCAAAAGCGACGAAGAGGTTAAAGAGGTCGCCGGTCAGGAAGCTGAGGTTGACCCCGAACATCAGGAACTGCATGAGCGGGTGGTAGTACCGCCGCTCCGTCCGCGGGTTGATGACGGAGAAGCTGTGGACGTACGCTCCGAGCCCGACGGCAGCCGCCGCGCAGATCAGCAGGCCCGACAGCGAGTCGAAGATGATGCTGATGCCGAACGGCGCGGTCCAGCCGCCCATCTGCGAGACGAGGATCGACTCGCTCTCGGGCGCCGCGGTGATCTTGAGGACCAGCGACAGCGACAGCCCGAGCATCATCGTGAAGCTGAGGATGCCGACGAGGCGCGAGAGGTTCTTGCGGTTGATCAGGCCGATCGAGATCAGCCCGGCGACCAGCGGGATCACGCACAGCAGGATGATGCGGTGGTCGGTCATGCCTTGCGCGACTCCTCCGCCAGGTCGGCGACCTCGAGTGTCTCGGTCTTACGGTTCGTCACGACGATCAGCGTGAGCAGGAACGCCATCACGCCGAAGCTGATCACGATCGCGGTCAGGATCAGCGCCTGTGGCAGCGGGTCGACGATCGTCGCCAGCGGGTCCTCACCCATGTACCGTGTTGGCAGGATCGGCGGGTCCTTCATCTTCGGCGAGTCCACCAGGTGCATCTCGGGTGAACTCGCGTCCGCCTGCTGCTGCGTCTGCGTCATCACCGGCGACCCGCTCATCGCAAGGATGGACAGGTTCGCCGCGTGGCTGAGCAGGAATACGCCCATCGCCACGCCCTTGAGCTCGCGCCCAAGCATGAGGTAGATGCTCACCGCGAAGGTGACGCCGACCGTGATCGCGAGGACCATCGTCATTCGTCTTCGACCTCCTCGCCCAGGCGGACGATCATGCCCACCGCGACGCCAACAACAACAAGCAGCACGCCGACGTCAAAGGCCAGCGCCGAGGGAAGGTGGACATCCTCCCCGAAGCCGAAGCTGACGTACGGGGCGGCGGTCCGGAGCATCGGCTCGCCGAAGAACAGCGGGACGATGCCGGTCAACCCAGCAATCGCCAAGCCGACCGCCACAACGACACGCGGGTGGATAGGCATGAGCCGCATCATCGCGTCCGTGCCGTGCGACATGCGGTAGAGCACGAGCGCGACCGCCGCGATGAGCCCGCCGATAAACCCGCCGCCCGGGAAGTTGTGCCCTTTGAGCGCCATGTAGAGCGCGAAGAGCAGCGTGAGCGGGAAGATGATGCCGTTGGCCGTTCGGAGGATCGATGAACTCATGCCTTACCCTCCGTGTCGTGTGGGTTCAGCGCATCATCGGGGTAGTCGGAATTGACCTCGGCATACTTGATGCCTTTGCGTCGGCGGTGGGGGATCATCGCCCAGACGCCCATCGCCGCCAGACCGAGCACCGCGATCTCACCGAACGTATCGAAGCCGCGGAAGTCGACGAGGATCACGTTGACGACATTGGTGCCGCCGCCGCCGCGTTCGCCGACCTTATTACTCATCGCGGTATCGAGCTTGGTATTGCCGTACTCGTCGGTCTTCAGCCCGTAACTATGCTGGACGAGGGTCTTGCCCATCGGGCCGTGGCCCGGATTGGTTGGCTCGAGGACCTCCGTCCCGTCGTTTGCGAACTGGCCGTCCCCGCGGTTATGCGATGCCGCGGTGAGCGTCATCCAGCCAAAGGCAAGGCCGACACATATCGCGACCGGGACCCGCCATAGCTTGCCTTGGTCGGTGCCGGGTTTTTCCTTCGGCAGCAGCCGCAGCACGATGACAAACAGGATCACCGAGATGATCTCGAACAGCAGCTGCGTCAGCGCGAGGTCGGGCGCCTGGTAGACCAGGTACAGCGCGACGACCGCGAAGCCGGTAGCCCCGAGGAAGACGATGCGCACGATACGGCTGTCCGTCATCGGGATCAGCACCGCGGTCAGGCACGCGATCAGACCGATCAGGATGCCTGGCCAATACTCGAAGAAACGCGCCGCTTCAACGCCGACCAGCGTCTCCCGCATCTCGGCATCGACCGCGACCGTCCAGCCGAAGCCCAGCAGCAACGCCCCGAGGACGAACAGCAGGTAGTGTTTGAGGTTACCCGTTTGAACAAGACGGAAGCAACGCCCACCGCCAGTCACCGCGAGCCAATACATGGCCGGGTAGATGTTGTCGGCGAAGTCCTTGACCGCGCCGCGGTAGAGCTTGGATATGCCCACGAAGTAACCCGTGACCAGGCAGAACATCGAGATCCAGAACGGGACACTTTTGAAGAATGTCTGACCGATGTAGAGCCAACTCGGTACGCCCTCGGCTTTGTAGCCGAAGTAGTTCGTGCTGGTCGCGGTCTGTTCGAATAGGCCGAACACGCCGTTCCACGCCGGCGTGATGATTCCTCCAATAAATTGGAACGACACGATAACCAGCCCGGGCACCCAGATCATGCTCGCGAGCAGGCCGTGCTCGTGCGGGTGGTCGTGGTGATGATCGTCGTGGTGATCGCTCGGCGGGGCATCTGCTTTGGTCATCCCGCCGGGCAGGCCGAGCAGGGTGGTGCAGAGGCGGACGCAGATCGCGACGTTGCAGACCGCGGTGACGACGGTCATAAGCATCACGATCCAGAGGACGGGGTATTCGCCTGCGCCGTGGTAGATGCCGTAGAGGAACAGCTCCTTGGCCTGGAAGCTGATCGTGCCGGGCACGGCGGCGAGGCCGAGCGCCGCAAGCATCATCGTGCCGCAGATCGCTTTGTGCTTGTAGAACGCGCCGTTGAGCTGGGTGATATCGCGCGACAGGACGTGGCCGATCGCCCCGGCGGTGATAAACAGCGGGGCCTTGTAGAACGCGTGGTTGGCGATCTGCGTAACATCAAAGTCGATGGCTTTGAAGACGTGCTCGTGGCCCTTGCTGACGTACTCAAACTCGATTGCACCGAGCCCGTACATACACATGAGCAGGCCCAGCTGGCTCACAGTCGTGAACGCGAAGATACGCTTGAGGTCGTGCTGCTGCAGCGCGACGATCCCGCCGTAGAGCATGGTCGCAGCGCCGAAGGGGATGATGAGTTGCGGGAACAGCGGTAGGGCGGCAAAGACGGGGAACAGCCGGCCGACCATAAACACGCCGGCCTTGACCATCGTCGCCGAGTGCAGGAAAGCCGAGACCGGTGTCGGTGCCGCCATCGCGCCGGGCAGCCAGTAGTGGAACGGGAACTGTGCCGACTTGCTGCCAGCCCCGATGAACATGAGGACGAAGGCCCACAGCAGTTGCGGGTAGCTCGTGATGTCGAGCAACATCTTCTGCAACGCTTCACTATTCTCGAGCATCTGCGACCAGCGCCAGATACCACCCTCGACGATCGAGCCCGTCGCGTTGCCGAACACGAGGATGCCGCCGAACAGGCCCATCCCGCCGAGCCCGGTGGTAAAGAACGCCTGCATCGCGAGCTTAACGGCCTTCTTGTCGTAGCGGTCCCAGCCGATCAGCAGGAACGAACTGATCGAGGTCATCTCCCAGAACAGCAGCGTCAGGATCGTGTAGTCGGCCAGCACCAGCCCGAGCATCGCGGTCGTGAACAGGCCGATCGTCGGGTAGAAGCGGTAGAGGTCGTCGGCAGACGTCGGGCCTTCGCGCCCAAAGTACCCACGGGCGTAGAGGAAGATGCCGATGCCGATGCCGCTGACAAGCAGGCCGAAGAACAGGCCCAGCCCGTCGGTGAGGAAGGCGAAGTTGATGTTCAGCGACGGCATCCAGCCGAGTTGGCCTGTCGTGAGTGCATCGGCTTCAAACTGAGACGCGGTTTGTTCGCTGGATTTGTCGTGTTGCTGGCCGAGGTGCTCGGATACGCCGCTGGTCACCATCAGCAGCAGCACGAACGCGGTCAGCGGCCCGCCTAAAGCGACCGCGGTGCGCAGCTCGATCGCCTTGCGCGGGAGGTACAGCGTCGCGAGCCCGAGGACAACGGGCGCGAAGACCGCGATCATGACCATCCAAACCGAACTCATCTGAACCCTGATCGTTGCATGGGCCTGCTAACACACCCCCCCTTTGCCACCATCATCGGGTGAGATCGCTGTTCTGCTGGATAACCCATGCCTTCTGAGGCGTTTGTGTAACTCTTACGGCCAAAGCGGGGCACTCTAAGCCCGGTAACATGCCGCTGCAGTGCTTGCAGCACGGGAGCGTGCGGCGTTGCTGCACGACTTGCGGCTACACTGGTCCCATGCGACACCAAAACCTCTGGGCACCTTGGCGCATCTCTTACCTCAAGGGGCTGGTCGATAAGCCCAAGCTGGATGAGGATGAAGCTAAAGGCTGCTTTCTTTGCGAGGCGTTCAGCAGTCTTGATGAGTCGCAACGCCGCGACAGGATGATCCTGCTGGTCGATCAACGCGGCGCGATGTTGATGAACCGCTATCCGTATAGCAACGGGCACCTGCTGATCGCGCCGAAGCCCCACGTGCCAGACATCAGCGACCTGACCCCCGAAGAACGCGCGGGCCTCATGGAACTGGCCGACCTGGGCTGCCGTCTGCTCCGCAAGGCGATGCACTGCCAAGGCGTGAATATGGGGATGAACCTCGGCCGGTGTGCCGGCGCAGGGGTGCCCGGGCACTGCCACATGCACCTCGTCCCGAGATGGAACGGCGATTCGAATTTCATGCAGGTCGTCGCCGGAGCACGCGTAATCCCACAGGCGTTGGAAGAGAGTTATAAACTGCTCAAAGGTGCCATGGCTCACATCTAATCAGACGTCAAGTAAGCATTGAAAACGTTGTCATACAGGGCTTTGTCGAGCTTTGGTGCGTGTCAAGCGTCGATGTACGGCCTCGCTGCACCGCAAGTCTCTCAAGATAATGTGATCGTGTCATATCCCGTCGATTGCCTGGTGGATCTTATAAGTGTTTTTAAGGCGGTAGATAGACTCGAAAAGAAGTGTGAAGGCTACCAACATGAGCGTGGCGTGTGTCGCATAAAACGTTTTGTTCCAATTATGCATCAGATCAAGGCCGAGTGATATCATCAAAGCCACAAGCCCAGTTGCGGCGGTAAAGCAAAGCAAGGCAATCGTCCAGACTCGATCACGATCGACGAGCCTGAGCAGCAAGGCCGCTGCAATCATGCCAATCGCAACGGCATCAAACAGCAGGAAGTAGATGGCGGGCAGGAAGATCTCGCCGCCGAGTTGCTGTGCGATGACAGGATGCATCTCAGCCAGCCAGCTTCGTGTTCGGTTCACTCAGCAGGATGCCCAGCATATGCCGGTCGTCGTTGCTGTTGCAGCGAACAACTTTGCCGATGAGGTCGAAACCTTGTTCGGCACCATGGGGGGGGAAGAAGACGGTGATCTTGCTGCCGACCGCGACGGGCTGGGTTGTGGCCGCGCCCAAGCCACCAACGGACTGGTCTACGAGATCGAGGGTGAGCATCTTCGCGGGGCCTTCTTCGTTGCCGGGTTCTCGGATCACGGCTGTGATCTGGCCGGCAGCCCGGTGGCGTGGGTGGCGGCGGCGTTCGAAGTAGAGCGTGTCTGAGATGATGGTGGACGAGTCGCTGAGTTTCAATGCTTGGCTCATGGCGGCCTCCCGTGCGGGGCGACGCGGGTCGGTCGGGCTACAATGCCCGGCCTAGTGCGTTCTGCAGAGCGCATCGGCCATCCAACCGCTAAGGTTTACCTGACTTGACTCATCCGAACCCAAAAAGTGAAGATTCTTCCGGCAGCGTGTTTCTTGTCGGGGCGGGGCCAGGGGACCCCGGGCTCATCACCGTCAGCGGGCTCGAAGCGCTGCGGTCCTGCGATGCGGTGGTGTTTGACGCCTTGGCAAACCCGGTTTTATTGGACCAGGCCCCCGAGTCCGCCGAGCGGTACGACGTCGGCAAGCGGGCCAAGTTCCACAAGCTCACTCAGGACGAGACCAACCAACTGCTTGTCGACCTGGCCAAGCAGGGCAAGCAGGTTGTCCGGCTCAAGGGAGGTGACCCCTATCTGTTCGGCCGGGGTGCCGAGGAGGCGGCCTTCTGCACGAAGCAGGGTGTCCGCTGCGAGGTCGTGCCGGGCGTCACCTCGGGCATCGCCGCGCCGGCCACCGCGGGCATCCCGGTGACCCACCGCAAGGTCGCGTCGACGGTCACCATCATCACTGGCCACGAAGACCCGACCAAGGGTGAAACGTCGATTGACTACAAGGCTCTCGCAGACCTGATTAAGATCGGCGGTACCGCGTGCTTCTACATGGGTGTTGGCCGGCTGCAGGCGATCTGCGATGAACTCACAAGCCATGGATTGCCCGAGTCGATGCCCGCCGCACTGGTCCAGTGGGGCACGCTGCCGAAGCAGCGCGATGTCAAAGGCACTCTCGCTAACATCAAGGCAAAGGTCGATGAGGCTGGCCTGGGCTCACCGGCGATTATTGTCGTCGGTGAAGTCGCGTCGATCGATGAGCCCGGGCTGGACTATTTCACCAGCCGCCCGCTGTTCGGCCAGCGCATCCTTGTGACGCGCACGCGTCAGCAGGCATCGGAACTGCGCCTAGAACTCGAAGCACTCGGCGCGGATGTGCTCGAAGCGCCGACAATCCAGATCGTCGAGCCAAGCGAGGCTGAGTCTGTGGCGTTAGATGCGGCAATCGCCGGTATCAGCGAGTACGACGCGGTCGTTTTTACCAGCGGCAACGCGGTGCGGTCGTTTACAGATCGCCTCGTGCGCGCCGGGCTGGACAGCCGGGCACTGTCAGGCGTGCACCTCTCGTGCATCGGCCGGGCAACCGCCGATGTCCTGTTTGATTGTTTGTCTTGTAGGGCGGACCTGGTGCCGCAACGCTCGATCGCGGAGCCGTTCGTTGCCGAGTTGCTGGATAGCGCGGGCTTGGCAGGCAGGCGCATCCTGCTGCCTCAGGCGGATATCGCCCGGCCGCTGCTTGCTAAGGGTTTACGAGAAGCGGGCTGCACCGTCGATGTGCTGACCGCGTATCAGACCCAGCCCGCCGATAGGCTGCCCGAGTCGGTGCTTGAAGCGCTGCGTGCCGGCGAGGTCGACTGGGTCACGTTCACCAGTTCTTCGACTGCGCGTAACCTTGTTGATCTGCTGGCTGAAGAAGCAGGGCTCCTTAACAAGTGCAAGCTCGCCTCCATCGGGCCCAAGACAAGTGAGACGATGGCAGAGCATCGGCTGCCTGTCGCAGTGGAGGCGTCTCAGCACGACATCAACGGTTTGATCGCCACAATCGTTAATCACAGAGGCGCGCGATGAGCAGCGATCCTGCACGCGTGCCGATGCGCGACAAGAACCGCAGGCCTTCACGGCTGCTGCCGTATCGCTCGGCCCTCATGGTCATCGACCTGCAGTACCGCCTGGTCCAGGTCATGCACGAGCGCAAGAAGCTCAAACGCCGTGCGAGCCGGCTCGTGCAGGGCAGCAACATCCTCGGCATCCCGCAGCTGGTCACGGAACAGTACCCCAGCGGCCTGGGTGACACCGTGGAAGAAGTCGCCCGGTACCTGGTCCCTCAGGCGATCGAGGAAAAAACACGCTTCTCCGCATATATCCACCCAATACGCGAGAAGCTGCACGAGTTAGATGTTGATAGTGTGGCGATCTGTGGTGTCGAGGCCCACGTCTGCATCTTGCGGACATGCCTCGACTTGATCCAGGCGGGCTACCGGGTTTATCCGGTTTGGGACGCGATCAGCTCCCGGCGCGTAGAGGACAAAGAAGCCGCCCGCGAGAGGCTCACGCAGGCCGGGGCGATCCCGACGACCGTCGAGGCGGCGCTGTTTGAATGGCTGGGCGATGCGGACGACAGCCGCTTCCGAAAGATCTCCGACTTGATCGTGGGCGAGACCAACGACTAAGCACTGACGGACCAGAAAACAGGCTTTGTTGCCCCCTCAACGGCGTTACGCTACGCTATCGCAACATGTCAGCCCGGTCGGACCGGGCCAATCCTCAAGGAGACACCCAATGCTCGAGACCTACGAACAGCTCAAAAACCTGGTCAGTGCCGTTGAAGACGACATCCGGAAGGCCGCTGGCGGCAACAAAGCAGCTGGTACCCGCGTCCGTAAGCAGATGCAGGATGTCAAGAACACCGCCCAGGAGCTGCGGAAGCAGGTGCTCGAGGCACGCGATTCTGATTCGGCGTGACCCCCTTATCAGCCTGAATCACCCTTTCCACGGTGTGATGGCGTCTTAATTCAAACCATCCAGCTTGGCCGACACCATCGGTACGGGCTCCTATTTGACGCCTAAGCCTATGGCCCCACAACTGCTCTTCGATCTTTCGGAACACGACCTCGATCAGGTCCTGCATGATGCTGCGTATATCGAGTCTTTCAATCCTCACCGAGGCGATATGCGGCTGCTCGACGGGATCGTCTGGGAGAATATCAATAAGGTCGATACCGAGGCGATTGGTTTCAAGGATGTTCGCGACGACGAATTCTGGGTCGCGGGCCACATCCCGGGCCGGCCGATCTACCCCGGCGTGCTCATGGTCGAATCGGCCGCCCAGTTCGCCTCCTACGTCACGATGCGCAAGTTCCACAAGGTCGAATTCATCGGATTCGCAGGAGTCGATAAGGTCAAGTTCCGAGGCCAGGTCGTCCCGGGCGACCGCTTGTACATCCTGATCGACGGCATCAATATGAAACGTCGGCGATGCATCTGTCAGGCCCAGGGCGTGGTGAATGGTAACCTCGTCTTTGAAGCCACCATTACCGGCATGCCCATGTAAAACAGTGGCGGCTGCAAACCATGCCGTGGCTTTACGCTGCGCAGCGTCCGGCGTATTCTGCATAGCTCAATTATCCAACGACTTTCAACTGGAGAACCATCGATGGCCAAGCCAAAACCACTCAACGTCGCACTGATCGGATCGGGCTTTATGGGCCGGACCCACTCCAACGCGTACCTCAAGGTGTCGAAGTTCTTTAATACACCTTATGAGCCGGTGATGCACACTATCTGTGGGCTTGATCCGACGCTTGGTGCCTTCGCAGACCAGTGGGGCTGGCAGAACCACAGCTCAGACGCTGATGCGATCTTCAACAGCGACGAGATCGATCTCATCGACCTGGTCACCCCGAACCACTTGCACGCCCCGCACGCGATCGCTGCGCTCGAAGCGGGCAAGCATGTTGCTTGCGAAAAGCCGTTGGCGGGTACGCTTGATGACGCCCGCGCGATGGCACAAGCCGCTAAGAAAGCTAAACGAAAAGCCAAGACGTTCTGCTGGTTCGTCTACCGCCGTGTACCCGCTGTCGCGCTCGCGCACCAGCTTGTGAAAGAAGGCAAGCTCGGTCGGATCTACCACGTCCGTGCGGCGTACCTGCAGGACTGGGGCGGGCCTGAGACGCCGCTGCTCTGGCGCTTCAAGGGCAAGCAGGCCGGCTCGGGCGCGCACGGCGACCTCAATGCCCACATCATCGACATGGCCCGGTTCATCACCGGCGAAGAGATCACCGAGGTGACCGGCGCGATCAAAGAAACCTTCATCAAGCAGCGCGAGATCATCGAGTCAGGCGGGAAGAACTCGATCAGCGCCAAGGCCGGCTCCAAGGGCAAGAAGAAGCGCTACGGCAAGTCGACCGTCGACGACGCGCTGCTGTTCCTCGCCAAGTTTAAGGGCGGAGCATGTGCGTCTTTCGAAGCGTCGCGTCTCGCGACCGGCGATAAGAACGCGAACCGTATCGAGATCCACGGCGAGAAGGGTGCGGTCAAGTACAACTTCGAGCGGGCCAACGAACTGGAGTGGTACGACAACACACTGCCCGGGCGCGAGCAGGGCTGGTCGACCATCAACGTCACGCGCGGCGACGACAACCACCCCTACGTCGGCAACTGGTGGCCGGCGGCCCATCTCATCGGCTACGAACACACCTTTGTGAACATGGCCGCCGACATGCTCAACATCATCGCGGGCAAGAAGCCGGTCGTCCCGATCTGCGACTTCGAAGACGCTTACCAGACGCAGCGCGTGCTCGAGGCGGCGGTTCTGGCCGCAGACAACCGCTGCCCGGTCAAGCTTAGCGAGGTCAAGTAAGACGGGCCCGGTTGTGGCAAGCCCTTGTACTTGACAGGCTTTGTGCACCGGCTACATTATCCCGCTCGGCACGGTCGACCCGCCGGGAAGACAATTCGGCCCCCCGGGGGCGTAGCTCAATTGGTTAGAGCACCGGCCTGTCACGCCGGAGGTTGCGGGTTCGAATCCCGTCGCCCTCGTTTAATAAACGCCCGCCACAAACGTGGCGGGCGTTATTATTAGGCCAGCCAAGCGTCCCTCTTATGTGACCGGGCGTTTGCACCGAGGAATGGTCTTGATGATAAAGCCATGCTTCATGTTCATTGCGATACTCGCGGCGGTGATCGCGAGACCTGCCGATGCGCAAAGCGAAACTGATCAACCCAACGTCCTGGTCATCCTCGCCGACGACCTGGGTTTTGCAGACCTTGGCTGCTACGGCGGCGACATCCAGACACCGACGCTCGACATGCTTGCGGAAGACGGCTTGCGTTTTACGCAGTTCTACAGCGCTGGCCGAAGCGTCAGCAGCCGGGTCTCCCTCCTGACGGGCTACTACCACGAGCAACTGGGTCCCGCGCGACCCTCATGGGCAAAGACACTGCCTCAGCGACTCAAGGGCGCCGGCTACCGCACCTACCACGCCGGTAAGTGGCAGCTGGGGCGCTGGTTTGAAGACCCGATCGCTGATGCGGGTTTCGACCGTTCCTACCACCTCGCCGATACCGCGCGGCACCTCTGGCCGACCGAGCACTTCCTCGATGGGCGTCGGCTCGACGCGGTCGAGCGATCCGACAACTACAACTCCAGCGGGGCCTGCACCAACTATCTCATCGAGTTCCTCAAGGACCACGACAAACGGTATAAGGACAAGCCTTTCTTCGCCTACCTCTCCTTCACCGCGCCACACTACCCGCTGCAGGCTGACGAAGAGGACATCAAGGAATACGCCGACGACTTCGGCGATGGGTGGGATGCCCGACGCGCTCGCATCTTTGTTAAGCAGCGGCAGATGGGCCTAATCAACTCCGACCTCTCGCCCCTGGACCCGCGCACTATCGCACCCAGCGGCACGAAGCAGCAGCGAGACATACTAGGCAGCGGCGAGGTCCCGTATGCTTTGCGTTGGTTCGAACTAAGCGATGAGCAGCAGGCATTCCAGGCTCAGAAGATGCGTATCTACGCCGCCATGGTGGACCGTATGGACCGCGAGATCGGCCGTATCATCTACCAGCTCCGTCGTATGCGTGCCTACGAAGACACGCTGATCCTGTTTATGTCCGACAATGGGGCGAGTTCTGAGATCGTAGTAGGTAAAGAGGGGCACAACCCCGATGCGGCACCAGGATCAGGCGATACCTTCCTCTGCCTCGGGCCGGGCTGGGCCAGCTCGTCCAATACCCCGTTCCGTCGGCACAAGATGTCGACCTATGAGGGCGGGATCGCCGTACCCTTCGTCGTGCACTGGCGCCGGGCGATTAATGACGAGGGCGAGTTCCGGGCTGATCTTACGCACCTGATTGACCTCGCCCCGACGATCCTGGGGCTGGCGGGTGTCAAGCCAGACCATGCGAATGACGAGATGCCGCAGCTGCCGGGCATCGACCTCAAGCCCGCGATCCTTGACGAGGACCGCAGCCCGACACGCGAGTTGTTCTTCCACCAGGACGGGAACCGCGCGTTCCGTCAGGGCGACTGGAAGATTGTGGCGTCGGCCAACGAACGCGCCTGGTCCCTCTACGACATGGATACCGACCGCGACGAAGAAGACAACGTCGGCCGTGCCAATCCTGAAAAGCTGCTCGAACTCTCGATCCGCTGGGAACGGTTCAGCAAGGATTTCGAAGAGGACGCGCTCCGCTAGGCATGCCAGCCACGCTATTCGCTTTTAAGCTCCCTGATCCGTATGTTGCGGAAGCCGACCGGGTCGTCGTGGCCCGCGAAGCCGAAGTGCCCCTTGGTGAAGGTCTTTGCCGGGTGGTCGTCGGGTGCGGCCTTCTTGAGCCTTAGGTCGAGGATCTTGTACCCGTTGAGGTGGACGACGACGTGGTCGCCCCTGATCGTGACCTGCTGGTGGTTCCACTGGCCGGCGGGCCTGAGATAGCCTTTGAGCGCGGGGGCGATGCCGTAGGCGCTGCCGTGGTACTGGTGGCCTTCGAGGTCCGCGTAAGCGATGTGGTTGTTGTCCAGGACCTGCAGTTCCAAAGCATCTAGCGCGGGGCTGGCTTCGGCGTTCGGCGTGCGGATCGCCAACCCGTTGTTCCCCGCGGGTGGCGTGTTGAACTCCAGGCGGGCCGTGAAGTCGCTGTACTGCTTCTCGGTAACGAGATTGCCGATGTGGTCACGCTTGCAGTAGATCGCACCATCTCTGACCTCGTAGCTACCCGTGTCGCCAACCCAGCCGCTGAGGTCCTTGCCGTTGAATAACGGGACAAACGTATCGTCATCGCCCGCGATCTCGCCGAGCATCGTGTTGGACTCCTCGCTGCTGAGCCGACGCACGAAGACGTTTCGGAAACGGGTCTCGCTGCCATGGGTCTGCAGGTGGATACGCCCCTGCGCGTAGACCGGGTTCTCGGGGTTGAAGAAGTTCTCGAGCACGACGTTGTCCACGACCGTCTTGCCGTTGAGTACGACCGTGCAGTACGGCCCGACCATGCGGATGTACATGCGGTTCCACTCGCCGATCGGTTTGTCGGCGAGCTGTGACGGGTCGCGCGGGTTTTGCTTGTTGTTCCACAGCCCGCCCGAGCCCTTGTCCGAGCCGTGACTATGCGCCGGCTTGTGGTTGGGGTCCCAGATCTGGACCTGCGGTGTATCGCGGACGTAGATACCCGAGTCGCCCCCTGCGGTCATCAGCTTCCAGTCCACCCACATTTCGAAGTCGGCATACTGCCGCCAGGTGACGAGGTGCGGCCCCTTGCCGTCGCTGATCAGTTCGCCATTCTCGACCCGCCAGTGCTTGTTGATCGTGGCTTCCATGTTGTCGCGGTAGGCCCGACGCTCATCGCCTGTCATCGCCTTGAGCTTCGCCGCGAGCTTGACCGGGTCCTCGGTCTTCCCGCCGGTCCAGCCCTCGAGGTCGACGCCGTTGAACAGCGGCAGGAAGCCTTCGGGCGGCCGGTTGTTTTCCTGGGCCTGCCCCGCCCCCGCGAGCAGCGAACTAACGAAGAGCAAGGCGAGCGATCGGCTGAGAACGTAGCGGTTGTTCATGATGGTCCTCTTGGGTGTTACGGCTCCCTCTTGCCTGGCCGCATTCTACGCGGGTTTGGGTATCCAATGAGACGCCGCTGAAGCGTTTCAATTAAGCTACACGATGACAAGAAGGCGGGTCACTCTTACACGGAACAAAGCGATGGGTATCAAGGTTGGTGTGGTCGGTCTGGGGATGATGGGGCTGACGCATTTGGATGCGTACGCTAAGCTAGAGGGTGTCGAGGTTGCCGCGCTCGCCGATCGTGATGAGGACCGCCTGCACGGCAAGACGCACGCCAGCGGGAACATCGAAGGCCAGGCCGAGGGCGGCTTCGACTACGCCAGTGTGAAAAAGTACACCGATGCGTCCGAGCTGATCGCCGACCCGGGCCTGGACGTGGTGGATATCTGCCTGCCGACGCCGGCCCACGTGCCATTCGGCATCAAGGCCCTCGAGGCGGGCAAGCACCTGCTGACCGAGAAACCCCTTGCCCGCAGCTACGACGACGCGATGAAGCTCGTGGACGCCGCCGAGGCCTCCGACAAGATCGCGATGTGCGCGATGTGCATGCGCTTCTGGCCCGGCTGGACCTGGCTTAAGGATGTGATCAGCGACCAGCGTTTCGGCAAGCTGTTGTCGCTGAGCTTCCGCCGTGTCGCCTCGCACCCGCAGGGCCCGTTCTACCAGGACGGTGAGGCCAACGGCGGGGCCGCGCTGGACCTGCACATCCACGACGCCGATTTCGTGCAGTTCCTCTTCGGCCTGCCCAGGTCGGTCAGTAGTGCCGGCTACTCGAGCAAGACGACGGCAGTCGATCACATCGCAACCCGCTACGACGTCGGCACCGACGCGTTGGTCCGTGCGGAGGGGTCATGGGCGATGGCCGACGGCTACGCATTCCGCATGCAGTACACGGCAAACTTCGAGCGGGCCACGGCCGAGTTCGACAGTTCCGCTGAGCAGCCACTGGCTGTCGCACAGGCCGGCGACAACAAGCCCGTTGAATTGGAAGGGGGTATGGGCTACGACCACGAGATCGCCTACTTCATCGACTGCGTACGTCGTAACCGCCAGCCGGAGGTCGTGACGATGCAGGACGCGGCCAACGCGGTGCGTCTGATCGAGGCGGAGGTCCAGAGCGCCAAGAAGAGCGGGGCGGCGGTGCCGCTAGGCTGATCGGGGTAGGAGGATCGCGATCGCGGTAACCGACGAATCATCTTGCTACATCGGGCTGGACCTCGGCGGGACGCAGATCAAGGCGGGCGTGTTGGACCCGTCTTCGATCGTGCTGGCCAGCACGATCGACCCGACGCCACCGGACTCCCGCCCCGAGGTCGTGGTCCAAGCG
>JBCDKD010000041.1:0-42398 GCA_039024275.1 Planctomycetota bacterium | reverse complement strand
GCCCCCGCCGCCGGCGGCCATGAGCACGTCGCGTGAGTTGCCGTCGCCGTCGACGACGGTCTGGGTGGTGAAGCTGCCGGGCGCAGAAGCCACCCACGCGCCCACCGTGTCCGACGAAAAACCGTCCGTGAATACAGTGCCGGAGAACAGCAGCCGAGGCTCAAGTTGTTCGACCGGTGGCGGTGTGCTCGATATGTCACTATCTAACGACTTTGATTGACCTTGAAACATGAAGATTCCAGTCTGATTAGTTATGACGCTAGAGGGCGGTCTGAAAATGATTAACAGTGAGAACCTCGATAGACTGACTTCTTCCACAGACGTTCCAAAAACCAAGCCACGTGATGGACAAGCAGCAACAGGGGCATGATTGATATGAATGTAACAAAAACTGTTACAAAGTCAAGGGGGGTATTGTCTCACGCGAGCACAGGCGCGAGACAGTCTTACGCCAAGATGCAATGGTTCGTATCGAAAAGACGCCAGCAAATCAATTTATGAAACATGAGCGACAAGGCAACTAACAAAATATGTAACATTCATGTATGGGATTCGCTTCGGCAAAACCTTGTTTTGATGGTGCAGGTCTTGGGTCACGTCCTACGGTCTGAGCCGATGTGTTAATGAAGGTCGCTGTGATGTTCGTCGAAGAGATCAAGCATCGTTTGATAAGAATCGCGTTAGTTTCTATCTTTGATTCAGTGCGTTGAACTTGATGGACTTGGCCCACTCTTGACACGGGTAAAAATTGTCAGGCCAGCTAAGTTCCGAGGTTGGCCGGGAAGCACAAAACTGGCGACGTAGCCAACCACGACGCAAGAGAGCACGGCAAGCGGTGCATACGAGACCCAATGAGCATCTGTGAAGTACTTGAGATACAGGGTCATCGCGATACTCGAAAGAGCACCCGTAATCGCGCCTGCAGAATTGGTTCGAGTTGTAAAGATGCCAAGTACGAACATGCCCACAAACCCACCTCCAAGCAGTGCTGCGACCTGATTCCAAACCTCAAACATCGAAGTGATCTGCGCCGAGGCCATATAAAGCGCCGCGCCAGTACCGATCACGCCTGCAACTAGGGACATCGCCATCATGAAACGAAGTTGCGCGCGATCGCTCATTTCCGGTCGGATTCTTCGGTAGAAATCTTCGTTGATCAGGGTCGCAACACTATTCATGCTGCTGGATAGCGTGGACATGGACGCTGCAAAAATAGCTGCGACGATAAGTCCAGATAGCCCGATCGGCAGGCTCTGGACAACATAGAGAGGAACAATCTGATCTAGGCTCATGCTCGGATCGAGTTCCTCCGGATAAGACTTAAAGAACGCAAACAAAGACAGACCCGTTAGATTTACAAGGACCGCGATTAAGACGCCGCAGAACGCCGACATTCCAGCCAGCTTTTTCATGTCTTTCGCCGGTGTGGCGTAAACGCGCTGGACCGTTGGTTGGTCGGCAGCGAACGTTACCTGCTGCGTGATAAACGACAACGCGGCAAACCAAAACACAGGATAAATCCAATTCAGATCCCAGATTGCGAACATGAACTTATTGTACTCGACAGATGTCATGTAAAAATCTGTAATACCGTGAGGCAATGCCCAGATCGCGGTAGCAATCATGATCAAGCAGCCAAACACCATCATCGCGCCCTGGATCACGTCGGTCCAGATGACAGCTTCGAATCCACCAAAAGTAGTGTAGATCGTCGTCAGAACCCCCATGAGAATAACGCTCGTCATTACGTTTAACCCGGTGACCGCGGAGATGGCCAGCGCCGGAAGCAACAAGACTACGCTCATCCGACCGAATAGTTGAAAAGAAATTGATTGCAAACTCGCAATTAATCTCAATGGTGTGTTATATCTTCGCTCGAGATACTCAAATGTAGAAGTGAGGTTCAACTGCCGGAGCAGCGGGTACATTAGGTAGCCGTGGAGGTAATAAGCTGGCAACACAAAAATAACTATGGGCGCGAGCCAAACTAGATTGCTGCTAAAAGTGATTGCCGGGATCGCCATGAAGCTGATGGAGCTTGCTCCGGTCGCAAACTTGCTTATCCCCGATGCCCACCACTTCACTTTACGATTCCCGAGCGCAAACTCTTCGCTTGAATCTTGCTTACGAGCAAACCAAACACCGACCCCAGCCATCAAAACGAAGTAGATGGCGATGACCGCATAGTCTGTCCATACAAGGGTCTTGGTATCTCGTTGCAGCAGCACATACTGCGGCGGACAGCCTGGATGGGCGCTGAACCACACATGCCTGTCTAGAAGATTTAGGACGCGCCCTGGCGGCATTGGGCCAGTCAAATCCGCCGCCGGAATCCAAGTATCCGTAATCAGATGTGTTAGCCATGCCTGACTAGCCGTACCACCCGTCGGAGGCGTATCCGACAGCAGATCGGATCCGCGGATTGCCTTAGAATAGCCACCGAGTAAGACGGCGTGAGCTTGCCCGGTGAGCTTGACCGCTGCTCCTGCGATGGGTTCCGGGACCGGTGACTTAAGCTGCCAGCCCAGGTCCGTAGTCCCATCGATGGGCTCAATCCGATAAGTCCAGACCGTTGTTGTAGGTGTTAGGTTGGATAAATCATTTTCGCCATCTGACAGTCCGTTGGACTCAAACCCCCCAACGACATTCAGCTGATCGTACAACGCAAAAACAGCTGGTAAGATCCGACCGCTACCGGGCATTGGTTCGTGGCGTTGCCACACGGCAGTCGAATCATCTAGGTCCAGGCTGTAGAGATCTTCGCTGCTCATGGACAAACTGCGATCGATTGTTCCGCCTACCACATACAGCTTGGAACCTAACATCGCCGCCCCCGAAGCGGCCAGCGGCTTTGGCAGGTTCGGTAAGCTCGTTTCCGAGATATTCTGGCCGTCCAAAGTCAGCATGCTTACTCGCGGCGATAGTCCGCCTTCATCCATTCCTCCAATAAGAACCACACCCTGCTTGTACTCCACAGGCGTCGAGAACAGTGCGGGGTGATCGATCGAAGACTCACCTAGTTGCTCCAGCGTCTGCGTATCCCATGTATAGACCGCCATTGCGGTTTGCGTATGGTCTGACTCGTCGCGGTAGGGACCGCTCACTAGGACGGATTCCTTGCCATGGCCCGAAGCTTGCCCGAGCAGCGCAATCCAGCCCCCGGGGCCGGATGCCTCGATGCCGAACGGGATCTTGCCTAGTGTGATCGGGGCTGACGAGCTGGAATTTCGATTTAGTTCGTCGACAGGTTCTAGATCCTGCGCGTGAAGCAGGGCCGGGTGGCAAATCAGTAGCAGGGTCCCCAGAAAGCCAGCGAGAGCCGAATAACCAAGATCTCTCGCGCGTCCGATCCGCAGAAACCTGGATCGCACAGCGCCGAAAATTGCCGTGGTTGCCGAGTTAAGATCGATTCGTGGAACTCGCTGCCCGGAGGTTGCAGGGGCTTGTCGAGACGGAGTTGAACTCGAGAACATCGCGCAGATATCTTGAATCGTCAGAATAAATCGTTTGGTCATGTACAAGCGTGATATCCCACGATTCGGTATGCATCAAATTAGTGGCGAGCTACGCAGCGACATCGAAACTGGCTTGGCGTATATTTTGATCACCTGATCTCGCGCGTAAAAATGTCTTCATAGTAATACGCATCACCGTGATGATCAGTCTCGTTTTCGCTGCATATGAGTGCAGCTTGATTGTAAGGGGGTATCACCTCATCAATCCACACGCTGCCATTCTTGGAGTCCATCGAACGCATTCCACCTTCGAGCCAATCGGCTTGCAGCGATGAAGAGCGGTATGCCGTTTTGAATGTGGACCGATAGCGCTGAGGACGATCGGTAAGGTTGTGAATCAAACGGAATGATCGTTGCGTCTCTCGGACATCGAGAACAGCCCAAGTCGAGTCGTCGGGCAGAACATTGACCGAAGGCTCAGACCATGATGCATCCTTGTGCATCGCTTCAATAATTGCCCAGCGCGTGGTGCCTGCTGGATACTTGATTTCCGCGTCTGTTCCGTTGTCCTGCCGATCCGCAAGCACAATCTGAACCGCAAAGTCATCATCGGAGTTATTGGTGATCCCGAAGCGCTTGATCTTGCGGTCGCCTTCGAACGAGTTATCAACAATCCTGAGCCTCATATCGCCGAACTCGTAGCTGTCCTCCTCGGTTTCGATGAGTTCTCGCCGCTCGCCGCTCACCTTGTACCGACCCGAGGTGAGCACCGCTCTGGTATCTAAGCCGTAGACCGCTTGATCCGTGTCGGTATGAATCTGGACAAGACCAACGAGACGGTCTGCGGTCAGCAACCAGAGTTGTCTCCCCAACCAATCGGTCCCCGCTCCCCACGTCTTCGTTGGGCCAGATGAGGTGCGCTCAGAGATTCGATACTCTGTGGCCAGCGTGCCGAAGGTAGGGCGCGACAGCGTCGTGGTTTCTTCATCCTGGCTCAAGAACCTGTATCGCCGGCCACGTGCCCAGTCGGTGTCTTCGCCCTTAGTCTGCTTAAAGCGAACCTGCACGGTATCCAACGCGGCGTTCAGCGAACCGTTTCTGAGCATTGGGCCGAGCGTGAAAGCGCCGACAAAGGTGTTCTTCCCGCACATGCCTCCCTCGTATCCCTGCGACTGGTGCTCTGGGCCAGGCGTCTGCGGGTTGCGGCCGTTGGCGACGAAGCCCCAATCTCCGAATCGACCGCGGGGACCGAGGATGGCTCGATCGTGCAAGATGAAATTATTCGGTAGCGGCCAAGCCTCCAAATCATCGCGATAGTGGATAGCGTGAAGTAGCTTTTGTTCCGGGTGCGATGTATTTTCGACTTCCTTGCCTATGGCGTAGTTATAACCATCACCGCTTAGATAAGCTTTTAGGAGCGCGGCGTGACGACCACGGATGCCGTTGTATACATGCTTATATGGAATGGCCGTCGATTGTTCTTGGAACCCGCTCGGCTCGACTGACAGTGGGACATAGTTGATTGTCTTGTCGAGGGCTTCCTTCATCTTTGGCGAACCGGTCAACGTCCACCACCAGGTCATACAGGAAATCGTAACGTTGTGGTAGGTCTGAGACTCGTTATTGAATCCTACGTAGTGGGTGGCGCCGTCGCCAATTACCGCTTGAGTCATCACGTCATTGATAGCGCTCGCAGCGACGTCTTGGATCTGAGGGTCCTCGATGGCGACGCCGGCGAAGTAGGACGCTAATCCGAGTCGTATATCGCCGTTCAACCACAGACCACCGAGGATCTGGTCTGTGAAGACGTGCGAACGGCCGTCGTACATGATGTACTCGGCCGTGGAACGCGCGCCTTGGTCCCATGCTTCGACAAATTGTTCAACATCTTCAGGCCGGTGCTTCTTGAGCAGCATGTAGGCATACATGGTCTGAAACACGAAAGCAATATCGTTGCGGTGTTTGCCTGCGTTGAATGCTTCGAATCTGGGTTGCATCAACGCCAATAGACGATCGCGATAGGCCGGGTCGTAGCGATGCGGGCTCTGCTCGTGCAGGTACGCGTAGGCGCAGTTGAGAATCTCATCGCCCTCCTTGAAGCCTCGGCCGGTTACCTCATCGCTGTCGACCTTGACCGATGCGAACAGCTGATCGAAAAGCGGTGAATCCGGATTGATCGGCGGCAGTTCCCATGCGGAACGATTTGGGCTCGGGTTGTACTGGGCGGATACAGGCAACGCCACTGCACCGAATGCCAAAATCGCCAAGTAACACGTCAATATGCCGCGTTTTGTGCTGGTCAACACGCTTGATACGTAAAGCACCTGTTAGCCTCCGATGTTGCCCGCAATACGCGTGCGTCACTCTTGCAAGTCAGTCGATGTCCAGGATGGTCTCACCGTCACGCGATACGCTCATGCGAGTACGGCCATCGCTGTGCTGATAGAATGAAATCACGTCTTGTCTGGCCTTGCCATCTGCTTCGGGCCAGGTCAGCTCGAACTTTCCTGCTTCGGGTGAATCCACCTCGGGGACCGCGTCGATGCCGTGGCGGTAAGGATAAAGCATGATCTTGAAGTCCGGCGACACAGAACGGCTCGGGATCACCAGCCGGCGATCCAGCTTGAAAGTCCGCCCGCTGGGGCCTCTATGCGAGTCCTTTTTCTCGAAGGTCTCGACGCGTGGAGAGGGGATGCTGTCGTAGGTCACGATCGGTGGCTTGCCTATCTCAAGAACACGAACAAGCAGCAAAGGTTCGCCGTTCTCTGGCCGATATCGAAGGCCCGTTCGATTGATCGTGTCGCGACCGATGACGATGTCGGTGTAGACGTATGCGGGGGTGCCACCTTTGTGCCCATGTCCTATGCCACGAGGGTTGTCATGAACCGTGATATCGATTGCCGTCAGGTCTGGCTCGAGCATCATCGTCCACTCGTAGAGACGTTCTTCGTCGTCTTTTTGGATGTCGTCGACGATCAGTGAGTACGTTCGATCTCCGCGGATTAGACCTAGCGTCCGGAAAGCTCTCTCGACCGGGTTGTGTGGCACACGGACAGTCCAAGGGTCTTCGTCCCACATGCCCGAATCGCGTAGGTCGTATCCGTCAAAAGCCCTGACCACATTGGGGTGCGTTTCATGTTCCCAGTCGACGCCGCTGGCGTGGAACTCCGAAGCCATGTCTTTGTAAACGGAAAAACGTTCGATTTGATACTTCGGCAGGTCGATACGCTGGGCAGACGCCGACTTAGGCCATCGCCACGCATAATTGTAAGACGTGTCACAGACCATGAACGCGGCGTTGTCATCTACCTGAATGGCAACAACCTCGCCCGGCGGCGCGAAGTACCCCTGACCACGCCCGTCGACGATCACCACGTTGTGATACTTGGATTCAACCGATCGAAAGCCCGCCACTGTCCAGGGGCGGCCCAGCGCCATCAGGTTGAAACCCCCTCGATCGGCGTGGTCGTGCGTGCTCATGAAAGTGTCGGGCTGGCAAGTCATCGACATGACGGTCGCATCTGGCGACCACCGATCTCGTGCAATCAACAACCCGCGTTCTTCGTCGACAAAGGTAATCGGCAGATCGAGTGAGACGGCGTCTGGGTCGCCGCCTGGGACTCTTGAGTCGGCCTCATCAGCGGACGGAACTCCTGGATCGTCTGCGAACACCATCGCATCGATGGGCGTGAAATGCCCGCGATCGCCTCTCTGGATCTGTTGCTCGACGGCCTTGGCAAACAGCACATCGACCTTAGGATCGTCAGGATAGAAGAACTTACGCACCATGAGCTCGTGGTATGTAGGCGATCCGTTGCCGCCGTCGCCTGGGCTGCTCCACCGGTCGGTGTTGGGGATCATGGTTTGCAACTGCCAGTCGGGAACCGCGCGGTAGCGATTCATGGCGATCATGTTCTCGCCGCGGCGCGTCATCGCCGCTAGGGCCGGGCCACCCCAGAGGTAACCGAATGTGGTGTAGCCAACGGCCTCGGTGCTAACACCGTTGGGCGTGTAATTCCACGTGTAGTAGTCGCGAAGCACCTCGACGGCACGGTCGTAGATCCGTGGTTCGTAGCCCTCTTCCCCCTCGATCGCGAGCGATAGCAAGACGAGCGAGTTGCCACAGTTCATCCAGTTCCACATACGCAGATGTGGCGGGAGACTCATCCCCAGGGTGAAGGTACCTTTAGTGATCTTTGAGATGACCCGTCGGACGGCGTCGCGATCATCTTCGGACATGTAAGGTGCGGCTAGGTCATAGGCGTACCCCATCTGCTGCCAGCTGACTGTCCCATAGCTGCCGAGTTCGTGCGCGCTCTCCCACCGGCCAAAGTGATCTGGGTAGGGCCCAGTGCGCCAGCCTTCGACCTTCGGTTCCAGATGAATCGCCCATTGAGCGAGCGCCTGGCCGACCTCAGCGCCTTGTTGGCTGTCATCCCGAAGCAGCGCGTCCATCGCGGCGAGCTCGAGGTCGTGCAGGATCGGCGTCCGGTTGTAACCCGCGCGTCCGGCCGGCTTCGGGTCTTCGAGCAGGGCTTCGAAGGTCTCGAAGTCTTCTGCAATCAGCGCGTCGATCGCCTGCCGCGTCCAGCTGTTGGGGTCGCGGTATCCCCTGTCCAGTCGGTCGTTCATCATCTGAGCCAGCTTCTGGCCGATCTCCGTCTCGGCCAGCCGGCGGCGGAGGTCGGGCAGGTCTTCGGGGCTAAACAAGATGCGAGGGTGCACGCCGGGCGGCGGCACGGGCGACAGTCGATCGAGCCGCAGGCCCGTATCGTCGTATGTCACGGGCGTGCTGGGCTCAGGCGAGGGCGGATAGCCGAGGTCGCCGTTGAGCACCTCTTCGCCCGTGAAATAGGCCTCGGTGGCGAGCTTAGGCGTAGCTCCCTGGGCGATCTGGCGTTGAGCCGTCACCGACTCCTCTGTCTGCCCAAGAGCGCCGCTCGAAAGCGGGGCGATGGCCGCGATAGAGATGGCAATGAAGAGTCGCGACCGCAAGCGGGACGTGAAATTGAGACGCATCGGATACGGCTTACTCATGATGATCAACACACCTCTGTGGAGTACTAAGACGGGCAAAAACAGTCGGCAGAGGACGATGTGATAAAAATAACTGAAAGAAAAGGCGTGCGGCTGAATGTTCAACAAGCCGCACGCCATGTTGCACCTCTGCAAGTTGACATTGCACCATCATGGACTGTCGTCAAACGGGTCGCTGTTGCCGCACCAGAACCGATTCCACTCGGACCGTTGTCCAGATGCAGCGCGTGAGAACGGAAACAACGCGCCGAGCATCACTTGATCCTGCCCGAGAGTTTCGGCGTGCCCGTCGGTGAATAGGTAGTTGCTCGCGCCGTTTTCGAAGTAGAAGCGAGGCCCGCCGTTCGTGACGACTCTCTCGTTCGTGGCTGGCGGGTGCGGCTGCAATGGAGGCGTTGTCCCATTGCCAGAACTGGCTACACCTCGGCCGTTGACCCTTGGCTGCCACCAGAACTCATCGGGGCCGGAGAATTGGCGATACCAACCTGAAGCGTCGGCGAAGAACATCAGGTCGCTGGCGGATTCTGCGTCGCCCAGACGGCTGAGGTACTTAAAACACCGATCGGATGGAATCAGCGTCGCCATACTTTCATTCATGGCAAAGGTCCCGCGATAGCCCGGCCCAAAGGATGCGACTACGTTTCCCTCGCCTACTTTGTCCTCGGCCTCTTCGCACGTCCACGCCAAGCTCTGAGACCATTGTCCCAGCTTGGAGTTGTTCTTCTGGTATTTGGTTGCGCCCGGGGTTGACGTGTCGTTGAGCTGTCCTGCACCGTTGTACTCGGCATAGGCATACCAATTGGTAGGCTCGTTTAAGGTGCCACCCCAAGCGATGTCGTTACCCCAGGCGATCGCTTGTTTGTTGTCGGCCGCGTATCCGCTCGCGGCGATCCCCAACTGCCGCAGCTTGGTGAGGCAATTAACGGTGCGGGCCGAACTCCTCGCCGCCTTAAGCGCTGGCAGCAGGATCGCGATCAACAAGGCAATGATGCTGATGACGACCAAGAGTTCGATCAGAGTGAATGCGGGTCGATTCGATCCGAGACGAGTGGGTGACACTTTCATGCGAGAAGATCCTTTAATCCCAATCGAAGAAAGATGGGGTTCGTCCGCCCACCGCTGGACGGCCACCGAAAGAGCTCATGCGAGGGTGCCGACGAATGCACCAGATGTGTGACAAATGTGACGTTTATGAAATGACTTCACTCCCGCAAAGTACCTCCGATGCGAGTAAATGTCAAGGAAATTGCGAGTTTTCATATTCTTCTTGCTTCAAGTGCCCGACTAGAATTGTGACATGAAACATTTTCTTGTGGCGGGCCGATTGCCTCTTGCGCTTCGCCCTGCGACGGCGTAGCATGGCAGCGCTGTATCTTGTTTTAGGCGTTTCCTCGCCGAGGTTTGGTTTTTGATAGCACGATTGAGTAACTGACCATGAGTTCGAGTTCACCCACCGCCGCCGAGGTCGCCGCCAAGGCGGGCGTGAGCCGCATGACCGTGTACCGGGTGATCAATAGCGATCCCAAGGTCTCGACCCGAACCGCCACGGCCGTTCAGCGAGTGATGCGTAGCCTGAACTTCGTCCCGTCCAGGCAACGACACGCCCGCTTGCCCGGCGTTGATGAGTCGCTTCCGCAACTGGGGACCGGACGATTCGCGTTCCTGATCCCGGATACCAACGTTGCGGCTCTCCGCACGCCGCTCACCGGGCGGCTCTTGCACGGGATCGACGCCGTCTTGGCTCCAAGAGGGTTAGACCTGTCGCTGACGCGGCTGCCGTCGGAGGGACATCTGCCGGATTTGATTACCCAGCAGAAAGTCGACGGGGTCATTGTGCGGTCCAATCTCATGGACGATTACCCGGTGGAGCCCCTGCAATCTCTGCCGTGCGTGTGGCTCATGGAAAGCCGCGAGCAAGCCCCATCCGGTGACATTGTCCATACCGATGACGCCGCCATCGGACGCATCGCGGCCCAGGCTTTGTTAGAGCGTGGCTGCCGCGACGTCGCGATCGTGAATGAAACCGCTGCTCACGACTCTTACGCGGCCCGCATTCGGTCGTTCATGTCTACGATGCGCGGCAGCGAAGTCGAGGTCCACCGAATCGAGGCCAACGGCGAGCCGATCGACCATCTTGTCGGACTCATCAAGAAGCATCTTAAGAACCACACCAAGACCGATGGGTATTTTTTGCCTGGGACGATGCCGATCATCAATCGCCTCTATCAAGCGCTGATGAACAGCGGCAGGGACTTGAAGCAGGTGGTCGTGGTTACCGCAAGCTACGACTCAGATGTCACGGATTCCATCCGACCCAAACCGATTCACATCGAGTCTCTGCCAGAGCAACTCGGCGAAGCCGCGGCGGAGCTGCTGCTCTGGCGCTTGAATCACCCGACGGCCGCCGGCCGTCGCATCAGCCTGTCGCCGCGGACTGTCGAGTCCAGCTAGCGTTGCGATGGGCTGGTCTTGAGCTGAGTATTTGCGCGCTCGACGATCTCGCGTTCGGTCCAGGCGCCCGACCCGATCAGAATGCGATAACGCAGTTCAAGGTCTTCGCCTGCTCTTAAGGTGACCGAGCGATCGCCGACGAAAGAGAACGCGACCTGGGCGTTGTCATGCCGGAGAAAGAAAACGTTGGGGTGTCGGGGGTTGCGGGGGTCGTCGCAGAAGATCAGCGTGGATTCGGGGTCCTGGGCGAGCTTGCCGGTGATGGCCATCCAGGGCCAGCGCTGAGCGTGGATCTCCGCCTCGTCGCGTATTTGATCGCCAGCAAATATCCGAGGCGTGAATCCGTTCTGCCGATCGAGAAACCCGCGGCGCCCTCGGAATTGCAGGCCGGTATAGGGTGATCCGGTTAAGCCGGAGGCAGATGCGTAGGTATCAAGACGCAGAGGCCGCCCGCTGACATTGCTCAGGCGACTCGCAAAACTCAGCGTGTACCAACCCGCGTCGGCGTCGGAGAAGTCGAACGTCATCGCGCGGGCTTCAGACAGCAAGCCTTGGCCCGCCGCGGTTCGCCAATCCAGGGCTTGCTCGAGAGCGATGAAGTGTCGGCTGTGCATCTGCCGGACCCACCCCGCGTGATCCTGGCGGCCCTGATTCGAGCGGTCGCGATAGCCGTCTTCCCGGCGATAGGTCGGCCCTCCCCAGAAATTGTGATCGTCCACAAGCGTGAGCGTCATGCTCAGCCCGTGATGCCATGGATGGTCGTCCGGCTGGAAGTCCGTGAGCGTCGCGCCGTCGAGGCTGCACAAGGGGTGAAAGTACGGCTTGGGCGACTCCGAAGCCGGCACATCGGGGCGGTAGATGTATCGAAAGACGCTTCGACCGGCCCAAAACCCCGCAATAGACCGACCGTCATCACGGATCAGGGCACCGGGTGTCAAAGTCGTGGGCTCGCCCATCGGGAAACTCGAGTGAGCCTCAGTCCGAGGTCGCCATGCCGACCCGCGCATATCGAGCCTTGAGCTCGGCCAATACGCGCACCGAAGCCACCGTCTGCTCGAGCGAGATCATGCCATCCACGTCTTGCTCGGCAATGAGGCGTTGCAACACATCCCACCGATAGGCGCAATTGGATCGGTGATGGGGTACCTCGGCATCGAGATGCAGGATCGAGCCGTCATCGTCTTCACATCGGAGCGTTAGCAGAATCGGATCGCGATCCCAATGATCTAAACCGCCGAACGTTCGCTGCACGACGCCGTTCTCGAAGACGAACTCGCCGGTCAACAAGTCCCGCTGAGGCCGGCAACGCCATGTGGCCCGGAGCGTCGCGATCGCCCCATTGCCGAGCGTTAGCGTCATCTGTGCAACATCTGGCGTCGGACGCCCGGTCTTCATGCGAGTGGCAGCGACCTGAACGTCCGCCACCTCGCGATTCAGCGCCAGAATATCGTTGAGCCCGTAGATGCCAAGCCGCAGGATCGGCGCCACGGGGCACTTGTCTGGATCGTCGTACCAGAAGCCATCGGCGGATTCCAAACGCTGATACCAGCAATCAGTTCGTGCAAACACCAGCTCGCCGAGATTGTACTCGGTCTGCCAACGCCGAATCTGGCAGATGTCATCGCCGGGCACCGGCGAGGGCGAGTTCAGCAGCACATGGCGCCCCTTCGCCTTCGCACGCCGCAGGGTCGACTCGATCGCGACCGGGTCGAGTTCCAGCGGCTTGGTGGTCATCACGTGCTTACCCGCCTCGACGCACCGATCGATCAACCCCGCTCGCCCATGCGGCGCACTGAATAGCCCGACGACGTCCACCTTAGGGTCCCGGAGCATCGCCTCCAGGTCGCCGTACCCCGCACACCCAAACGCTTGCGTGCCTTGAGCCAGCCGCTCGGGGTTGGTGTCGCAGACCGCGCGGATGTCGACCCGTCGCCGGTCCTCGCCGATGTATTCTCGGAAGTACCCCAGCCCGAAGCCCAGACCCAGCACACCGAGGCGGACGGGAGGCAGATCAGCAGCCACAGGCGAGACGGTCTCAACCCGCGGGCGGTTTCGGGTGGCTGCAGGGGGATTGGCCTTGGCCTGGGTGGATGTTGGATTGGCGGATACGGTCATAGCAGACGCGAACTTTCAGGTGCGAGCGTTGGGTGAATGTCACGTGACAATGTAACAGGCATGCCCGGCGGAAAGCCAGCTAGATTTTGCCTGAATGCAATCGTCTTCAGGGCAATGGCCTGGGCAGGCTCATTCTCTTGCCCAGCTTGCCAAGGGCTAGATCTGAGCCGCTCGGTCGCGCCCGTTAAGCATGGAACTCGCTGATCAGCCCGAAATCGCAAGCCCACCGCGGCCGGTTGAACGCTAACGATCACGCCCACCCACCATCCAGATTCTGCGCGTCGCACGGCAAACAGCGGTTGACTTCCAACCGGTGACGTGTTACAACACGCTGTAACATTAGGTGTGACTTGTGTCACATCTTGCTTCGGAACTCCCGTTCCGGATTCATGTGACTCGTGTCTGCACCCTTTCTTTGTTCTTCAGCTAGGAGGTCCAACGGATGATCGAATCGAAAAATGTCCTGAACCTGATCGCGGCCGTGGGTGGCATCGGCATCGCCGCGTCCGCCACGGCGGCACCGGTGGCGCTCGACACCTTCGAGGTGTTTTCCGGGCCGGCCAGCAGCTTTACCGGCGCTTCCGACACCGGCTACACCATCGGCGACGGCATAAGTAATTTCAATACGTCCAGTGGCGGACTCGCAAATCTCACCAATGGGCCCATTACACTCGCGGTCGGTGATGTGTTGTCCTTGACCTTTGATCTGTCGATTCCGTCAGGTTTCAACATTCCCAACCCGGCCGGCGGCGGCGACCTGCCCAGCAGCTTCGAGAGCGCGGTCCGTTTTGGTTTTGTGAATGAAGCGGGCAGCAACACGACCCTGCTCGGGAGTCTTGACGCGGGCTTGACTCCGGCCGGCACGACGATGCGGATTCTCAATAACGCTGGCAACGGGAACCCGCTGTCCTCTGGAGCCACGCTCGGTACCAGCTCAGAAGTTGGTACTCCGATTACCGAGGGTGCTAGTGACGTGACGCTCAGCTTAGTCATTACTCGTATCGCTGGGGCCAGCAACTATGACATTGCTGTGACTTGGGAATCGGGCGCTACCGCCGTCGGTAGCGATGTTGTTGTAGCAGGCGCCGCCCCGGGCCCCGGCGTTTTCGACACCGTAGGGATCTTCTTCAACAATGCCAATCTCCCACTCGACTCTCAGGCAGTGATCTCGAATGTTGCGGTGGACTACACACCAATCCCCGAGCCTGGTGCGTTGGCACTGATGAGTGCCGGTGCCTTGATGCTCTTTCGTCGTCGTTCGGCATGACGCTTCCTCAACATTGAGTTGGCTGAACCTTATTAGATTAAATTGACTAAAAGGCTGTGCTTCGGCACAGCCTTTTTGTCTTTCGTGTGCCGAGAGATTCGGCTGTCAACACGATGTAGCGAAACCAGAGCCCGCGAACTCATCTATTGACGAACGTGCATGGCAGTCGTGACTGAGAATTACAAGCGTGCCATTCGAATGGCCGCCTTGCAGTACCGTGACATGAACGCCCTGAGGATCATGTGTGCCGCGGTATCAATTGGTTTCGCGGCCCCGAGTCTTGCAGAGGCGAGCACGGCGGTCTCGCAGCAAGAAAGCGACTACGCCCACGTCGACTTGCACGCCGACCAGTTGGATGCGCAGAAGTGGCGATATCCCGCGGCAGAACGGCGTATCCGCGGCGGACTCCCGAACTTTACGAGAAAGGCCAGAGCCGGCGAAGAGCTCACGGTCGCGTATTTCGGCGGGAGCATTACGGCTCACGACGGTTGGCGGCCGATGAGCTTCGCCAATCTCCAAGAGGATTTTCCGCAAGCCAAGCTAAGCATGGTCAACGCCGCGATTGGTGGCACCGGCTCCATCGTCGGTGTCTTCCGCGCCGACACCGACCTGCTCTCTCATCAGCCCGACCTCGTCTTCATCGAGTTTGCGGTCAACGACGGTCGCGATGCTAGGCGTAAGCCGAAGGACGTGATCCGGGCTTTAGAAGGTATTGTCCAAAAGCTGAAGAGTCAGAACCCCGATGTGGACATCTGCTTCTTCTACACGCTCCAGAACCACGACATCGAAACAGTCAGGCGAGGTTACGCCCAGCCGGCGGTCGCGGTTCATGAGATCGTTGCGGAGCATTACGGCATCCCCTCCGTCTATGCGGGCCCCGCCGCGGCTGAAGCAGTCGTTTCAGAAAAAGCCGTATTTACCGGCGTGATCAAAGACGAAAACACAGGCCATAACGACAAAAAACAGCTTGTCATTACTGACGACAACACACACCCCACGATTCCTCATGGGCATCAATTCTATGCTGGGGTTGTTGATCGTTCGATGAAAGCTCTCTACGGCTCGGCACATCCCTTCACACAACCGACCGAGCCCATCTACACACCGACATGGGAAGCCGCGAAGACAATTCCCGTTCATGGCAACGCCACTTTTTCAGGAAACTGGGAGAAAGTTGACCCTAATAGTGGTCCGCGCTGCTTTCGTTTTGGCAACAACTTCTACAGCTGGTTTCCTCACCTATACCGAACGGGTACGCCCGAGTCGTCGGTCCGTGTTCGGTTTCGTGGTTCGATGATCGGCATCAAAGGAGTTCAAGGGCCGGACTCGGGCATTGTCGAGATACGGGTTGATGGCGAGCTGGTCGATACCAAGAGCCTATTCACGGTCTACAACACGAGGACGTTTTACGCCGGGAAGCCGATGGGCGAATTGCCGGATGGTGATCACACCGTCGAGTGGTCGCTCTCGACCAAACGACCGGATAAGGGGGAAATACTTGCCTCTTATTACCGTGAAGGAAACGATCAAGATTTGATCGACAACCCCGCAAAGTACGAGCCGAATCGATTCTCGGTGGGCCAGATTATTTTGATTGGCGAAGTTCTGACTGAGAATCGCGAATCGCCATAGTTGATTCCTGCCAGCGATTTCGAAGCAGCTCGAACGAGCTTAGGCTGGATCATTTGAGATGGCCGGGTGTATTTATCTGGCGGATGCGATGTGGCCGGTTGCGGCGAAAACTTGACCCATAGCATTTCTACGAGCCAGCGCTCTCAAGCGCGGTATTCGGCTAAGCCCTGCTTGCCGGCTTATCGAGTAATCCGAGGCAGCGTTGGATCTTCGCGAGTTGGATCATGCCGTTCCACGGTCACGCCCGAGATGGCTAATCAATAGGTTTCGATGCTGGAAAATAGATCTTTCTGGAGTAGCTACAAGTGCATCAGTTGTTTGAGAAGCTTATCGAGTGCCATGTTTGGTACACCGCTTCGAGCGAGCGTCTCTGTTTGTGTCTCGTTCGCGGCTACATGACTCGGCTCTCGCGGCTAATCAATCGGTTCCGTGACGCTTGTAAGTCAGCACGACCGAGTCTTCCAACTCGATCCGAGAGGTTTTGTGCCATCCGGGCGCGGTCTCGGGCGTCCAGGTGAAAACAGCGGGGTCCATATCGCGATCCGCCAAGAGGATGACGAAGACCCGCTGTGCATCTTCGCCGGGCGTCTCACGTCGGTCGGCGAAGCGAACGTCGAACACGCCGAGGCGTTGAAGGTAGTAGATCACGGGGCTGACGGGTCGCTCGCTATAGATAATGTCGGCCGATTCGGCGTGTTGGTCAAGGTAAGCCGCGACTGCGCGGGCGCCGCGGTGGCCGCTGTAGATCGGTAGGCCGTCGGGATACGCGCTGGTCAGGGTGGCTGTCAGCCCCAACGCCAGCACGATGCCGGCTAGGCCCGGGGCGATCCGTGCCGGGATTTTGCCGGTTCTGTGGCGAGATAAGGCGTGCATTGATCGGGCGACCGGTAGGCAGGCAAAAGTCAGGTAGAGCGGGAATAGCCAGCCGAGCGTCCACCACGGCGGCGGGCTCAGTCGAGTCGCTACCCAAAGCGCGATGGGCCCGGCGATCGTCGCCAGCGCGAGGCGACGCGCCCGGCCTGGGCGGATCACGGCGATGATCCAGCCGGCGACGCACAGTGCGAGCGAGAGTACGGCGACGCTGTCGGGCCAGTTTGCCGTCCAGAGTCGCCAGGCGAGCCAGACGTTGCTCCAGCTCCGGTCTATCATTTTCGCGGTGGTTGGGGCTTCGTCGGTCATGATGATCTGGACGACGATCTGATCTTGAAGGTTGGCCGTGACGATTGCCGGTAGGTAGAGCAGCAGCACGTACAGCCCGGTCGCAAGGGCAAGGCCGATCAGGGCGGCGAGTCGGCGCGGTGGTCGTTGCTTTGGCTTGGCGATCACGGTCAGCAGCAGCCACGCCCAGAGTACGCTCACCGGGTAGAGCATCACCGGGACCGCCCAGGCGCCCAGCGCACTGAGGGCGGCCACCCCGAGCCAGGCGTGCCGCCGCCGTAGCGCATCGGGCAGTAAGGCGATACAGGCGAGCGTGGCGGCGATGACGAAGGGGTAGCCTCGCGCGTTCGTCGCGACGTCGAGCGTGTACCCGCTGCCGGCCAAGGCCGCGGCGGCGAGCACGCCCGCCGAGGTTCCGCCCATGCGCCGGGCGGCGGCGTACATCATCGGGATCGATAGCAGCACGCCAAGGAGCGCCGGCAGCCGCATGGCTCGCTCGGAGTCGCCGAGGGTGGCACCGACGAGCGAGAGCATCAAGGAGTGGGCGACGTGATTGTTGGTGTCGTGGTAATAGGCGGCGGCGACGAGCGGGGAGCGGTCGGCGTAGCGGGCGGCGGAGGCGGCTTCGTCGGTTCGCATCGGTTGGTCGGCGTAACCGAACCACATGGCCGCAAAGGCGATGCAGGCGATGCAGATCAGGGTGACGTGCGAGGCGGGGAGTCGGCGTGTCCGCACGATCATCCGCCACGTGTCACGCAGCGCTTCCGCCAACCAGCCCGAGCCCAACGCCGCGAACCCCGCGGCTGTCGCCAGCGTCAGCGCTGTGGCCGCGAGGGCTCGTCGTTGCATGGAGAGGACGTCGTGCTGTGTAAACAGCGACGCAGATCCCCGGCCTTCGAGCGTCGCTGCGACATCGACCCAGTATCCCGGGTCGGTGAGAGCGAAGGCGGCGTAGCCGATCGCGGCCGCGGAGCAAGCGGCTAAGGCGAAGAGGCAGATCGTGCGGGCCAAAGAGTCGGCGAGGCTGCGTCCGGCCCATCGCGCGCGGACGCCGACCCACGCTACTGCGGCCGAGCCATACAGGTAATAGATCGCGTGCAGCGCGCCGCCGCCCAGGGCCAGGGACACTCCGCCGCGCCGGTAGAGCAAGGCAAGGAATCGAGCGTTCAACGCGAGCCAGACCCCGCCCGCAAAGATGGCTGAAGTCAGCAAGGCAGCCGCGACCGGCGTCAGTCGACCGGTTGAATGAGCAACCGCGGCCATTATCAAGCCAATCACGCCCAGCAGTCCCGCCAGCGTCGCCCACGCCACCGCCATAGCAGATGCTTTGGCGGACCGGTTGGTGTTGAGTCCCGTCGTGGGTGCGTCGCCCGAGGCCATCAGTCGCGCCCACGGCAACGCCCGGCAAAAGATGTCGGTTCGCCAGAGCTTCGTCAGCGACCAGTCCTTGAGGTGGGTGGCCTGCGCGTCGGGCACGAGGAGGATTCGCCCACCCGCTTGGGTGAGGCGCAGGCCGAGCTCGACGTCCTCGATCGCCGGCCTGTCGTAGCGGATATCGAACCCGCCGGCTGCGTCGTAGGCGGCCTTCCGCACGGCCCCGCAGCCGGCCCAGAAGGTCGCCGCCTCGCCCGCGCCTTGCTGATGGATGAAGTGATGCCTGAGGTTGGCGTATCGCGAGGCGATGCCCGGAGCTGGCGGGTTGTCGTCGTAGCTGCCGAAGGTGGCGGCGAGGGTGGCGTCTTGCTCGATCGGGGCAACGAGCCGATCGATCGTGTCGGGCTGGAGCACCACGTCGCTGTCGACAAAAACGAGGACGTCGCCCTTGGCCTGTACCGCTGCGGCGTTGCGGGCGAAGGCGGGTCCGCGCGGCGTCGGCTCGAGTCGGAGCGGGGCCGATCCCGCGGTTCTCGAGATCTGTGGGGAAGCGTCTGTCGATGCGTCATCGACGATGATCACTTCGTCGGGTGATCGTGTCGAGCCGGCGAGGCCGGCGAGGCATCTTTCGAGCGTTGCAGCTGAGTTGTGCACCGGGATGACGACGCTGATGCGCAACTTGGGCATCGGGATCACTCGGCCCGCGCAACGACCGAGTCGGTCGGGGGGGGCGATCGATCGGCGGGCGGCGGTTGGCTTGTGGTTGCCGAGGCTTCGTTGCTGCCCCGAGGGTTGCCGTTGCCTCGTTCGCCGCGCTGAAAGTCCTCGTGGTAGCTGCGTTCGACGTTGACGTCCCAGACGTCGTGTTCGGCGCCGTGTTGCAGGTTCTGGATTGCGAGCATGGCCGAGAGCATGGAGTGGTCTTGGTTGTTGTAGCGATGCATGCCGTTGCGCCCGACGGTATAGAAGTTATTGAAGCGCTCGAAGTAGTCGCGGAGGACGCCTAGATGGCCACGGTACTCGGTGTCGTAGACCGGGTAAGCCTTGGGCTGACGGATGACGACCCCATCGACGACGCGGCTGTCTTGGTCGAACAGCTTGAGCTGTTCGAGCTCGCGTCGAGCGAGGTCGATGAGGTCGGCGTCGTCGGACTGCCAGAGGCCGTCGCCCTTATGGCAGAAGTACTCAAGGCCGAGGCTGGACGCGCCGTCGCTGGGCACCATCGCGCGAGACCAGCTGCGGAAGTTCTGGATACGGCCGACCTTGACCTCTGGGCTGTGGATGTAGATCCAATTGTCCGGGAATGGGTCGCGGCCTTCGATCTGGAGGGCAACGATGAGGAAGTCGCGGTACTTGAGCCCGCCCGCGGCCTGCAGCGCCTCGGGCGGCGCCTCGGGCGTCATGCGGCGGGTTAGTTCGCCGATCGGCATCGTATTGATGAAGGCGTCGGCCTCTAGGGTGTACTGCTCGCCCTCGCCGGACTCGACCAGCAGGCTCTGGACCGTGCCGGCTCCCTCGTGGCGGACCTCGATGACGCGGCTGTTCATGCGGACCTCGCCGCCCATGTCCACGATCTTGTCGCGGCAGGCTTCCCACATCTGTCCGGGACCCAGGCGGGGGTAGTCAAACTCGCTGATGAGCGTCGATGTGCCGTGCGACTTGCTCTTGAGCAGTGCGTTCAGGACGGCCTTGCTGAGCGAGAGGCTCTTGATGCGTTGGGCCGCCCAGTCGGCACGGATTTCGGTGCAGGGGATGCCCCAGACCTTCTCGGTGTAGGTGCGGAAGAAATGCCAGTAAAGCCGGCCGCCGAAGCGGTTTTGCACCCACTGCTCAAAGCTCTCTTCCTCGCTGCTGGGCCAGAGCTGCCACTTGACGTAGCTGAGCAGGATGCGGACCGACTCGTAGGCGCCGAGGTTCCGCATCGCGTTGGCGAGCTTGAGGGGGTAGTCGTAATACCGGCCGCGGTAGTAGATGCGCGAGAGCCGGGGGACCTTGATGAACTCGTCCCCAAGGATTTCGTGCCAGAGCGCCTCGACCTCGACGACCTTGGTGAAGAAGCGATGCCCGCCGATGTCGAATCGGTAGCCGTTGGTCGACTCGGTGCGTGAGATGCCGCCCACGAGGTCGGACATCTCGAGGACGACGACGTCGCCACCGCCCTTGGCCCACTGATATGCCGCGGTGAGCCCCGCCGGGCCGCCGCCGATGACCGCAAGACGCTGTCGGGGCTTAGCCGCCGTGATGGGATCGGGTTGCGGGGCCGAACGCATGCGTGACTGAGCTCCTGCGGTCCGAGTTAGTGGACACCCTTGCGACGGCTGCCAGTCGACCCACAATCCGCGTAACGACGTGGTGAGATCGAGTTGTGTCGTTATCGGCGATTCGCCAGGTGGAAGTCTAGATGAGGGCCGCTCAGCGAGGTGATGAGCCACTCGCGACGGGTTCAGCGGGTTCCGCTGGCGCGGTTTGGGAAAGCGGGGCGGCTTCGACGGCGGTGCCGGCCGTGTTGGATGTGGCTTGGGCGCGGGGCTTGGTCCAAGCCCCGCCGGCGGTGCCGGTGAACAGCTCGCGTTCCAGCTCGGCCGAGAGCCGGTGGGTCGCCGCGTTGCCGGCGCCGAAGAGGTAGCCCAGGGCCTCGCCGATCGCCCCGACGCAGAACATAAAGGACATCGGAACCAGCAGCTGAGGCATGCGTCGTCGGGCGTCTGGGACGCGTTGGATATCCGGCCAGACGCGGACGAGACGGAGGAACGGCACCAACGGCATCGACGCCGCGAAGGCAATCCGTTTCCACAGCGTGAATCGACCGACCCGCGCCCGGGTGGTGGCGAAGCTGCGCTGGCCGCACATTTCCAGATCGACCAGCCCGCGGAGCGTGGAGACGTTGACGTGTTGCGATTTGGCGTCGGCCTCGAGATACATCGCGATGCCGCGCTGGCGGAGATCCAGGAACAACGCCGACTCATCCTCCATCACCCGGTCGAGCAGGTCGCCGTAGCCGAGGAGGAGGGCGCGATCATACGAGACGTGGTGCCCGGCGAGGAAGGGCTTTTCGCCGGACACGGCAGGGGCGACCAGGTCGCCGAACTGACCGAGCAGGTGGGCCCAGCTGTAGAGCGAGCCGGGGTTGGCGTTCTCCATCGCGAAGCCGACGGCCTTGTAGCCTTTCTCGTGAGCCGCGACGACGCGCTCGGCCCAGTCTTCGCTGAGCCCGGTGTGCTCCTCGGCGTATACGACGAGCGGCGCAGCGGCGGCCCGGATCGCTTTGGCCATCGCGGAGCCCAGCATCGGCATCTCGGGAAGCTCAATCGACCGATAGGCCGCGAAGGGCGTGCACTGCTTCGGGTCCAGCCCATCGGCGGTGGGCGCGACGATGATGAGCTCGATCCGGTCGCAAATGGTCTGCCGGAGCAGTTCCTGCACGACCGCGTAGCAGTCTCCGGCGGACTCGACGCCCACTGAGTAAACGGTGATTGCCGGTGCCGTTTCGCTGCTTTTCATGGATTCTCCCGTACAAAGAATAAGTCACTCGGTGGCCCTGGCAAATCCTTTTTGCGTTGCGGGTTGCCGGCCCATCAGGCCGAACACTTCGTTCAGACCGCCGGTGCGCCAAGCCATGAAGCCGCTCAGGGCTGAGACGGCGAGCACGTAGCCGATCGCCATGCCGTCGGAGGTCGGCAGCAGCCACCCCGCGACCAACGCCAACGCTGTGGTTGCGCCGATCCAGCCGATCTGACTCGCGGTCAGTCGCACAAGCAGCAATCGATTGAGCAGCCAAGCCGACACGAGCACGGCCGGAGCGAGGCCGATGACGCTTCCGACCGCGGCACCCCAGCCTCCCCACGAGTTCGCGAAGATGGGGATCAGGATCAGCGTGAGGGGCAGGGCGGCGGCCGCGCTCCACCAAGCCCACCGCGAATCCGTCGCCCCAGCCAGGATCGATCCGCCGAGCGCGATCGCGACGCGCGCCCAGCCAGCCCACACCAGCACGGCCAAGAGCCGCCCGGTCAGCGCGTAGGGCTCGCCGAAGATGAGCAGCGTCAGCGTCTCGCTAGCCATCATCACGGCGGCGGTTGGAGGTACGAGCCATAGCGTGCCGAGCATGGCGGTTCGTGCGACCCGCCGGGTCTGTTCGTCGTGGCCCAGTCGACGGAGCTGGGCGGTGAGGGTCATCAAGGGGAAGAACAGCGCCCCCCCGGCCAACGCAAAGATGACGCCGACATTCATCGCCACGGCGTACGCCCCAACCGCGATGTCGTCCTCGACGAAGACTCGGACGCACAACAGGTCGTAACCCTCGGTGATCCTCAGCGCCATCGCCGAGCCAAACAGGGGCAGCAGGTCGTTGAGGATCCAGTGGCGTGAGATATAGGTCGTGGAGCCGCGTGCGAGCCAATTCACCGGGAAGAGACAGGCCGCGATGGCTAGCTCGCAGGCCGAGGCGGCGACCGTCGCGAGGATCGCGCCGGGTACCCCCAGCCCTCCCCATACCAGCAACACCGCACCCAGCAGACGGATGGGCCAGAAGACGGCCTCGCTGATCGCGCGTTTGCCATAGGCGTTAGCGCCGCTGTGGATCGAGAGGTACGTGCGGGCCGTGATAAACAGTGGCAGGTCGATCGCGGCAAGACGGAATAGTGGGGCGAGCTCGGGGTCGCCGAGAAGGCTTCCCAGCGGTCCGGCGGCGGAGAATAGGACGACCGCGCCCGCCAGACCGATCGCCAGCGCCAGCCGCAGCATCGCGGCTGCGGCGGCGACGGTGTCTTGGGCTTGAGCGACGCGCTTGTTGGTGGCCCGGCTCAGCAGCGCCGACCCGCCCCAGTCGGCCCACATGAGGATGGCCATCACGGTGGCGTAACGCCCGTAGTCTTCGGGCCCTAGGGCACGCGTCAGGAAGAGGATGAGTCCCGCCCCCAGCGGGAGCATGGGGGCCTGGCTGAGCATGAGCCAGACCGAGCCGCGGGCGGCGGTGAAGCCGAGCTGCCGGGCTGAGGCCTCGGCGGGTTGCGGCGAGGCGCCCGACGCCATCACCCGGTGGCCTCCACGGCGTCGTGGGTGCGCGACGGATCGGCGGAGGCTGGTGTTGTGGCCGAGAGTTGGTCGTAGGTTTCGCCACGGCGGAAGAAGCGATCGCGGTGGAACTCGAAGTCCGTCGCTCGTGGGCCGTGGTTGCCCTCACCGGCTAGGTACCCGGCGCCTTCGCTGGCGGCGGAGACAAGCAGCGTGAGGAACAGCAAGGGGCTAACGGCGAGGGTGGTGGGGATGCCATGCAGCTTGACCGCGTACGGCAGGAGGCGGCGGAAGCGGATCGGTGCTATGAGCGGCCAAAGCAGGCCGAGCTTCAGGCGCTCAAGCAGGCCGTACCGGCGGGCGCGAAAAGCGGCGAAGACGCGCGGGAAGACCCAGGCGAACCGCAGCAGCGGAGCGACCCGCGAGCAGTTCCAGTGCCGGCTTCGGGGGGCTGGGTCGTTGATCAAGACCAGGCCTCGGTCGGTCATGTCCCAGTGCATGAGCGTTTCGACCTCGAGCCATTGGTCCAGCTCGTTGTCGTAGTGAAGCAGGGCGTCGCGCTGGTACGTGGCGTTGTGTCCGGGGATCTGGCGGGCGGTGCCCTTGGGGCCGATCTCGCCGTAAGGGCCGTACTCGATGAGGTACTGCACGCGGCTGACGAGCGAAGCGGGGTTGGCGTTGACGACGGTCGGGCCGACGGCCGCGCAGCCGTGCTCTGCGAAAAGGTCGAGCATCGCCTGAACGTGGCCGGGCTCGGGGTAGCAGTGGTCTTCGGTAAACATCACCAGCGGGGCGGTCGCGGCTCGGACTCCGGCGGCCTGGGCGCTACCCATCCGCTCAATGGGGTCGATGACCTGCAAGACATCGGCGAAGCCTGCGAGTTCTTTGGGTGGCACGGCGATGGCATCGCGGGAGGGCCCGACGAGGACGAGCTGCACGCGATCGCGTGCCGTCTGAGCACGCAGAGCGGCGAGCGTCCGAGTCATGTTGCTCGGGCGGTCGGGGGTAACGAGGATCGCGGCGAGGGCGGGAGCTGGCATCGGCTAGGTCGAGGTAGACAGCGGCATGGTCGGCGCGGTCTTCGGGGCCGAGGTGGCGGCGGTGCGACGGGCACCGTCGATTATCTGCAGGCTGGCCAGGCCATCGGTGAGATCGGGCCGAGCGGTCGAGCCGGCGCGGACGGCGTCCAGGAATCGACCGAGGCAGGCGCCGAACGAAGGCTCGGACCAAGGGGCTTTGTGTCGGCGGAGTAGCGCGGGCAGGCGCCGCCACTGGGCGAGCTGTTGCAGCGTTCGTTGGACGGGGCCTTGGGCGGAGGCGTTGGTGAACTCGAGTCCAAGCCCGCCGTAGCGGTCGATCGTGATTCGGCCGCGCTGGCCGATGACCTCGAGGCGGGCGTCATCGGTGGCCGAGAAGCTCACGAAGGAGTGGACGCGGACGCCCGAGGGGGTGGTGGCCGTGAGACTGGCGGAGTCGTCGGGAAAGGCGGCGGACCAGACCGAGACGTTGGGGTCGAGGAGCGGTTCGGCAAGCAGGAAGGCCGCGAGATCGACCTCATGGGAGGCAAAGTCGAGCAGCGGGCCGCCGCCGATGGCGTCGCGGCGCCAGCCGTCGGTCTGCCCGGCGGCGCGGGTGAAGGTCGAGCGAAGCAGCGTGACCGGGCCGATCTCGCCTCGGCCGATGAGCTCGCGAGCGGCCTGGTACTCGGGTCGGCATCGGTAGTTGAAGCCGACCATGCCGACGCTGCCCGCGGCGTGCCAGGCGTTAATGACGCGCTTGCCTTCGGCGGGGTCCGCGGCAACGGGTTTTTCGAGGTAGACATGCTTGCTGGCCGCGAAGGCGTCGACGGCGAGCTGGGCGTGCGTTGCGGTCGGGGTGGCGATGATCACGGCCTCGACGCGCGGGTCGGCGAGCAGGTCAGCGGGGTCGGGGTAGGTGCTGGCGTTCGGCGCGAGGGAGGCTGCCTGCTCGCGGGCGTTGTCGTCGAGGTCGGCGAGCGCGACGACCTCGGCGTGCGGGTGGCCGGCGAGCAGGGGCAAGTGCACGCTGCGCGTCAGGCTGCCGCATCCGATCACCCCGATACGAACGGGTGCGTCATCGCGCGGATCGGTCGGCGGCGGGTCGGCGTCGCGCGCCGGCGTGGCGGGGTCCAGCAGGGCGTTGTCCGTCGTCTCGATGAACCGCGAGCGATCGAGCTCGACGTTCCAATCGGCCATCGGGGCGCGACCCGGTCCCAGCGCCAAGCCGGCGGCCTCGCCCACGGCGCTGGCGACGTACACCGGCGCGAGGGCCGCGAGCACGCGTGAACGCGAGATGCCGTCCGGCAGGTGATCGGCCGTTTGACGCAGGCTCCGCTTGAATCGGATCGCCGCGATTAACGGACCCGCTGCGACATAGAGCCAGCGCTTCAGCGGCGACAGCGACCGCGCGCGGAGCCAGCCGAAGTTGCGCGAGTGCTCATACATCGCCTTGGCCAACAGGGGCACGCCGGTCTGGTTGATGTGTCGGCACCGCGCGGCCGGCTCGAACACGACTCGTTTGCCCTCGGACGTCAGTCGCCAATGCAGCACAACCTCGCTGCTCATCAGGTCGTCGAGCTCGTCGCCGACGGCGATCGCTGCGGACTTGCGGTAGCTGGCGTTGTGCCCTGCCAGGAAGGCCATCTCGCGCGCCTCGCCTCGGCCGATCCACGGCTCGTACGCGATGAGGTGCGCAGCCCAGCTCACGGCCGTGGCTGGGTTGGCGTTGTCTATCCCAGGCCCCACCACATCGGCTCCCCGCGCGTGCTGCGCGACGAACCGCTCGGCGACATCCTCGGCCGGGAAGCAGTGGTCCTCCGACATCGCCACGAATGGCGCAGCTGCGCGTCGGATCCCGTCGGCTCGGATCCTGCCGACCCGTCGCTCTTCACCGATCGGCACCACCTTCAACGTGTGCAGCCGGGCACGCATCTCGTCGGTCACGTCGCGCGCCACCGCCTCGGGGTGCGCCGCCATCAACAACAGCTCGACACGGTTCGCGATGGTCTGGCGGGCCCAGTGAGCGACGGTCCGCGCGACGACCCGGTACTCCGCGCCGACCACGAGCACGACCGTTAGCTCGGGTGCCGTCGAGCCATCGACGTTGCCCGACCGGTTCTCGGCCTCGCGGGCCCGGTCTGGTGTCTCAAGATGGCTAAGGCTCACGCCATGGCTCCTTCGGGTTCATCGGCATGGTGTTGTTTCGGCGTGAGGCCGCCCGCTGTATCGGAGGGCGTGGACTCCGCTGAGGCGAAGGTCCTGGCCACCGACTGCGCCGTGTCAAAGCGGGGCGTGTATTCAAGCAACGCCCAGGTCCGATCGGTGCGGTAGGCCCGAGGGCTGGTGAGGAACGCCAGCGAGTGAAGCGGTGCCGGCTCGTGCCCGAGGCGCGACAACGCCCGGATGGCCAGCCGCCCGATCGCGGCCGTGGGCCAGCTTGGCACGCGGCGACGCACCCGAAGTGAGACACCCGCGACCCCGGCGACCGTGTCCATGAGGTCGATCAGGCGGATGGGCTCGCGGCCGCCCAGCATCAGCGTCTGGCCTGCCGCCGCGGGTCGGGTGAGGCAACGGGCGAGACCGATGGCCGCGTCGTCGATGTCGACGAGGTGGATCGGGTGATCGCCTCGACCCACGAGGGTGACACCGCTCAGCGCGACACTGTCGTACAGCGATCGCCACGTCTTGGCGGTGCCGGGGCCGATCACGCTGGTCAGCCGAGCGATGACCAGCTCGGGTCCGCTGACTGTTTCTCGCGACGTCGCGACGAGCTTTCGCTCACCGCGCAGCTTGCTGCGTCGGTAGAGCGAGTCGGGACGCAAAGGTCCATCGGCATCGACCGGCCACCGTCGCAGCGAGCCGTGAACACCGGTCGTGCTGACGTGAACCATCCGACCGACGCCTGCTTCCGCGGCTACTCGAAACAGTCTGGCCGGGACCTCGGCGTTGACCGTCCAAAATGCGTCTCTTCTGGCCGATTGGCGCGCGGTTGCCGCCGCGCAGTGGATCACCCCGGCGCAGCCGTCGCAGGCCCGTTGCAACACGGCGCTGTCACGCAAGTCGCCCTCGACCACCTCGACGCCAGTCCGGCCTAGTCGACGACTCGCCTTGGCCGCTCTCACCACCGACCGCACCGCGACCCCAGATGCTCTGAGCTGCTCAGCCAATCGCGCGCCCACGACACCCGATGCACCGGTGACCAGCACCCTGCCGGCGAAGGCATCGCTCGAGGTCGAGGCTAGCGTGGCGGGCGCTTCGCTCAATGGCTCGCTTCCTCGATGCCGGCGCGCTCGGGCGAAGTCGTGGTTTCGTCCTCGGCGTGCTTATCGATCTTGGGGGCGTTGGCTCTTGGACTGAACCGTTCAGCGGCATAGCCGGCCGCGTTCGCGACTTGGGAGACCGCGAACAACGCCGACTGCCCCCACGCGTTCAGCTCGCTTGGGTCGTGGAATGGCCATGTCATGAGTCGCCAATAGAAGCTCAACGGCTCGGGCGCGAGCCCGGGTTGGCCTCGATCGGCACGCACGAGGTGGAAGTAGCGTGCCCCCTGGCCGTAGCGGAAGTGCTGTCGCCAGTACTGCCGCAAGTTCATTGCGTGCGAGTGCAGGATGCCGGCTTGCGGCTCGTAGACCAGCGGCAGTCCGGCGTGGTGCCAGCGGTCGCAGAGCTCGCGGTCCTCGGCCGTCGCGCCCAGGCCCGTGACGCAGAAGCCGCCCAGCCGTTGGAAGGTCTCGCGGCTGACCGCGATGTTGTTGCTGCAGAAGAATCGTGGCCGCCCCGGGCTGCCATCGAAGTAGTCGTAGAGAAACGACACAAGCTGCTGACTCGCTGTCGAACATCGGGCCCGCGGCAGGCCGTTGCGGATCGCCCCGCCCACCAGCGCCTGGGGCGACGCGTCCAGCGCCCGCTCGAACGCGCTCAGCCAACCCGGTTCCGGCGTTGCGTCGTCGTCGATGAACGCGATGTATCGGCCCGCGCCCTCCGCGACACCCACGTTGCGGGCCGCGCCGGGGCCTTGGTTGGCCTGGCGCAGGCATCGCCAGTTCAGGTCGGCCGGGGCGGCGCCCGCCACCGCCGACTCGAGCGGCGGATCGCTGCCGTCGTCTACCACGATCAGCTCGAAGGCCTCTCGCGGGTACTCCAGCCTGCCGATCGCGGCGACGCAGGTCGCGAGCCGCTCCGGTCGTTGGTAGGACGGCACGACCACGGTAAATATGACGTGCGAGTCACTCATCTGGGCAGCGATACCTCGCAAGAAAACACGGGCCCGGCGCGTGATGGTCGCTTCGCAGGCCCGGCAGTGTCAATGGATCGAGTGATCTATCGGCTGAATTAGTCGGCTTGTCCGACCAGATTGAGCTCGATGCGCTCGATGCGGAAGCCGAGGTCGTGCTCGATCTGGGCGAGGTCCTTAGGCGATAGCCTGCTGAGGATGGCTTGGGAGAGGTGGTCGGGGACGTCGGTAATGTCGCCGGTCAGCCGATCTTTGAGATGCAGGTGCTGGTTGCGGGGGATGTCATAGCGGGTGGAGCCCTGGCGGCCTGGCAGCTTTTGGGCGAGCCCGACGCGGCAGAAGGCCTCGAGGGTGTTGTAGACCGTGGCGAGGGAGACGGGCCGGTCGGGCTGTTGGTGGGCGAGCAGCTCGTGGAGTTCGTCGGCGGTGGGGTGCGAGCGGGCGGCGGCGAGCGCGTCGTAGACGGCTTCGCGCTGGCGCGTGTCGCGCAGGCCGGCCTGGGTGAGGCGCTCGGCGGTGGACTGGTGTGTGGTTTGAGTGCCTGAACTCGACATGAGAATTATTGTAGATATCGGGCGGGTTGGAGGCTAGTGGCGTGGCTGTGCGGCCATACGCGGGGTTGGGTTGGCCTTAGACTGCCCAAATGACACAGCCGGAACGCAGTGGCGCGGGCATGACTTACGCGTCGTCGGGGGTCGACATCGAGGCGGGCGACGCCGCGGCCGAGCTGATCCGAGGCCATCTGCGCCGGACCTACGGGCCCCGGGTCTTGGGCCGGGACGGGGCTTTCGCCGGGATGTTCCGGCTGGACTACAACCAGGCGCTGTTCAAGCGGAACTACCGCGACCCGGTGCTGGTGGCGTGCACGGACGGGGTCGGCACGAAGGTGCTGATGGCGCAGCAGATGGGGGTGCTGGACACGATCGGCATCGACTGCGTGGCGATGAACGTGAACGACCTGGTCGTGCAGGGGGCCGAGCCGCTGCTGTTTCTGGACTACGTCGCGGTGCACAAGGTCGTGCCGGAGGAGATGGAGAGGATCGTCAAGGGCGTGGCCGATGGCTGCGCGATCTCGGGGGCGGCGCTGCTGGGGGGTGAGACGTCCGAGATGCCGGATGTGTACGAGCCCGGCCACTTCGACCTGGCGGGGTTCGCGGTGGGTGTGGTCGAGCTGGATCGGGTGGTCGACGGGCCGGCGCGTATCTCGGCGGGGGACGTGGTGCTGGGGCTGGCGAGCAGCGGGATTCACAGCAACGGCTACTCGCTGGTCCGCAAGATCGTGCGGTCCAAGCGGCTGAAGCTGGAGGCGAGCTACGCCGAGCTGGAGACGGATCGCGCGCTGGGCGAGGTGCTGCTCGAGCCGACGCGGATCTACGCCAAGCCCATCGTCTCGCTGCTGCGGGCGTACAAGGTCAAGAAGCCGATCGGCGGGATGGCGCACATCACCGGTGGTGGGCTGCCGGGGAATCTGAACCGGGCGTTGCCGGCGGACCTGGACGCGAAGCTCAAGCTCAAGCAGTGGGCGGTGCCGGCGGTGTTCGACTTCCTGCGGAAGCGCGGCGGGGTGAGCCGGGAGGAGATGCTCCGCGTCTTCAACATGGGGATCGGTTACACGCTGGTGGTTCGGCCGCACTTCGCAGACGCGGTGGCCGAGCGGCTGCGTCGGACGGGGGAGCGGGTGTTTGAGATCGGGCGGATCACGCGAGGGACGGGCCGGGTGATGGTGGCGTGAGTCGGGTGTGGTGGCGGTTGTCTCGGTTTTGCGGGATGCGTTGATCGGGCGGGCCGGGCAAGGGGAGGTGAGCGGGGGTGGGCGTGAAAGCGCCAGGTCGGGCGGACGATAGACGGGTGAGGTTCTGGTTGTTTGCCAGGGCGGAGCGAGCGTTATCGGTCGCCGGTGCGGGCGGTCGGCGCGACAAGGGGACCCATGCACGCGACGTGGCTACGCGATTCGTTGACGACCCGGCTGGTGGCCGCGGTGGTGCTCGGCGGGGCGTTGCTGTCGATCGGCGTGGCGACGGTCGAGTGGCGGCGTAGCCAGGTGCTGCTGGCGATGGAGGTGTCGCAGCGGGGTGCGCTGGAGTTGGGCAACGTGCGGTCGGTGGCGCGTGCGGAGCTGGCTGAGGGGCGTGCCGACGCGTTGCGTCAGTCGTTGGCGGCGTTCACTCGCTCGGACTTGGTTCGGGCGATCCGGGTGGCCGGGCCGACGGGGGAGCTGGCCTCGAGCGGGGTGTGGCCGACCCAGCAGCCCGACGGCGAGGCGTGGCGAGTCTGGAGCGTGAGCGACGATCCGATCCTGGCCGGCGACGAGGTTGCGATCGACGGGCTGACGCTGGCCCGCACGACGGTGCTGCTCGATGGGCAGGCCTATGTCATCGAGATGCTCTTGGACGGCGAGCTGGTCGCGAGCGGGGCCTGGCGGCGCATCTGGGAGGGGATCGCGTGGGTCTGGGTGATGATCGGCGTGGCGCTGCTCGGCTTGGTGATGATGCTCGGTCGGTGGGTGGAGCGGCCGATAAACGAGCTGACACGGCTGGTGTCGATCGACGCCGGGGCGGGTGAGTTGGAGCGATGGGCGTCGGTGCAGTCGGGTCAGCTGGGCACGCTGGCCGAGGCGATGGGCCGGATGCTCGAACGCGTTGAGACGGTGCGGACGCAGCTCGACCGACGTGAGCGGGAGAGCGACTCGCTGTTCCGTCAGGCGCCGGTGGCGATGCTGAGCGTGACCGTGGATGGGGTGGTCACACATGCCAACAGCCGGGCGGCCGCGATGTTTGGTCAAGCTGACGCGAGGGAGTTGATCGATCATCGGGTCGATGAGTTAGTCGCCGAGGAAGACCTGCCTCGGCTATGGGCGACCGTCGAGCGCACGGGGTACCGAGGCGGGCAGCGCGTGGAGATGCGGTTGACGGCCGGCAGGCGGCGCGGCGATGGGGATGCGCGGTGGGCCGTTGTTGAGTCGGTGCCGATCACGGACGCGGACGACTTGCTGATCGGCCTGCGGCTCTGCTTCATCGACGTGACGAACGCCGTGCACCTGCGTGGCGAGCTCGAGCGGCAGACGCGGCTGCTCAACCTGCTCATCGACCACATGTCCGACGCGATCTTGCTGGTCGACAGCGACGGGCGAGTCGCGGCGGCGAATCAGCAGCTGGCGGCGTTGCTCAGTCGGCCCGCGAGTTCGCTGCTCGATCGGCGGTACGACGCGGCGACGACGTGGGAGTCGCTGGGGCCGGTGGACGAGCGGGCGTTTGTCGAGCGGCTGACGCAGATCGAGGCCGACACGAGCAAGCCGTTGCAGGCCCGTTTCGAGACGCGGTCGGGCACGTTTGTCTTCCGCGGCGTTGCCGTGCAGGATGACGAGCGTCGCGTGATCGGTCGGCTCTGGGTGGTGCACGAGACGACGCCGCATGAGCAGGGCCAGCGGATGCTGATCGAGCAGAACCGTCGGCTGGCCGCGATGCGGCGGATCGCGGTGGCGCTGGCGACGACCTGGCGGTACGACGAGGTGGCGGCGACGGCGGTGGCGCTACTCCGCGAGGAGCTTGGCGTCGATGCGGTCGGGATCACGGTCCGTCGGAGCGACGCGGGTGGGCGGTGCCTTCAGCTGGTCAACCGCGGCGAGGCACCGATGGGGATTGCTGAGCACCGCGCGCTCTGCGATTACCTCGAGCGACGCCTGCTGCCCCGCACGATCAGCGGCTCGCACACGCTGCACTGGGCCGACCTCGACGGCGGCTCGGACTACGGCCGGGCGTTCGGCGGCGTCGGGCTGACCAGCGCCGCGGCCTGCGCGATGGCGGGTTCGACCAGCGTCGTCGGCGTGCTATGGGCCGGCGAACGCGGCGGCGAGGGGCTCGAGCGGCATCACCTGCTCATGCTCGAGACCATCGGCCCGCTCATCGCATCGCGGCTCGAGGTCGCCGAGCAGATCGAACGGCTCGACGCGCTGGCGCTGCTCGACCCGGATAGCCGGCTGCTCAACCGAGCCGCCGTCGATCGCCTCGCCCAGACGCTGAGCGGGGCGGGGCAGGCGTTCGGGATCGTCCGGCTCGACGTCACGCGATCTGACGCCGGCGCGGGCACGTCGTCGGTGGATTGGCCGAGCCTAGTGGAGGCCGTGGGCCGCGTTGTTCGTCGGTCGACCACGATCGCGCGGGTCGGCGACGCGACGCTCGCGCTGGTGTTGCCCGAGGCCTCGCTTCAAGCCGCCGAGGCCACCGCGGATCGCGTGGCCGGCGCCTTGCACGACTGGGTGAGCAAGACCGGGCACACGGCAACGTTGGGTTGGGCCGCCGCCCCCGACGACGGCCACGCGGTCGAGGGTCTCATCGAGGCCGCTGAGACGCGGCGTCGGCCCGTCACGCCCGCCCGCGTCGCCGCCTGAGCCGTATTGGCCAGCTGCCCCAGCTTCGCCAGCCTCTCAACGCCCCGGATGGCCGGGAAGCGACGACACCTCACGCCGTGTTGCGTTGAGGCAACACGCCGACCGCAGCGCGGCATCAGTCAGGGTTCGCCTGGCTTGCGATTGGTAGTCGCAACTCATTGATGAATATGTGTTTGCGCATGAAGTATCCGTGTGTGCGATCGCGCCGACCCAGTTGGCAAGCCGATTGACGGTCTCCCTTGCTCACGACGAAGCGAGGTAGACCCACCATGGCCCAACCCGAGTTCGAGACCCAATTCAACCAGAAGCTCGCCGAGCTGATGGACCAGATCGAGACGCTCCCCGCCGACCAGCGCGAGCGGCTCACCCAGCTGGCTCACAAGACGCGTGAGCGGCACGACAAGCTCAAGGCCACCGTCGATGGCCTGCAGGAGAGCCTCGATTACCTCCGCGTCTCCGTGAAGTACCTGGTCTTCGACCTCGAGGCCACCCGCCGCGAGAACGCCTACCTCCGCGGCCTGGTCGAGCAGAACGACGTTGCTGAGGACCAGGACGTCGAGCTAGACCACGACCTCGACGAGGACTACGAGGCGCCCGGCAGCGTCTGACCGCCGCCCGGTTGGAGAGAGAGCAGAGACCCGATCCCGTCCGGGGGGACAGGAGCCGGGGAGAAGACGCCGAGCCCCGTTCGGCAACACGTCAGAGGGGAAGAAGCGCGGCCTCGGCATCTGCCGGGGTCGTGTTACGTATGTAAGAACTTGCAGGCTCCCGCTAATCTTGAAGTGTGGCGTGGCATATTCGCGAGCTTTGCCCCGGCGATCGGCAACGGTGGATCGAGATGAGCCGGGCGCTGTTTCCTGAGGACAGCGACGCCGAGTGCGTTGAGGAGTTCGACTACTACTTATCGCGGCCCGATGTCGTTGCCTTGGTGGCCGAAGCGAGCGAGTCGGCGGACTTGCTGGGCATGATCCAGGTCGAGACGCGAAGCTACGCCGAGGGCTGTGGCCGGGGAGCGGTTGCTTATGTCGAGGGATGGTTCGTGAGGCAAGAGCATCAGCGAAGCGGCATCGGCCGGGCCCTGCTCGCCGCCGCTGAGTCCTGGGCGGTCGCTCGCGGCCATCGCGACCTCGCGAGCGATTGCCTGCTGGACAACGCGGTCAGCCTCAAGGCCCATCTGGCCACCGGTTTCGAAGAAGTGGAGCGGGCGATCCACTTCCGCAAGCGACTCTGACAGCGCCGTGTTTGGCCGGACCCGCGCTGACAGGCTCGGCGTCCTATCATGCGAATTGATCCCGTTCCCCTCACACGGAAGTGACCGCATGCCCGCCCACCTCGACGCCCTCCACGCCGCCGGCCTCAACCCCACCGCCAACCCCGCGTCACCCGAGTTCGTCCGCACGATGAACCAGCAGGCCGACATGGCCTCGCAGTTCCTCGCGTCCTCCGCCGGCCCGGCCGTCGCCCCCGACCGCTACCCCGTCGACGCGGCCGCCGCCCCGGTCTCCTACCAGCGCACCCGCGAGATGACCGTCGACGAGCTGCTCCTTGAGAACCGCATCGTCTTCCTCATCGGCGAGATCTCCCACGGCTCGGCCATGGGCGTCGTCATGCGGCTGCTCTACCTCGAGAACCAGAAGAAGGGCGTCGACATCTCGCTGTACATCAACTCGCCCGGCGGGGCCGTCGACGACACCCTCGCCATGATCGACACCATGCAGTTCATCGAGTCTGATGTCTCGACCCTCTGCATCGGCAAGGCCATGTCCGGCGGGGCCATCACCCTCGCCGCCGGCCACAAGGGCAAGCGCTACTGCCTGCCCCACTCCAAGGTCATGATCCACCAGCCCTACGGCGGCGTCTACGGCCAGACCTCGGACATCATCATCCAGGCCGAGGACATCATCAAAACCAAGGAAGAGCTCAACGGCCTCATGGCCGAGTACACCGGCCAGACCGTCGAGCAGATCACCGAAGACTCCGAACGCGACAAGTTCTTCTCCGCTCAGGAAGCCAAGGACTACGGCCTCGTCGACGACGTCGTCCTCCCCGGCGGCAAGAAGGCCAGCGAGGTCAACGGCGACGGCTCGAAGTAGCTCGCACCAGGCCATCACGGGCAGGGCCGGAGGCAACCATGCGATCAATCGGTGTTCTTCTGCCGTTCCTGTGCTTATTCGTCATGCTTGGCTGCGGTAGCACGCCAACCGCAAAGGTCAATGACCCGATGGACGGCAACGCTTCGGGCACGGTGGAGGTCGTCCCGGCCTCGGAGGTCAACTGGACCGCGCTCAACCCGGCCCGCGGCGACAAGAGCCCCAAGGCCGCCACGATCTGGGGCGACCGCGGTGCCGACGAGGCGACCGGCTTTCTCGTCCAGTTCGTCGACGGCTTCTCCTCGCCGCCGCACATCCACAACGTGACCTATCGCGGCATGGTCATCAGCGGCCTCGTGCACAACGACGACCCCGATGCCGCGATGATGTGGATGCCGCCTGGCTCGTTCTGGACCCAGCCCGCCGGCGAAACGCACATCACCGCCGCCCAGGGCGATCACAACGTTGCGTACATCGAGATCGACGCCGGCCCATACCTCGTCCAACCACCGAGCGAGGCGTTCGACAACGGCGAACGTCCGGTCAACGTCGACGCCTCCAACATCGTCTGGCTCGGCCCGCACGACATCGCCTGGCTCGGCGACTTCGACGGCACCGACACCCCCGAGGTCGCCTTCCTCTGGGGCGATCCGCGCGGCGATGGCCCCGCCGGGATACTGATCAAGCTGCCCGCCGGGTTCGACGGCGTGATCCGCACGGACGGCTCGGTCTTCCGCGCTGTCGTGGTCGAAGGCAGCTTGGACTACGCTGCCCATCAGACAGTTTGTGTCACCCGCATGGAGCCCGGGAGCTACTTCGGGTCGACTGGCGAGGCAGCACATCGCGTATCGTGTTTGGTGAGCGGGGGCTGTGTTCTTTATATTCGGGTCGCGGGGAGACTTTCGTTGTGAGCATTTCGCAAGAAGCCAAGGACTATGGCTTCGTCAATGATGTCATCCTGGGCGGCAAGAAGGTCAGCGAGGCGGATGCCGAGGGTGAGGAGAACGAGTAAATTGCTTTTACATTTGTGAGATCAGAACACATGCCAGGGGAATTTTCGCAAGTCGACTGGAGCTTCATCAAGACACGTCTTGATGAGGTCTCGGAGCAAATTGCTGCAAAAGGCGCAACAGTGCTTCGGCCAGTTCGGATCACGCCACCTATCTCAAGCAGCCAGATAACGGAGTTCGAGTCAGCCACGGGCTTGCGGGTTCCGCCTGAGCTCTCGAGTTATTTGACGGAGTACAGTGGCGGATGGGAGTTCTATTGGTCACTTACTCGAGCCGGTCAGACGCGCGAGAGCGTTAACCCACCGAAGGGGTGCTGGCTCGCAAACTTTGGTGGTGGTCCATTTCTTTTGCATCAAGAAGACACTTCGTTGCTCGCGCATTTCACCGAGATGCAGCGGTTTTTTGAGGAGTTTCGGCCGGATGACAAGGAGTCCGAGATGATTCTCAGGCACTCCATTCCGCTGACGCCGTTTTGGGCAGGGGTTGATGGAGACTATTGCGTGTTGCGGCTCGACACAGATCCGGCCGAGATTGTTTACGCGGATCATGAAGCCGGATGGCACATTCGTCCCGAGCACAAGCTTGGCGTCGGATTTAGAGACTTCCTCGTGCGTTGGGCGGAAGTGGCGTTTCCCGGATTTGAGTATCTAACTCATAGTGAGGTGGCCCTGCTCACGGAAACGGGGTCTAGTGAGCGGGAACGCAACTGGCTGGAGTGGTTATCGGGTGCCCGAACGTAGACCGGCTATGAGGTCGCCATCCGCGACCGAAACTCTTCCACACCCTTGACCCCCGGCGTCATCTTGAACAGCGAGCCGGCGTAGTCGTCGGTGCTGGTGCGGTGCTGGCCCATGGCGCTGGTGACGTAGAGGTCGGTCATGGTCGGGCCGGCGAAGCAACAGCTGGTCACGTTCTCGGCCGGCAGGTCGTAGGCGGCGACGGGGACGCCGTCCGGGGTGCACTTGAGGACGCAGCCGCCGCCCCAGCGGCAGGACCAGAGGTTGCCCTCGGCGTCGACCGTCATGCCGTCGCCGCGGCCGCGGTCGCCGTGGTCCTTGGCGACGCGGAGGGAACGCTGGTTGTCGGCTTCGCCGGTTGCGTCGTCGTAGTCGAACGCCCAGAGGGTCTGCTTGCGGCTGTCCTGGTAGTAGAGGGTCTTGCGGTCGGGTGAGAAGCCCATGCCATTGGGCGTGCCCTGGTCGCCGAGCAGCTGCTTGAGCGTGCCGTCCGCGGCGAGGTGGTACCACCGGCCGGCGACGGCGTCGGAGGACATCGTCCCGCAGAAGACGCCGCCGAGCGGGTCGGCGATGACGTCGTTCCAGCGGGTGGACTCGAGGCCGGGGACGTGGTCGATGACGGTGTCGAGGATCGTCCCGTCGCGGAAGGTGACGACGTTGCCCTTGTCGCGGAACAGCAGCAGCGCCCCCTCGGCCTGGACGGTGTAGCCGCCGACGGGGCGGTCCTCGTCGTAGACGACATCGGTCGACTCGGTCGCGGGGTCGTGGCGGTAAAGCTTGCCCTGCGGGATGTCGACGAAGTAGACGACCTTCTCGTCGGGGTGCCAGAGCGGGCCCTCGCCGGTTTGGCAGGGCAGGTCGGCGACGATCTCGTAGTCGGGCATGCGGGCCTCGCGTTGGGGTAAGGCCGCAATGTACCCAAGGCTCGCGTGCGGCCCGTCAGGAGGACTTGCCGGACAGCTTCAGCTGGACGTCGGTCTTGCGGTTCGAGAGGAGGTTGCCCTCGGCCTTGACGTTGAGCTTGAGCTTGCCGTTTCGGGTGGTCTTGACCGTGACCTTCCCCGACTTGAGGTTGAGCCCGCCGACGGCGGACTTCTTGAGTTTGCCCTTGATCGACGTGTTGACCTTGCTATCGCTGGGCTTGACCTTGTCGCCGAGCTTGAGGTTGCCGGTGCCGGGAATCCTGCCCGGGGACTTGAGCTTGAGCTTCTTCTTGTTGAGGGTCGCGGTCGCCGGGACGTTGATGACCTGGATGACGCCATCGCCGCTGGCCCTGTATTCGACGGTGACGTCGTAGTCGCCGTTGGGGTCGGTGCGGAACGTTTGGCCGGCCGTGAAGTTTTGCGGGAAGAGGGCGATCGTTGCGGACGCGACGAGTGTCGCGAGGACGAGTCGAGCTGGCATGGAAGCCTCCGGGTAAATTACAGAAACCGCGGCCGCTTCAGCTGCCGCCATCGCCAGCCTACGAGGGCGCTGAACACCACACAAGCGTGATTACACGATCTTTGCGTTTGGGCCGTTATCCCCGATCTCGATCAGCTCGACGAGCCCTTGAGCTTGATGGAGAACGAGGCGCCCTTCGCGTCGCCGCGCGTGACGTCGCCGCGGGTGTTGAGCTTGAGGCTGAACCCACCGGTGCGGGTGGTCTTGACCTTGAGCTTGCCTTTGGTGATACGGCCGGCGTCGTTGGAGGTGTTCTTGAACTTCCCGGTCACGTTGGCGTTGACTTTGGTGTCGGTCTCGCCGACCTTCTTCTTGATCCGCAGCGAGCCGGAGAGCGGGCTGTTGCCGTTGGTCTGCTGGAAATCGAGCATGCGCTGGTTGAGGGTGATGTCGGCGTTGACCTTCTCTCGCAGCCCGCCTCCGCCTCGGACGACGAGCTTGCCTTTCGAGTCGTAGTTGCCGTTGGGGTTGGTGCGGACGGCTTGCCCCGTGGCGGTGAGGTCGAGGCCGAGCGTGAGGGTGGCGAACGCGGCGAGGCACAGCAGAGCGAGGCGAAGCGACATCATTCTCCTCCGAGTTATCATTCGAACCGGAACGGCGGGTAACCGACTTCGCCTAAGTTACCGGACCTACCGCTCCAAACGCGGTTTTTTCTCGCTTTAGCGACAGATCGCCTCGCACGGCGGATTCCGACGGGATGGATTGCCTGGCCCGTGAGAACCGAGTAAGCTGCTCGGCTCGCCATCGCGGCCTCCGCTGGCGAATCGAACCCGAACATCCCAGCAGACTGACCAGGACCCCCCCATGTACGCCGTGATCGAAGACAGCGGAACGCAGATCAAGGTCGCCGAGGGCGACACCATCAAGGTTGCCGACCGCGAGCTCAGCGACGACGCGATCTCGCTGACGTTCGACCGCGTGCTCATGATCGGCGGCGGCGACGGCGAGCCCAGCATCGGGGCCCCGGTCGTCAGCGGTGCCTCGGTCGAAGGCGACATCCTCAGCGAGGAGGCCGGCGAGAAGGTCCGTGTCGTGAAGTACAAGCGACGCAAGAACTACCGCCGCGTCAAGGGGCACAAGCAGCCCTACCTGCTCGTCAAGGTCACCAAGATCAACGCGGCCTGACCGCCCGCCAACGCGGCCCACACTCGGCCGTCGCACCCACCCGATATCGCAAAGACCCACGCCGTGCTGACACGACGTGGGTCTTGTTCTTGAGAGAGCTTGGTTGTTGCCGTCAGGCGTTGCGACGACGCAAGGTCAGGCCGGCGAGGCCGATCAGCCCGGCCGCCGCGGCGGTCGGCGTCGGGACGGCGACGAACTGCACGTTGTCGATCGCCATCGATCCGCCGAAGTTGAACTCGACGCGGGTCGCGCCCTGGGTCAGGCCCAGCGCGACGAGGTCGAACATCGGCACATTATTGGCGTGGCGGTTGCCGGGGTCGAAGCCCGGCACGTTGAACATGCCAGGATCGTCGAACGCGGCGAAGTCGATCGTCCGCTGCTCGAGGCCGTTGAAGATGGAGACGACCGTGCTGCCGATGGTCTCGCTGTCCTCGAAATCGATCAGGTCGAAGCCGAGCGACGTGATCCGCTTGTCGAACTCGAACACGACCTTGCCGGCCGGGCGCGAGCCCTCGTCGTCGGGGTCCGAGACGGTCTCGCCGTTGTTGCCCTCGTTGTTCTCCTGGATGATCAGCACCCGGCCCGCGGACTGATCGGCGATGTTGCCGCCGGCCCACCCGCCGTTGAACTGCAGGTCGGAGTCGCTGGTCGGACCGACGATGTCGGAGTCGAAGGCAACGGCGAGGTTTGGGCCGTCAGAGAAGTTGATCGCCGAGATCATCACGCCCTGGGCGGCGTACTCGTTATCGATGATCTGGCCGTGGACGAGGTCATCAAAGTCGATGGTCTGCACGGCGCCTGCGTTGGCCAGGGCCGTGGCCGCGACGGCGAGCAAGCCGGCACCGGCGTAAGTCGATCGCTTCATGGGTCCGTTCTCCCGCTCGATACCATTCATCCCTCCGCCGAGACGAGCGATGCTCGGCGGTCGGCAAGTAAGTCACAGAAACACGGCGTCAAGGCGGGATGGGCTGATTCCGGCCGCGATTGATGCCCTGCACGACGCCCTGGGCGGGTCGGTCAAAACAGGCAAGGTCGGTCGACTTGCTCACGCGTCGGCGCCTGCCCTGTCGCGTCGCGAGCGGCGGGTGCCCAGCAGGGCGAGCAGCGCTAGGCCAGCCGCGAAGGCGGTAGGCGTGGGCACCGGGATCTGGTCGGCGGGCGGCGGCCCGTCGTTGGGGGGCAGCGACGGGGGCGGGTCTCGATCGGGGTCGTTCCCGGGCGGGAGGCTCGTGAGCCTTAGCGAGCCGGTGATCTCGGAGGAACCGGCTGTCTCGGACGAGGCCGAGCCGCCGCCGCCGCCACCACCGCCGCCCCCGCCGACGAACAGGCCGATTGCGACTCCCCCGCCTTGCGCGGCCCCGCCGAATCCGCCGGTGCCGCTGCCCATCGCCCCCTCGGCCAGCAGAGCGAGGTCGATGTCGTCGTCGTCCGGCATCGTCTCGTGCAGCACGAGGCGGTCGATCGCGGCGTTGAGCGGCAGCCGCAGCCGAAGGCGTTGCACGCCGCTGAGCCCGAGCGCCGCGGCGTCGATCGGGCCGATGCGGTTATTGGACCCTTGGCCGAACGCGACGCCGGGCACGAATGCCGCACTCCGCGGGTCGCGCATCGCCTCGAGCGTCAGCTCGGAGGACCGGCCCGCCGCGTCGATCGCCGTGATCTCCACGGCCCCCGGGTCCGCGATGTTCAGCATGTCGAACGTCGCGGCCGCGAACTCGCCGCCGAAGTCGATCACCATCTCGGCCGACCCCGTCGGGCTCTTCGCCGCCCGCAATACCACCCCGGCGTTCTGCAACGGGGACACGTTCCCCACCGACCACGTCCGGTCCGGCAGCGGCGTATCGTCCGGCCCCTCGAGCCACCGCACGTCGGTGCCGCGGCGGGTCGTGTCGAACGCCTCAAGCCGGGCGCCCGGCGTCAGCGACTGGACTGTCAGCGGGCCGATCGGGGCCGAGAGGTTCTGGCCGTGCGGCACCCCCTCGAACGCGAAGACCTGCTGAGCGTTTGCACAGCCCGCCGTCGCCATCGCCGCCAACACAGCCGACGCCGATACGGCCGCTATTGCCTGGAGTTGTCTGGGGTAGCCGAGCATGCCTCGCCTCGCGAAAAACGCACCGATAGAGCTAACTACGGCTCGTTAGCGGGGGCGTTCGACCCACGCGGGCGGGGTGGGGCACAGCTCGTCGGTGGCTGCAACGATCGCGCACCCCGTGCGGGTTGCGCCGATCGGGCAAGCTGGGTTAGAGGCGTCAGTCTGCGAGCTTGTCGGCGAGGAACGCCTCGACCTTGTCGAGGTTGATCCGCTCTTGAGCCAGCGTGTCACGGTCGCGGACGGTGACGGTGTTGTCCGTCGCGGTGTCGCCGTCGACGGTGAAGCAGAAGGGCGTGCCGATCTCGTCCATCCGGGCGTAGCGCTTGCCGATCGACTGCTTGCCGTCGTACTCGACCGGGTACTTCTCGCGCAGCTTGCGGTAAAGGTTCTGGCCGATCTCGGGCATGCCGTCCTTGTTGACCAGGGGGAAGATGCCGGCCTTGATCGGGGCGAACTTTGGCTTGAACGAGAGGACGTACTTGCTGCCCTCGCGGTCGGGCGTCGGCGTGAAGCACTCGCACAGCAGGACGAGCACGGCGCGTGTCAGCCCCGAGGCCGGCTCGATGACGTGCGGGACGTAGCGCGACCGCTCCTTGATCTCTTCCTTGGGCTTGCCCTCGGCCTGCAGGCGGACCTGCAGCTCTTGGTCGAAGTAGTCGAGCTTGGTGTTGCTGTCCGGGTTGTTTTCCTTGTCCTTCGAGTGCGCGGTCAGGTCATACGCCCCGCGGTGGGCGACGCCCTCGAGCTCGCCGTAGCCGGGGGCGG
>JBCDKD010000040.1:0-42554 GCA_039024275.1 Planctomycetota bacterium | reverse complement strand
CGTCGCGATACGACCCGACTCGTTCGCGGAGTTCGCCGCGTCCGCAGACTTGCGGGCAACCTCAACGACCGACGCCGACATCTCCTCGACCGCGGAAGAAACCGTCGTGATCTGCTGGCTCTGCTCCCCCATCCCCGCGGCGATCTCCTCCGCTGAAGCAGCGATCTCCGTAGACGCAGCCGCAACCTCGGATGACGCGCTGGCGACCTCGCCGAGTGTCTTGCCAAACGTTCCAATCAGCCCATTGAACGCGGCGACCAGCACAGAGAGTTCGTCTTTGTGCTTGTACTCGATGCGCTGCGTCAGGTCGAGGGCCTCGGCGATCTCGCGGAACCGTTTAGAGATCGAAGCAAGCGGCCGGGTGATCCCACGGATCATGAACACGCTGGCGAAGAGGGTGAGCAAGACGCCACCGACACCGAACCCGATGCTCTTCCAAAGCGAGGCGGCCTGGGCCTGGAGCATCTGCCCCTTGACCTCGGTCTGGGTGTCATGGATCGATTTCACCATGCCGCTGGCCTTTTCCGCGATGGCGGGGCCGATCTGATCGAGTTGGTTGAGCACGATGTCGTCACGCTGCTTGACCAGTTCGACGATGCGCTCGACGCGCTCGGCGTAAAAGGTGTAGCCCTCGATAGCTTCGGTCAACCACTTGATGCGGACCGGGTTCTGGATCTCGGTCTGCAGGATCTGAAGTTCGGCCTTACCCGCGTTCAGTGAGCTCAGCGCCATGTCGACATCCGATTCATCGCTTGTGCGGAGGTACTTCATCAGCGAGACACGGGCCTGGGTGAGCTTGTTAAGCGTCGCCCCGCCCTGAATCGCTGCGTCGGGGTCGCCGTCCGCATATGCGGTCGTGATGATCGCTTTCAGCAGGGCCGAGAGCCGGGCACCGGTCGGGTTCAGTTGGCTGTTGAGGATGCCGTTACGCTCGGTGATGGTGGCGACCGCATGCTCGAAGTGGTCGGCGTACCGCGTCATCATCGCTTCGACCGCCTTCAACTCATCGTAAAGCTCGGTGCCCTCCAGACTTTGGTATGCGTATTGCTCTTTCACGATCGCCTTGGCAAAAGAGTCGGAATAATTCTGTAGGTCTTGATTCGAGTTGGTGAGGAGGAAGTCTTTCACGTTCATACGGATCAGCAGGATGTCGGCCTGGAGTCCATCGATCACTGTGGCGTTGTCCGCGAGGGTGGTGGTTTGTGCGATACGCTTCTCAGAGTCGATCTGGCCCTGGATATTGATGGTGACGACGGTGAGCAAGCCGGTCATAATCGCGCCGAAACAGAGCGTCAGCTTGGTGCCGAAGGTGAGGCTGTGGGCCTTTCGGCCGTCGCTGTGCTTGGTGAGGGAAAGCCGCCAACCCGCCAGCAGCGTCAGCACGACCACAACACCCGCGATACCCCAGAACAGCAGAGCTAGCTTGGAATCTGCTGTTACGGTTGAGACGTAAGGCATCGCCTCGGCTTGACCAGCCTCGGGCCCGAAGGGCTGGCGCTCTTCGAGTTGTAGTTCTGGCGCGGTATATGTGCCCGGCATCCCGAGTTGTTCGATGAAAACCTGTTTGCTGTCCGTGGGTTGTGCCGCCGGAGTGATTGAGTCCGCTTGCTGAATCTCGGCCGTAACCGTCGGCATGATCAACAAGCAGGTGATGCTTAAGAACAGACCTAAGAGTGTTCTCTGCAGCCTGCCATGTAGGCTGGAGTGCTGGATCGTGAGGGACATCATTCTGCCTTCCATTGAACGTTTCGATGCGATTCGTACGCAATAGCGCCATCGACCAGTCAATGGAGGCGGTTGATTAAAACAATCAAAACAATCAATTTTTATGAAAAAATAAGTCCTTTTACTTAATCATGTGATTATTTCTTGCTAGATATCGTCCATTACGTGCACCAATGAGGCCGTTTGACCTATCTTCAAATACTCAGCAGGTTCGGCCCTTACCACTCCGCTTAGCCTGGTAGAGCCTCTGATCAGCGATCTTGATCAACGCCGTAGCATCGGCAGGTTTATCGGCGGCAAGGGAGGAGACACCCGCAGAAAGGTCTGCGGTCAGCCCGGCACGGTCGAGGATCGACCGGGCCTGCTGACGGAAGAGCATACGGACGGTGTTGGATAGCTCGACTGCACGGGGCCCATCGCAGCCCGGCATGAGCACGATGAACTCGTCCCCGCCCATGCGGACGGTCATGTCGTCGTGCCTTGTACAAGCCTTAAGCAGGCCCGCGACGAGGACCAACAACTCATCGCCCATGTCGTGGCCGAGTTGGTCGTTAACCTCCTTGAAGCCGTCCATGTCGATGGCCATTGCCGAGACATCCGTGCCGGACTCCTTGGCGGCGGTGATGAGCGCGGGCAGCTGCATATCAAGGAAGCGTCGGTTGCCGAGCTCGGTCAGGGGGTCGCGCAACGCGAGGCGGCGGAGCTGCTCTGTCGCGCGCTGGGTCTCTTCCTGCACGCGTTTGTCGATCGTTCGGCGGAGTTGGCGAGCCTCACGACCGTCACGGATCGCGACCGTCGTCACACGGTGCATCGCCCGCGCGATCCGGCCGGCCTCGTCCCGGCGGGTCAAAGGCAGCGTGCTGAGGTCTGTGATCTCGCGACGCTCCGCAACCTTATCGATCTGCTTGACCAGGCGGTCGTAGGGTGAGGCGATCCACCACTGGCCTATGAGGATCAGGATGGACCCGCTGATCAGGAAGCCGATCATCGCAAGGATCGCGCTGGGGACCTGCCTGCCGAGCAAGACGCTGTTGTCCAGCTGCATGCTGACCAGGTGAACGAGGATGCCCATCAGCACGCCTGTTACGACCATGAGTGCAACCTTTGACCGCAATGGCGCGTCGTCGAGGCGGTGGGCGCGGATCGGCTGTGCCCCGGACCGCTCTTCTGCGGGCAGGTCTTGGTCGGGCGTCGTTGGCAACTGAGACATCAAACCCCCATGAGGCGTGCCGGGATCATCTGGATACGGGGCAACGACCTACTGCTATCGCTACCACCTGAATCATGCGATTCAGAAGGCCTGCGGGCGAGCCTGGGGCTGTCAATTTTTTGCAGTTGTGCGGTTTGTAACGGCTGCGGCAGGAGGGCAAAGACAAGCCGCGGCGGTACAAAAGCCTCGGCCCGGTTCGGGCTAGAGATGGTTTGTATGCGGGCAGAGGCTTCGCACTGGCCCGGCTTTGAGGCTGTTTAGAGAGGCAGATCAATCCGCTCGACCGTGGTCGCCAGGCCGGTTGCAGGGTCGGCGGTTACGAGCACGCCGCAGGCCCGCGCGTTCGCCTCGGCGACATCGAAGGCGGCAGGCATGCCGGTTGTCAGGTGCTTCACAACTCGGTCGGCGCGTCGGCCCAGCACCGAGTCGTAAGGCCCGGTCATGCCCAGGTCGGTGACATACGCTGTCGCGCCTTTGCCCAGCCAGGGCTCGCCGGGGATGGACACGTCGTCCGGGCTGGGCTTGGGCAGTAGGCGCTCGTCGGCGGTGGGGACGTGCGTGTGCGTGCCGAAAACGCAGGCGACCCTGCCATTGAGGTGCCAGCCCATCGCGATCTTCTCGCTTGTCGCCTCGGCATGCATCTCTACGAGCGTGATCACACTGCCCGGCCTAGGCTGGTTGAGGAGTTCATCGATCGCCTTGAAGGCATCGGACCCGCGCATGTTGGTGATGAAGAGCTGTCCGATCAGTGTGACGACACGGATGGTCACGGGCTTGCCGTCATCATCCGCTGCTTCAAGGTGCATGACGCCGCTGCCACGTGCTTTGTCGGGTAGGTTCAGCGGGCGGATCAAGTCGGCCGCGGTGTCGAGGGTTGCATAGATCTGGTTCTTGCGGAACGCGTGGTCGCCGAGGGTCATGCCGTCGATTCCGGCGTCTTTAAGCTTGCTGTAGAGCGTGGGGGTCAGGCCCGATCCATCGGCGGCGTTCTCGGCATTCGCGATCACGACATGCGCGCCATGCTGCTCCCTCAGGGTTGTAGCGGCGTGCGTAGCGGCCTGCCGGCCGGCGGTGCCGACGATATCGCCGAGGATCGCGATCTTGATGGGCATGGACATAGCGTAGACGAAGCACAGGAATGGCGGCGCCCATGCTCGATGAGCATGGGCTTCATCGGGTCCCGTCTGCTATCTTTAGCGGTATGCGTTGCCCGTTTTGCGACATCGATAAGGACAAGGTAATCGATTCCCGCGCCACCGATGGCGGGCGCTCGATCCGTCGGCGCCGGCAGTGCCTGTCGTGCAACAAGCGGTTCACCACCTACGAGACCGTCGAAGAAAAGATCAGCCTGCAGGTTGTCAAGAAGGACAACAGCCGGGTGCCCTATTCTAAAGATAAGGTCATCGCCGGCGTAGAGAAGGCGGCATACAAACGGCCCGTATCCGTTGACCAGATCCAGGCCTTGGCCGAATCGGTCGAGGAGGACCTCTTCCGGCTGGGACAGAAGGAGATCCCTTCTACAGAGATCGGGCTCATCGTGCTCAACAAGCTCCGTGCGATCGACCACGTTGCTTACATGCGCTTCGCGAGTGTGTATATGGATGTCGATAAGGTGGACGACCTGCTGGACGAGATGCAGTCGGTCAAGGAAGAAGCCGAGAACGCCCCGCCGCGCGAACAGGGCAAGCTGTTTTAGGCGGGTCGCACCAGCCGGTTTCTGGGAGCACAACGCATGCAAGTCCGGCCAGCAAACATCCTGCCGACTATCCTGCTGTTCATTGCCTGCCTATTCCTGACGCTGAACCTCTATCTGTTGCTTTATTCGCCATCGGTCGGCTTATCGTTTGGGTTGTTTGTAGCAATCGTGGTTGTGGGTTTGGTCTTTGCGGTTGCGGGCCTGGTTGTACAGCTGCGTCAGCCTAAGCACACCGAGGGCCGCGGCAAACAGCGGATCGCTTCGGCATCAACAGGGCTCCTTTTCTTGTTCTTCCTGCTCTTCGCGGCGGCCGAGCTCTGTCTCGTCTTCCTGGTATACGCCGTGCTTTCGTTCTTGAAGGTCTTCACGGGCTGAGGCTGATCGTACGTTGAGACAAGCCGATTTGATCCTGCAACCGAACTAAGCGTCTTGAACGGACGTTTCTTATCATGCCCGCTTGTCTATGTAGAGGAACTTGACTGTGATGAAACATCAATGGACTGATCTCCGGCTGACCTGTCTGCTCGCTGCGCTACTACTCGTCGGCTGCCAGGCCAAACCCTACGATTCAGGCCCGGCGATCAACCCGTCCGCGTTCATGCGGGACATCGAAACGCTCACCCACCCGGACATGGAGGGGCGCGACGCGGGGACCAAGGGCATCGAGCTGGCCCGGGACTTCATTGTGGAACGGTTCGAGTCGCTCGGGCTCGAGCCCGGGTTTGTAATCGACGGCGAACCGAGCTTTACCCAGCCCCTGCAGGTCCGTACCGGCCGGGACGCCGAGGGTGAAGCGATTACCACATCGGTGCAGAACGTCGGCGCGCTGTTGCTGGGTAAAGGCAACCTGGCCGACGAGGTCATCGTTATCGGCGCGCACTACGACCATATCGGCTACGGGCACTTCGGCTCGCGTGCGCCCGATATGAAAGGCCACCTGCACCCCGGCGCGGACGACAACGCCTCGGGTACGGCCGGGGTCCTGCTGCTCGCCGAACACTTCGCGGTGCAAGACTGGCCGGACGATGTGCCGCGTCGGACGATCTTCTTCACCGGCTTCGCCGCGGAGGAACGCGGGCTGATCGGCTCGCGCTTCATGGTCCGCAACCCGGACCAGTGGGCGTTTGATGGTGAACGGGTCTCCGGCATGATCAACCTCGACATGATCGGCCGGCTGCGCAACGACGAGCTCTACATCTTCACCGACGCGACGGGCAAGCAGTGGCGGCCCTGGATCCAGGACGGAAACGAATCCATCGGGCTGAACCTGAAGCTGGACGTCCGCGCGCCCGGCGGCAGCGACCACATCGTCTTTATCTCGGCCGGCATCCCCGCGGTGTTTTTCAATACCTGGCTGCACGACGACTACCACACCCCGCGCGACACCGCCGACAAGATCAACGGCGAGGGCGGGTCCCGTGTCGTGCAGCTGGTCGCGAACCTGACCGAGGCCGCGATCAAATCGCCCGAGCGGATCACTTTTGTGAAGCCGCCGCCGCGTCAGCCCCGGCCGTACCTCGGCGTGATGTTGGGCGGGGCGCAGGGCGGCGTCCTGATCGAGCAGATCGTCGAAGATGGTCCGATGGCCAAGGCCGGCGGCAGGGACGGCGATATCCTGCTGTCGATCAATGGCGAAGCGATGGGCAGCTCACGCGATGTCCGCGGCTTCCTCGGCAAAGCCAAGCCCGGCAACGAGGTGAAGGTCAAAATCAAACGGGGCGACGAGACGCTGGAGCTGACCGTGAAGCTGGGGGGGCGTTAGCCGCGGTGCAGATGGACAGATCCTGCCATTTGGGTACGGCGACGCCTATCATGTGGGTATGACGACGCCTAACACCAACACCGGCGTGATCATCTGCGATCACGGCAGCCGACGCGCGCAATCCAACGAGAGCCTGGAACTGGTCGCCCGCCTCTTTGCCGAACGCTTTGCTGGCGAGTGCGGCATCGTCGAGCCCGCCCATATGGAGCTCGCGATGCCGGACATCGCCGCGGCGTACGAGGCGTGCGTGAAGCGGGGCGCAGACCACATCGTCGTGCTGCCGTTCTTCCTCGCCCGCGGCAAGCATTTCATGCGCGACATCCCGAGCCTGACCAGCCAGGCCGCCGTGGACTTCCCCGGCACGACCTACCAGATCGCCGAGCCGCTTGGCATCGATGACCTGGTCCTGGACCTGTTGAAGAAGCGGCTGGACACCAACGATCAGCCGGTTCTGGCCAGCGGCGAGGCCGACCCCCGGCTCAAAGACGCCCCCGCGACCGACAAGCGCATCCAGTGCAACACCTGCCCGTTCCAACTCGACAAAGAGACGGGGCTGGTTTCGATCAAGTCCGGCAGCGGGGTTGTCGCGGCTGGCGTGCGACACTAAGTTGACACACCCTCCTACATCGTTCATTGGTGGACTTGGACTGGCCGATCAAAGCCTTATAATCAATTCACTGTCATATTCCTGCCTGTACCACATGGGGTTTCAAGATGACGACTCGCCTGCTTTCTGCTCTGACAATCCTGGTGATCGGGCTGTGTAGTTGCGCCCTGCCCGCTAACGCGGCGACGATCGAGCACAAGGGTTGGCTCTATGGCGAGGAGGCCGACAAAGCCCTCGAGATCGCCCATGAGCGCAACCTCCCCGTCGCCATCCTTCGGACTTTCCGCGAGACGACCTGTCCCAAGTGTGTCGGCGCGGCACGCCAGATGGCATCCTCCAAGTCGACCAAGAAGATGGTCCGCGTGATGCACTACGTCGGCGATGTTGGCGAGGCGTACAAGAGCGAAGCGGTCAGCAAGCTGAACCTCAAGGCCTACGGCCAGACGCATGACCCGTCGAACTGGATCCCCGATCTTTACTTCGTGATGCCCGACGGGCGGGTGCTTGGGTTTGTGCCCTATGAAGACTCCGCGAAGACCGAGACAGAAGCCAAGGCCGTGGTCCAGATGGCCGCCTGGCTCAACAGCATCGATGAGGCGCTGGAAGATGCAGACGAGGACGCCGAAAAGGGCCGATACGCCGCCGCACTCAAGGCGATCGATGAGCTGCACGAGCAGGACGCGAAGGTCAACCACCTGATCCGCATCCAGGTCGGGGCGATTGACAAGAAAGAAAAGATGCCCGAGACCCCGGTGAGCCTGTTCTTCCCGGGGCTCAAGGACGAGAAGCTGGCCGAGTACAAGGCCCTGGCGCTAGAGAAAGTCGCCGAGGCCAAGAAGCTGATCGACGAAGAAAAGCTCCGCGATGCCCAGCGTCTGCTGCGGACCCTGTCGCGCACGCCTGAGGGTTTTGAGGCGAGAGGGCAGGCCGAGCAGTTGCTCGAAGAAGTTGCCGAGAAGCTCAAAGCGTCCTGACGAAACCATCAATGGAATACATGAGAACCCGCGTGATCACATGATTTTTCTCATGTTTTGTTGTTGGGGTCCTCATCGTCCCAGCCCCCCGCTTCGTCGTCGTCGGTATCGAAGTCGTCCTCATCGTCGGGGTCTTGATAGGGCTTGTCAGAGAACAGGCCGTACGGGTCCCACTCGTCGTCGGGGTCCTGCGCCGCATCGTCGTTGTCTTGCTGATCCATGCCGCCCGGCTTGGCGTTGCGTTCAAAGGCTCCGTCCTCGTCCTCTTCGGCCAGCTTGTCGTGATCGACGTAGCGCTCGCTGCTGGCCTGCCAGGCGTCGACCCGGCCCTTCGACTTGCCGGCACGGCGTTCGCTGCGGTCTGTCTCGATGGCCTGAAGCTGCCGACGCTTCCACCGCCGAAGGGTAAACAGCGCGACTAGGAAGATCACGGCGAACAGCCCGACCAGCGCGATCATCGCCAGGTTCCAGTAGCCCTTGGTCAGGGCCTCGTCCCGGTCGAGTTGGGCGAACATCCATAACACCACCTGATTCTACTGCCCGTCTGCGAGGGCGAGTGATTTTTTGATCCGGCGGGTGATCAGCCGTTAAACTCGTAGCGGCGGGGAACCCGCCACGGACGCGTTTCGGGAACCACATAAGGAGACCCCACGATGAAACCGGTTGGAATCAAGCACGTGGTATGCCTGCTGGGCTTTGTACTGCTGCTGACAGGCTGTATCCCCGTCAAGAACGTCGAGAAGGCCTGGAACAAGGCCGAGGCCGACGAGGCCCTCGTAGGCAACTGGGTCGGCGCGAACGACAACGACTCCAAGGTCGGCTTCGTCCAGACCGACAAGGGCTTCCTCGTCACCTCGGGCACCAGCGGCCTCGAGGGCGGCTGCCGAAGCATCACCACCAACGGGCACCAGTACCTCATCGTCGCCCAGTTCCGCGCCGCGATCCTTGGCTTCGATGAAGTCGACGACGACACCAAGGACGGCACGCTGATCCGCTACAAAATCGATGGCGACACCCTCACGCTCTACACCTACAACCAGAACAAAATCAACGAAGCGGTTAAGAACGGCAAAGTCCCCGGCGAACTCGACGAGAACGACAGCGCTACGCTCACCGAACTCGACGACGCCACGATCGCATGGCTCGGTCAGATCGGCGATGAGGAAGGGTGGGAAGTCCAGGAATACAAGCGGAATTAGCCACGGTTTTCTGTTTCAATAGACGGCCCACGCGGGCGAACCCGTCGATGCGCCCGTTCGTTTGACCGATAACTCATCTCAACCACCGTCTCGCGCATCCTGCCCGGGCTGTGCTCCGCCTGAGCCCTCGGGCCGACCCTTGATCTTGCCGAAGTAGGTCTCAAGTGACCGCTGAATCACCCTCCCAACCCACACCGCCAGTTCAGCCGCAGTCTTTTCTGGCTCGCTTAGACAACTGGATGGCCGAGAACCCCTGGCACCCAAGGGCGACGCCGTTCTTCGTCTACATGATCGGGCTGCTAGCCGGCCAGTTTGTTTACGCCGGGGCCTTCGGCATGCCGCAGGTGCCGCTGCTGATCCCGTTCATCTACACGCTGCAGGTCGGCGTCGTGCTCTTCCTGCTCTGGCGCTACCGTGGGCTGTTGCCCGAATTGAACTTCAGGTTCCACTGGCTCGCGGTGCCGACCGGCCTCGGGCTCTGCTTTGCCTGGGTCTACCTCGGCTACGCGAGCAACTGGCTGACCGGCCAACTCGTCGGCACGCCGGTGCTGGGCGACGTCATGGCCTGGCTGGTTCCCACTTATGAGCAGGTGCCCGCCGACGCTTCACAGTGGCTGGTCCCTGACGCCGAGACGACCGAGGCGCTGACCGACAAGCACGCGTTCACCGACAACAGGGACGCGCTGGGCGACGCGTGGTTCTGGTCCACGATGTCGCTGCGGTTGTTGGGGATGTCGATCGCGGTGCCCCTGTTTGAAGAGCTCTGGGTGCGGTCGGCGGTGCTGCGCGGTGCCTTCAACGCGGGCAAGACCAAGACCGCGGTGATCCAACTCGCGTCGGACATGCCGCTCATCGGCGACTGGGTCAGCGGCACCAGGGCGGGACGACGCGCTGCCGAGGAGCCGCCGATGTTTACCCAGCAGCTCGTCGATTATCGCGTCGGCCAGATCAGCCTGTTCGCGGTCGTGTTCTCGACGTTCGTCTTTATGCTCGCCCACCAGCGGCGGGACTACCTCGGCTGCATCGCCTGCGGCGTCGTCTGGTGCCTGCTCGTCTGGTGGACCAACCGACCCAAGCGGGGCGAGGCCTGGGCCGACCAACCCCCCGGCGGGCGCTACGGCTTGGGCCCGATCGTCTGGTCCCACGGCATCACCAACGCGGCACTCTGGTACTGGACCCTGCACACGGGTGACTGGCAGTACCTTTGACGCATAAGCCTTTCGCTGCCGCGATGACTGAAGCGGGTGGTGCTAAGCCCCCGCGTTGATCTGGTCCAGGCGCGTCTGGTCCATGAGCGTGCGGTGCGTGCCGACGGAAGATGCCGAGTTGAGATCATCGGGCTGCCGCTGGGTGTACGTGCCGTCGGGGTGCATGTCCCAGGCCTGGCGCTGGTCGGCGAGCATGGTATCCAGCATCTGCTGCAGCGCCGCGCGGTGGCTCGGCTCATAGATCGGCGTGATGCACTCGACGCGGTTGTTGAGGTTGCGGTACATCCAGTCGGCACTGCCGATGTAGTACTCGGGCTCGCCCTTGTTGCGGAAGACGTAGACGCGTGAGTGCTCGAGGAACCGTCCGATGAGACTCACCACCGTGATATTCTCGCTCAGGCCCTCGACGCCGGGCCGCAGGCAGCAGAAGCCGCGCACGATCAGCTCGATCTTCACGCCGGCAGCGCTCGCCTCGTAGAGCTTCTTGCAGATGTCTTTGTCCTCGAGCGAATTCATCTTCGCGAGGATATACGGGCGGTTCGGGTCGTCCGGGTCGCCACCCCGCTCTTCCCACGCGGCGCAGTGATCGGTCTCACGCTGTATCATCGCCATAAACCGGCTGCGCATATTGGTCGGCGCGATGAGCAGGTGCTTGTAGTCCGGCGCGATCGACCGGCCGGTCAGGAAATGGAACACCTGCACCAGGTCGGATGTGATCCGCGGGTCACAAGTGAATAGGCCCAGGTCGGTGTACAGGTCCGCGGTCTTGGCGTTGTAGTTGCCCGTGCCGATGTGTGCATAGGTGCGGAGGGCTTGTGCTTCCTGACGCACGACGAGCGCAGTCTTGGTGTGGGTTTTCAGGCCGACCACGCCGTAGACCACATGGATGCCCGCCTTTTCGAGCTTCCTGGCGAGTTCAACATTGCGCTCTTCATCGAACCGGGCCTTAAGCTCAACGAGCACCACAACCTGCTTGCCCGACTCGGCGGCGCGGATGAGGTCCGGGATGAACGGCGAGTTCTTCGCGGTGCGGTAGAGCGTCAGCTTGATCGCGATCACGTTCGGGTCGTTACACGCCTCGCGGATAAACCGCTCGACCGAGTGGCTGAACGACTCGTACGGGTGGTGTACCATCACGTCGCCGGAGCGGATCACGCTGAAGATGCTCGCCTCGTCGTCGATCAGGCGCAACGGCGTCACCGGCTTCCAGCGGTCGTACTTGAGCTCCGGCGCATCGCACATCCCGTGGATAACCCACAGGTCGTTGTAGTCCAGCTCGCCGGGCATCTCGTAGACATCCTGCTCAGCCAAACCCATCTCACCGATCAGGAACTGGTTTAACGGGCGGTACGGCGTGTCGTCGACTTCCAGGCGGACGATGTTGGCAAGGCGTCGCTGACGCAGCTCTTCATTAACAACCTCGAGCAGGTCCTCCGCGTCTTCATCCTGCGAGCCAACCGCCGCGTTGCGCGTGACGCGGAACGGCTCGATCTCTTCGATATCCATCCCCTGGAACAGGTGGTGCAGGTTGTGGTGGATCAGGTTTTGCAGCGAGACGAAACGGTAGCGGTCCGCATCCTCGCCGGTCTCAGCCTGCAGACGAACCCAGCCAGGCAAGACCTCAGGGACCTTCACGCGTGCGAACTGCAGGCCGAAGCTGCCAGAGGCATCCGTCTGCGCCGCCTGCGGGTCGTTGGGCGGGGTCCGCAGCATCACGCCCAGCGATGTCGAGAGGTTCGAGATAAAAGGGAACGGGTGCCCGGGGTCCACGGCCAGCGGCGTCAAGACCGGGAACAGCTGATCAAGAAAGTGCTGCTCGGCCTCCTGCTTTTCCGCGTCCGTCAAATCAGACCAGTGCAGCAGCTCGATCCCGTGCTGCACTAACGCCGGCAGGATCTGGTTCCTGTAGCAGCCCGCCTGCGCCTGGAGCATCGGCAGGACCATCTCCCGGATCGTCTTGAGCTGGTCTGTAACCGACATCCCGTCGGCACCGCGTTGGCCTTGCCCCGACTCGGCTTGCCGTTTGAGCGAGCCGACACGCTTCTGGTAGTACTCGTCCAGGTTGGAGTTGAAGATCGCCAGGAACGCAACGCGTTCGAGCAGCGGCGTGCGTTCGTCGAGCGCCTCGTGCAGAACGCGCTCGTTGAACCGGAGCCAGGACACCTCACGGTTGATGTACGCTTGGCTGATCGGCAATGGCAACAGCCAAGCCCCCGGATCATTCGGTTCGGCGTGGTGGTCGGTCGCGATCGGGTCGGTCTGGGTCATGGTGGCACGATTCCGGGGTTGCCACCATTTTATCACGTGAAAGATGTAGGCCGAGCCGAATGCAGGCCGCTCATCAATCGCTGACAAGCACCTCGGCCCGGGTGATCAGCACGCGGTCAAGGACCGGTCCGTTCACGCCGGGGGCCAGTTCGATCCGCAGTTCCTCGCTGCGGAGTGGCACATTGATGCGTTTCGCGGGCCCATCGGGAGTGAGCGCGTGCTTGGCCAGAACGCGGTCGCCGTCGTAAACGATCAACTCGCATCCCGCCATGGCCCGCCGAGACTCGGAGATCGTGTCATCAACATCCATCGCGACGGAGAAGACCAGCCGGCTGGCTCGCTCGGGCAAGGCGTAGCCAAGCGTCACCGGGGCGTGCAGCCGGAGCGCTCCATCCGTCTCCACGCGCGGCGTCATCGCGACGCCAAAAACCTCGCCGCCGGCAACGACTTGCCCGTCCTGATCCGCCAGCGAAACCAGCCGACGCTTGCCAGACACCGGCTCGATTACGGCGGCCTGCTTGATCGGCAGGGTCAGCCGCGATGCGGCCCGCGGCGCATCGTCTTGATTATCCGTTGGCTTGCCCGCGATCGGCATCGCCCAGAGACCCACCAACGCGTCACCATCCACACCCCGCTCGAGTTCCGCACTTCTAAGCAGGATCACCGAGCCGTCCACCGTCGTCACCCGGACCATGCCGCGTGAGGCCTCGGCCATCTTGGGTTTGTTGGCGATCGAGACCGCGTGGACCCGTTCGAGAGGGATCTGGATCGGGTCGTCCGCATCCCCCACAATAAACTCGAGCGCCTCGGCGCCTATCCATTCCAAGAACCCGACCAGCTTCTCACCCGTCGCAAGCAAGAGGACATCGTCCTCCTCCGTGGTCGGTGCGGGAACACCCGGGCGGAAGGTGATGGACATGATCTCGTCAAGGGGCAGGTCAATGTTCTGGTCGGTGCCACCGAAGCCGACGAAGATCGATTCATCATCGGCACCGGCACCGCCCCAATAGCCCACGACCGCCTGCCCATCCCGCAATACGACCCTGACCTGGTTTTGGCTTGGCGCAGCGATGGTACTGCCGGTCAAGGTCAGTCGTAAGGCTTGTTCGGGTTGGAGTACCTGCTTGTTACCATCAGCATCAATCACCTCGATCGAATCGGGCGAGAGCGCTTGAAGCTGTACCGGCACCGGCTCGAGTTCCGAGCCCAGCAAGATGGCGTCTTGTCCGAAGGCTGGTGCGGCGGTCAGCAGGCTGCACAGGGCGTAGAAGAAACACTTCATAAAGGGCAATCTTATCGCTGGAAGATCGGTAGAAGCCGGTACGGCATCTGCAGGATGATGAGGGACATGCCGCTGGCGTAGTCGCTGCCGTGAGCGGAGTCCCAAGAGCCGTCGTTGCTCTGGTTGCCGATCAGCCGGTCGCGGATCATCGGGTAGTACTCGGCCCAGTGCTTACCGCCAGCGATGAACATGGCCTGGCTGCAGTAGTAGTGGCCGTAGATCTCGTGGCCGCCCTGGTCTTCGCCGGTCTTGATCCGTTCCTTGAGGTACTTCAGGCCGTCCTTAATCACATCGCCTTGGTACACGCCGGCGTAGTAGAGCGAGGCGACGCCTGCGGCGCTACGCGGGAACGCGCTGCTGCCTCCGCCGATCATGTAGCGGAACCCGCCGTCGTAGCTGTTCTGGCAGTCCTTGACATATTGGATCGCGTTGTCGATGGTTTCCTTAGGCACGTCGATGCCGCCCTGCCTCGCCGAGCGCAGCGCCTTGATCTGGCAGATCGTGACCGACAGGTCCGCCTCGTAAGGCACGGGATGGTAGCGCCAGCCGCCCTCGCGGTTCTGCGACTTGACGATGATGCGCACGGCCTTGACGAGCGCATCACGGACGTCGTCATCGTCGGTCATGCCGTAGATCTCGCCGAGGAACAGCGTCGCGAAGCCGTGGCCATACATCGGCCCGTGCGAGACGTTCTCCGAGGCGATCAGCCCGGACTCCTGCGCGTTGGCGAGGATGTAATCGAGGGCGCCCTGCACCACGTGCCCGTACTCGCCCCGGCCCGGCAACTCGCCGTTGGCCAGGAACGCCAGGCCGCAGATCGCGGTAACCCCGACGTGCGACCCGCCGTAGCGGTCGGCGTCAAAGCTGCCGTCCTCGTTCTGCTGCTTCGCGAGGTAGGCGAGCCCCTTCTTGACAGACTCGTCCAACTCGTCGGTGATCTCCTGAAACTCGACGGGCTCGGCGTTGGGTTCGTCCTGTGCGCTCACAGGAAGGGCGAGAAGCGATAGCAGCAACAGCCCGGAGCCGACGGCTGCGCGGCAGCGCCTCTTCCTGAAAGGCCGGACAACCGTCGGCTCCGGGCTACTGAAAACATCGAAAAGAATCACTCTTTGCCCTCCTCCGCCTGCTGCTGGCTGATCTCTGCGATGCGACGATAAAACGCCTCGGTCGCGGAGCGGTACACCGGGTTGAACGTCTCGCTCAGCGACTCGGCCAGCTCATCCCGCAGGCGCGGCGGCAGGTTGCCCCACTCGCCCTCGCGGAGGTCTTTCATCGACAGCTCTTCGTTGCGCACATCGCCACGGCTGCCGGCGTTCTGGCCGCTCTGCTGACCGCCGGCCTGTTGGCCTTCTTGCTGACCCTCTTGTTCGCCTTGCTGCTCGCCTTGACCCTCACCTTGACCCTGCTGGTCGCCTTCTTGCTCGCCGGGCTTCTGGCCCTGCTGCTCGCCCTCTTGACCCTGTTGCTCACCGGGCTTGTCGCCTTCTTGCTGGCCTTGCTGCTGGCCCTGCTGTTTGTCGGCCTGGCGGGCCTGCTGCTGCGGCTGGCCCTGGCCGGGCTTGGGCTTCTGCTGGCTCTTGGTCTTCTCAGCCGACGCGATGATCTGCTCGAGCTTGAGGATGATCTCGTCCTGCATCCGCCGCGTGTCGATGCCCGGGTCCGACTCGTCGCCCAGCCGGATCGCGACCTCCTCCATCTCTTCGATCGCCTGCGCGAACTGGTCCGCAGCCTGCTGACCGGTCAACGCCTTGTCCAGGTCGCGGGTCAGCTTGGGGTCGGTCTCGCCAGGCCCATCGGCCTCGGGCTCATCCGCATTGGGCTCTTTCTTAGTCTCATCATCTTCCAGGCCCAGCAGGTCATCGATCGACGGCTCATCCGCAGCCTCGGGCTGTTTCTCGACAGCCGGTGCTTCGTTGTCGGCCACCTCCTGAGCGTACGCACCTGTGGTCATCGCAAACGCGACCGTCAGTGTTAGCCCGGTAGCGAAGAGTTGTTGCAAAGTGAACTTCATGGTCGTCTCCGGCTTGCGCGGCATAGCCGCGACGCTTCATCTTATTCGGGCGGCGCTTCTGCGCCGGGCCCGCCGGGCTGCATCTGCTGCTTGAGCTTCTCGATCAGTTGCTCGCCGAGCGATTTCAGCTCGCGCTGCTGCTCGGCCAGGTCATTCAGCCGCTGGTTGCGGTCCGCTTCGGGCAGGTTGTCGCCTGACTCGGCGATCGACTCGGTCTGGTTCCGCAAAACAATCATGACCTCGCGTAGCAGCTTGATCTGCGCCAGGTCCGGCACGAGCGGTGGCTCTTCGCCCTCGCCCTGACCGGGCTGTTGCTCGCCTTGCTGTTGTTCCTGTTCCTGCTCATCCTGCTCGAACTTGTCCGGGTCGGCGGTGTCGTCGAGAGCATCGCCCATCGCGCGGAGCATCACGATCACGCTGCGTTGATCGTCGAGCACCAACGCGTCGATACGTCGGCCTTGCAGGCGGTTCTCGGCTCGGTTCGCGGCCTGGTCGATCCGGCGGTGCAGCGACTGGTAGACCATGGCCTCGCCGGCCTTTTCTTCGAGCTCTTTCGCGGCTGTACGGATCGTGGCCTGCTCTTGCTCAATGCTCCTGTCTTCGAGCGGCTCGACATACAGCCGGTTGATCTGACGCCAGTCACGCCGGGTGTAGTCCTCGTCCTGCTGGTGCTGGGTCGCGATGGTGAGCAGGCGTTCCTGCCGGTCGGCGAGGTCGTAATAAGCCTGCCGCAGGGCGAAGCGTTCCTCGCGCTGCTGCTCTTGCTGCTGCTGCTCCTGCTGCTGGTTGATGAGGGCGAGCGCGGCCTCGAGCTGCGCGAGCGCCTCGGTCTCGTGGTTGAGCGTGCCCGTCTTGTCGCTGACGCGGATGGACTTGATCGCCTCGGCCTGGGCCTTCACCGCGTTGCCCAGAGGCTCGCCACTAGGCTCGGTCCGGGGTGCCTGCATCGCCTCGGCCTGCACCGCCATCGTGCGCTTCCGAAGCATGAACTGTGGCTGCTCCAACACACCGAGCGCGTTGGGCTGGGCTGCCTCGGCCCGTGCGAGCTGGCTCCGCTGTTCGTCGACCAGCTTCTGGATCTTCTGGGCCAGTTCCTGCAGCAGGCGCTTGAGTTCCTCCTGCCGCCGCTGCTGCTGCTTGCCCAACTCCTCCATCATCTGTTCGAGCGTGTTCATCGCCTGCTGCTGCTGGCTCGCGGCATCGGCGACCTGGTTCTGGTCCAGCTTCTCGGCGGCCTCTTCCGTCTTTTCCTGAAGGCCCTGGCGCTCGGCGATGTCCGCGGCCTGCGATAAGGTCTCTGCGGTCGCGCGTTCCTCAGGCGTCTCGCCGTTCTCACCGATCTGCTCGGCGGCGGCACGCATCTTGTCCACCAACGCTTCGGCACGGTCGGCGAGCTCGCGCTGCTTGTCCGCGTTCTCTTCCAGCTCCTGACGCGTCTCGTCGTCCAGGTCCTCGGCCTTCTGACCGATCGTCTTGGGCAGTAGTTCCTTGGTCTTCTGCGCGGCACGCTCGGCTTCGCGCTGGATCTCTGACAGCTCCGACTCGATCTCACCAACCGATTCACCGGTGTCCAGTGCGGCGACAAGCTCGGCGAGCTGTTCGCGTGCCTCAGCCTGCGCTTCACGCGCCTCGCCTTGGGCCTGCTGACGGTTCTGATCCGCCTGCTCGGCGTCCTGCTTGGCCTGTGCTTCGGCGTTCCGGTTGCTTTCCGCGGCCGCGTCTTGCTGACGCTGCCGGGCCTGCTCGCCTTGTTGCTGCCGCTGGGCGGCTTCGCTAAGCGCCTGCTCCGCCTGCTCGCTAGCCTGCTCGGCTAGCTCCAGCATCGCGTCCGCACGGTCCAGCAGGTCTTCCAGCGCTTCGAGGTTGTGTGGGCGGTTGCGTGTCAGGCGGTCACGCAACGCCTCGACCGTGTCCTGCTGCGCGGCGATCCTTCGGCTGATGTTGCCCTGCTGGTCCACGGTCTCGGCGGGCGGGCTGGTCTCGGTGCGTTCGCTGACCAGGCGCTGGTTACGCTCGAGCGACTGGCTGGTGTTCCGCACACCACGCAATACCCGGCGGACCTGGTCGGCCAGTTCCTGTTCGGTGATCACGCGCAGCCGACGCGTGTCGGATGCGACCGGGTCGTGGCGGTAGCCGTCGAGTTCGTAGATGTCTTGGCCCATCGCGGTGATGAGCACCTCGTCGCCCGGCAGCAGCTTCAACTCGCTCAAGCTGAGCGCGTAGTCGAGCTCCAGCGTCTCGGTGCGACCGGTCACCAGCAGGCCGGCACCCTCGATCGATCGCGTCGCGATCTGCTCGGCATCGTCCGGCGTGTTGTCCCGGTCGGGCACGACGATATCCAGCGACAGCGACTGCATCGAGATGTCGTCCTGAGCCATCGCGTTGATCTGCACCGTCGCGTCCGGCAGAACGGACTCGTCGGTCGCAGGCTGGGTCAGCACGGACGCGGGCAGTTCGTCCTCGATCAGCTGGACCTGGTAAGCCCGCTCGCCCTCAGCAGACTTGAGCCCGAACCCATCGGTAAGCGGCAGTTGTACCTGTAAGTTCGAGGCGAGCACGCCGCTGACAGTAAACCCATTCACGGTGTCGTTGGTAGGCTGATCCAGCTGGATATCGGGGCTGGTGCGCCATCCTAGTGCCGAATCACCCTCGGCAGGGTCGGTCACGATCGGCTGCCTAGCTACGCGGTCGACAACGGCCTGAGCCGACTCGATCGGCAGGGGCTTGTTGAACTCCACTTCGAAATCAATCGAAGAGCCATACAAGACCGATGCCGAGACAATCCGGTCGGTCTGCTCGTGCAGGGCGACGCGCTGATCGCCGATCAAGCCGAGCGCGTACTCGGGCGGTGCGCTGGAGATCACGACCGACGCGATCTCCGGCCGAGCGGCAACCGTCAGCGACTGCGTCGGCGTCGTGTCGTCGCCGGCGCTGTAGCGGACCTCGAGCGTCGCGCTGCTGCGTTGCCCGGCCATCAGCGAGCGGGCCACGGCCGGCGGCACATCAAGCATGGCTTCGTAGACGTGCTGCCCAGGCTTGGACGCGTTCTTCTGCTCGGCGACACGCACACTCTGCCACTCGCCCTCGCCGGCTTCGTCGAGCATGCGGTACTGCACCGTCATGCGCATGCCGTCTTTCCAGCCCTTGGTTACTTGAGCGCGCAGCCGCACCTTGCCGTCCGCGGCGAACACCGCGTCGTCGGGCGTAAGCACCCCGACCTCGTTGACCTTAGGCCACTGCGTGTCGCCCATCGGCAGCAGCCAGCGCTGCGCCGCGGTAGCAGACGCCTGCGGCGCGGCGGCCACAACCGATACCAGAATCAACGCCGCGAGCACGGCCAACAGACATGCCTGCACAGTCGGCTTAAGCTTGACCATCCGCTTGACGTCGACATCCCTGGTCTTCTCTTCCATCTCGTCGACCGCGGTCTTCGCCATCATTGCTGTCGAGTTCGGCTCGGCGTAGCCCGCCGGCGCCAGCGAGAACTCCACCGCCGAGGCCAGCGACCCGGCCAGCTGCGGGTACAGCCGCTCGGCGCGCAGCGCGAGCTCCGCCAGCGTGGGCCAGAACCGCAGCGCTCGGTTCAACCGCGTCACCAGCCAGACCCCTGCCAAGCCCAACACCGCCAGACCGATCAGCAGCCGCATCGCGCCGGGCATCCGCAAGGCGTAGTCCAGCAGCCCAAGCAGGACCGCCAGGGGCAGCAGCACCACCAGCAGCTGGGCCAGCCGACGCACGATGAGGAGCAGGCGTCCCGTCCGTCGCACGGTTCGCAGCTGTTGGGCGATGTGTTGCAAGAGGCGTAGCTCCTATCCGGAAGGGATACTTCTACTATCGACGCAGGCCGGCCACCGACCATACTAGGACGAATCGGCGGGGCCCCGGGTTCCATGCCCCATTTTCTTTCCTGACAGGCGCTTAACCCTAGTTTAGACCAATTTCAGCCCCCGGCGGAGCGCCCATTCCAAAGTCAGCAGGCCCAGCAGCACCAGCAGCGCGATCAGGGTGTTGGTCAGCGGCTGGCGGGTCTCGCTGGTCAGCTCGCGTGAGCGGTCGGGGATGAGGGTTTCTAATTGGGCCAGGTTGGTCAGCTCGACCACCGCCCCGCCGGTCCCGTTGGCCAGCCGGATCAGCCGGCCGTGGTCGGTCGCGGCACGGGCCAGCTCTTGGGCCGGATCGCGGACCTCGGCCGGGGCTTCGAGCTCGAGCGCTTCGAGCAGCGGCTCCGTGATCCGGAGCACGAACCGGCCGGGCCGGTCGGACCGCCAATTCGCCTGGTAGACCGCGCGGGCGCCCGAGTCGACATCGCCCTGGAAACCGGCGGGCCTGAGCTCGACCTGGCCGACCGGGGTGAGTTCCTCTTCATCCGTCAGGCCGCGCTCCAGCACGTCGACTCGGACGCTCTGCGGCGCGCTGCGGATCAGGGCGGGGTCGTCGATGATCAGCTCGGCGAGCTGGGTCGCGCCCAGGTCGACCGCGGGGGGCGACACCGTGAAGCGTGCCCGGTCGTCGATCTGCTGAAGGCGGGTCCGGCCGAGCTTGCGCATCAGCTGGATCCAGAACTGCTCGAAATAGACCTCGCCGCCGACCTTCCGCCAGCGGAAGGTCTCATCGGTGCCGACGTAGATCACCTCGCCGCCGCCGAACCGGTAGAGCACGACGAGGGGCGAGGGCTGGCTGGTGACCGCGCTGACCATGCCCAGCGCGTGGGCGAGCGTCCGCGCGCCGGGGCGCAGCGTGCCGAGGTCCTGCGCCCAGCGGAACGGTGGCAGGTTGCCGGGCCACTCCGCGAGCGGTGAGCCGACCCCGCTATCGCGCTTCAGCGATAGACGCAGCAGGTTGAGTTCTTTCGCAACATCCGTGGGCTCGATCGGCACCTCGAAACCGCCCGCATCAGGCACAAGGCGGCCGACCGCCGACGGCGTTGTCATCGGCAGCAGCAGTTCCAGGTCTGTCCCGGCGTAGAGGTTGGGCGTGTGCCGCTCCCCACCGATCCACAAAAGCCCGGCCCGGCGTGTTGCCACATGCTCGCGGATCAGTGCCAGCTGCTGGTCAGAGAAGAAGCGCGGATGCACATCGCCGAGCACGATCACGTCGTACGGCCGGATCTCTTCCGCTGTCAACGGGAAACGCGACAAGGGCGTATCGCCCTCCTGCACGAACCCGCGGTCCGCATCGACCAGCAGGATCGATGAGTCGATCGACTCTTCGCGCTTGAGCATCGGCACGAGGAACTTGTACTCGAACCGGACCCGGTCGACGTAAAGCACCTTGAGCGCGCGGTCCACCATCGCGATCGACGCCGAACGGCTGTTGTTCTTCGTCGCGATCTCGGCCTGGACGTCCTGCACACTGCCCTCGTACGAGACCTCGGCCCGGAGATTCAGCTCGCCCGCCAGTTCGGATTGTGCCTGCAGGCGGACGGGGCTGGCGAATCCGTCTTCTTCAAGCGTGCGTTCGTCCACGATGTCGCCCGTGTCCGTGTCGATCAGCCGGACGATCACCTTCGCGGGATCGATCGTCAGGCCTGGGTCTTCACCGGGCAGGATGTCTTGCCGGCGGACGGTGACGGTGACGGGTACGAGATCGCCGGCGAATGCGCTGACCGGCGCGTCGATGCGCTGCACCGCGAGGTCGAGCCTGGGGACCACGCTGCCCAGCGGGACGCTGAAGACGGGGATGTCCTGGCGGGCGAGTTTTTCGATCGTGGCTTGACCGGTGGGCTGCGGGGACTGGCCGTCGCCGAAGAGGACGACGCCAGAGATGGTCCGGCCGGCAGCGGCCTGCAATACCTGATCGATCGCGGTGCGCAGGTTGGTTGCCTGCACGCCGGGGTCGCTGAGCAGGTTATCCGCGGTTGGCGTATCGATCGGGTAGGCCTCGCGGTCGTAGCCGAACCAGACGATGTTCCGCGTTTCGCCTAGCTTGTCTTCGCCAAAGAGTCCGAGTTGGCCGGCGAGGGCCTGCTTAAGCGCCTCGTCCCGGGTGATCGTGCGGCCGCCATCCTGCGTGTCTTCGAACGTCATCGACGCGCTGCGGTCCACCATCACCAGCAGCCAGTCCGACTCGGGCGTGATGTCCGTCCGGACAACCGTCGGCCCGGCCAGCAGGATCGCCAGCGCGATCAGCAGGAACGTGCGGAACGTCGCGAGCCCGAAGCGGGCCCAGCGCGCGCCCTCCATCCGCGCGTAGCTGCCGTGCGCAACCGTAAACGCCGCGACAACGATCAACAGCCAGGCCCAGCCAGGCAGCGGGTGCGCCCAGCCCAGCGCGGTGTTCTCATCGCTCAGCGACATCGAGCTGTCCAGCCCAAAGAGGCCGTCCAACCACGAAGCTAAAATCAGAGTAGCTGTTGTCATACGCTACCCTCCGGCTGAGGGGTCTTGCCGCTGAGCGCGCCGAGCGCTCGGCCCACAATCGTCTGGGTCCCGTGGTCGGTCGCGTGGCTGAACCAACGCGCAAGGAAGGTTTCAAGCAGAACAAACCCGAGCAGCAACCAGAGCAGAAGCATCGTCAGGTCCTTTCCCAGCGAGGCCTTGGCGAGCACACCGCCGGCCTGCTCGCGTTCACTGAGATAAGACCAGCCGCCAAGTTCGTCGAGCAGCAGCTCGAGCGCGCCGGTCCCGCCCACGGTATCGCCCGCGTCCGGGTCGGCGTTGACCGCGAGCAGCCTCGGGCTCCCACCAACCGTGCCCTGGTAGACACCCGGCTGTTCCGCGGCTTCGCGCAGCGCGACGTCCGCGCCATCGCTCTGCACCAACAGCTTGGCTGCCTTTTCATCCCCAAGCAGGTCCAGTTCGCCCACCCCGCGCCAGTAACGCCCAAGGCCCGGCTGATCTCCCGCGCTCAATGCCCGTTGGGCCGAAGCGTTGCCAAGCACCCCGCGAAGCGTGTCGTGCATCAGCGGGACAAACAACGCGCGGATCGGCAGATTCGTAAACCGCGTGTCCAGGGGCACGCTGCTGAAAACCAGCGAGCCATCACCGACCGGCCTCTGCGCGAGCACCACCGGCTTGTCGCTCTCGGGCAGCGCCGGGTCGCCTGTCACAAGAACCACCCACTGATCCTCCAGGTCGGTCGACAAGGGCAGCCAACTATTCAGCGACCACCAGCCGAGCTTCTCGCGCCAATCCGCCGCAAGGAACTGCAGCGCTTCGGGCGGCGCGGTCGTCTCATCAACCTCGGCCAGAGTCTGCTCAGAACCCTCGGCCGGCTCATACCGCACGAGCGCCTCGCCGAACACCCAGGGCAGGTCGAACTGCCGCTTCATTGTCTGGGCCCAGTCGGGCTCGGTCACCATCGCCGGCGTGAACACCCAGACCAATCCACCCTGCTCGGCGAACGCGGTCAGCGATTCCCAGCCACGCAGCGTCAGCTCGTCCGGGCGCAGCACGACCGCCGCATCAAACGGCTCCAGCGCATCGTCATTGATCGCGGCGGGGAGCATCGTGGACAGCTCGAACGAGCCGGCCGCGCTCGGTCCACGCGGGGACAACGCCGCGCGTATCCACTGCCAGGGTTCGAGCTCGCCGGGATTGGGGTTGATGTCCTGCTCGTTGTCGATGAGCGCGACCTGCAGGCGGTCGCGCAGGCGTACGACCGCGACTGCAATATCGTCCGCAGGCAACACATCAAGCCCAGCGTCACTGGTGTCGGCGATAAGCGACGCACGCACGATCAGCTCTCGGCCGCTGCCGATCAACTCGTCGCCTGGCAGCTGGACGGGCAGGTCGAAGTTGGCGTTCTGCTCGCGGGTGCCGGTCTCGAAGCCGACCTCGCGGGTGGTTTCGGTCAGCACCTCTCCCGATGAGGATTCGACCTGTACCCGCAACTGCACGTTGCGGGATTGCGAGATGGAGCCGAAGCGGCGCAGCGTAACCTGCCCGCCGACCACGGTCGCGCCGGTTGACTCCGCGACCACCATCTGCCGGCGAAGGCCCAGCGATAGGACCTGCACGTTGTCTGTGCCTTGTGGCGGCTGGGCGGTCACGATGGTCGCGCGATCGCCCAGGCTTTCGAGCTCAGGCGGCAGCGGCTTTTCAAAGTAGTCGGCCGAGCCGGGGAAATCGCTCAGCAGCACGACGACCGCGTCGTCGGACCCCTGCGATTCGATCGAGGCCTGTACGAGCATCAACGACTCGATCAACGCCCCCCGGCTGAAGCGCGGCTGGATCGACTCGATCGTTTCGCGGAGCGTCGAAACATCGGAGGCCGGCTCATCAAGAACCTGCCTGACCGGGCGGGCCATGCGGACAATCACTGCGCGGTCCGATGGGCCCATCTCGTCTATGACAGATAAGGCCCGCTCTTTGTGCTGCTCGAGGCGAGTGGTCCCCGCCTCGCGCGTCTGGCTCGATAGCGCATCATCGATCACAAGGTAGACCACGCGCCCGCCGCCGCCCGCGAACGCCAGGCCGTCTTTAGAGCAGCCGCTGAGCACAGGCCCGGCTAAAGCCAGGCCTGCCAGAAGTACAACCGTGCACCGCACCAACAAGAGCAGCAGTTTCTCAAGTTGTAAACGCTTGCGTTGCTTCTGATACGCCTCGATCAGAAAACGCATTGCACCCCAGGCCTCGGGCTTGCGGCGGAACCGGCTCATCAGGTGGATGATGATCGGGATCGATACCGCCGCCGCGCCGATCGCCGCGAGGGCAGGCGCGGTAAAGGGTCCAGCGGCTTGGGCGATCATCACGCTGATACAACAACTCCTGTTCGTTTCTGGAACCGCAGATAAACGCAGATGAACGCAGGTCCAAACCTCAACAACAAGTGCGCGTAGGTATCAATCCGAAATAGATTGATTTGCCTTGAGCATCTGTGTGTATCTGCGTTTATCTGCGGTTCCAAAATCAACTCCCCCGGTTAATCATGGCGGTGCGCTTCGCCAGGAAGTGAGACAAAGGCGGGCCTAACGGCTCGCTCGTATTCAGGCGGATGTGGTCGACCTGGAACTTCTGGCAGGCCCGCTCGACCGCGCGGTTGTGTTCTTCGACGACCTCCATGTACGCCTTGCGGATCGCGTGCGGGTCAAGCGGCAGCCGGCCCTCGCCCTCGAGCCCGCGGAACTCGCTGACCGAGCGGAACGGGAAGTTCAGCTCGGCAGGGTCCATAACCTGGATCACCAGCGCGTCGTGGCCGCGGTAGCGCAGCCGGGCCAGCCCGCGCTCGATGTTCTCGATGTCGTCGAAGAGGTCGCTGATCAGAACAATCAACGCTTTACGCTTGAGCTGGGCAAGCAGCTGATCGAACATCGTGCCAAGGTTCGTTCGGCCCTGGATCGTCTCGCTGCTGGCTTTCTGGTCGCTCGGCTCCCCCACCATCGACGCGTCCACCAGCGCGGTCGTGATGTCCCGCCAGTGGCTTTGGTTGTTGCTCAAGCGTGTCGAGCGTTTGACCTCGTCGGCAAACACGCCAAGGCCTACACGGTCCGCCTGGTTCAGCGACAGCTGCGCCAGCGCGACAACTAACGCACAGGCGTGGTCGATCTTCCGCCAGCCGGCCGGGGGCTTGCCCTTGAAGTCGCGCCCCGCGCCGCTAGGCGCGTTGCCCTGGTTCATCAGGTCGGTCTTGGACTTATTGGTAAATCGCGTCCCCGAGGTGTAGTCCATCGAGTTACTCACATCCACGAGCACCATGAGGTCGAGGTTGGTCTCGCGGACGTACTGCTTGAGGTACAGCTTGTCCGTCTTAGCCATGACCTTCCAGTCGAGGAAGCGTGGGTCGTCGCCGGGCACGTACTGGCGGTGCTGGGCGAACTCAACGCTGAACCCCTGCATCGGCGAGCGGTGCATCCCTGTCATCAGGCCATCAACGATCATCCGCGCCCTAAGCTCCAGCGACCCGACGCGCGCAAGCGTCTCGGGGTCGAGGTAGCTGGTGAAACTGGCGGTTGAAGATGGCATGGTTTTTAACCACAGATGCACACGGATCAGCACAGATACCCATCCAGATTCATCCGTGTGAATCGGTATGCATCTGTGGTTTCAACAATTAATGGAGGACCGCTTCTGCCTGGGCGTCGCTGCTTGCGTCGACCTTGATGTGATCCAGCAGCTGCGTGATCAGATCGTCACTTGTGACGCCATCGGCCTCGGCAGCGAAGTTGGTCAGGATGCGGTGACGGAGCACGGGCAGTGTCACGGCCGCGATGTCCTCAGGTTCGACGTGCGTTCGGCCATGTAGCAGCGCATGGGCCTTGCCCGCGAGGATCAGGTTCTGGCTTGCGCGCGGGCCGGCACCCCATCGCAGGTAGTTGGCCAGGAAGTCCGGCCTCGGGTCGGCCTCACCCTTTTCCGGGAAGCGTGTCGCGCGGACCAGCTTAAGCGCGTACTTGATCACGTGCTCGGCCACTGGCACATCGCGGACCACGTCTTGGATCTGCAAGACCTTGTCCGAAGTCAGCACATGCTCAATCGAGACCTTGCTGCGCGAAGTCGTGCGCTTCACGATCTCGAGCTCCTCGTTCTCGGTCGGGTAGCCGACCTTGATGTTGAACATGAACCGGTCGAGCTGAGCCTCGGGCAGCGGGTAGGTGCCTTCTTGCTCGATGGGGTTCTGCGTCGCGAGCACAAAGAAGGGCTGGGGCAGCGCGTGCCGCATGCCGCCGGCGGTGACGTGGTGCTCTTGCATGGCTTCGAGCAGCGCCGCCTGGGTCTTGGGCGGGGTCCGGTTGATCTCGTCGGCGAGGATAACGTTGGCGAAGACCGGGCCTTTGACGAAACGCATCTCGCGATGCCCGGTCGTTTTGTTTTCTTCGATGACCTCGGTGCCGGTGATGTCGGACGGCATCAGGTCGGGGGTAAACTGGATGCGGTTGAACTGCAACGACAGGGTCTGAGCAACGGTTGAGACAAGCAAGGTCTTGGCGAGCCCGGGCACACCCACCAGCAGGCCGTGGCCCTTGGTGAAGAGGCAGATAAACAGCTGCTCGATCACCTCGTCTTGGCCGACAACGATCTGCCCAACCTGCTCTTTGAGCCCTTTCGCGGCTTGGCTGACTTCCTGGACCAGGTCCAGTGAAGCATCGGGCGGGGTCGGATCAGACATGGATGGGCCTTTCGTAAATAGACAAGCGGCGGTCGAGTATAGCTCTACAGGTTGCCAGTGGGCTGTTGGGGACAGGCTGTTCACTTAAAGTGGCGTTATGCCTGAGCTGCCCGAAGTAGAGTGCGTTCGTTTGTCGCTGGAGCGCCTGGTGGTGGGACGGCTGGTCGCTTCGGTGCGCGTCATACGGGCGGATGTAGTAGCCGGTCCGACAAGTCCGGGGGCGCTTCTCGTCGGGGATCGGGTGTCGGGAGTCGTCCGTCATGGCAAGCAGCTTGCGATCGTCGCCACCGGGGGCGGGTGTGTCTCGGTGCACCTTGGGATGTCCGGCCAGTTGTGTGTAGCGGGGATTAAGAAACCTGCAGAGCCCACAGAGCAACGAACAACAGGCGTGTCAGGTTCGGATTGGCCGGCACACACACACGTGGTCTGGCACCTGGACGGCGGTCACGCCATCCGGTTCACCGACCCCAGGCGGTTCGGCGGGGTGTGGACGTTCGATGATCTGGACCAACTCATCAAGACGCGGTGGTCTAGGCTCGGCCCGGATGCGCTAACGATCACGCCCAGCCAGCTGTGGAAGGGGTTGTCTCAAACAAGGCGTGCACTCAAGGCGGCGCTGTTGGATCAGCACGTTGTCGCCGGGCTGGGCAACATCTATGTCGATGAGCTGCTGTTCAAGGCGAAGCTGAACCCCATGGTGCCGGTGGATCGGCTGGATCGGGAGTTCGTGCCCGGCCTAATCCGCCGGATGAAAACACTGCTTTATGGGGCGATCCAGCGGGGCGGGTCCAGTTTGCGGGATTATGTCGATGCCGAGAATCAGCGTGGCACCCAACAGGAACACCACCGCGTTTACGGCCGGGCGGGCCTGCGTTGTATGCGGCGCGGCTGTAGCGGCTGGATTAAGACCGGCCAAGTCGCCGGGCGGACCACGGCCTGGTGCCCGGTATGCCAGCCGATAGGCTGACTAGAGCAGGAGCAAGCTACTTTTCCCCGATCTGTCCCAAAGCAACGGCAGAAGTAGAAGGGTTTCGAGCGATCAGACCAGCCACTGTGATTCTCTTGAAGGATAAAAGAAAAGATATAAACCTTCTCTCTCTCGTAAACAGCTGGCGCTTAGTGGATAATTCCGTGCTTCTTTCTTAAATACTATTTTTATATAAACTTATGCGATGTGGGATGAGTTGAAGATTTGTCGAGACGGTGTCTCGAGCGATTGATAGGCGCCGGAGGTTAAGTGTTTTCGCTCTTCAATTGACGGGAGAATTGCGCGGCCGTGTCGTTAGCCCGCGGCTGGCGCTCACCCTGAAGACACAAACGGCGCGCTTCTGCACGTCTTTTCCACAGCGCAGAGAAGCGTCTTTAGGCCAAGTCCTGCTGACAGACAGATGCCCACCGGCGCTGGTATTTCGACCATGCCACCTGGAGGCCTCACAGCTTGCCGGCTTAGACCTGCTCTTGGATCTGTCCATTGAGCTGCTGGACTTGGCCGGCGTAGACCGCGTCGGTCTCACTGCGTGCGTCTACCGTCTTGATCGAGTGCATGACGGTGGTGTGGTCCCGGCCGCCGAAGTAGCCGCCGATCTCTTCGAGCGAGAAGCGGGTGTTCTTCCGGGCCAGCCACATACAGATCTGCCGGGGCTCGGTGATCGACTTGTGTCGGCGGCGGGACTGGAGGTCCTGCAGCTTGACGTTGTAGAAGTTGGTAACGGCATCGATGATTGCCTGCAGCGTGACCTGGTTGTTCCGCGGCGCGGGGGCCTCGGCGCCGAGCATCTCTCGGGCAAGCTCCATGCCGATCGGCAGGCTCTGCAGCTTGGCATGCGCGATGAGGTTGGTGATCGCGCCTTCGAGTTCGCGAGCGTTCGTATCCACCCGGCTGGCAATGAGTTCGAGCACCTCGTCGGGCACGGCGGCGCTTCGCAGCTGGGCCTTGGCCTTGAGGATTGCGATGCGCGTCTCGAAGCAGGGCTTACTCACCTGTGCAACCAGCCCCCAGTTAAACCGGCTTACCAGACGCTCTTCCAGCTTTGGGATCTCGTTGGGCGGCGCGTCGGAACTGAGCACGATCTGCTTGTTGTGCTGGTACAGCTCGTTGAAAGTGTGGAAGAATTCTTCCTGGCTACGCTCTTTATCCGCCAGGAAATGGATGTCGTCGATCACCAGCATGTCGACGTGCCGGTAGCGGTGGTGGAACTCGCTCATCTGCCCGCTGCGGACGCACTCGAAGAATTGATTCATGAACGCGTCGCAGGACACATAGAGGATGTTGAAATCGCGATTGGCGTTCAAAATCTTCTGGCAGATCGCTTGCAGGAGGTGCGTCTTGCCTAAGCCGACCCCGCCGTGGATGAACAGCGGGTTGTAGGCGGTGCCGGGCTGGTCCGCGACGGCGACGGCCGCGGCGTAGGCCAGCCGGTTGTTCGGCCCGGAGATGAAATTGTCGAACGAGTAGTCCGGCGAGAGGACCATCGGCTCGGTGCCATAGTCGCTGACCAGGTGATCGGGTAATGGACGCGGGACACTGGTGTGGTTGCTGGGCAGGCCTGCTTGCAACGCCCCTGCATGCTTAGACGGGGCCGATCGGCTGGATTCGCTGACGAACCGGACGCCCACAAGCGCACCGGTGGCGTGTTGCGCTGCCTCGTTGAACGGGTCCAGGCACTTGTTCTGCAGGTAGTTTTGCTGCACGTTGGTGGCGGTTTGGATCTCGAGCCAGCCCGAATCCATGCCGACAGGCTCCAGCTCCTCGAACCACTGCCGACAGATGGGCCCGTGGTTCTCGCGGAGATAATCCATTAGACGTTGCCACTGCGCGCTGTCCAGTCGGGTCATCGCGGCTCCGAGATCGATTCACCATTTATAACCGCAGGGCTACGGATCGACCGGCTGGGCTGGGGCTGCCTCGGTTGGCCATGAACACCTGCGGCGTTGAAATCATTAACGCAACGTGCAACCTAACCCGGCCGACACCACGGTGTCAATACAACCTCTCCACATTTTTCAACTTGACAAACGCAACAACAAAGCACCCTCGTCTACCGCACAACAAGCAACGGATTGGTCTCTTACAAACCCAGCTAATGCCATTTTTTCAACAGAACACCCACAATGCGTTAGATGCTCATACGTCTTGTGCGATATCATCGCGAGCGATGTCGCTGCGTCGCAAGGTGATGCTGGTTTTGTTGATGGCGGCGGTGCTGCCCATGTTGGCGGTGCGCGCGGTTCAGGCGGTGTCCATTTACCGCCTTCAGACCCAGGTCGCCGAGCAGATGCGCGAGCAGCTCAACGAGCAGGCCCAGGAAGACATGCAGCGCACGGTCAAGGGCTACGCCAGTTCGCTCGACCAGGTCGGCAACCTCGGCCTGTCCCTGCTCAAGCTACAGTCCAGCCATGTCGAGTTCCGGCTTAAGGGCCCGCAGCCGCGCAACGCGGTGAGGCTGCCGAGCGTGCAGGAGCTGGCGTTGTACGAGGCGAGCCAGACCGGGCCTTACAAGATCGAGCCGAGCCTGCGCCACGCGGTCGTGACCGAGGATGGCGGGCTTGAGCCGCTCATGATCACCTACGACACGCAGGTCTACTTGTCATTCGATGAGCAGGTCAGCAATGACTCCCGGCTGGAACTCGACAAGCTCGCCAGCATGACACCCGTCTACCGGGAGATCCACAACAAGGTCGACGAGACGATCCTCTGGCAGTACACCTCCCTCGAGTCGGGGATGCACTTTTCGTACCCGGCGAAGTCCGCGTTCCCAGAGGGCTACGACCCGAAAGACCAGGACTGGTACGAGCGAGCGATCAACGCGCGCGGCGCGGTAACGAGCCAGCCTTACGTCGATGCGGCGACAGGGCAGTTGGTGATCACCTTTGCGATACCTGTTGCTAACCGCAGCACAGAGCTGGCGGGGGTGACCGCGATTGATCTCCGTGTCAGCGAGCTGTTGGATCCGCTCGCGTTGAACACGGAGTGGGCCGAGGACGCGAGTGTGATCGTCGTTGCCAGCCACCCGGCGAAGGACCGGCAGGGCTTGCGCGCGACGCGCGATCAACTAAACAAGCCCCACCATACTAACCAGCCGGGTCCACCCACACGCCCACTGACCGAGCGGCCCCTAGGCGAAAACGCGGACCAGGTCGCCGACACCTCATTCCCAGCGGATGTCTACGTCGTCGCCGACATCATGCAGGAGCAGGGCCAGCGGAGGAGGCAGGCGGCCCTTGAGACGGTGGCCTTCGACAGCGCTGAGGACCGCGCCGTGGTTTCAGATGATCTGGTCAATGGCAGGTCCGGGGTCCAACGCGTCATGATCGATGGGCAGGACAGGATGATCGCGTACGGCCAGATCGGCAGCGGCGATGAAGGCAGGCGGGTCTTTGCGATGATCATCGCGCCGACACGCACGATTCAGAGGCCCGCCGAGCAGCAGGTCCGCCAGGTGAATGAAGACCTGACCGCGTCGCTGGTGAACACCGGCGGGATCCTGATCCTGCTCTTGCTATTCGTTTTCGCGTCTGCCTTTCTGACGTCGTTCAGGCTGACCCGGCCGATTAGCGAGCTGGCCGATGCGTCCAAGCGTGTCGCGGGCGGCGACCTGGAGACGAAGGTTCTGGTGCGCCGCAAGGACGAACTCGGCCAGCTGGGCGACGCGTTCAACGCGATGGTGCCGGCGTTGCGTGACCGGATGAAGATCCGCGAGTCGCTGGCCGTGGCCATGCAGGTGCAGCAGAGCCTGCTGCCGCAAGCGCCCCCGAAAATGAAGGGGCTCGACCTCGCGGGCCACAGCGAGTACTGCGACGAGACCGGCGGTGACTACTACGACTTCATCCAGCTCGATCAGATCGGGCCCGACGCGATCGCCATCGCGGTCGGCGACGTCACCGGTCACGGCATCGCCGCCGCCCTGCTCATGGCGACCGGCCGGGCGCTCATCCGCAGCCACGCGAACACCACCGGCTCGCTGGGCCAGGTCTTTACCGCTGTCAACAGGCAGCTCTGCGATAGCGAGTTCACCGGCCGGTTCATGACCGTCATGTACCTCATCGTCGAGAACCCCGGTGAGCGCGACGGCCCGATCCGAGTCCGCTACATGTCGGCTGGCCACGACCCGATTGTGGTCTACCGCCCCGCCGACGACAGCTTCTTTGAGCTCGAAGGCCACGACATCCCGCTTGGCATCGACAGCCACTGGCAGTACAAGGAGCAGATATCTGACGCGCTACAGGCAGGTGATGTCCTTGTTGCCGGCACCGACGGCATCTGGGAGTGTTTCAACACCTATAACGAGCAGTTCGGCAAGGAGCGCATGAAGCAAACCATCCGGCAGGCCGCCGGTGGCAAAGCCGACGACATCGCCAAGGCGGTCAGCGACGCCTGCCGGCAGTGGCGTGGCACGCGCGAACAAAACGATGACATCACGCTCGTGGTGGTTAAGCTGGATGACTTGACGCCGGCCTAACCCCTATCATGTTGTCCGCTATGGCGAGGCCTGCTACACCCTCCCAGCCAGGTGAGAAGACTGCGCCGTGATCGCATTTGATGGATACCAGTGCGAAGGTTTCTTCGACGAGATGTTCGACGCCCAGGGCCAGGTCCGCCCCGAGGCGAAGCTGCTCGTGGAACTGATCCAGTCTCTGCCGGATGGCGAGCTCGAGTCGCGCAAGGCCGCGATCGAACGCGCGATGTACCGGCTCGGCGTGACCTTCACCGTCTACGGCGATGAGCAGGGCACCGAAAAGATCTTCCCCTTCGATATCATCCCGCGGATGATTAACGCGGCCGAGTGGGTCGAGATCGAAAAAGGTCTGAAGCAGCGCATCAAGGCGCTGAACATGCTCGTCGACGACATCTATCACGACCAGCAGATCATCCACGACGGCATCATCCCCCGGCATATCCTGGAGATGGCCGATTCGTACCGCCCCCAGTGCCAGGGCCTCAACCCGCCGCACGCGATCTGGTGCCACATCGTGGGGACCGACCTGATCCGCGGCGCCGATGGCAGGGTCTATGTGCTCGAAGACAACCTTCGCTGTCCATCGGGTGTTTCCTACGTCCTGCAGAACCGGATGCTGATGAAGCGGTCGTTCCCCGGCATCTTCGCGGGCTCAACGATCAAGCCGGTCTTTGATTACGCGGCCCGCCTGTACGACACGCTCGCGCACCTCGCACCCGATGCGATCGACGACCCGACCGTCGCGGTACTGACGCCCGGCGTTTACAACTCGGCCTACTACGAACACTCGTTCCTCGCGCAGCAGATGGGCGTCGAGCTCGTTGAGGGCCGGGACCTCGTGGTCCAGGACGGCTTTGTCTACATGCGGACGACCGACGGTTTGCAACGTGTGGACGTGCTCTACCGGCGGATCGATGACGACTTTATGGACCCGCTGGCGTTCCGCGAGGACTCAATGCTCGGTGTGCCGGGGCTGATGCAGGCCTACCGCGCGGGCAACATCGCGCTGGCCAACGCGCCCGGCGGGGGCGTCGCCGATGACAAAGTCATGTACGCCTTCGTCCCCGACGCGATCCGGTACTACCTGAAAGAGGAGCCGATCCTCGCGAACGTGCCGACCTACCTCGCGATCAAGGACGAGGACCGCCAGTTCATCCTGGAGAACCTCGGCGAGTTGGTCGTGAAGGCCGCGAACGAGTCGGGCGGCTACGGCATGCTGATGGGCCCGAGCTCGACGCAAGAAGAACGCGACGTCTTTGCACGAAAGATCCAGGAAAACCCGCGCAACTACATCGCCCAGCCCGTCGTCTCGCTGTCGCGTGTGCCGACCCTTATCGACAAGTACGGCGAGAAGCCGCATTTCGAGGGCCGGCATGTGGACCTCCGGCCGTACATCCTCTACGGCAAGGACATCTGGGTGATGCCCGGCGGTCTGACGCGCGTCGCGTTGAAGAAGGGCTCGCTCGTCGTGAACTCGTCGCAGGGGGGTGGCAGCAAGGACACTTGGGTCGTCGAGGCCGAATCGCCCCAGCCGCAAGGAGGTGTATGAGATGCTCAGCCGGGTGGCCGACTCGATCTATTGGATCTCGCGTTACGTTGAGCGGGCGGACCACTTGGCCCGCTTTATCGATGTCACGCGCGAGTTCGTGCTTGATGTGCCCACGGCCAAGGGGCAGACGCCCGGCAAAGACCAGTGGTCGCCGCTCATCTCGGTGACCGGAGACGAGGCGTTGTTCTACGAGCGCTACGACACCGCCGACGCGGCAAGCGTGACCCGGTTCCTGACCACCGACAAGCTGTACCTCGGGTCGATCGTCTGCTCGCTGGATCAGGCGCGTGAGAACGCGCGGTCGGTTCGGGAGACGATCGCTTCGGAGATGTGGGAGCAGATCAACAGCTTCTACCACTGGTTCCATGACGAGAGCCGTGGCAACGGGATGATGGTGCGTGAGCCGGGCGACTTCTACCGCGACATCATGCAGCAGTGCATGCTGTTCCAGGGGATCACGGACGCGACGATGTCGCGCGGGCTGGGCTGGCACTTCGCGAACCTCGGCCGGCAGCTCGAGCGAGCAGACAAGATCGGCCGGCTGCTGGACGTGAAGTACTTCACGCTGCTGCCCAAGGTCCAGGACGTCAACACGCCTCTGGACAACCTGCAATGGTCGACACTTTTGCGCTCGGTCTCGGGTTTTGAGATGTACCGCAAGCGGTACCAGGAGATCGATGTCCGTCACGTCGTGGATTTCCTGATCCTGGACCGGCTCTTCCCACGCTCGGTGCAATACTGCCTGTTCGAAGCAGAGCGCTCGCTGCACGCGATCACCGGCTGCCCGCTCGGTGCCTTCAGCTGCAAGAGCGAGCAGCTGCTCGGCCGGCTTTGCGCAGACCTTTCTTACACCGAGATCGACACGATCATCGAGGGTGGGCTGCACGAGTTTATCGATGACTTCCAGGCCCGGCTTAACCAGGTTGGCGACGCGGTGTTTGAGCGCTTCTTCGCGATCGCACCGACCGCCGAGCCCAAGAATGAGCTGCACGATCACAGCGGCGATGTGCCGCCCGACGTCATGAACCAGGCGCACGTGCAGAGTAACCTGTAGTCGGCGAGATGGAAACTGGTGCAGCAGGCTTTCTATAGAACGATATGCGTCATGATGCTTCACAGTACTGGACGTGAATCCGGTGCCCGAATCAATCCCGACGCTCCGGGCCCCGCATTTACATGCGGGGCTGGAGAAAACCTCAGCACAATGCTCTAAGCCAGGTCTTCAAACAGGCCGACGGTCTGGCGCTCGACGCGTGATGTGTTGATGAGCTGCTGGATGTAGCGGAGCTTATCGAAGACCGGGCCTTCGAAGGACCGGACCAGCAGGTCTTTCAGCCCCATCCCGCGGTTGATCTCGTTCAGCACGGTGCCGAGGCGGATGAACCGGCCGACCATCTGGTCGAGGTCCATCTCCGGCGAGAAGGCCTCTCCGTCGCCGAGGCGCATGTGGTACGCGGTGTCGAGGACCGAGACGACCTCGAGGTAGGTCATAAAGGTCTCGGCGAAGTCTTCCCACGGGTGCATCGAGGCGTAGGCGCTGGTGTAGCGCTGCCGCCAATCGGGCGGCGGCCCCTCGCGGTAGTACCGCTCGATGGAGGCGTGGTACGCCGGCTCGAGATGGCTGCCAAAAACAGCGGCGAAGTTGTCCTCGTCCTTGCCGCGCACCAGCAGGTCCCAGTAGTAGTGGGCCAGCTCGTGGCGGAAGTGCCCAACGAGCGAGCGGTTGCGCTCGCCGAAGTGCACGCGCAGGCGCTCGCGTTCGACGGGGTCGGCCTCGTGGATGTTGATCGTGATCACGCCGTTGAGATGCCCCGTCATGACGACGTCTTCCCCGTCCAGTAGCGCGGAGGTGGTCACGCTGCCGGGCTCGAGGGCCTGCACCGTCGTCGGCTCTTTGAACTCAAACGACAGCGGCGGGTCGAAGCCTTCTTCCGCGGTGCCCCGTGGCAGGCCCAGCACATCAAGATCGTAGAACGCGCGGCGCTTGGCCTTCTCCAGCCTGAGCCACTTGATCCGGTTGTCGCCCTTGGCAAGGTCCGGGATGACGCTGTTGAAGCGGCAGCACTCGCAGAACTTCTCATCAGACTCCGCGGGCACACACCAGTTGCAGACGCCCTCGACGCGGTAGTTGTAGCACTTGCGCAGCCCAACCCCGCAGGACGGGTTCCCGCAGCGTAGCCCGCTTTTGTCGTCACCGATCAGCGAGACCACGTTCCGGCACGTCGGACAGTACCCCAGCTCGCGCGAGCACGAGACGCACTGCGTGTTGTCATAGAAGACGACTTCGTTGCACTGGCAATGGAATTGACGCATAACACTCCGGACCCAGTAGGGACCGCCTCGCTGCTATTGTAGAGGCGCGGCTTCTTGCTGTAACAGGGCGGGGCTTGCGTTGGAGCAGGCCTAGGTTGTGAGCCTAGTCGTTGGAGGCGTTTTGCTTGCTTCTTCCTTGACCTCGATCTCATAGATATTGATGACGTGTTGGGGGATCAAACGTGACAGGTTCGCCAGCTTTAAGCCGGTCGGTGCTGTACGGGTCGTTGTCGGGGATGCCGGTGTATTGCCTGCCGTCCGCTTGCTGAATGATGACCCACATGTGTTCGGTTTAGGTCTTGACGCCGTCGGTGACCACAAAGATCAGGTTGACTAGGTTGTCTTGAGTGAGATTTTCACGACGCTCGCCCGGGGGGATCCAGAATATGTCCGGGAATTCGTGATGCAGCTCTTCAGCGTTTTCGAGCGTAAAGGTGACCGGCCCGATCAGAGATGCGATAGCCGAGAGGCTCTGCTTGTTTTCAGTCGTGGCTTGAGGCGCTGGTCCTGCCTGTTCGTTGGATTCGGTGCCACATGATCCGATGACAAGCAGACAGGCCGCTCCAAGAAGGCAACGTGATACGCTGGTTCGGTTGATAGGGTAGGAGTGCCTAGTAGGCCTTAGAACACGGGTTCGTCTTTTGCCTTGGGCACGATGACGATCATGCGTGGGTCGTCGCAGGGCGGCAGGGAGTCGCGGAGGGTGCTCGCCTGCTCGGTCGTGGAGTCGGGGAAGTATTCCTTGATGACACTCGCCAGCAGCGGGCCGGTCATCTCGCCGCGTAAGTTCAGCGGCAGGATCTCGATCTCGGGCATGCTCCGGTAGTTCTCTTCCAGGTGGCGTGCATCGTTGTAAAAGTTGTAGTCGTTCGGGAACGCGGAGACGTACCGTGCCATGTAAGGGTTGTGCTCCTCGGGCAGCGGTGTCAACGAGCCGAGGAAAAGCTGAAGCGTGATCGCGAGCGCAGGGACCGCCAGCACGAAGTGCCAGACTTGGTACCCCCCGGTGTCTTTCTTTGTCTGCCTGGTTGATGAGTTCGATGTTTCGCGTTTCATCGTTTGTCTTTCATCCTTGTGCCGATGTGTCCATCGGCGGTCCCCGGTTCGGCCTCGACTACTGTAGCCAGTGACACAACCCGCCAGCAAGTGTCTTCAGGAGGTTTTGTCAAAATGGCGAAAAAGCAGGCACTATTCCCACCCGGAAAGACCGTTGCCGGCTTGGAAAGTTTCGGCTAATTCGTCATTTTCATTCACTTACTCATGGATTTTTCGCCGCGTATCCACCACATGGACTATCGTTGGATGGGAATATTCGGTCTACGTACTATGTTTGAATCATATCGGCTCCTTGACATGGAAGGTCTAACGCGATGATCGCCCCGGTATTGCCTGAGAATGAAGAAGAACGCCTGGCGTCGCTGCACGCCCTGGAGTTGCTGGACAGCCCCAAGGAGGAGCGGTTCGACCGGATCGTCTCGTTGACCAAGGCGGTGATGGGCGTGCCGATCGCGTATATCGCGCTTATCGATTCGGACCGGCAGTGGTTCAAGGCCAAGCAGGGCCTGTGCGATGTCGTGACGGAGACGCCAAGGGACGAGTCGTTCTGCGGCCACGCGATCCTGCAGGACCAGCCGCTGATCGTGGAGGATGCGCTCAAGGACCCGCGGTTTTTCGATAACCCGATGGTGACGGGCGAGCCGTATGTCCGCTTCTACGCGGGCCACCCGCTGCAGAGCCAGTCGGGGCACAGCGTCGCGACGCTGTGCGTGGTCGATACGACGCCGCGCGGGTTCAGCGACGACGACATGACCAAGTTTCACCACCTTGCCGCGATGGCCGAGCGCGAGCTGAGCATGCTCGGCGTGATCGCCACGCAGCGCGACATGATCGAGACGCGCAACGCGCTGGTCGCCTCGCAGCAGGCCCTGGCTCGGGAGCTCTCCGAGGCGGCGGACTACGTCACCCAATTCCTACCCCCGCGCGAGGTCGGCATCGACGAGCCCGTGCATATCGACTACCAGTTCATCGCGTCCTCTCGGCTGGGTGGGGACCTGCTCGGCTACCACGACATCGATGACGACCACCAGGCGTTCTGGCTGCTGGACGTGACGGGCCACGGCGTCGGCGCGTCGCTGCTCTCGGTCTCGGCCGGCAACGCGATCCGGTCGGGCCAGCTCAACGCCGACCCGCGCGACCCCGCCGCGCTGATCGCCACACTCAATAACGCCTTCCCCATGGAGCGGAACAACGACAAGTTCTTCACCATCTGGTACGGCGTGTACCAGCGCTCGACACGCACACTGCGCTTCGCCACCGCCGGCCACCACCCCGCCGCCCTCATCGATGCGAATGGCGAGCGGCATTCACTGGGCATGCCCGGGCTCATGATCGGCGTCATCCCCGACAACCCATACCAATCCCAGTCGGTCCAGATCGAAGCAGGCAGCAAGCTCTACCTCTTCTCCGACGGGCTCTACGAGGTCCGCGGCGGCGACGAAGACAAGCTCCTCGGGCTCGACGGCATCGGCGACATCATCACCCAGGCCAACCATGGCACCTGCTCTAAGACCCGGCTCGAACAGGTCGTCGCGAAGGTCCACGCCTACCGCGGCGGGGAGGCGTCCTTTGATGACGATGTCTCGCTTTTGGAAGTTTCTTTTGTGCGGTAAGGCTTAGAACGTGTACGAGAGGTGCCTTAGGTGGGGTAGGCTTCCAGCCTGCCGCCACGACGCAGTCATGAAAAACACAGTTCTGGGCTGCGCCCGAACGGCGGGCAAGATGCCCACCCCGCTTTCTCGTACACGTTCTTAGCTCAGCCCATCCATGAACATCTTGATCCCGCCAAGGATCATCTGCACCGCGATGACGGTCAGCAGCAGGCCGGTTAAGCGCTCGGCCGCGATTAGAACGCGCTTGCCCAAGAGCTTGATCACCTCGGGCGAAAGGAGCAGGACGAGTGTGGTGATGCCCCAGGCACCGCCGACCGCGATCATGCCGTTGGTGAACCAGTTGCTGGAGGTGCTGTGGATCAGCACCACCGTCGCGACGGCGCTTGGCCCAGCGATCAGCGGGGTTGCGATCGGCACGATCAGGGGTTCGCCTTCGATCGCTTCTTCGCCCATAACCCCGCCCTTGCTCGGGAACAGCATCCGCAAAGCGATGAGAACCAACACCACGCCCCCCGCGATATTGAGTGCCGGCTGGTCAAGGCCAAGCAGGCTCATCAGGCGCGGCCCGGCGAACAAGAACAGCAAGAGTAGACCCAGCGCGATCAGGCATTCGCGGAGGATGACACGCCGACGCCGCTGCGGTGCGACCGTCTCTAGCAGGCCGATCAGTGCCGGTATGTTCCCGAACGGGTCCATGACCAGCAGCAATGTGATTGTCAGTGTCAGCCATTCCATGGGGTCGGTACGATACCAGCATGACGAACGACGATGACCGCCTGACCGTGATTGAAGAGAAGCTTGCGCATTTAGAGAAATACGTCGGTGACTTGGACGAGGTCGTCCGAGACCTGGCCACACGCCTTGCCGCTCAGAAAGACGGGGTAACCGCGGTTCGTAAGCTGCTGGAGGACCACCTCAACGAGCCTGAGGGCCCGTCTGATTTGGCGGACGAAAAGCCGCCGCACTGGTAACAAACCCACCACGCTTGCGGTCCTGATCTGTGACCCAGGGCTTGCATTGAAGGAAACCCATGGACACACCCCGTATGCGTGCTGGCTCGATCCCTGCTGCCCTGCTCATCGCGTTGGTCTGCGTGATCGGCCTGTCTGCCCTGCAGGCTTCTGCACAGGACGCACCCCCCAACGTCCTATTGATCGCGGTGGATGACCTGAACGACTGGATCGGCTGTTTGGAAGGACACCCGCAGGCGCGCACGCCCAATATGGATCGGTTGGCGGAGCGTGGCGTGCTATTTACCAATGCGCACTGCCAGTCGCCGGTGTGCAACCCTTCGCGGGCGAGCATAATGACGTCGCTATACCCCGAGACGACGGGGATCTACTTTTTGAACCCGCCGATCGCGAAGTCGGAGGTCGCGAGCAACGCGACCGTGATGCCCCAGCGTTTTGTCGAGGCGGGGTACGAGGTGATCGCCGCAGGCAAGCTGTTCCACCACACCGAAAACCAGGTTTACTTCCAGACTTATGGCGGGTCCTTCGGCGGGTTTGGTCCGCTACCTAAGGAAAAGCTTGCGCCTTATCCGGGGCATCCGCTTTGGGACTGGGGGGCGCACCCCGGCAACGACGAGAAGATGCCCGACTATAAGATTGCGTCCTGGGCAGAGGAACAGCTTGCCAAGTCGTACGACAAGCCACTGTTTGTGGCCACCGGTTTCTACCGCCCGCACGTGCCGCACTTCGCTCCTAAGAAGTGGATGGACCTGTTCCCGCTGGACGAGGTGCGGCTGCCTGTGACCGCGGCGGACGACCTTGATGATCTATCTGAGTACGCGATCAACCTGACCCGGCTCAAGCACGTCGCCCCGCCGCACGAGTGGGTGGTGGAGAACGACGAGTGGAGGCCTTTGGTGCAGACCTACCTGGCGTGTGTCGCGTTTGTTGATGCGCAGGTCGGGCGCGTGCTGGATGCGCTGGATGCTAGCGTACACAAGGGCAACACGGTCGTGGTGCTCTACTCCGACCACGGCTTCGAGCTGGGCGAGAAGGAACGCTGGGCCAAGCGCAGCCTGTGGGAGAACAGCACGAATGTCCCGATGATCATCATGGGCCCGGGCATCGAGGGCGGCCGCGTCTGCCACAAGCCCGTCGAGCTGATCGACATCTACCCGACGCTGTTGGACCTCACCGGGCAGGAGGCGGACCCCCAGCACGAGGGACAGTCGCTGGTCCCACTCCTTAAGAACCCAAAGGCCGCCTGGCCACACCCCGCCCGCACGAGCTTTGGCCCGGGCAACGTCGCGATCAAGAGCGAGCGCTACCGGTACATCCGCTACGTCGACGGCTCGGAAGAGTTTTATGACCACAAGACCGACCCGCACGAGCTGACCAACCTCATCAAAGACGCTTTGCTTGCCAAGCTTATCGACGCCCACCGCGAGCACCTGCCGACCGTGTTTCACCCGGTTCTCGGCCAGAACTCTACCGGGCACAAGGCGTTCATCGCGAGCGGCGAGCGCATCGGAAACAAAGACTGAAAAAGCCTATCCTCCTGCGATGAAAGATAACCACACAAATCAGTCTTCCAGATCAATCACACGCCGGGGCCTGATCGGGGCGGGTTTTGGTGCGGCGGCATTGACTGGCGCGGCATCCTCCGCCTACGCAGAAGCAGAGAAAGACAACGAAGAAACGATTCCGCATGCTTTCATCGATGGCACCGGTCCGGGCTTCGTTGAACTCGGCGAAAAAGACTTCGCCAAGGTCAACTCCGCCGACGACACCTGGTCGTGGAAAGACGGCGTGCTCTACTGCACCGGCAAACCGCTCAGCGTTATGCGCACCGCGAAGCTGTACACCAACGTCGAGATCAGCATCGAGTGGAACCACCGCGAGAAAGGCGGCAACTCCGGTCTTTTCGTCTGGTCCGACAAAGACGTTATCGACAAGATGACCAAGGAAGGCAAGCCCGGCCTGCCCAGCGGGATCGAGGTGCAGATGCTCGACCTCGGCTTCGAAGAGAAGTTCAAGGCCGGCAACCCCAACCGCGACAGCAGCTGGTTCACGTCGCACGGCGACGTCTTTGCTGTCCGCCAGAAGATGGACCCCTTCCCACCGCTCTCGCCCAACGGCTCGCGCAGCTTCCCCAGCGAAGACCGCGTCAAGCCGCACAACAACTGGAACCACTACTACGTCCGCTGCATCAACGGCGAGGTCCGCCTCTGGGTCAACGGCAAAGAAGTCTCTGGCGGTACGAACTGCTCAACAACCACCGGCTACCTCTGCCTCGAAGCCGAGGGGCAGCCCATCGAGTTCCGGAATATCCGCGTGCGGGAGTTGCCTTGAGTGGGTTGTCATGTCTTCGAGGGTGCTACATAACTGCCACAGGCAGCGATGTGTGTGTTGTCTGCAATGGATCAAAGTCGGTTCGCACACAGCTTGCTGCGCAAGTTGTGTGGCACCCGACACTGACCCCTTCTCTTCTGTTGTTAAAACGGTGTAGCGGGCGACGCGGAGCCTCCCCTGATAAAAAATGGACATAGTTTTGATGGGTCGCGCCCCCACCCCCCCAACACACCCCACCAAATAGCCCCACACCCCAAACGCCTGCAAAAACACCCCG
>JBCDKD010000039.1:0-42866 GCA_039024275.1 Planctomycetota bacterium | reverse complement strand
CCGGCCTGCCCTTGCGCCCGTTTTTTTTACTTGTTCACCTAAATCATCACTTCTTTCTCCCCGGGCCCCTCGCCCCCGCCGGTCAGCCAAACCTCTCCCGATCCTCATCACGCAGCCAAAACTGCCCGCGGTGTGAGGAGAGATATTCGTGGATCAGAAAGCAGAAGTGGTCGTGATCGTTCACACGTTTGTGTGAGCCGTCTTTGACCAACCAGGTGCGCTTCCCAAACACCTTGTTCAAACGCCTCGTGATCGCCGTCTTGATACTGCGTTGTATCGAATCCCATGATCGCTCATGCTTCCAACTGATGACCGTGTGGAGATGCGTTGGTTCAACCGCAATGCAGTGGATCACTGCGTCGAGGTGCTCGCCCGCAATTCGTAGTGCTTCAAGTATTTCTTTCTGGTGCTTGATGTCGAAATAGACGGTCTTATGTTTCTGGTTCGCGCGGTAATTCATGGCCATGTCCTCATCACGCTTGAGCACGCCCTGCTTGCGCTTCACATAACCCTGCTTCTTATCAGGCATCCATGTGCCATAAGCATGGAAGGTGTAGTGATAGCAAGGCATTGTGTTTCCCCGGTTCGGAAGACCGGCGATGCGTAGCATCGCGGCTATTTTCAAAAACTGAATGAACAATAGAAACCAATAGCCGCGACGCGTCGCCGGCAAACCATCTCAAACTCAAGACCCGGGCAACTTCACCACCGCGATCTTCAGGACGCCGGGCGTCTGCTTGAGCTGCTCGACCAGGTCGGCTGGCGGCTCTCCATCGACCTTCAGCGTCATCAGCGCCGTCGGCTTGCCGCCGCCTTGGTCGCGTCGGCTGATGGTCATGTCCGCGATGTTGACGTTCGCCCCACCGAACGCCGTGCCGACGTGCCCGATCATGCCCGGCAGGTCCTCGTTCTGCAGCAGCACCATCGTGCCGTCCGGCGTCATGTCCATCTGGTAGCCGTTGATCTCGACCACGCGGGGACGCAGGTCTTCGTACACCCGCCCGACAATCTTGCGGGTCCGGTCGGCGGCGAGGGTATCTCCATCCACCGCGCCCTCGGGGCCGTGCACCTCGATGGTCAGCGCCGGGCCGGCCTGGGTCGGCTCATCAATCGTCGCGGTCTTGATCTTGATCCCGCGCGACTCGGCGACCTGCGCAACGTTGATCATGTTCACCGGGTCGGCCAGGTGCTCACGGAGCAGGCCGACCATCGCGGCACGCTCGACGGTGCCCGCCGCCTTGTGCAGGGACTTCCCAGCCAACTCGATCGAGACCGTCGCGATCCCGCGGGTGATCATCGGGCTGATCAACGCCGCCATGCGCGAGGCCAAGTCAACGAAGCCGTTCTGTGTCGGGTCGAGGTCCACGCGGAGGTTGCCGGCGTTGACCGCGCCTTTGATGCCCTCACCCCGCAGGTACGCCATGCACGCGATCGCGGCATCGCTCGAGACCGCGGTCTGGGCCTCCTGCGTCGAGGCGCCGAGGTGCGGCGTCACCAGCAGCTTGGGGTGCTGCCGCAGCGGGCTGTCCTCCGGCGGCGGCTCGCTTGTAAAGACATCCAGCGCGGCCCCGGCGCACTTGCCGCTCTCGAGCGCGGGGATGACCGACGCTTCGTCAACAACCCCGCCCCGCGCCGCGTTGACGACGTAGACGCCGTCCTTGCACTTGGCGAAGGTAGCCGTATTGAGCATGCCGCGGGTGTGGTCGTTCAGCGGGACGTGGAAACTAAGCACATCGACATCGGGCAGCATCGCCTCGAAATCGGTGAACATCTTGACCTTGCCGTCCAGCGCGGTCGGGCTGTTGAAGACGGGGTCGAACGCGACGACGTTCATACCGAAGGCGAGCGCCCGCTTGGCCATCGTCTGCCCGATGCGTCCAAAGCCGACCACGCCCAGCGTCATGCCGCTGAGCTGCCGGCCTTTAAACTTGGCGCGGTCCCACCCGCCGGCGTGCATCGTTTCATATGCCGGGCCGATATTGCGCAAGAGCGAGATCATCAACGCGAACGCGTGCTCGGCGGTCGTGATCGTCGAGGCCTCGGCGGTATTGACGACAAGGATGCCCTTGTCGGTTGCCGCCTGCAGGTCGATGTTGTCTACGCCGACGCCGGCCCGGGCGATGACCTTCAGGTCGCCGGGGTTCTCGAGCATCGGCGCGGTCACCTTGATGCCCGAGCGGACCACCATGGCGTGCACCCCACCCGCTGCAAGCAGCTTGCCGACTTCGACATCAACGGCCTCCTGGCCTTGCTCTTTTTTTAGCTCGACAAGGTCGGGTCGGTCCAGCAGCTCGGCGTCGTCCTGGGCATTGATCCAATCCAGGCCCTGCTGCGCAAGCTTGTCAGCGGCGAGGATGGTGAATGTCTGGGTGGCGGTCGCGGTCATCAGAGGCCTCTGGCTTATCTGGGTCGTTTGAAGCGAGGCATTTTAACGCCAAGACGCCGAGACGCGGAGACGACAAGACAAGGCAATCCTTTGGCGTCCTTGGCGTCTTAGCGACTTGACGTCTTGGCGTTCAAAACAAAGGCTTTTAGACCGCCGAAGCCACCGCGAACGCTTTGCTTGCTGCGGCAATCGTTTGATCAATCGCCTCATCGTCATGGGCGGTACCAACGAACCAGGCCTCGTACTGGGCCGGCGGCAGGACCACGCCCTCGTCGAGCATCGCGCGGAAGAATGCGGCGAAGCGATCCGTCCGGCAGGCGGTCGCGTCGTCGTAGTTGACCACGCGCTGGCCGGGTTCGTTTACGAAGAACGGACAGACCATCGAACCGACACGCGTGAGGGTGATCGGCACGCCCGCCGACTCGGCTGCCTCGGCCAAGCCCATCTCAAGCCGACGCGAGGATTCCTCAAGCTGTTGGTACGCCGCAAAGTCATCGGCCTTGAGCGCGTCCAGCGTCGCGAGCCCCGCCGCCATCGCCAGCGGGTTGCCGCTCAAGGTGCCGGCCTGGTACATCGGGCCGTCGGGCGCAACCTGCCGCATCAGGTCTTCGCGTCCGCCATACGCTGCGCAAGGGAGCCCACCGCCGACGACCTTGCCCATGCAGGTCAGGTCGGGCATGACGCCGAACAGCTTCTGCGCGCAGCCGTAGTCCACGCGGAAGCCGGTCATGACTTCGTCAAAGAGAAGCGGCACATCGTGCTCGTCGCAGAGGTTCCGCAGGCCTTGGAGGTAGCCCGGCTCCGGCGGGATGCAGCCCATGTTGCCCGCGACCGGCTCGACCGCCATGCACGCGACCTCGCCCGGGTTCGCCTTCATCGCCGCTTCGACCGCGGCAAGATCGTTGTAAGGCACCAGCAGCGTGTTCTTGACCAGGCCTTCGGGCACGCCCGGCGAACTCGGCGTGCCCAACGTCGTTGCGCCGCTGCCGGCCGAGACGAGCATCGCGTCCGTGTGACCGTGGTAGCAGCCGATGCACTTAATGACCTTGCTCCGGCCGGTCGCCGCGCGTGCCAACCGCAGCGCACTCATCGCCGCCTCGGTGCCCGAGTTCACAAAGCGCACGACCTCGACCGACGGCACCGCGTCGATCACCACTTCGGCAAGCTTCGTTTCCAGCTCGGTTGGCATGCCAAAGCTGGTGCCATGCTTCGCGGTCTTCGTAATAGCCGCGATCACCGGCTCTGCGGCGTGGCCAAGGATGAGCGGCCCATACGAGCCGACGTAGTCGATGTAGTCGTTGTTATCGATGTCGGTGACCACACAGCCCTTGCCCTTGGCGATGGTGATCGGCTCGCACCCAACCGCGTTGTAGGCCCGGACCGGCGAGTTCACCCCGCCAGGCATGAGGGTCTTCGCCTTGGCGTGGGCTTGAGACGACTTGGCGTAGCGGCCGGTGGCCGGTTCGGTTTCTTGCTGGCTCATGCCCGAATCGTAGCACGTGCCCAATGACGCCGACGGGGTTCGAACCCGCAACCTCCGGATTGAAAGCCCGGCGATCTTCCGGTTGATCTACGACGTCAAGTCTGATTGCGAAAATGAGATGGGACGGAGTCGAACCGCCAAGGCCCATACGGGCACCTGGTCTACAGCCAGGCGGGCCTGCCCATGCCCAACCATCTCGCATCAAAAGGAAGGCGGAGGACTCGAACCCCATGCCTTTCGGCACCGACTGTTTTCAAGACAGTGGCCGCCCCACTGGCGAACGTCACCTTCCATGTTGAATACCCCGTCCGGGTTTCGATCCCGGTCCTACGCCTTGAGAGAGCGCCGTCTCGCCATTCGACCAACGGGGCGACTACACAACATCAAAAGCGGAAGGCGGTGGGCACGATCCACAGACGCAAACGCGTCCCTCCCGACTAGCAATCGGGGTGGCGGCCAACCCGCCATTCACCATCCAATCAAGACCGGTGTGGGAATCGAACCCACTTGATGCGCAGTTGCAATGCGCCGCCTTTGCCATTCAGCCAACCGGCCATGAAAAGAGCGGATCGATGCGAACACAATGTGGCTGGCGGGGATCGAACCCGCATCTCCGCCGTGGCATAGCGGCGTCCTGCCGTTGGACGACAACCACCAGAAGCCCACGCCGCGACCCCCGGAAGGCGCGGCGCGGGATAAGAGGAAATCAATCAAACCGATCGACAACGACTGAGTCGATCACGACGATGCGATATCAGTCCGCATCTTGCTTCACGGCCGAAACATCCTGGCCGGTCAACTTGCGGACCTGGTCGAGCATCTCGCCCTGGCCGAAGACGAAGGTCGCCTTGGTGCCCTTCAGGATCTCCTGCAGGGCCTCGAGCTCCTTCATCCGCGTCAGGGCCGGGTTCTCCGCGAGCAGCTTCGCGGTGTTCGCCTGGCTACGCGCCGCGGCGGTCTCTTCGCGCCGACGGATCAGGTTTGCCTCGGCCTGCTTCTGCGCCAGGATCACCTCGTTCAGGATCGACTTCATGTCACCCGGGAGGATCACGTCACGCAGGCCAGCGCCTTCAACCTTCAGGCCGAACTCGGCGCCACGCGACGCCAGGGCGTTGCGTACTTCAGCGCCAAGCTGGTCCTTGTCGGCGAGCAGCTTGTCCAGCGCCCGGCCACCGACCGCCTCACGCAGGGCCAGCTGCGCCTCGCGGTACAGGGCCTGCTCGTAGCTTCCGACCGACTCAGCCGCCAGCCGCGCATCAACGACGCGGTAGTTCACCAGCAGGTTCACACGCAGCGTGACCTTGTCCGCCGACATGATCTCCTGGCCGGACACGTCGAGCACCTGCTCACGCAGGTCGACGATCTTCCGCTCGACCCGGCCCGCGCCCTTCCAGTTCACGAACAGGCCCGGGCCCAGCTCGCGGTCCAGCTGGCCATCGCGGTACAGCAGGACCTTCTCGCCCGGCTCGACCGTTACGCCGTCAAAGAACCGCTGTGCGCCCGGGAACGCCAGGACGGTATCGACCTTCGGGTGGTTAAACGCGAAGTCGTTGACGTTGTATGCCTGGACATCGATCGTTGCCGGATCCTTCCAGAAGACATGCCGACCCGCGCCAAGGATCCAGCCCAGCCGGCCGTCCTTCCAGACCAGCGCCCGCTCGTCGTCGGCGAGCTCGACACGGATCGTCTGCTCAGCGACCTCGGCGTGGTCGATCAGCACATCGAGCAGCTTGTGCTCGAACTTGCCAACCAACCGGTCAACGACCTGGACACTGTCGGTACCGAAGTATCGGCCGGGCATGATGTATGCACCCGATGCCAGGAGCCCCTTGAAGTCGCCGTGGCGGAACCACAGGCCGACTTCATGCTTACGGATACGAAGCCTGTTAAACATGGTCTGTGCTCCTTTTGAGACAGAGGAAAGAAGACCCGGCGTGACCGTCACGGCAGGAAAGAAAAGGATCTGAATTAAAGGTGGGATGGGCATCTTGCCCGTCGTTCGGGCGCAGCCCGAATCAAGCATGGTTCACGACTTCGTCGTGACGACGGGCTGGAAGCCCATCCCATCTAAGGCGATTCAATCAATCAAATGCGAGCCGAGGGCTTGTCCGCCCGGCGTGCTCCCCGGGTGTATCGGCGGGGTTGGCTTGAGGGTCGGCAGGGAGTGTGCTGAATCAAACGATGCTGCGCAGTGCCAACCGAGTCGAGCAAGGCTGTGCCCGGCTATCGAGCGCGGCAGCAGCTGCGCAGTATCGAGTGATCAGGCACCCCCGGAAATCACGAAGACTTCCGGGGGCTCACACTTTGCCGGCCCGGTATCCGCCTAACCGCATGGCCGATGAACCGGTGCCGATTCGAAGCTGCAAAGCCAACGCAAGCGAAGGCGATGCACGCCAACGAATCGGCTGGAGACACCGGCGGATCGTTGCCCCCGACCCGCGTCGTGGTGGGCGCTTTCACGCCTTGGTGCCCATATCCGAGGGCCTTCGAGGGGAGTCGAACCCCGGGCTGGTATGCCTTGCCATGGAGGAGTGGGTCGGATTCGCACCGACGACTCCCGGCTCTTCAAGCCGGTGCTCTACTTCTGAGCTACCACACACCGCGGGCTGTTTCGAGCCCGTTTCGCGGGACGCGCCGTACCGATCGGGAACCTTGGCCGGGGCGCCGCCGGATTGACCCGCGATGCTGATCCCAAATTGAAAAGCACGCGCGGCAGGACTCGAACCCGCACCTGATGGATTTGGAATCCACCGCTCTGCCATTGAGCTACACGCGTGTGACTAGACCATTCCCGACCGCCTCAGGCAAGGGTGCCAAGAGCGCCAACGAAAGCGTGGCACACTTGAACTCGTGCGCACAAAACCGGTTTTGTGCGCACCAAACCGGTGATTCAACGGCTTTCGTCACCCATTCAGGTGACCCAAACGCCGCCAAACAACGCCAATGCCCTCCAAACCGTTCAAGTGAACCAACCCCATGGCGCTCTTGAACGCACCCCACAAACCCAAGCAAGCGTCTGCGGCACCAGCAGCCGACGGCCCACGCCCGGCCGGACGACACCCACGAGGCGTCCAACCGCTTATGACGCTGCAAAGCAATGGAGCATGCCCCGACAAAAACTGCACCGGTTGGGCTCGAACCAACAACCCTCTCCTTAACAGGGAGCCGCACTACCGTTGTGCTACGGCGCAAATAAGTCAAGAGTTGGGAGGGAGAGTTGAGAGCAGCAGCCTTATCTCTCTTCTCTTCCTCTAAACTCTACCTCGCAAGAATCACCCCGGCTGGACTCGAACCAGCACACGCCGGTTTAGAAGACCGGTGCCCTTCCATTAGACGACGGGGTGCAACGATCACATGTAGAGAATCGATTACTGTTCAGCGTGCTCTTGACGACGCATCTCCCGAATAGATTCGATCATCTCATCGACGGTGTGCTGAGGGTCGTACTCTTGCTGTACCTGCTCTTGCTGCCATCGATCCAACTCTTGTTGAATAAAGATATACCCGCCTGATGAAACGAAGACTGCAACAAACACGCCATAAAATCGCAGTGCAGTATTTGACAGGATCGGGCTTTGAGGATCGATGACAAGCCCAAAAGCGCCACGCCAGCCGATATACATCGATCGCCATGAGGCGGGGTGTACGAGTAGCCATAGCGAGCCAATCACACCCACACCAATCCATACAAATATAAACGGGCTCATCTCATCAATAGGCATACCAGCAATTTCCATAAAATGATTGTAAATCCAAATCATTTGTCATCATTGAGAAAGCTGGCGGTCGGAGTCGAACCGACGCGAACCGTATTACGAGTACGGGGCTCTGGCCACTGAGCTACGCCAGCGTATGAGGCTTGAGCCTCGGGGCCTGGGGCTTGGAGTCTGGTTTTACACAAGCCTCACCACTCAAGCCCCAAGCCTCCAATGGCCCCCGCGGGACTCGAACCCGCACCCACCTGATTAAAAGTCAGATGCTCTGCCTTCGAGCTACGAGGCCAATGATTTTTAATGAAACGGGTGGGCCACGATCCCACAACCGCCCGGGTAAGAACCGGGTGCTCTGCCTGCTTGAGCTACCGTTCCGAGCAGAAGGCTTGGGGCTTGAGTCCTGAGGCTTGAAGCATGGCTTTAAACAAGCCTCAGGACTCAAGCCCCAAGCCTCGATAAGCCGGCCCGACACGCACCTCACGTGTCGGAACCGGGTTGGAGTCAACAAAGTAGGACAGGCATTCCTGCCTGTCGGTCGGCGAAGCCGAGTTGCGATTCAGATTAGGCCTTCGGCCTAACGGCAGGCAGGAATGCCCGCCCCACCGAATCAATCCTTGTACGGATCGAACTCGTCCTCGCCCGCCATCGCCACGCCGATCGGCGTCAGCGTGTGGACGATGCGCACCGTGCCGCCGTGCGCTTCGAGCACCTCGGGCAGGCGCTTGTAGCAGTGCGGCGACTCGTCCGTGCCGGCGCCGCGCAGCTCGACGCCCGCCTTCTTCACCCACGCGTTCATCATCGGCTTGGTGATCTGGCCCTCGCTCTTGCGGACAAAGCCCTTGGACTTCTTGTCCCAGCGCTTCTTGCCCGCCGCCTGCGTACGGCTCATCACCCGGCCCGCACCATGAACGGTTGAGTACAGTGCTGCTACGCTGTCTCCGCTCTCGACACCCTCGAGGATGACCGAGATGTCGCCCATCGACCCGCCGACGAAGCCGCGCTGGCCCGGGAAGGCCGGGGTTGCGCCCTTGCGGACCACCCAGACCTCCATCTCGTGGCCGTCGATCGTGTGCGTCTCCTTCCACGCGAAGTTGTGGTGGTTATGCACCTCTTCCACGATCTTCGTCTTCAGGAGCTGCGCGACCTTCTGGCACACCCAGTCGCGGCCCGCGTAGGCGTAACGCCCCGCCAGGTTCATGCAGCGGATGTACGACTCGCCCAGATACGTGTTCTCGTGGAACACAACCGGGTCGACGTGCATGCCGTTGTCGCCGCCGCCCTTCTCGATGAAGTGCGAAGCGAGCTTGTGGCCCAGGCCACGCGAACCGAAGTGCACGCCGCACCACAACTGATCCTGCTCATCAACGAACAGGTCCACGTAGTGGTTGCCCGAACCGACCGTGCCCAGCTGTTGCCGGGCCAGCTGCTTCAGGTCGCGGCACTTGTTCACACGGATCCGCAGCGTGTCGACCAGCTCCCAAGCCTCGTCGTCGAACAGCTCGTGGTCGACGTCTTCCTTGTTCTTCCGGCCGACACCGAACGAGATCTCACGGTAGATCATGTCCATGATCTTGCCGATGTCCCGCTTGATGTCCTCGGCCTTAACGTCCAGCCGCACGGCCTTGTTGCCGCAGGCGATGTCGTAACCGACGCCCGAAGGCGAGACCATGCCGTGATACGCCACGACGCCACCGATCGGCATCGCGTAGCCCAGGTGGTGGTCGCCCATCAGTGCGCCCGCCGCCGCGTCCTTGTTGCGCAAGCAGGTCTGGATCTGCGTCACCGCGCCCGCGTCCGGGGCGCCCCATACCGGAACGCCATCAATCATCTCGTATCCCATGAGACACCTCTCTTTCTTTTATACCAAGGGATCCATGAAAAGCGTCGTGCCGGTGTCGAACCGGCTGCCTGCTGGTTGGAAGCCAGCCGCTCTGCCAACGTGAGCTAACGACGCATCTATTTTGAGGCTTGAGGCTTGTGTAAAGCCAGAACTCAACCCTTATACCTCAAGCCTTTCAATCAGCCCGGCAGGATTCGAACCTACGACCTCTCCCGCCCGAGGGGAGCGCGATGCCAAACTTCGCTACAGGCTGAAAGCCGACGATGGTATTCGTCGGGGTAAGGGTTTGATTAACGTCTGGGCCGACGGCCCCGCTTGGTCTTGGTGCCCATATCCGATGCAATACGCTGCTTCGTGTGCTGGTGCTCAAACAAACGCATCTGGTCCTTCTGAACGGGGGTGCCGACCGACTCGACACGCCAGCCACGGTCCAGGCCGCTAGCCAGCTCAAGGCCCAGCACGTTGCCTACCACCGCGACGCTGGCGGGGATGAAGCCAACGGTCGATCGGTTGCCGTTGGTTAAGAGGCATTGACAGTAGTATTCGAGGCGGGTCATGGCTTGCTCCTGGGTTAAAAAAAGGGTGACGGACGGGACTCGAACCCGCTTCCACCGGACTCACAATCCAGCGCCTCGGCCGCTTCGGCTTCCGCCACCATCAAATCAAACAATCAGGGCAGCGGGACTCGAACCCGCACCGACCTGCACCCAAAGCAGGCCCTCAACCAATCGAGATCCACCCTGTTTTAAACAGTGGGGCAGACATTCCTGTCTGCCGTCAGGCCGATAGGCCTGAGAAGAGTGATTTCATAGCTCCGCCATGACGACAGGCAGGAATGTCCGCCCCACTCGAATCAAAAGCGCCCGACCGACCCGGAGACCGGCCGAGCGCCCATCGTTATCAAACCGACTTAGTCCTGCAGCTCCGTATTCCAGTACGCCGCATCAACAAAATGCTTCCACGCGTCGTGCCGGGGACGCCGGGCTGCGAACAACAGCTGCGCCGGGTCCGGCTTCTTAGGCTCACGGATCAGCTTCAGACCCGCCTCAGCAGGCGTGCGGTCGCCCTTCTTCGAGTTCACCTCGATACAGCAGCACACCACGTTCTCCCACGTCGTCTTGCCGCCCCGCGAGGCCGGGACAACGTGGTCGAGGTTGAGCTGGCTGGCAGGCAGCTTCTTCCCCGTGTACTGGCAGGTGTAGTTGTCACGCAGGTACACGTTCCGCCGGCTCATCCGGACCGTCGGCCGACGAACCTTGTCAAATTTCAGCAGCCGGACCACCGCCGGCACGAGCACCGCGTCGGTCACGGTCCGCACGAACCGGTACGGCTCGGGCTCGAACGCGCTCTTGTACGCGCTGAGATCACGCCATGTGGCGAAGTCGTACGCCTGGTAATCGGTGTCGATCGCCTCGACCTTGCCGACGAAGAGGTCGGCCAACGCCTCGGCCGCAGTGATCACACGCAACGCCGACCAGTTCTTGTTCAGAACCAGCACGTCCGTGTTCAGTGCCAACGTCATGGTCGGCCTCCTTTCTAAATGAATCATGGGAAAATGGAGCCGCAGGGAATCGAACCCTGATCCCCCGGTTGCAAGCCGGGTGCTCTCCCGATTGAGCTACGGTCCCAAGGAAGTAGAAGACAAAGTGGAGTCGCGGGGGCTTGAACCCCGAGCCTCCTGGTTGCAAACTAGGCGCTCTTCCAACTGAGCGACAACCCCAAGCGTTGTGTCCGGTGGGCCGGCCCGGGTCGTGGGGCGAGTTCGCGGCCCTCAACGGGCCAAGCGCGTCTCGAGCCCCACGCCTCCGGAGCGGCCGTAACTGAATACCGTCGGCAGGATTCGAACCTGCAACCACCAGCACCTCGGGCTGGCCCCTCTGCCGATTGGGGCACGACGGCGTTGCTGATCTGCGTCTAAGTTGGAATACCACCGGCTGGATTCGAACCAGCACCTGACCGGGTTTGAGCCGGCCCCCTCTGCCAGTTGGGGTACGGTGGTGTGGGTGACGCATCCTTGCGTCGGGTCCAATAGTTGTCGTTTGCCCAGGTTTTAAACTGCTTACGGAAGCGTGGGTAACGCCCGCTGTTGGCAAAGCTAGGGTCCTGATGTCCCGCCTTGATGATCGCTTGCTCGGCGATCAGCTGGCGTATCGCACGGCTACTCATCTGTCGCTTTTTCACCGCGTAGCAAGGCCCGCCGTAATAGTCCCAGTGCTCATGCGGCCTTGAAAGTGCGGGCAGCAACACGTCTTGGACATCGACGCGACCGTCGTGTGTCGCGTGGCGTTTGCAGATCGGCGTGAGTGCCAACTCGTACCAATAGCCCTCGATCTTAAAGGCCCGAGTCATACGCCCCGTCGTCACACGCTCATAGGGGCAGCCGCGGGGTTGCGACGGCCGGTACCAGCGTGACCGCTTACTCTTCGGTGCCTTCATCAGCAGCACTGTTTCAGGATGAACATAAAAAAGCGTCCACCAGTTGCTCTCCGTGATCGGCTCCCAGCCCCGGCGTTGGATCGTGTAAGGCTCGCCGTCGATCAACCGTACGTTGGTTTCAACGTAGTCTTCAAGATGCTGGATCACGTGGAGCTGCACCGCACTATCGACACGCAGGTTCGCACGGATCTCGCTGTAGACTTCGTTCCAGGGTTGGCCGACACGGCTCTGGAGAAACCGACGCAGGGGTGCGAGGTTTTCATTGAGGCACTTGCCGCCACCGCTCACTGTCCAGGGCTTACGAATCCCCTCGAAAGACGGCAGCCCGATGTCATCATCGGCATCGCGCGGCTTGCGATACCGCTGCTTGCCGCGCGGGAACTTGAAACGCCCGCCGATGCGTGGGCGTTCGACAATCACTTTGGCCATGTCCTTGCGCATGACGCGCTCCTTTCTATTGAGGTTTGTGAGTGATTTTGCGATACCCCCTGCCGGACTCGAACCGGCAATACCTCGCGGTGCCGGGGTTTAAACCCGGTGCGTCTACCGATTGCGCCAAGGGGGCGGAAAGAGAAGTACCGCCGGCAGGATTCGAACCTGCACATCAACCGTTTCTGAGACGGCCCCCTCTGCCAGTTGGGGTACGGCGGCGTATCGATCGGGGAACAAGCGGCAGCGGGTACTGGCTAGCAGCCAGCATGGAGGAAAACCATGGAGAAGTATCCGCGTCCTGCACGGCCGATCGAATCACCCCGGCAGGACTCGAACCTGCAGCCTTCGGCTTCGGAGGCCGGTGCTCTTCCGTTGAGCTACGGGGCAATAAAAAATTGAGCCGGTAGGACTCGAACCTACAACCTGCCGGTTCAAAGCCGGCCGCTCTTACCAATTAAGCTACGGCTCAAAGAAGGCATGAGGCATGAGGCTCGCGTAAACAGGTCGGGACTATCTACAAAAAGCACCCAAGCCTCAGGACTCAAGCCTAAAAGCCTTGTAATCACCCCGGCAGGGCTCGAACCTGCAACCTCCGGCTTCGTAGACCGGCATTCTTCCAGTTGAACTACGGGGCAAAGCCACGGGCCGGCCTCGAACCGGCAACCGGCTGTTTACTAGACAGCTGCTCTTCCAGGATTGAGCTACCGTGACCAAAGCGACGCCGACGGGATTCGAACCCGCACCTGTCTCGCAGACAACGAGGTGCTCTGCCATCGAGCTCCGACGCCGTGGTGGATGCATTCAAAAGTCGACACGGGTGGATTCGAACCACCGGCCCCTCAGTTATCAGCCGAGTGCTCTGCCACTGAGCTACGCGTCGAAGATGACGGCCCATGCCCCCGGCGCACGATAGCGCCGGGGGCAGACCGTCACGTCTAGCCCCCGGAAAAGCCGGGGGCGTCTGCATCTATCCGCTCTTCACTTGTCAAAGATCTCGACACGGAACACCCGTGCCTAGAGGTTTGCTATTGCTTGCCTCACCAATCGCTGGTCCAGGACTCGAACCTGGGTCTCCCGCTTTTCAGACGGGCGCTTTGCCGGCTAAGCCAACCAGCGTGTTGTCGACGGTGCAGCAGCATCGTCATTGTTATTGCCGCGGTCGGACTCGAACCGACGCGTACCTGTTTGTAAGACAGGGGCTCTAGCCACTGAGCTACGCGGCATCGTCAGCGCACCGATCGCGCCGACGGCATGTGACCGCCTGCCCGCCCGAAACGGTGCGCCACTTCCGGGTTGTCAATCGCGGCGGCCGGGTTCGAACCCGCAACCTCCGGGGGCGGTCGACGGGGGATGAACCCGGCGAGGACGCCGCTCTTCTACGCCGCATCTCGTTTCCCAATCACGATGGCTGGGATCGAACCAGCAACCTCGCCCTTATGAGGGGCACGCTCTGCCCTTGAGCTACACCGTGCATTTTTCCTTGTAAAACAATGGTTTTTGTTACTCCGGGGTGGATGGACAGATCTAACACGGTTGCTCATCGCGTGTAGAACAACCGCTCTGCCAACACGCGTCGGCGTCGTCGTAGGCTGCTGGTTGGGGGTCGTTCCGGCCTAAGCGATCGGGTTGATCGGCCCAAAGCCCGCTATCACGGCGGATAGGCCGAGTAAACCGGGCACGGCGGCGGCGGATGACCCAACCAGCGCCGAACTCGTATCGAGGTAGCCTCGATCGGTTCGTTCGCCTTGGCCGGGTCGGCCAGACAGCCCCGACACACAGAGCGTGTGTTCGACGGGTTTGGGATTGTGCTGTCTGGTGTTCATCGAATTCGTTTACCTCGTCATGAGGTTCCTTGTTCGCAAAACATATCGGCTATGCAAGGACAATGCAATAGAAATAACGAAGGCCGATGTAGATTTATTACATTTATCCGCGTTTAGCTTGAAAGCGTGCCCAAAAATCTTGACACGCGCTGGCTATTCCTGGCCCTTCAGCTTCAGGCGTGCCGTGCCGAACGGGGGCTGGTCCAGTTCGTATGGCGTCTCGACCCCATCGATATGTTCCGCTGCGAACAGCGTCGGGAACAGGAGGATGTTCTTGTGCAGCCTTTCGGTAAGTTGCTCGACGTTGTGTTCCGGGTCGTCCGACACGATGCTGACATCGAGTGTCGAACCGGCGAAATCGATCGGCGGGGGGTTGCGTGCACCCACAAGCACGACCGCGAGGTGCGAGCCCGTATCCAGATCGTACAGGTGGCCCTGGCCAACCCACGCGCCGGGGAAATACGAGTTCTCTTCCTGATGCTTCGGCGGCATGATCTCGCGCGTCCGAACGAGCAGGAGGTACCGCGTGTCCGCAAGGTCTTGATGAGCCGCCTCAAAGTCTTCCGGCGGCCCGGGGGCGATCGAATCGTACTTCACCGCCATGCGGGGCCAGATGAACCAGCGGGTCAACTGCTCGAAACTGACATACTCATTCAACATCGAGTCGTAGTCCGTCTCGACCGCGTCGAGCCAGAGCACCCGCGCGTTGCCCCCCGGCTCGTTATTCTTCGCAGCGAAGACGACGCCACTGATCGGCTGGTCCGTCGTGACCTCGACGTCGGGACCGTCCTCGGGCACGATCGGCCGGTCAAGCGCATCAGCGATCGCAGCATCGATAGCAGCGAGCCGCGCATCCGTGGTCTCATTGTACGCCTCAGCGATCCCCCTCTTGATGTCGTAATTCGACTCGCCGCAGCCCGCCAGCAGCAGCAAACCGACCGCTGTCACCGTCGCCCAAGAATTCTTGTGCCGCATCTCTACACACTCCAATCATGTAAACCCAGGCCGTGCACTAGCGTATCCGATCCGGGCACCTGAGATCGCAACAGGGTTGACAGAAAACATGGAGAGCATGCGACAGTAAAAAAGCGTCTCCTGATCTGTCAGGAAACGCTGGAAGCTGGCAGGATTCGAACCTGCGACCTCACCCTTATCAGCGCGACAAGTGGTGTCACGACATGCCCTTACGATACCGCTGGTGCCGGTTCATTGCAATGGATTGATACCGATTGCGGGGGTTTTCTGGTTGACCGCAGGAAGCGATGAAACATCAGCCTACATCAGCTGGATGATAGCGACAATCAATCCTGCCACCGCCACAAGAGTGCCTAGTACTGCTAGAGTTATTTTGACCCAATTCGGCGATGAATCACGACTAACACTGGCATCCCGCCCAGCAATCTGCGTATTGCGATCCCCACCAATATTGTCCCTGCCCGCATTGTTTTCCATGTGATGATCTCCCGTTACTTTTAAGTGCAATTCCCCATGATTTATAAACTGAATTACTTGGTGTTTGTTTTCAAGAAATTCTGCATCGACTTCAATAGGCTCCCCTGGGCCAAACTTAGCAATCAAATTTCCAGAATCTAAGGCCGCGGACACAACGCCGTCGCCGTGCCCGCGTGAGGAAAAAGAAAAACGTAGATCCAGTGGCTCTTCGCCTAGTAGAACATTGCAGTAGGGGCAAGAATCATTGATCATTGCCTGGTGGCTTTTAGTAATCGCTTCAAGATCATTGCCATCAACACGAAGTTGCCGGCCACAATTCCAACAGCTTGTTCGACCGTGTACTACGATCGAGCCCTCAGCTTCGGATACCCCAAGAAGTATGGCTGCTGCAGTCGCTTCGGGAATTCCTGCATCATGTGCCAGTGCAGTAGCGTTAACGCTAATAGCACCACCGCTCAGCTGCTTATCCAGCCATGCTTTCGCATCTACAACTTCAGCCTTGGTTACAGGCATGATTACTCCTGGTCATCTCTGTAATAAAAAGCATACAGTTGCTCATAGATATCTTGAATTAAAGATTCAGGAGCCTTGCTTCGAAATACAAGTGACTCACTTTTCATTCCGACTCCAATCCTATACCTTGCCACACCCACTCTTACTTCAATCACTGCATCTACAGGATCTGTAATTCTGACGTGCTCGTTATAATCCGCGGTATTCAGCAGATCATCGCCATCCGGATGCAGTTCACCACTGACTCTCAGGAATCCAGTATTAATCCTCTTTTCACCTGTTGACTTAACAATTCTGGCGTCTATCTGATCTGCAAACGCATGTAAGTCATCACGATTGGTAATCGCAAGTTTCTGAACATGTTCAACAAATGGCACCCCGCATAGCTCAGCCCACTGAACGGCAATCTTACCCGAAATACGCGCATCGGCCCGCACTTGCAGAGTTCGTGACTGTGGCTCATAGAAACTATGTATGATTGCTGCCTGGCCCTCACTCTTAAGTTTTAGCTCCAAATCGATGTAATGTTCTTCAGGAATACGAATAGCCCACACAATAACCTGAAGGTTAGGAACTATGTCCCCGACGTTACCTATCTCGGCAATTTTTGGCACTCCAGTAGCAACATCAAAGTTTCGACCCGGCAGAATCAAATCTTGATTGTCAGCAACATCTAATCGTTCAAGTTCGACAAATTGATAAATGCTTAATGATGTTTGACCAGCAAGTAATGTGTTTTGTAAAGCCAACTTCCGCCTGTTATCGGGAGCGTGCTGCTTTAACCTGCGAACTAACTCTGCCCGAGTCAATTCCGGTCCATGCGGAATACCACATAAATCCATTAAGCTGGTCAAATCTTTGCGAGAACGTCGCTGTATCGCCAGATTGAATGCCCGTCGTATTCGCCTAGTTTCAGCACTTGCTGTCGCCTTCTTTTTTGCCATTGTGAGCCCCACTCGTGAAATGTGCACTGAAGTTGTATCATTTCACACCAGCCCCATCCATTAGGTTAACCTGCACGGCCGGTATTTGATCCACTCACGCTAGATCGCCGCTCCGCTCAGGGCAAAAATCTATGCTTTGTGCGCACAACCACCGACTACTTACTCTAAGCCAATTGCTGGCAATAGATTATTGGTATTGATCGGCATGCTTGCCCACAGATCCACGATCTAGCTGTGCGCGCCAAGCCCTCAACACCCGTATTCCAACTCATCCTCGACCTCAAGTCTTAGTTCGGCCAACGACTGCTCGAGGACCTGACGGATCAGGGCCACGGAAGGCGAAATGTGACCGCCCTGCTTGCCTCCACCGGATCGCTACCATCGCTAATAAAAAAGACACGGCCGTTGCCGGCACGTGCCCGTGGGAATAGGTCATTCTGGTTTAAAGTCGCATCTCGTCACTCAACTATCTGACGTACAAATTGCAGCCAGGGTTCGACTGGATAACGCTGAGATCGTAGAAATATTCCTACAACTCGCATTAAAAAAAGAAAAGTGAAACAAAACGAGTTTCTGAATCGTTGAATGAATGGAGCTTGCCCAAAGTGCCCGTGGGAATAGGCATCGCTGACAGGTCTCCGTTGTAGACGTCGCCATAAAAGCGGCGTGTTGTTGATGCGAGAAGCTCCTTCCGCATCATTGGCTGTACTTCGGACAAATGGAGGCTGCTCATGCTCGAATCCATCCTCTCGCTTGAACCAGAGCAAATCGCCATGTGGCTTATTTGTATCGTCGTAGTGTGTCTTCTTGCTGCGGTTCTCGGTGAGCAAGTAGTCGGAATCATCGAGAGAGTTCGACGGATGCGGTACGACGATTCAAACGAAAGCACTGAAGAAGATGGGAAGTCTTAGCGAGATGTGCCCCACACTCTCCCCGCAAACTCTGGCCGATCCACAAATGGGTTCCGATTCCCCTGCAACTTCTCCACGCGATCATTACGTAGCCGCTCGGCATCGTCTGGCGGGTCTTCCTTATGCCACCTCAGCAGCGTTGACAGCTTGCCATGACGCGGTCTGCGATCGTCCTGCTTCATAACCTCGTCGATCAGTTCAAGGTCCGGCTGCTCGTACCGCGTCGCAGCATAGAAGATCGCTCTGGCAACATCGCCCTTAACCGCGTCGCGTGGCTCCCATGAGTTGCGGTCCCGCTTGCAGCCGGAGTCCTCCCACGGCTCGCCGCCATCGTCGAATGAGAGATTACCCCGCGCGCTGTTCGTCCTCACATCGGTCGGCCTGATCATGTGAAGGTCAGCGCCCGGCCCTTCATTGCGAAACCCGCCGCGTGACTTGGCCCAGATGTGCTCACGGTTCCACTCGCCGGTGCGGCTACCGTGCTTCTCGGCGTTGCGTGAATTGCCGGTATAGAACAGAATCACATGCCCGTCCTTGTCCGGGTCGGCGTCTGTCTTGGCCAGGGCATCCCACAGGTCGCTGTAGTCGAGCGATTCGTGGTCATCGACCAGGTCGTGTAGCTGGGCCTTCAGGGCGTCGCCTGTGGCCTCTACGGGGATGTCGGCATACGGGTCGTCTGTGGCCGTGGATGGGCTACAGGCCAACAGGACAAGCGTCAGCATCGCGGTGGCAGTCATGGCGGTATGGTACTCGCATGCTCGCCCCTATCTGCATCATCGAGTCGTTCATCCGGGCACTGATCGTGTCCCGCAGCATCCGCAAGGCCCACCGCGTGGCCAGGCTCAGGTCGCTGCATCTCGACCACATGGTGCTGGCAGTGCTTGAGGAGCGAGATCGGGTGGTTGCCGAGTACGAGCAGCAGCACTGCAGATAATAAGGAGGGGTAGACTGTGGGCATGGACTTCGACGTAAACAAGATTCTCTCGATCATGGTTGAGTTTGTGAAAGGTTTCGCAGATAAGGGTTATTACTGTTGCCATACGACTCAAAGAACATTTCATCCGAATCTGGCAGAATACAGCTTTAACCAGCAGTACTCATCGATTGATGAAGGGCCTGGCGATACCCTCGAGCCTGGCAATGTAATCGATGTCATCATGCTGAAAGATGGCAACACATATTTCGCATCGATATTTTTCGGATCGGTAATCAAAAAAATCGAATACAAGATTTATCGTCTTGCAGAGCCATTCCCCGAGCCGTACAGGGATCACTACTACGAATCAAAGCTATACGTAAGTAGTAATGACACCTTGATTGATGAGGGGCAGCTTGATTTTGGAGAAGACTACGATGCGATGGGCCGCAATATTACCGGTTGGTTACAGCACCAAATAGTAAGTGATCAAGAATAATCGCCGCCTCTGAGCAACAGCATGACCGAGCGTGAAGTCCTTGACGCCTTGGCCGCAGATGAGCGTGGGGCCGATACCGACGAGATCCTCGGCGCGATGGATCGACTACGTGAGGCTGGTTACGAGGTGGCGTTGCTCACCGCGAGTGATGGTCGCCGCGTCTACCGGGCCACTGATCCCGAGACCGGCGAACGGCAGCAAGTTAACACAGTGCCGAGTGCGGTTACGGACTGGCGTGCGGTGACGGGGGTGGCGATGTTGTGGGGGTTGAGGTAGCGACGTTGGTAGATTGCGACGATGAAGCCACCCGGGCGGCAGCTAAGCACAGCGTGGCAACAACCAACAAGCTACAGCCAATAATAAAAAACTTGTCTCTCAGCCTCGCCTTCGTGGGCACTGGAGGTGGCAGAGTTATATTGCGTAGGGTGGGCGTATGCTTCTTGGCCTCCTCACGGAAAGCTTCCCAGTGCTTTAATTGCATCGCATCATTTCGTAACATTGACTTTTCATCGGCTATCGTAAGTATGTATTCAGAGCTTTTTCGTGCGTGCTCTAGGTGGCGAGTGCGGTCCACAAACGCATCGACAAGAACCAGTCCTAAGCCCATAAGCGAACAGCAAACAGCGGCCACCAATGCCAGCAGCGGCAGGCCGGATTCAAAATTTGGCTGAAGTGCTATGAGGTTTATAGACGCGCCCCATGCTACGACCCACCCCCTTAACATCCCAAAAGTGGTATCCCATTTATTTCGGGCGTCAATAATCTCTGCGGTATGCTTTACGACCGTTTCGTTGACTGCTTCAAGCCTTGCTTCAACCTCCTCTAACAACGCGGTCCTTATACCGGGATCCGCGTCTAGTTGCTCCCAGTCAAAGGCTACCTGAATATTTCCCTCGCTCTCTTTCTCGTAGTCGCTCATAGATGGCAGCATATCATCAACGCTCATGCTTTAGCCTTAGACGGTGTGAGGTCATCAGGCACAGGACACCTCATCCTTCCTCAGTAATAGATGCTTCAGCAAGGATCCGTGATTCCGTTGTACCCTGCTCTTCTGCGATTGAAACAGACTCAAAGTACTCCAACGCCTCCGGATCAGCCTGGTACTCAATCGTGCCATGCTCGGCTTCGACTGCAGTGATTATCTGATCGAGCGAGACACGGAAAAATTCTTTGCGGAAGTTCACCTTATTGACACGGTAATCGCTTAGCCGGCGGTGAAGGGCGGCTTCCAAGGCCGGGGCGTCGTCGGCCGAGATCATCGCGTGAACGTCGAAGCTGAACGGTACGGATGCATCACCGAGCTCTTTCACCCGATCCAGTGGTTCTAGCCGACGAGTCATCCCAACCTTAAACATATCCTTGCCGAAGCTTCCGATGTTACTAATGATGTAGATGTGGCCCTGCTTAGTCTGCTCGGCCATGCTTTTGGTGCGTTCGGCCGCGAGTCGCGCCTCTTCTGCTTCTTGGCGGGCCTCGGCCACCTTGCGTTTCATCTCCTCGATCTGCTCGGAGTGTGTGTCGCCGAGTAGTGAGATCGCTTCTTCGAGAGCCTTCTGCTTGATCTCAGCTTCGCGCTCCTTGCGCTTTTGTTCTTCTTCAGCCTTCTTGACGGCTCGTTCACGCTCGCGACGAGCCTTCTCCTCTTCCCGCATGACCTCTCGAATCGCAGCCTGCTTTTGCTTCTCCTCCTCATGCCTCAGAGCTTTTTCATGGGCCTGCTGCAACATGCGCACGAGCTGAGCCTGTTCATCCGCGGGTAGGTGATAACCGTTCTTGGCTGCGACTTCGATCGAACGCAGCACCTTCTTCTCTTTGGCGTGATAGTTGTTGGCCTTGATTCCCTTGATATGCTCACCACTCTGCTCAGCAATGATGTAGCTGCCCATCCGCGCGATGCGGTCGGCGACAACCTTGCGTGCTGTGTCGGCATCCTGCCTAGCATTCTCCGCTTCGATCCTTGATTGCTTCGCGCTGGCAATGGCATTGGAGCTTTCTCGGCGCTTGGACCAGGCAATCCGCCAAGCACGTATTAGTTTGTGCCCATAGAGCTCGCGCCCTTCAATAAGAAAAACGCTCATTACAACACAGGCAACGCCAAGGATGATGACGAGAAAGAGCAAGATGATGCTAGACATGAGAGCTCCGGAAAATAGAAGGATGCTGCCAAAGCAATATACAGATGGCAATCTTGGCGTGCTAACTTTAGATGCGCAGGTATAGCAGGCGCATAAAAATCAGGTTAATCTGTTTTGGGTGAAATCCCTACCTGACATGCCGTGACACTTGGTGGACGGCATGCTAAGCCAGGTCAATAAACATGTCATCATCGATCGAGTCGTAACGCTCTGTACGTCGCCGCTCCAGACGATCAAGACGGCGCTTGCGCTCTTGGGCCTCTTTTTCCATCTGATCAGCTATTCGCTTTGTATTCGCCGCGGTAAGGCTGGCCGGGTCTACTCCATGCCTGAATCGCTCTGCAGCGCCGCTGAACTGACGATCGACCGATATAGCCGCCGGTGTGCGACGTGGCTCTTGGACAGGCTGGAGGCTCTGAATTTGAAGTTGCTTCAGCTGCTCGAGCAGGCTTCGCTCGCGGCCGCCGGACGCATCCTCGATCCGCCTAGCGAACTCGGCTTCGATCCGGATCATCTCCGCACCAATGCGATCGCCTGACTGCAAGAGCTGACGCCGGCGGACTTCTGCTTCCAGGTCCTCAAGCTGGCGACCCCTTAACTCTCGTGCCTCAGCGATAGCCCTGTACTCAAGCACCCTCAACTGCCCGATTTCTTCTTCTGAGCGGCCGCGACGGCGCTCTCGGAAGTTGTGACGGATCCCCAGCACCGCGGCTTCAGTGAGCTTACCCTCCGACTCAAGCCGTCCCTGCTCGACCTGGAAACGCAAATCGGCCAGGCGACGGGCTTTTTCAGCATTGCGTTCGAGCTCCGCATCTACCGCGGCTTGCTTGTCCAACTGCTGACGACGCTTGAGTAATGACAGCAACTCAGGATTCTGAGCATTCTCAGACAAGGCCTCGGCATACCGGCGTTCGATGCGGACAAGTTCGGCTCCGAGGAGATCTCCGGCTGCACGTTTCTTAGCTTCGTCCAAGGCAAAAAGGTTCTGTTGAACCAGCGGTCGGATCGCCTCGCGACGCTGAGCCTCGGCACGTTCATTCAATCGCTTCTGCTCGGCCTCTGCATTTCGATCGGCTTCGCGGGCAAGTATCTCGGTAAATCTATTCTCAATCGCCGATAGGGCATCAGCAACTATATCAGGCGTCTCATGCCCAGCATCTGCAGTTCCCTTGATCGATTGAAATTCCTTGACCAAGCGCGACAAGGTTCCCTGATCCTCATGGCCGCCAAACCTTCTCAGGATTGCGTCGTTGTCGCCGAGCACAGCCATCGCCCCGAGGCGTTGATTAACCGTTGCTTGAGCGCGGGCCTCTTCGATTCGATGCAGTTCTGGAGCAATGCTTCGTGGTAAGAAGCCGTGCAGTTCTTTTGCAATCAGCTCGGCCTGCGCGAAGCTGTTAGCAGCGAGCGCATCTTCGAATTGCCGCTTGAGCTGATCTGCAACAAGACTATCTTCAGTGTTTGCGGGCGCGGCGCTTAAAAGTCCGACGGCGTTCGCAATATCGAATCTCCCAATACCAATCCCACCCACGGCCCCTAGCCGCTGACGAGCCTCAGCAGCTGCAAGCTCCTGCTCGCGTGTCGTCTGACCAACATATGTCCGTAATCGAGCACCAATCGAGTCAAGAAACCCACTGATACCACCAGTCGATTCCAAAGACTCGCCAATACCAAGGTGTCCGGGATTAGCTTTCGCATTTTCAGCGTTCTGCCGGGCTGAATTCAGGAGACGCACATAGGCCGAAACATCGTCCTTCAGGTTCACTCGTAGCTTGTTCTCAAGCATGCCGTCGGGAATGTCCTTGAACGCCTGGAGCTCGTCTCGAAGTTCCCCGATCCGATCCTTGAGAGACAAGACCAACGTGACTGCCTCGTCGCCAAAGATGCGTTTGAGTGTATCTGGGTCATACCGGCTCACTTGCTCGAGTCGATCAATGAATGATCCCTGGAGTTCGATGCCTTCCTTCGTGGCATTGTTCATGCGCAAGAAGGTGTTGCGCAGCATCGTGTACGTCTGCTCGTTCTTGCCGCCGACACGGGTCGCCACGGCAAGCGTAGCCAGCGTCTCATTTAGCGAGAAATTAAATGCCTCCGACGCCGGCAGAACACGGGGCAGCAGCGAGGCCATATCGCCATAGGTCTGCATGCCACGCTCGGCTGAGAAGAACAGCTTGTCCTGCAGTTCACTGACGCTCTGAACTTCGTGCCCGAAGATCTTCCAACTCTTGATCAGCGCGTTCGCGTTGTCATTCAGCGAGGCGTTCGTTACTTCACCGGCGAGTAGAGACGAACTGAGGATCTGGTCCTGAATGGCCTGATCCATGCCAGCCGAGCCGGACTGGATGAAGAAGAGCAGATCTGCGATCTCTTGGCGCGATCGTCCCGAGCTACCCGACAGGCCAAGGACCTGCTCGCGGATCCGCCCCTGATTCGAAGCATTGTTTCCAAGGGACAAAAGCTCTTTGATCTCACCCTGTAGCTGAACCACACCTTCGACATGCTCTCGCACTGACCGTGTAGCGCCGCCCACTAGGGCCCTGACGGTGTGAAAGCCGGCATAGGCAGCGACAAGGCCTGTGACAGCACTGCCCGCCCGTCGTGCGAGACTCGCCTGCCTGGCAAGCTGCTCGTTCTGACGTCGACCACCAGCACGATCGCCAAAAAGACGCCTAACGGTCAGTCGATCGAGTTGTTGGCGGTGTTGGGCTTCGAGTTGCGCGAGTTGCCTCTCGGCCGCCAGCTTCTGCTTGGATGTGGCCAGTTCGTCACGCAGGATGCGCTGGAGTTGTTTCTTCTCCTCCTTGTAACGACGTGCGACCTGAAGCTGCTCGAGCTCGACCTTGGCACCCTGACGCCCCAGCGCGACGGCACGGCGGGCATTCTCCAACTCGCTGTTGCTGATGGTCGCCTGGATCTCTGACCGACGGCGACCGTGACGTTGCTGTGTGCGCCGCTGCTGAGCATCAATCGCCCTGAACTGATCGATCTGACGCTTCTGCATAGCCTGGACACGCCGATCGTATTCTTCCGCATCGCGGGCCGCATCACGTGCCGCGCCGGTCACCTGGTTATGCCCCTTAAAGAAAAGGTCGATGCGTTTTTCGTTTGCCATGATATACCTGCATTGATTAGGTAGTGCCGCGTGTCAACTACGTTTGGAATGCCATGCTTCTGCAAGCTCGTGAAGGCGTGGCAGAAGTTCGTATAAATTGACAGTCTGTGCGTGCAAAGTGGGCACGCCATACAGGCTGGCATACTCTCTGAGTTGGCCTATCGTAAGCCCAGTCATTGAGGCGATGTCTTCAATAGGGACCGTGCGATAGATACGATCCCTTGCTGCCTCATCACAGGTCCGGATTGCTCGATTGAGAGCTGCCATCTCGCGGACAGTTGGGTTTCTCCCGCTTAGACGTTTCTCGATCGCCTTTAAGACCTGAGCTTGGTCAAGATCCCGCACAGATTCGAAATTCGCCAGCACGCAATCGATATCGGGATCATCAAGTTCCAACGTACTGGTTTGGCCGACACTCATTTTTAGCCTCTCCATTTCACTGCGCGCGCGCTACTGACTGACCCACGCAAAAAATCGTTTGTGCGCGAAAATAGCGCAGCGTCGAACCACCGCAGAGACCCCGGGCGGGCCTGGAAGGACCCATCGTGATTTTCATTCTCTGGCATGGGGTTGTCTCCACTGCACGTTGGTTTGAAAGAGCTGGCACCCGTGAATCCCGCTGCACTTACGGACGGGTGCCAGCTTCGTTGGAAGTCGCTCGGCCGACTTCGAAACCGAGCGATCCATAGGAGTTACAGCGATCAGACCTCTCCGGTGGCTTTGTAGATTCCTCGGTGACCAACTGCCCGAGCCGCGATATCGAGGTTGATATCCCAGCCGATACCCCACTGACCAGGGCCGAGCATGTACTCACGGATCACGGGCATCTTTCCGGTCCCCCGCAGATATGCAACTTCGATACTTGTCGCGTTGATCGGGCTGGAAGCCATGTACCAACCCGTGGCGCTACCCGCATGCTTGGTCTTGCTGATCGGGTCTACCACACCGTTCTGCAGCCGAGGCTCGGCACGGACGAGTAGGTCATCACCCTCGGCGGTTTCGCTACCGTGAACAAATCGCTTCGCCTTGAATCTAAGCGCCGGCGGGACAATGAGATGTGTTGCCAAGACGCCAAGCGGCACGCCGTCCACTTCATGCGCGGCCACCTTAGACATCCCGCCACCCAGGGAATCTTCGCTCATCACTGAGCCCGCGGTGTCGAGGTTGGCATGGTTCGTGTGAAAGAGCGGGTCACCGTCTGCTAGATCCGGGTTGTCCAGTACGATCGAATAGATCAGGTCTGGGCGCAGGCGTTGAGCAGCAGACGCCATCTCAATAGGGATTCGCTGGAGGATGTCCCATCGGTCATCGATCATGTCCATCTCATCAATCATGAACTGGCCAGCGAATCTGGCTAGGCGGTAACCGCCGGCCATGTCAGTCACTCCGAGGATCTTATGGCTGGCATGTCCGCCGGGCGGTAACGGATCAAGCGTGCCCATTTTCCCGGGCTCGATCGAGGAGATGTCTTTGAAATTGTCTACCTCGATTTCGTGAACCCAGCCCTGAGTCGTGTCGGCCAGTTCCTCGAAGGTGCGCTGTACTGTGGTATTGATTGCCAGCGTGAACGCATCGCTGAGAGTCGACGTCGATACGGCCGATCGGCAGACCTCGCCAACATCCGTACTGCGGAACGGGATGTTCTCCAGTTCAAGAGCACGCCGGGCGATGTCGGGCATGCTGTACCTGCCGAAGCACTCAGCATCTACAAATAGTTGCTCGGCGTAGCCTCGCTGATTATCAGGAAGGTCGTCAAAAACCGGAGCGATACCGAATCGGTGCAGCAGGCCATACCCGAGCGTCTGAGCATTTCGGGAGATGTTCCCTGTCTGATTTGATTGATGGACTTGAAGCGGCATGATGGTTTCCTTAGCGAAGGTTTGGTTCGATTGTTTGTTAAAGATCCTGGTCGGTAGCAATCAGCCGGTACCGCTACTGAAGTAAAGCCCGCGGTGATCGCGTGCGTATACCGCTAAGTCGAGGTTGATGTCCCAGCCGATACCCCAGCGGCCGCGGTCGAGCAGATAGCTGCGAAGTGATGGCATGCGCTTCGTCCCCGCCAAGTACACCACTTTGATCGTTCGATGTGCTGCAGCAAGCGCCCAGTTGAGTTCAGACCCCGTGTACTTGATGCCGGTCGCGGGATCGGTGACGCCATCGCTTCCGAGCCGACTGTCCGACACGACGTTCAAGTCTTCGTCAGCGAGCACGTTCTTCGTCCCGTTCGCCGTGCCCGTCTCACGCAACTCTCTGCTGTGAGTCAGTTGCCGGGCAACATATCGCGTGTCTGTCGGCACGATCAGGTGACGCCCTGCGAGATTTAGTGGTCGGCCATTTCGTCTCTGCTGGCCCATCGCCACGATAGCCCTCTGCACGCCGGCGACTCCAAGGGTTACAGCGGATAGGTTGCCGTGGTCGGCATGGAATAGGGCCGTGAAATCGCTGTTGAGGCTGGGGTTTGCGAGCAGCAATGCATAGACCATGTTCGGCCGTAGCTGCGAGGCTTCGTCGCCGAGCTCGGCAGGAATCTCATTGAAGAGATTCTCCGAGTCGCCCAGGATGTCCTGCTCATCGACTTCAAAGCGGTTTGCATACCGAGCAATCCGATAGACCTCCGCATTATCTGTGAAGGTTGCTTGGCGGGCCGCGCCTCCGCGCTGCAGCTTTTTCATACCCGTCGTCTTGCCCAGCGTGATATCGGCGTGTTGCTTGAAGTTAGTAACGTCACCCTCTTCGCACCATTGCCGTGTCGAGTCTTCGGCGGATTCGTACCCGCGTGAAAAGTGAGCGTTCACCGAGTTTTCGAAAACATGTTGAAGCGTGCTGGTAGACAGCGCGGCCCGGATCATCATCCTCTGGTCCTCCGGCACAGAGCGGCCGTGAATAGTCAGCGCTTGCGAGCAAATATCGGGTAGCGACATGCGAGAGAATCGTTCGCCCGCCGTGGCGATTCGCTCTTGCAGCCGGCGTCGCACATCGCCATCCAAGCCGTGGCCGTAAGGGAGCCGGTCAAAGGTGAGTCCCGACCGCAGGCACAGGCCTGCGGTCAATGCTTGAGTACGCTCCCTCACTGATCCATTATCGATATGTACAGATGGGGCTTGGCCTCGTGACTGTACGAGGGTGTTTCTTTGGCCGGTCGTGGTGTGTGGCATGGCTTGTCTCGAATTCGGTATGCATGCGAACATAACAGGGGGATTCCCTGGTTTATCCAAAAATTGGACTACTCCTCGACAAAAATCTTGAATGGCAAATTGCAGCATTGGCACCGACAGCGACGGATACGTAGTTCGCCGCTCGAAGTCAGCCGGCTGGACATCGTCTTGATTTTCGTGCTATCGCAGTATGGGCACCGCGGCTTGCGGATGATCACCGGCGGTAAATCGCGAGGCTTGTCGGGGCTCTTCATCACGATGCCTCCGCTACTTGTAGCTGAACTGGAACTTCGTTCGGATCCGAGCATCCACCAACGCCGGCCAACTCGGGAGAGTCAATGCAGTTTCCGAACGCCTCAAACGTTGCAATCGGGGTTTCAGTCGATTCGTGCAGTAGCTGCTGTGTGATGATCCTCCGCTGCGGCTTTCGGGATCGTGCAAATTCCGCCGTGATCTCTGGCCCTGGCAGCTTCGTGCGTTCCCGCGACCGGTCAATCACAGCTTCAAGATCCTCGTCGCTGAGCGTGTCGATCAACTCGTCATACCGCTTCAGCTCCTCGCCGATCCGCGCTATTCGCTCTGCAGCCTCGTGTGCTCTGGCTACGCCGGCCTGCTCGACCAGGGCTAGCAGGGTATCGGCCAGGTAGCCGCCAGGGTTGCTGGCGTCATAACTCGAGCATCGCGTGACCGCTTCGTTTACCTGATCGACTGTTGCCTGGGTTGCCAACCGCTTGGCTCGCCGGCGGTGGACGCCTCGGTCCGACAGCGCCTTAATCACCTGCTCCTCGCTTGCATCGTCCGCCAGGACGTGCTCGACCTGGAGGGCTTGGTCATCATCATCCTGATGGAACTCTGCCTTGGCTGCCTTATGTTCTGAAGTATGAAATGATGATGATTCATTATGGGAGGCTCGCAGTCTGCGACGGTTCTTGTTGCAGATTGCGACGGTATTTGTCGCACGCTGCGACGGTTTACCATTGCAGCCTGCGACGGTATCGGGGGCCGGCTCTGGCTCTTTAACCGTCGCAGGATGCGAGCGTTTGCGGGTCTTGAATGCAGGGTCGTCGCCGACTTTGATATGGTCGAGTGCTCCTTGCGCTACAGGTATGCCATACTCATTGGCGAGGCCAGCTCCGCCCCTGACGCGGCCTCCCCCCTGGCCAAGCTTGACGACAAAGCCCAGCTCACGAAAGCGTTTCAGGTAGCGGTATGCGGTCGCACGATCGATCTTGGCGGTTTCGAGAAGGCGTTGCCCTACGTAGCAGCCACGGGCCGACTTGTCCGATAGAGTCTTGTCACACTGGCCGGCGACCAGGTGAAGAAACCAAGTCTCCGCGGCGCTCAGTGATTCATACTCCATGGAGTTGTAGACCCACTCGGGCAGGCTGCGGAAGAATGGCTTTGCGGGCTTCATGCCGCCCCCCGATTCTTCGACCATGCCCGATGCTGTTGGATAGCCTCAAGCGCATCGCCAGCCTCGGCAATCAGATGGCCAACTACACCACGTAGCCGGCGGTCATCGATCGACAACAAGCCGTCAACAGCATCCGCAAGGAGACGCTTCTTATACGCAGCACCAGCGACGCTTGAAGAAGCCGCAAGGCATGCCTTGTTTACTGAAAATCTGTTGTTTCGCCACCACACCGCAAGGGGTGAGGTTTGATTGCCTTGTATAATTGACATGACAAGCCCTTATGGCGGGATCCCAGTCACCGCGGTCGCTTGAGTTGGAGATCTCTGGAACGACCCGATTTACTCGGTTCCCGCTTTTTCATTGGCGCGTGAAGAAGTTGGACTAAGCGACAGCCTGAGCGTTAGCTTCGCGCGCTTCGGCGACCTCATTCATGAACTTGGTCAGCGCCGGCTTGCTCGTGTACAAACGGCGTCCCAATTCAGCTACTTCAAGGCGAACGCCACGTCGGCCTTCACGTACCCAGCGGAATACCGCACTTGGCGAAACACCTACGGTTCGTCCGGCTTCGGCTAGAGTGATTCGATTATCGATAGTGATCAGTGGCTCATCTGTTTGCATTGAACATACTCCGTGTGCGTGTGATTCAAACACACGGAGTATCAGTTGCGAATGCACAATATAGAAGGGGGTACGAGGCGTGCGACCGCAAACGACCGGTGCGACCGCAAACGACCGCTTAGTTTTCACCGGTGTAATGAAAATAATCTTTGGCAGAGTAGAAATAGCCTTTACCAGAAGGGGCAGGAATGCGTCTTATCATGCCTTTTGCCCGGCGCCAACGTCCACGCAATGCATCAGAAGAAATGCTGATCTCCGCAAGAAACCAATCTGGCGAGCGAAATTGCGGATCCTCTTTACTGATGAGTGATTTAGCATTTTCCATGCACCAAGTACTAAATTCTCTGAGTAGTAATACGAATTTTCGTCGATCAAATTCCGATCCTGTTAGAGCAGAGCCTTGATTATCTTCAAGCCACGCCAACCGGTCTTCTAAGTGAGAACCTACTCCATCAGCATCAAGGTGTTGCACTTCCTGTGAAATGTCATATAGGAACACATCACTAAAAAGCGAGTTCATCGGAATACGTTCTGGCGGCAATGATCCATTATTGGCATCAAGGTCACGGGCAAGCTTTTCTGCCGCAGAAGACAAGCTGTTGCTTGATAGAACGAGCAGCAAAGCAATGCGAGGGGCATCATTTAACTCTGGTTGCTGCTTAAGCAATTGCTTAATGGCTGATTCATCGAATGGCATTAGCCTCACCTTTCACGGCTTTCGCGCCGGCCGGCACTGGCGAGGTGAGAGACGCCAGGCCGGCCGACACGCCACGGGTAGCTACTCCCGCGGGCCGTAGATACATTCTATCTACTCTTGGTTATCGCCATTTCTTTTCAGCAACTCGGTGTTTATACACCGAGTTAGTTCGATCTCGCTCTGAATACGCTGTCGCTCAGCTTCAGGCTTTCCCTCGAGATCAATGGCTGACATGACCTGCAATGAATCCTCAAGCGTGTTGATCGTCTGAATTCGAAACAACTCGAGCCGTTTATGGTCATCCAACTCGCAATAGATGTTCCAAGCGAGCGCCATGTGGTAGGGCAACAGTTCGCGCGGCGTGTTGTTCATCTCATGAATGGACTCCAGAGACAAGCCCGCGAGGGCAAGTGGTGCATTAATGATGTCTTTCGAAGATTCTGTACCTGCGGTCATCTTTCATCCTTTTAGGTGCTTCATACGGTATTGCCGTGGGCGCGGTGGTCGAGGCGTTGCGGGTTGGCATTGCCCCTCTTTCTCAAACGCCTCAATGTCACTGAGGGCGATACGGAGCAGTCGTCTACGAGCAGTGGCTGGAGCTAAGTCGATCGCTGGCAAACGCCCCTTATCGATCATGCTCACGATGGTGGCGGAACTCACCCCCCAACGCTCGGCAAGCTCCTTGGGGGATAGCCTCATGCCGCACCGCCTTCTTGCAAGCTGACTTCAGCAATTTCATGAATCACTTTTACTGAACCAACGGGCACCGCAATAAACTCATCTTCTGGACTGAATTCCCTCGCGACTTCGCAACAGGCCCTCACATCTTGTTTTGTATGCTCATTTCTCACATGTAGAACAGTCTCATCTTCAAAAGCCGGCGAATTAAAAACAACAAAAGGCATACTCGGCATTGTTTGTCTTGCATCTTCATCCCAGAAGATGGCCCTGTACTTGATGCCGTTGTGAGTGAATGTTTTTGGTAGTCTGATTCTAGTCGCCATGATGTTTACTCCATCGTGGTGGTGAAGGCCCGCCGATGCTCCAAACATTGCGCAGGCCGCTTTAATACCGGCCGGACCACCCAGCCAACAATGATCTATGCGGACTCCAACGCAATACGGTCCAGCATCGCGTTGTCTCTTTCCAGGTAATGCCGTAGCGTTACTGTCGCGTCGGCGTGGTCGGCGTACTTGCTCGCCGCCTCCAAGCCGTGCTGTTGTTCAAGCCTGATCAGACCGTTCTTTCGCAGCTGCCTTGGCGTCCAACGTGTCGTGCTGGCCGCGTCACAAGCACGTGTCACAGCACGGCGGTAGGAATCGACGGTGTAGTGGGCACCAATGGACCGCTGGGTCTTTCGCTTGTTGGGCTTCTGGTTCGCTCGCCGGCGGGTTGTCGCGTTAGCGGCTTTCTGTTCGGCGTGGGCCTGACGCGGATCGAACAGGTAGGCATCGACGCGCTGCCCCAGCATGAAAGGCTTGATGATCTCAATGCAACGCGGGCCAAGCCGGACGCGGCGGTCCTTGCCCAAGTGCGCCGTCTTGTGTGTCGGTGGGTCGTAGTACCAGACCTTGCCTGCCGCGGTGATGTCCACCGCGCGTATCAGGACAACCTCGCCCGGCCGCATGCCTGTAAGTAGCTGCAAGTCGATCATGGCGACAATCTGCCGCGGCAGGTGCTCGCGAGCCTTGGTGATAGCAGCCTCGGGCGCAGCCGGCACACCGTCACCGTCAGCCGTGCCCAACTCGCCCGGCTTGAGCCCTTGCACTGCACAAAGCTGGCCATGGACGGATGCTGCGACCAGTTCCTCAGACGCAGCCCACTCAAATGCCCGCGTGATGATCTGAACGCCCTTGTTGATGGTGTCACGCTGCCAGCCCAGGCCGACCATCGTGAGACGCACATCCTTGAGCTTAAGCGGCCCGAACCTCGCCGCCGACGTGTCGCCGTACTGGTCGATCGTGAGCTGCAGCGCCCGGGCGATTGTCATGCCATGTGTGGGGCTCACGAGCGTCTGGATGTACTCGCGGTACTGATCCAGTGTTGACCGCACCGAGACACCACCGACCGCCTGAGCAGCTTCAGGCTTATCGTCGAGCCGCCGGCCGTTCGCTTCCCACGCGCCGATGATGTTGTGGTACTTCGCCCTGCTCTCTGGCGTGCCGTGCTTGCCTAACCAGACATCGCGGCGTTTGCGCGTCTTTGAATCGACGAGCGTAACTACCGCCCTGCCGGACGTTTTGTGCAGTCGATACTTGGGTTGTTTGGATCCGGGTTTCGCGGGCATGGTGCGTGCTCCGACGTTTTCCGGTCACATTGACCGAAAAACCTTGTCGTGAGCCGCTCCGAATTCCGCATCCGGGTAAGTCGCTAAGTGGCGACTTCGGCGTGACTTGTGTGCCTCTAAAGGCAATGGGCCTGGCAGGACTAAGGAAAATTCACGTATACATTTGCAATTACTTGCTTTACGCAGAACTGCCTTTTAATGTGATGCAATATCTGACGCATTACAAAACGCACGAGCACCAGGAAGCAGGCGTTGGCACGCTTTCTGGTTAGAGCAGTGTATTTCCATGAGTATTACTATTTCCATCCTCATCTATGGAGTTCGAATCCCGCCCTCTTCGGATGATGTTCAGAATGTTCGTCCACAACCTCATGGTTGTTTAGAATTAGAAGGTCATAATAGAGCCAATCCGACTTTTTATGTTCCCCTCCTATTTTGACATACCACTATAAGGATCGTCGATAGATTCGCCAACTTCATCAATAAATGATGAAACTTCATTCCTCGTATCCAATTCAAGATAGGGTACTAGCTGTTTCATTTTCATAAAAACCGTGACAAGTCCTAGATGCGCAACAATTGAAGTTAACATCTGTGTATCCAATAGCGACCCACGATCCCAATTTGCGATTAACCATGCTTCAACCCTTGCAGATATATCGGAATCTAATCTCTCATATGTATGCCATTGACGATCAGCTAATGCATATAGAGCGGCAAAGGCTTCAGTCTTATTTCGAGATGCAAGAGCACGCTCAAAGAATATTGCCACTTGCTTTGCCTCCATTCCTTCTGGGAGTTTTTCAATTTCATCGAGTAGCGTCATAATTAAAAATCCGAAAGAGGTATATGAGTTATGTCGCTAGGTTTCTTATAAAATTTCCCATCACCTCCAAGTAATTTATTATCGACTTTGATCTGGGCTGTCCATTGGGTACCAGAGTTCGATCCTGGATACTTTTGAGCAGCTTTAGCGTCTGGTGAGTGAAACTTGACCTCAATTTTTTGACCATTAATTTCAAACTGATATTTTTGTCCGTATTGTATATTAGCGGAAGGATGAAACTTATTTGGAGTGTTGCAAGGTACTATTGATTTTAATCGATCAAGTGAAATTTTTCCACCGTCCAAAGTCTGTCTTAAAGCATATTTGGGATCATAATCTACAAGTGCGCTTGGCTTCCTATTGACCACGAACCACCACAAGCCCGCTGTCACTTCGCCCCGTTCCTCAGCATCTCCGGTGGCAATCGTGTCCGCCATGTAGATCAAGCCATCTACCGCACGATTAACTACCTCTTCATTCTCTTCAACATTTGCATTATTCCGATCATTCCAATACAGGTCGCTACCATCGGTAAGGCCTAAGTAATAAGCAGCAGACTCACCAATAGCACGATAAGCAACATAGCCTCGGTCGGCTGTGTAACACACCGAACCGTATATTGCTTCTGGAGCGTGGATAGCGCCTATTACTAGAATCTTCGCTCCTCCTCTCACGTATTTGGTGATAGGGTCTGCCCCTTCGTATCTCCTCTCTGCATTCCTCTCCCAACGCGCTTCTTTCTCTTCTCGTTGCGTTTTCGCATCGGGGTTACGTTTCTCATGAGCTAAACGCGCATTCTCTTGCTGCTGCAGTCGTTCTTGATTACTTGACCAACCTCTACGGCCGGCCATTTCCTCTTCCTCTGTACGCATCCCCCACGGGTCCAGCTTCAGCCTGTACAGATGGTGGGCCACGTACGCGTTCATCCCGTCCGGGTACAGCCCCCCGCGGAGATCACGGCTGATGAACCGCCCCGTCACCGGGTCCACGAGCCGGGTCCGGTAGAAGACCAGCCTCGACTCGCTGTCGTGGTACAGCCCTTGGAACCCGAAGTTCATGCCGTACGCGCTCGCGCCCAGCACCGCGTACTGCGCGTTGTGCACCTCACGCTTACCGTACAGCGTGTACGCGTAACGCTCCACCACCGCGCCCGTCGCGTCCGCCAACGCCAGCACGTTGTACTGCTGGTCCTGCAACGCGTACAGCTTCTGGTCCGTCGTGTTGTCCACGCTCGGGTCCGTGTTGTTCGACACCTCGGCCAGCGAATCGATGTAGTGGCCACTTCCGGGGGCTAGTGAGTCCCACACGTGCTGCTGCAGCACCTGGTCGCTCTGGTTGCGCGTCTCGACCAGCGAGTGGCCGGCGTAGTAGAAGTGCTCGACATAGTCCAGCCCGCCCGTCACATAGGTGTCCTTGCGGACCCGCCGGTCCCGGCAGTCGTACGCGTACACCGCGATCGTGCTCCCGGTCTGCAGGGCGCCACCGCTCACGCCGTCGTCCTTGAACGCCTTCTCGACCTTCACCAGCCGGTTGTACGCGTCGAACGTGTACTTCTTGTTCCCGTCGTAGATCAGGTTCCCCGCCGCGTCGTGCTCGAACGCGTCCTCGCTGTAGTCGCTGCTGCTCAGGTCGAAGTCCTCGACGTGCTCGGTCGTCTCGTAGGTCTCGTTGACGTCGTCGTCGGTATCGGTCTTGACCGTGATATCGTCGATGTACCCGCGGTCAAAGCCGTAGGTTGTCGACGACATGAACCCCATCAGGCCCGGGCCGTCGGAGAAGTCGAACCGGTCCGTGCCCGACGTCGTCTGCAGGCAGTGGTCGTCGTTCGTGACCTTGGTATCAAGCCCTGATTCGGTGTCCGAGCAGAAGACCTTGACGTCCGTGCCGTTGCTAATCACTCGGTACCAGACCTTCGTGGTGCCGTTGGGCGGGTCGTAGACCTCCGAGTCGTCGCGGTCGGCGCTGAGGTTCTCGATCGGCGTCCCCCCGTTGACCTGGTAGATCCGCGGCGCCTCGGGGGTGCTGTTGTTCTTGCCGTCGTGGAAGACCTGGACGATGTCGTACTCGCCGGTGTTCTGGTAGTTGAACACGAACTGCAGGCGGGCATACGGCCTGCTGGGCCAGCGCGTCATCGAGAAGGTGACCTCGAAGCGCTGGGCGCGGAGGTCCTGAAGCAGGGACGGGGAGGTCTGGTGGTACGGGTTGGGGAAGAAGTACATCCGGCCGTCGCCCGAGCCCGCGTCGTCGAGGCGCGCCCCGCCCTTAGAGAGCCAGGAGGCGGATAGCCGCCGGCCGAACGAAGGCGGGTTGAGCCGGAGGTAGTCGAACTCGACGCCGTCGATCTCGGTGTAGAAGCCCCAGCGCCCGGAGGGGAAGCCGCCTTCACCGGCGAGGCTGGTGTCCTGGGGCAGGTCCATCGCGTTGGACGCGGCGCGTGCCCTGAGCGACTTCCAGCTGCCGCCGCCGGTGCCGGTGCCGCCGCCTACGTTGGTGATCCTGAACTTTTCATCCGGCGAGATGTCGTAGTCGATCTGCCCGTTGTCGTTCGCGTCGTAGACGTGGTAGACCTTCCAGAGGCCGTCGCCGAAGTCTTTGACGAACATCCAGTAGTCCAGGTCGGACTTGTACCCGAAGATGATGCCCGCCTGGCCGCCGCCGGTGTGGCCGGCAGGCGCTTTGACCTCTGTTTCAAACGGGGCCGCGCCGGTTTCCACCTGGCTCAAGATCGCGGTTCGCTCTTGGCCCGAGTCCAGGTCGATCTTGAGGGCATTGCTGCCGCTCGCATCGACCGAGACGTTGTCGGTGAACTGCGCAGAGGTCATCCCCGGGCCCGCTTCGAAGAGGTCCTTGTCACCCGCGTCGTTGAACTCGACCTGCTCCAGGTCCTCGCCGATATCCGTGTGGGACTCTAGTTCGGTCTGCTCGTTGGCGGCGTTGAATGACTGAATCGTACGGTCGTCGGTCGTCTCGTCATCCATATTCAGCGCGTTGCCCACGCTGTCGAGGTTGTAGTCCTCCTTGATGAGCGTCCAGAAGTCTGTTGTAGACGCCACGCCGGCGGTCAGCTCCGGCTTGGGCGGGGTCGAGCTGTCGAGCTTGAGGTTGCCGAGGCTGTAGCTGCTGATCCGGTCGAGCTTGTCCCACTCGTACGCCTTTGAGTAGGAAGGCGACTTCTTGCGGTAGTCGTAGAGGCGACGAGAGTTCTGGTCGTAGTCGTGGGCGATATGGATCAGGTCCTCGTCCGCGCTGCCGCCGTAGGCGACCCACCGCTGGTCGGTGATCCGGTTGAACCGATCAAGCCCGTCGTAGGTGCCGGGGGTCCCGCCGAAGTAGTCGAGCTTGATCTCGGGGGTGGGCAGGTCTTTGATCGCGACCCGCCCGGAGCCGAGGTAGGAGTACGCCGTGATGCTGTCGCCGGGGGTGCCCGGGGTCGTGGTGCTGTCGTCGGCCAGGCCGTTGGCACGGGCGATCCGGTCGTCGATGCTCAGGCCGTCGACGACGTGGCCGTTGTAGGTGTGGTGGATGACCCGGCCATTAGGGTAGGTCGTCGTCTTGAGCCGGTACGCCTTGTCGTAGTAGCTGCCCGAGAGGGAGGTGTCGTAGGCGTACTGCACGCTCGGCGAGGTCGACGTATTGACCACCGCGCCGTGCTGCTGGTACTCGGTGACCAGGTTGTAGAAGCCGTCGTAGGCGTTCTGGATCTGGCTGGTGATGGTGGTGCCCGCGGCGTCGCTGTAGCTGGTGACGGTGAGGGCCTCGCCGATATCACCGTAGGTGTACGCCTTGCGCAGATCACCGACGGCGGTCCAGGTGCTGCCGGTGGCGAGGGTGATGTTCTTGTAGTCGAGCCAGCCCTCGTCGGTGTAGGAGTAGTTCTTCTGGACCCCCCGCTGGTCGGTCATACGCTCGACCTGGCCGTTGGCGTAGTACTCGGTGTAGCTGTAGTCGCCGAAGACCTCGCCGGCGGTGTTGATCTCGGTGATCGCTTCGGCGCGGTCGAGGTCGCCGCCGCCGGAATCCTCGGCGTCGGGCATGACGACCGCGATCTGCCGGCCGTTGACCGGGATGTAGCCCCGGCGGTTGTTCGCGTCGAGGACCTCGCCGGAGTGCAGATACAGCGTCGATTGGTTGTCTGTAGTGACGCCATCACCGTCCGGGTCGACCGCCACGAGCGTCTTGCGCACGCCGCCCCCCGTCGCGCTGTAATCATAAATAGTCTGCGTGATCTGATTAACATCACCATCACGAGAAACCGGGCTCGCCGCGCCGGACGCGTCGGTGATGCTGCCGTCCCAGCTGCCGATGGAGAACTGGACCCGGCCAAGGTCGTCATAGATGCGCTTGGTCTTCTTGCCGAGGGGGTCGATCATGACATCGATCCGGCCCGCGGTGTCGTACTCGATCTCATCAACGAGCACGTCAGCGCTCGACGCGGGCGCGTTCGCAGACCCCGCGGTGTAGACGCTCAGGGCGGTGGTCCCGGTCACCGCCTTGTGGGTGAACCTGCCGTCGTTGTCGTACCAGGCGTAGCGGTAGCTGGCCCGTACCTGGCTTGCCGCGGCGGCCGAGAGCAGGCCTGTTACCGTTGCGTCGTGGTTGCGCTCATAGTCGACCGTCTGCAGGACACGGTTGGTCTTGTCATAAGTCGGGACAGACTCGGTGAGCAGCGTGTCGTCGGTCACGACATCAACATCAGCACCATCATTGCTGCCAAAGAGCGTACGATCAATCCGGCCGTATTCATCAAAGAGGACCTTGGTGTAGCCCCGCCCGATGTTGTTGACCTTGAAGAGACGGCCCGCATCGTCGTAGGCGTTGCGGGTTTCAAGCCAGTTGTTAGTGGCCGCCCCGGCAGTGACCCGGAACGTCTTGGTCAGGTTGAGCTTGCCGTCACTCGAGTCACTCGTATCCCAATACTCGTAAGCCGTGCGTGTGAGTTCGTAGGTATCGCTGCCGTTCCTGTAGGTCCGTGTATTGGATGGACGGCCCTCTTCTTCGTAGGCCCAGCGCTTCCACGGCTGGTGCTGCGGGCGTGACCAGATGAACCGGCGGCTCATATAGTCTTGAGCATTCGAAGTCAGGACGGTGTGTGATTCGACCGCGTCGGTGTAGACGTAGTCGTTGGCCAGGTCGGTTTCGTCAGGCGCCTCGGCCAGCCCGGGCTTGACCGTGTAGGTGCGGCCGGGCCAAGGCCGGTCGTTGGCGGACTGCTCGACGCCGTTGCGGAATTCCTTGTAGACCCGCTTGGTGATCATGTGCAGGTCGGCGGCATCCACGCCAAACCAAACCTCCTCGACCCTGCCCTCATCATCGAACCTGTTCTCGGTGATGTTGCTGGCCGCATCGTTTGTGCGGAAGACCCGGCCCGCCGGGTCGGCCAGGACCTTGCGCGCAACGAGGTAGTTGGTTTCAAGAACGCCGTCTGAGCTGAGCGCGGGCAGGTCGTGGTAGACCCACTGCTCGACCTGCAGCCGGGTGTAGGTCGTCCCGCCGGAAGACCAATCCACCCACGGGTACTTCATCGTCGTCCGGGATTCTTCGGTGAGTGTTTCCAGGCCGTTGGGCGGGCTGGTATCGCTCCAGGTCGCGGTCGTGCTCGCGGTCCAAGAGCGGATGGCTCGGCCGTGGCTGTCGGTCCAGGTGACCTGGATCGCCGGGGTCGGGTCGGTGCTGCCGGCACGGTCATGCCCGTAGACACGGGTCTCCCAGTAGAACTCACCGGCGACTGGGTCACCGGTCGGGTTGTAGAGCACGCCGTTGCCGCTGCTGCTCACGCGCTGGTAGGTGTAGAACATCCGGCGCCCCTCGGCGTCCTCGGTCACCGTCAGGCGGTTGGCCTTGTCGTACTTAGCAGTTGAGACATGGTCAGGTAGGAGGCTATCAGTGGGTTTAATTGTGGTCTGAATCACACGGTCAGCCGCGTCGTATGCAAGCTGGGTCAGGACATCACCCGAAGTGCTCAACGCGGGTGTCACACCGGTCAGCCTGCCGAGCGCATCGAACGTCTCGTTGCGGGCGACACCTGCCCGGTCGGTGAAGCGGCGCTCGGTACCGCTGCCACAACAGCCGTGCACCCAGTACTCCGTGTAGTCGGGCATGTCCTGCGCAGACGGGTTGGCAACCTCATCCGCCGCAGCCTGGCCGAAGAAGTAGTCGATCTCCTTGGGACGACCAAGCTCATCCACATCCAAGGACGAAGGTATCTTGGACAACGACTTGATAAACAGGTTGCCGCTGTTGTCGGGTTGTGAAGCGCACTCATAGAGTTCTCGAATGGTGCTGCCCCTGACATTCAGCGTGCGCGTCACCTGGCTGCCGTACTGCACCGCGTTGCTGCCGCTGAGATAGCCGTCCTTGGCCACCACAACGAAATCCAGGTTCGAGTCTTTCGTGCGCGTCAGCAGCGTCGTCTGGCCATCGGGGTAGTCGATCCGGCTGATATGGCCGGGCTGAGAATCGTCGGGCACCGCCGAAGGGGCCTGTAGAGCGTGCCGTGACGTCTTGGTGATCAGGCTGCCTGTGGCATCGCCCTCAACAATATTGGTGACGTAGGCGCTATCGGAGAGCGCGCCCTGCGGGTCTGCAACCGTGCCGACCGCGATCCACTGCTCAAGACTACCCGCTGTCTCCGCTTCGGCCGTGTGCGTCCGGACCACAAACGTTGTAGACGCCAGCGTGTTGGCAACTGCTGTCGTGAACTTCTGATAGGTCACCTCCGTCGCAGGGGTGGTCACCGAGATCGGCGTCGAACTCGGCGGGTAGCGGTACTCCTCGACAACGATGTTGGCGTCTTCGATCGCCTGAGTCATCGAGGTCGTTGGCGCTAGTACATAGTCGTCCAGTTGTTTGATGGTTTTGCTGCGGTAGAACTCATCCGTGGTCTGTGTGTATTCGTAGAACTCCCAATAGCCCGTCCCGCTGAAATACCGCTCCAATTGGCCGTAGCTTGTTTTGGTTGAGTCCGTACCGTAAACCCACTGCTCGACTAACGCGTTCGCCCCAGTCCCCGTCACACGCTTGGTGATGACGCTGCCCCAGGCGTAGTCCTCCCAGGTCTCGACGGCCTGATACACCACCGCGCTTGTTCCGGGTGTTTCGCGGGTGATCGTCTTGGTACGCGTAGTACCCGTCACGGTCTCTGCACCACGCTCGATCTTGAGAGCCGTATCGGTGCCGCCATTCACCGCGCCTTCTTCCATCTCCCACTCGTTGCCAGACGTCCCGTCATAGGTGAACTCCCAGTATCGGGTCGTTGTCATCCCGTCGATCGTCTGGGTTTCAACGACCCGGAGCGTGTTGGCGGCGGGTGAGTCCACCTCAACGGTTCGGTATGCGTTCGCGGGCGTGCCAATATCTGCCAAGTCCTCGTAGAAGTGAAGCGCGTAATCCGCGCCTGATGTCGGGCTCGTGTCGACCTCCATGCCGCCCCAGTTCTGGTTCGTTCCGACGCGCGGAATGATGGTTCCACCGTTTGAGCCGAGGTTCGAAGCGACCAGGTCCTCGTGAAGCATGGGCTGTAAGGCGGCCGGCGCTGCCAGGGCCGTGCTGAACGTCGGCGAGGCGAGTGTCAGGTACCCCGCGTCCTCGCCGTAACGCGTCGTTCCCAAACCGATGCGGAACAGAAAATAGTTCTCAACACAGCCGTAGCAGGATGCACTCACCGGGTCGCATTCCGGGCATTTCACACTGACGTAGGCGATGTCCTGATCGGGGTTGACGGTCTGCCCGCCAAGATCCTTGAGGTACAGACGGATACTCTGGTTCGAAAAGTTCGAGTAGGTCTCGATCCAATACTGTCGCGGCCCCTCGCCCGCGTCCCATTCGTCCCTGTCTTTATCTAGAACGTTCAGATCATCGTCATAGATGACCACATCATCCGGGAGGTTGAACTCGATAACCGCCTTGGCATTCTCGCCCGGGTCATCGTTCAGACCATCCGGGATCAGCGCCCAGACCGGGATGCGCTTCAGGGGCAAGACCTCGATGCCACCGCTATCGATGTCTTCTTCACGAGCGGCGTTGTCCGCCATCTGCTGGGCATCATCGAGATCAACTTCTCCAACAACCAGGTCGAGAGCACCAGACCATACGTAAGGTACAGCGGACACCTTCCAGTAGAAGTCGTTGTAATCACCGTCCCCGGTAGGATACGTATCGTCAATAACTACCAGCAACTGGTCACCGGCGACCCCGCTGATAGTGCCGCCGAGGGCGGTGTTGGTGCCGACCCGGTAGGCCTGATCCCTTTGATTTTCATCAAACACCTGGTTGAATTGACCATTAAAAGTGACCGTAATCGTACCTGTGAGCGACTTCCACACCGCGTCTTCTGGGCTGGAGGCATAAACGATCCCCGCCGGTTTTACGCCCAGTGTTCCTGAAATGGCGGCATCCGCATCATTGCGCGTTGGCGTTCCATCTTCGATCGAAACACGGTAGAACTGGTTTTGTGCCTGGGCACACAAACCCGTAGCCGTATACACCAGCACCAGTAACCCAAACACCAAACCACGCAACGTTACAAACTGACTCATTTCGTTATCACCTCTGAATAAGCCGTGATAGGCCGGAATCATTTGAGTAAAAATTTCTAACTACTTGATTAACCACCGGGACCAAACCGCCCGGCCTACTCTTCAACGCCTAACAACTCATCTGCTTCTACCCGCTCATCTAGGATCGATTCGGGTATCGGCAACGCTGTCGCCTCACCCGCTGCAACCTGCAGGCTGTATTGCTCAGCATCCAAGTGCAACGCATCAAGCTCTTGTTTTTGAGAGAAACTCAAGCCCGCCTCAGACATCACGGAAGCCTGCTTAGAACGCTTGGACTGCGCATCACGAATCCGCTGCCTCTGGAGCTCGGATAACCCCGGGACATAGCGGAGGCTGCCCATGATCTGGGTGTTGTTCCTCCCGGCAGAAAGCCGGGCACGTTGGCTCTGGGACAACCCGGCGTCGGCTTGGGCAATCGCCTGGCTCTGAACCACCTCCAGTGATTGCTGGGCCTTCTCCAGTGCGCTCGATAAAGCCTCAATATTCTCACGTGAGTTGTCGCCACCCGCTCGGCCTGCGTCGTAGAGGTCCTTCTTTGCCGCGATCACCGCGTTGCGAGCCTGGAACAGCGATGTCTTGTTGGTTTCATACCAATCAAGCAGATTCGTCAACGCCGCATGCGTCGCGGCGGTATCGCACCCAGCCGCAGACAGGTCGCGGTGCGCGAAGCCGAGCTCGCCACGCAGACGCATCATGGCGTAGTACGTGTCCACATCGAT
>JBCDKD010000038.1:0-44024 GCA_039024275.1 Planctomycetota bacterium | reverse complement strand
GTTTTTTTTTATTTTGTTTTTTTTTGGCGGTGGGGGGGGCCTCCTGCGCCCCCGCTACTGGTTTGTTTTTGGCGGCGGGGCCGCCGCCCCGCCCTCCCGAGCAATCACATCGATCCCGGTCACCCGGCTGCTCTTGCGCAGCTCCACGCCCGCTTGCTGCACGGCCTTGAGCAGGGCGTCGAGTACGGTGCGGGAGGAGTCGGTCGTTGGGAACAGCTTGCCGGTGTCTTCGCGCTTGAGTTCGACCCCGAGCTCGTTGAAGAACGCGGTCGTTTCCTTGACCGAGAAAGACTTGAGGATCTTCTTGATGGTGTTGTTCGACGCCCCGCCGAAGTAGTCCGCAGGGTAGACGACATCGTGCGAGACGTTGCAGCGTCCGCCGCCGGCGATCAGGATCTTGGCCCCGATTTTCTTGGCACCGTCGAGCAGCACGGTCCTCGTGCCTGGCTCGGCTTTACGCCCTGCAAAGATCGCGGCCATCAGGCCCGCCGCGCCGGCACCGATGATGGCGAGGTTGCAATAATTATCAATGCTATCAGACATGGCAGGTAGGACAGGCATTCCTGCCTGTCAGTCAGACCTCAGGTCTGATGCTAGGTTGATACGGCTTCGCCGATTAACAGGCAGGAATGCCTGTCCTACTTCAAGTCATCCATCGACAGCCCGCCGAGGCCGACGCCGCCGAGGTCCATGCCGCCCTTGAGGTTTTCTTTGGACTGCTTCTTCGCGGTCGTCTTGAAGACCTTGACCTCTTCTTGACCCTTGCCGCCGCGACGATCTCCGCCGCGGGGGCCCGAGTCCTTGCGGAGGCTCAACGCGAGCTTGCGTTTGTCGGTGTCGATCTGCTTGACGCGGAAGTTCTTCTCGTCGCCGACCTTGACGATGTCTCCAACACTCTTCACCCGTCCGTCGGCCAACTCGCTGATATGCACAAGCCCCTCGACACCTTCTTCGAGCTCAACGAACGCGCCAAAGTCCTGCGTGCTGACGACCTTGCCGGGCACCCAGCTATCAACCTCGAACTTTGCGACCGCGTCCGCCCACGGATCGCCGCCGAGCTGCTTGAGGCTCAGCGACATCTTCTTTTTCTTCGGATCAAAGGTGAGCACCTTGAGCCGCAGCGACTGGCCGACGCTGATCACATCTTCGCACTTGCCGATACGCTTCCAACTGATCTCGGAGATGGGCAGCAGCCCCTCGACACCGCCGCCGATGTCGATGAAGGCGCCGAAGTTAGCGGTGCGGGTAACGGTGCCCGTGATCTCGGCGCCGGCACTCACCCCGGTGGTCGCGGTCTCCCAGGGGTCGGGCGCGACCTGTTTCATCCCCAGGGCGATACGGCCCTTTGCCTTGTCGATCTTCAGCACCTTGACCTGCACGGCGTCGCCTTGTTTAACGACATCACCCGGCTTGGTGACGTGCTGGTAGCTCATGTCCGAGACGTGGCACAGGCCATCCACCCCTCCGATATCGATGAACGCGCCGTAGTCGACGATGTTCGAGACCTTGCCATCGAGGATCGCGCCGACCTCGAGGCTGGCCATGAGCTTTTCTTTGCTGGCCTTTCGGACGTGCTCGAGGTGGGCCCGTCGGCTGAGCATGACTTTCTTGTGCTTGCGGTCGACCTCGGTGACAGCGGCTTCGAGCTTCTGACCGACAAGCGGCTCGAAGTCCTCGATGTGGTGCAGGTCGATCTGGCTGGCGGGCATGAACGCGCGGATGTTGCCGACCAGTTCGAGTTCGAGCCCGCCCTTGTTGTGGCCGGTGACGCGGGCCTCGACGACGCTGCCCTTGTGCAGGGTGTCCCAGGTCGTGCGGGAGATCGCGCCTTCGCGGGAGAGGAACATCAGGCCCTGCGCTTCATCGATGTGGTCGACGACAAAATCCATGATCGAGCCGAGGCGCGGGGGGCGGTCGAATTGGGCCAGCGGGACCACGCCTTGCAGCTTCCCGGTATCGCCGGTGACGTCGATAAAGACATCCTCACCACGGATCGCGCTGATGCGGCCGCGGCGGATCTCGTGGTGGACGGGTGCTTCGTCTTGCTGTGACTCGGCCGCTGAAGCGGCCTCCGCCTGGTCCATGAGTTGCTCGATACTCTGGTCGCCTAGCGCGGCATTGACCTCCGCCTCAATGTCTGCAGCGGTTGGCCCCTCCGCCGGAGCCTCGGGCCCGGGTGCCGGTGTCACGGGTGCTTGTACTGCGGGTGCGGGCGTCGGCTCGGCCTGCGTTTCCGCCTGTACCGGCTTCGTTTCAACGGGCATCTGCGGCATGGGCTTCTGCTCGGGCGTTTCACGTCCGGCATCATCACCAGGGATGGGCTGCTCTGTTGGGTCGGTCGGGTTCATCACTTGGGTCCGGGCTCTGGCTCGGGCCGGTAGGGGTCAACAAATCTCGCGCGAAGCGCTACTGTACCCGGCCGCCGCGTTGCACGCTAGGCCTTTGCGTCAGGGATCGGTAAAGACCCACGGTTTACTGACGTGAGGGTTGTTCCGGACGGCAAAACGCAGCGGCTTGCCGACCCATTCGCCCTTGCTGCCGATCCCGACGCGCGGGCCGACGACGATCCGAGAGGTGGGCAGCGTGCGTTCACGGGCCCGCTCCAGCCAGAGATGCTTGCTGGTCGCCAGGTCGACGCCGTCGAGGCCGCGGTCGATGTCCAGCGCTTGACAGAGCTTGGCGGGCCCGGAGCAGAGGTCGGTTTCGTGTTTCGCTTTGACGCGATGTAAGCCCATCGCCTGCTGGTTGTGTACGGGTTGTAGAGCACGGATCAGCACCGCCTGTGGGGTCTGCTCGTCCCGCGTCACGACATTGATGCAGTGGTGCATGCCGTAGGTGAAGTAAACATACGCGGTCGCGGCCTGCTGCCACATGGACTCATTGCGTGCACTGCGGTGGTTGTTGTAAGTATGCGCAGCTTGGTCCTCCGGGCCAAGGTAGGCCTCGGTCTCAACGACGAGCCCAGAGAGGCGTGTGCCATCGCGAAGACGCCGTACAAGCAGTTGGCCAAGCAAGGCACGAGCGACCTTAACCGTGTCGCGCTCACAGAAGGAGCGCGGCAGCCGAGGCAGCTTGCTGGGCGGGTCAGGTAGCAGCACCATCGACCCCTGTTGTTGGCTTCGGCTTAGGGCGTGACAGAAACCAGTCGAGTACACGGTCAAGGATGACACCCATCACGAAGGTGATCAGCCCCGCGAGGATGAATGGGCTGCTCGTGCCGCTGCGTATCTCAACGCCGTAGTGTGTGTCTGAGATCTGATCGATCCCATCCATCCGCCTCATCTCAAACACCTTGCTTTTCTTATTCTCCATGATCGCACGGTATCGCACGGCCTTGTCAAGGGTCTCATCCAGGCCGAATCGTTCCGGCTGGAGCAGCCTGCCCTCAGGATCACGGTCGGATGCGTACAGATAAGAATTATTAGCCGAGCGGCCCTGTTGAAGCCACAGCGCGAATTGCAGTTTCTTGCTGGCGGGGCGGAACGAGAGGCCAACCGAGCCGAGGCCTTCCACGGGGAAAAACTGTTTAGGGACGACCGAATCCGTAGCCTGGGGTTCGAACGGCAGCCAGGCCGTTGTTGTCTGTGTCCCGCCGTCATCGAGGTCGGTCGTGATCTCCAGTGCGAGCAGGGCGTTCGCCGGGTAGGGCAGCGATGTCATGTCGCGGAAGTCGGCCTCGGTGGGCTCGGCGTCCTGCGTGCCGTCGTCGTTGTCGGTCAGGGCACCGTCGGCGATGTACGCGCTGGTGGTGATGCGTGTGCCGAAGCCGACGACGGTGCTAAGCCTCGGGTTGTCGTGGAGTTTGAGCCTGGGCATCGCGTCGCCGGCCGTATCGTTCCAGCGGGGCAGGCCCTCTAGTGGGATCGTGACCGGTGCGCCACCCCTTGCCATGATGACCAGGACCCGGTCGTGCGTATCGCCGTAGGTTGTGATGGGAGGCGGCAACGAGAACACGTCGATCTCAGCATTGCCTGTCGATTCATGGATCGGCACCGCCGCGATCCCGACGGTCTGGCTGTGAAACGCCCAGGACTGGCTGACCAGGATCATTACCAGCCCAAGCACCGCGGCGAACGCCCCGAGGTTGTCAGCGCGCCAAGGCAGGCGGCGTAAAGCCGACCACACGATCACCGCTGCGAGAAGCCATGCCGCAACCAATAAAGGCCACTTCGAAAGCATCTCGGCCTGGGTCGTATCGAATAGCCGCCACTGCCAGATGTACCTGCCCATGAGTGGAACCTGCGCCACCGCGACGTAACCAACAACGAGCCCACTGAGCACGAAGATCGTCCACCACGAACTCATGCCGCGCGACAACCAGCGCACCGGCCCGGGAAGCCCGAGGTCCTGTTCAAGCACGCGTTGATAGTGGGGGTTGGGCACGTTCTTCCCTGGGTACCGGCTCGGCTGTGGAAACGCGAGAGTATAGACCCGTTGTGTCGATGAGATCCCCATGCCTTCCTTCATCCATATCGTTGGCCTCGCCGCTGCCGGCGCCGCGGGCACGCTCGCTCGCTACGGCCTGACCGTGGCGATCGACAACCGCCTGACGCATGGCGACCACCGCCTGTACGGGACGCTCCTGGTCAATGGACTGGGCTGTCTGCTTTTTGGCCTCGCCTTGGCTTGGTTCGATGCCCGCGTGCTCCACGCCGACCATCCGACACGGCTGATTATTCTCACCGGGTTCGTGGGCGCGTTTACCACCTTCTCCACCTTCGCTTATCTCAGCTCCGACCTCATGGCCAAGCAGCAGTGGCTGACCGTCGGCGGGCATATCCTGGCCCACAACTCGGCCGGTATCGCGCTCTTTATCGCGGGTGCGGCCTTGGGCGCACGACTCGCCGCCTAGCGTTGGATTCCCGGGCCGACTTGGTTACAATGTTACGTTCGATATCACAGCCCCATGCCTTGCTAATTGTTTACGAAAGCCCGTTCTGATGGCTACCGAAACGCCAACCGAATCTACGATGCCCGCCGACGCACGCACGTCTGCCGTGGTCCGCTTCGCAGGCGACTCGGGCGACGGCATGCAACTCGCCGGCACGCAGCTCACCGACACCAGCGCGATCCTCGGCAACGACGTCGCGACCCTGCCCGACTACCCCGCCGAGATCCGCGCGCCTGCCGGTACGGTCGCCGGCGTCTCCGGCTTCCAGGTCAACTTCGCTTCCGAGCAGATCTTCACGCCCGGCGACGTCGTCAACGCGCTGATCGCGATGAACCCCGCCGCGTTCAAGGCCCACCACAAAGACGTCGAGCCCGGCGGCATCATCGTTGTCAACGAGACCGAGTTCAGCAAGACCAACCTCAAGAAGGCCGGCTACGAGCCCGGCTACAACCCGATCGAAGACGAGGCGATCGAGCAGCAGTACAAGCTCTATAAAGTCCCGATCACCAAGCTCAACCAGGACGCGCTCAAAGACAGCGGCATGTCGCCCAAGGACGTGAACCGCTGCAAGAACATGTTCGCGCTCGGCATTGTGTATTGGCTGTTCGACCGCTCGCTCGACACGACAATCCGCCACTTGACGCAGACCTTCGCGGTGCGAAAGAACAGGCCCGAAGTCGCGGAAGCCAACATCAAGGCACTCAAGGCCGGCTTCTTCTTCTGTGAGACCGCCGAGATCTTTCCGGTTCGGTATGCCGTCGCCAAGGCCACGATCCCGCCGGGCAAGTACCGCAAGGTCACGGGCAACGAGGCGCTCGCGATGGGGCTGATCACGGCGGGCAAGCTCTCGGGCAAGTCGCCGCACTACTGCACGTACCCGATCACGCCTGCATCCGACATCCTGCACTACCTCGCTCCTGCCAAGCACTACGGTGTCAAGACCTTCCAGGCGGAAGACGAAATCGCCGCGATCTGCGCTGCGATCGGTGTCGGCTTCGCGGGCCAGCTCGGCATCACCGGCACCTCTGGACCGGGTCTTGCGCTCAAGGGCGAAGCGCTCGGACTCGCCGTCATGACCGAACTGCCCGTCGTTGTCATCAACGTCCAGCGTGGCGGGCCATCCACCGGCCTGCCCACCAAGACCGAGCAGTCCGATCTCTGGCAGGCGATGTACGGCCGCAACGGCGACTGCCCGACCGTCGTCCTCGCGCCCCAATCGCCCGCCGACTGCTTCGATGCCGCCATCGAGGCCTGCCGGATCGCGTTGACCCGCATGGTGCCGGTCGTGCTGCTGACCGATGGCTACATCGCCAATGGCTCCGAGCCCTGGCGCGTGCCGACCGAGTCGGACTTCGAGCCGATCGTCGTCAATCACGCCGGCGCGAACGGCCAAGCGGACCAGCCCGTCGGCCGAAGCGATGACGAAGACGAGGACGCCAAGTTCCAGCCCTACACTCGCGACGCGAACCTGGCCCGCCCCTGGGCCATCCCCGGCAACCCCGGGACCGAGCACCGCATCGGCGGGCTTGAGAAGGCAAACGGCTCGGGCAATGTCTCATACGACCCACTGAACCACCAGCACATGACCCGCATCCGTGCTGAGAAAGTCGCCCGCGTCGCCAACATGATCCCCGACATCCAGGTCGAGGGCGATGAGGATGCGGACCTGCTCGTCCTTGGCTGGGGCGGACCTTACGGCTCGATCGTGACCGCCGTCAATAACATCCGCGAGAAGGGCCACAAGGCCGCGACGACGCACCTGCGTTACCTCAACCCGATGCCCAAGAACCTTGGCGAGGTCTTGAAGAAATACAAACAGATCCTCATCCCCGAGATCAACAACGGCCAGCTCCGCCTGATCATCCGCGGCAAGTTCCTCGCCGACGCCCGCGGCCTGAACAAGATCCAGGGCAAGCCGTTCCTGGTCGAAGAGATCGAGCAGGCGATCGAGCTGATGCTCTCAGGCGAGTGGGGCGACGCCGAGGCGCTATACTCGGAGAATGGTCGGGTTGATGCCAACGCACAGCAACTCAGTGTTTAAAAATGATTCCAGAGATGAATAATGAACCCTGGTGAATTCAAGAAGCTGGTCAAAGATGAGCCTTTCAGGCCATTTCGTATGTACTATCCAAGTGGGCGTACATTTGAAATCGAAAGCTCGGATCAAGTTCTTTTTTCTAGCGATTTGAGAACAATCGTTGTTCCGGACACCTCCGATGATACGTTTGATATCCTCGATGTCATTATGATTGAGCGTATCGAAACGCTACCGAAAGAGCCCAAGCCTAGGCTTTGGTGGACGAATACAAATGGCCACTGACACCTCCCTACCCACTCTCAAAGCCAAAGACTTCTCTTCAGACCAGGACGTGCGCTGGTGTCCGGGGTGCGGGGACTACTCGATCCTCAACGCCGTGCAGCGGGTCTGCGCCAATATCAAGGCGACGCGCGAGAACTCGGTGTTCATCTCCGGCATCGGCTGCTCTAGCCGGTTCCCGTACTACATGGACACCTATGGCTTCCACACGATCCACGGCCGAGCCCCGGGCTTTGTCACCGGCGTCAAGATGGCCAACCCCCACCTCGACGTCTGGATGATCACCGGCGACGGCGATGGGCTCTCCATCGGCGGCAATCACCTGATGCACCTGCTCCGCCGCAACGTCAACGTCAACGCGATGCTGTTCAACAACCGCATCTACGGCCTGACCAAGGGCCAGTACTCGCCCACCTCCGAGGTCGGTAAGAAGACCAAGTCCACACCGATGGGCTCGCTGGACTTCCCGATCAACCCGCTGTCGCTCGCCCTCGCCGCCGAGGCGACCTTTGTCGCACGGTCGACCGACAAGGACCGCGGCTTGGTCGGTGTGCTCGAGCGCGCGGCGGCACACAGGGGCTCATCATTCGTCGAGATCTACCAGAACTGCAATATCTTCAACGATGGGGCGTACGACTTCGCGACCGGCCGGGATGTCAAGGACGACAACGTCATCTACCTCGAGCACGGCAAGCCGATGATCTTCGGCAAGGACAAGAACAAGGGCCTGCGCCTCATCGCCAACCGGATCGAGGTCGTCAGCCTGGATGACGACGGCATCAGCGAGGACGACCTCCTGTTCCACGACGAGTACAACAAATCGATCGCGGTGATGCTGGCTGAGATGCACTACCCCGACTTCCCCGAGGCGTTGGGCGTGGTGTATCGCGAAGAGAAGCCGACATACGAAGACCTGTTGCACGAGCAAGTTGATGCCGCGATCGAAAAGAAGGGCGAAGGCACGCTCGAGGCGCTGTTCAACGCGGGTGACACGTACGAGGTTGCGTGAGTCAGTACGGTTTAGCGTGAGGCCCGCAGGGCCCCGCGCGAAGTATCTCAAAATGCTTCGAGAACGGGACGCTTCGCGTCACCCGCTACGCATCAATGCGATGGCATCTTCCGCGTCTCGCCGGGCTGCATGTCGGTCTTGCCGGTCAGGCAGTTGTGGATCGCGGCGGCGACGTCCATCGGGTCCAGCGTGTTTTCTGTGGGGATGGCCTTTTCGGAAAAATTGGCACGCAGCATCTGGGTCTCGATCGCGCCCGGGGCGATGCAGTAGGCGTTGACGTTCAGCCGCTTGCCTTCGTCCGCGGTCGCCTTGGTGAAGATATTGACCGCGGCCTTCATCGCCCCGTAGATGTTGAAACCCGTGAACGGGTCGAAGGCGCCCATCGATGAGACGTTGCAAATGACGCCCGACTTCTGTGCTTTAAAGGTCGGCCAGACCGCACGCGTGGTGTAGACCACCGCGTTGAAGTTCACACCCGCGCACTTCTGCAGGGTCTCGTCCTCGATCCGCTGGATCGGCTGCAGCGGGGCGTAGCCGGCGATGTTGGCCAGGGCATCGATCCGTCCGAACTTCTCCAGGGCGGCCTCGATCAGTGCCTGCACCTGCGCCGGGTCGGTGACATCCGTTGGCACAACCAGGCAGTCTGCGCCCGGCGTTTCGGCCGCGGCCAACGCGGCGGTTTCCTTTAAAGTCTCAAGGGTCCGGGCGGCGAGCACGCAGGCGTAGCCGGCCTCGGCCATGAGCACGGCAAGGTCACGCCCGACGCCGCTGCCGGCCCCGGTAATGACCACGACGGGTTGGTTGGTTTCAGGCATGCTGTGATTCTTGCCGGCAATCGCAGAAGGTCAAGTTGTGTTTGGACGATTCGCGCTATACTTCCTCAAATGATCAATGGCTCGTTCAAGCTGTTCCGCCTGTTCGGTATCGATGTGTTTCTGCATTGGTCATGGTTCCTGGTCGCGATCTTCCTGATTCCGCGTTTCAGCCAAGGAAGCGATGGCGAGTCTTTGTTCAGTGGCTCAGGTAACACGCCGTTGATGTGGGCGACGCTGCTGTACATCACACTGTTCGTGATCGTGCTGATCCATGAGTTTGGCCACGCCCTGGCCTGCCGATCGGTTGGCGGTCAAGCGAAACATATCGTGCTCTGGCCGCTGGGTGGCGTCGCTTTTGTTCAGCCGCCACACCGACCCGGGGCACACCTCTGGTCGATTGTGGCGGGACCGCTCGTGAATGTCATGCTTGTCCCCGTTACCGTGCTCTTCTACTACCTCACGAGGGGATCGTTTGGCGACCCGGAACCCGGGAACAATCTCCAGCTTTTTGCTTTGTATTTGGGCATGATGAACGCGGGCCTGCTGGTCTTCAACATGCTGCCGGTCTACCCGCTGGACGGCGGGCAGACGCTCATGTCCGTGCTCTGGTTCTTCGTCGGCCGGGTCAAGGCGCTCAAGTTTGTCAGCACCATCGGCCTGACCGCCGCGGCGATCGTGCTGGTCCTGTCGGTCGTCTTCTATCAGGTCTGGTACGTGCTCATCGCGTTGTTTGTCGGCCTGCAGGCGTGGAACGGCTACCGCCTCGCGAACGCCCTGGCCACGATGGACCCGCGCCTCTACGACGAGCGGATCGCCAACCGATCTGCACAGGACGATGTCGAGCAGCGCATCACGGACCAGATCGACCCTTGGCGGCGGTGATCACACCTTGTTGTATTCATGACGGTGCTGCTCAATGATTCCATCGCAGTACCGCATCCAATTCGGCATGCTGTTCTTCGGCTGAGGGAACAGCCGCAGGAGCAGGAAATAAATACCCAACGATACCGCAATCCCCGGAAATAGAACGAACGGCGCTTCTACAGGTATGGATGGCTGATTGTGGTGCGCGATGATTACCAACCCGATGGGTAGCGAAGGGATCATCAGCCCGAGGCCCAGGCCCAGCAGTGTTTTACTATTCGTTGACTCGGCTTCTCTCTCGTTGCGGAGCATGCGTCGGTAGCTGCCGACGAAGAATAAGCAACTGCACAAAGCCATGAACCCCAATAACATCTTGCTCGCCAGAAGAGAATCTGTGAGCAGCATGGGGTAGATGAGTGTTAAGCTGCAGCAGAGCATGAACCCGGTCAGCATGATGCGTGACGCCCTGGCATCGCTCTGTTTTTCAGTTGGTGGTGCCCATTGGTACGCGTCTGTCAGGTCGTTGTTTTGGCCGCATTCAGGACATGTAACTTGTGGCCCGTCCAGACCGCGTAGGTTGTAGTCACAGTGAAGGCAGGGCAGGTCCTGTTTGATATGCCACGGGTGCTGGACGGTGCTCTGCATTGCTCGTGATCATACAGCGTGCAGCTATTCCACACTCTAGGCTGGCAGCAGCGAATCATCGACCGACCAGTTCGCCCCGACGCGTTTGACCTTGCGGTAGAGGGTGTCGCGTTCGATGGGGTCGTAGCCGGCTTCTTGGATCATGTCCCGCAGGCTGCCGGGGGTGACCTCCTGGTGGGTGCTGGCCCCGCCGACCTTGGTGATGTCGTACCAGACGACGGTGCCGTCCACGTCGTCGACACCGAAGGACAGGCCGAGCTGGGCCATGTCGAGGGTCTGCATGATCCAGAAGCACTTGACGTGGTCGAAGTTATCGAGCATCAGCCGGCAGACGGCGAGCATCTTGAGGTTGTCCAGGCCGGTCGGCCCGGGCAGGTGCTGCAGCTCCGACCCATCGGGGAAGAACGGCAGGGGGATGATGGTCTGGAACCTGCCCTTGTGTCCCTGGTCGATCGCCTAGTCTTGGGCTTCGCGCAGGAGGCAGAGGTGGCGGACGCGGTCTTCGATCGTCTCGACGTGGCCGTAGAGCATCGTGGCGTTGGACATCAGCCCGAGCTCGTGGGCGGTGCGGTGGACGTTGATCCATTCGAGCCCGCCGATCTTGCCGCGGAAGACCTCGTTGTGGACGCGGTCGTCGAAGACCTCGGCGCCGCCGCCGGGGAGGCTGCCGAGGCCCGCTTCGACGAGGTCTTCGAGCATGCCCTTGATCGTGCCGGCGCCGGGCTTGCCCTTGTTATCCCGCTTGTGGATCCGCGCGAGATGTGTGAGCTCGACCGCGGTGAAGGCCTTGAGGTGGACGCTGGGGGCGACCTCTTTGCAGGTGCGTAAGAGCTCGGTGTAGTAGCCGAACTTGTTCTTGGGGTGCAGCCCGCCGACGATGTGCATCTCGGTCGCCCCGGCCCGCTCGGCTTTCTGAGCCTGCTCGGCGACCTGGTCCATGCTGTATTCGTAGGCCCCGTCCTGCCCGGGCTTGCGGTGGAACTCGCAGAACTTGCACGAGAGCACGCACAGGTTCGAGTAGTTCATGTGCCGGTTGACGTTGTAAAACGTCGCCTTGCCGTGCTTCGCGGTGCGGACGTGGTCGGCCAGCTCGCCGATGGTCCAGATGTCGCGTGATCGCAGCAGGGCGACGCCGTCATCGAGGCTGAGCCGCTCGCCGGCGTAGACTTTGGCTTTAATGGTCTCAAGGGTGTCCGTCATCTCCTTGAATCATAGAACGGCTTTAGCGAAGGGTCTAGCGTCTCGTGTGCAGCGCCTGGGGGGATGAACCCTGACCGAACCGGCGGGATGAGCATCCTGTTTTGGCGATCGGTTGGGTGTGATGATGCGTTTCCGGCCCGCCAGACGCGCTCTTGTGTGCGCACGGTGTCAAGTGTGCCACGCTTTGCTTGGCGCTCTTGGCCGGTGGTATGACGCAGCCATGCGGTTGCCCTGTTTGAAGGCCTGGTGCCGAGCCGCGAGAAGACACGCTCATGGTTGGTTCGACGCTAGACGCTAGGCCCTATACGCTAAACGCTATGCCCATCCTCGGACACGGTATTGACCTCGTCGACACCCCGCGGATCGAGCGGCTGCTGGGCGAGCATGAGCAGCGTTTCTTGGATCGTGTCTTCACGGCCGGGGAGCGGGCCTACAGCGAGTCAGGCGGCAAGCTACGCGTCCAGCGGTACGCGGCGCGTTTCGCGGCCAAGGAAGCCGTGCTCAAGGTCCTCGGCACGGGTTGGTCGGGCGGGATCGCCTGGACGGATGTCGAGGTGGTCCGTGAGGCGACGGGCCGGCCCAGGGTCCGGCTGTATGGCGAGGCGGCGGCGGTCGCGAAGAAGCGGGGCATCACCGCCTGGCACATCAGCCTCAGCCACCTTCAGGGCCACGCCCTGGCGAGCGTGATCGGGGAGGGTGATTGAATCGCCACGCCGACGCTGAGTCTACGAAGCGTCTTGTACCCGCGGGGCGTTGGCTCGCGCCAAAGCCCCGGGCTTGGAAGCGGACGAATTGGGTTGAACCACTTGCCAACGGGCTATCATGCTGACCGGGGGTCAGGCCGATAGCACGGTGAGGACTCATGGCCAAACGCGATCAGACACCGCCGTACGAGATCATGCGCAGCCGGGGCGGCGCATCGGGGGGCGGAGCACCAAGCGCGGGTGAGGGTGTCCCCGGCGCTGCGGACCCGGCCGAGAGCGATGAAGGCAGGATCCCGGGGCCGCCGGGCCGGGCGCCGTGGTGGGTCGGCTCGGCGTCGCCTCTGGTCCTGCGTGTCCCGCGGGGCGTGGCGGTCCTGTCCGTGATGGTGCTGGTGCTGGTGATCGTGGTGGCCTATTGGGTGGGCTCGATGCGCGGGGCGGCGTCTGCCAAGCCCGATTCTGCCGACCCGGGCATGGGCGAGCGGGCGGGCCCCAACGGCTTTTTCATCTCGCCCGAGGACGGCTACGACGGCCCGGAGGTCGAGGTCCCTGAAGACGATCTGATGGTCGAGCAGCGGGAGCCCGGCCTCAACTACATGCAGCTCATCACCTCGACCCGGGAGGATTGCGAGCGGCTGGCCCGGTTCTTCGGTTCCCGCGGGGTTGCAATCCAACTCGTAAAAAGCAATAATGAAGAGCTCTGGGTCGCGTTCGCCGTTAAGCGAGGCTACCGTGCCGACGAGATGGGCAGCGAATCCCAGCAGCGTTACGATCAGATGCTCCGGTCGCTTGGCCGGCAATACAAGCAGAACGGTGGCGTCGACCTCTCCACCATGCTTTTTAACCGATACGACGGGCCGAAGCCTAGGCCCAAGAATGACGAATAGCTGAACAAAGGATACGAACGATGAGCCTTGATCCTAGCTTGAAAGTGGGAGGCGGCCTGGCCGGCCACCGAAACGTCTTGACCCGTGCCGAGCGTATCGCCAAGCTGCAGCAACTCGGTGAGTTTAAGGATGAAGCGTCCAGCGCGCTTGGCCTGCGCAAGGTCGGCAACCGCAAGGTTGTCGCCGGTGGCAAGTCTAAGAAGAAGAAGAAGGACGAAGAAGCGACCGAGTAGCGTTTAGCGTCTAGGGCCTAGCGTCTAGGCGAGCATCACAAGTTTAAAATGGAGCATCGCCGTCCATCTTTGGGCGGCGTTTGTTTTTGTAATGGCTCGACGTTAAACGCTAGGCCCTATACGCTAGACGCTATGGACACCAGCCGATTTATCTCTGACCGCGCAGAACGGATCGACGCCTCGGGTATCCGCCGGGTCATGGACCTGGGTGCGACACTCAAGGACCCGATCAATCTTTCGATCGGCCAGCCGGACTTCGATGTGCCCGAGGCGATCAAGGACGCGGCCTGCGAGGCGGTCCAACAGGGCAAGAACCGCTACACCCAGACGCAGGGCACGGCCGAGCTGCGCGGCGCGATTGCGCAGCGGCTCTCGCGGGAGTTCCCGGGCACGATCGGCGGGGGCGGCGCGCAGCTCGCGGATGGCACGGGCCTGCTCATCACCGCGGGGGTCTCCGGCGGGTTGGTCCTCTCCCTGCTCGCGACGGTTGGGCCCGGCGACGAGGTCGTGATCCCCGACCCGTACTTCGTGATGTACAAGCACTTGGTCACATTGACCGGGGCGACGCCGGTTTATGTCGACACCTACCCTGATTTCGCGGTGACGGCCGATCGGATCGAGCCCGCGCTGACCGAACGGACCAAGCTCGTGCTGTTCAACACGCCCAGCAACCCGACCGGCGTTGTCGCCAGCCAGCAGGTGTGCAAGGAGGTCGTCGAGCTGTGCGAGCAGCGGGGTGTGCTGCTGGTCAGCGACGAGATCTACGACGAGTTCTGCTACGAAAAGGCCGAGATCGACGGCGGCACCTGGTGCCCTTCGCCGCTGCACGAGTCGCCGAACGCGCTGCTGCTACGCGGGTACTCGAAGACCTATGGTATGACCGGCTGGCGGCTCGGCTACGCGGCCGGACCCGCCGCGATCATCGAGCAGATGACCAAGATCCAGCAGTACTCGTTCGTCTGCGCCCCGTCGATGGTGCAGGCCGCGGGGGCGATGGCGCTCGGCGTGGATATGAGCCGGCATGTCAGCGCGTACGAGCGGAAGCGCGATCGGGTCGTCGAGCGGCTGAGCCCGCACTACAACCTGAGTATCCCCGGCGGGGCGTTCTACGCGTTCCCCGAGGTGCCGCCGTCGCTCGGTCTGACCGCTTCTCGGTTCGTCGAGAAAGCGATCGAGCACAACCTTCTGATCATCCCTGGCAGCGTCTTCAGCCAACGCGATACGCATGTGCGCCTGAGCTACGCCTGCGATGACGCGATGCTCGAACGCGGCTTGGATGTGCTGGTGAAGTTGGTGGGTGGGTGATTACTTAGTTGGTGGGTGGCTGATTACTTGATGACGGATGTCGTCGCGGCGGGGAGGGTGACGATCTCGCCTGTGTCTCGGCGGACGATGAGGCCGTGGTCGGGGTCGAGGTCGAGGATCTCCCCGGTAATCTGCTGTCCGGCTTGTTCAAAGGTTTGGGTTTGGCCAAGCGCAGCACGATCCCGCCATTGAACGAGCATCTCGTCGGTTTTTGAGTCGGACAGTGCTTGTATGAGTTCGGTGACTAGTATCTCGATGACATGCAATCGATCCATTGTGGGGCCGTGCTCTTCAAGGCAGGTAGAGGCCTGTGCGATGCCTGGGTCTGTGATGGCTTTTCTTGTGACGTTTAGGCCGATTCCGATCACATAAGCACTGCTCATCGCTTCGATTAGGACGCCCGCGAGTTTGCAGTCGTCAAGTATTACATCGTTAGGCCACTTCAGCCGGGCTTTACTGGCGGGCAGCACGTTCTCGACTGCCCGCGCGACGGCCAGGCCTGATAGCAGGGAGACACGGTCATGGGTCAGTGTTTTGCCTAAGTTGGGCCAAACCACGCTCATCAAGACCGAAGCCCCAGGTGTGGACGACCACGATCGGCCAAGCCTGCCACGACCGGCCGTCTGCTGGTCCGCAATAATCAATGCCATCTTGGGTGCGAATGGCTTTGCGATATCCTGCGTGCTGCGTGTCTCTTGGTAAACGCGAACGAGGATCGGCTGAGGCAGCTTCTTTTCAAGATGATCCTGCCAGTCGGCAAGCTCGTTTGGCTTGCTCATCCAATATCCAATGCAATATCCAATGACGGCGCCGAGTGTGTCAGGGCACCGACCGAGATCCGGTCCACGCCGGTTTTTGCGATATCAGTGACAGTATCGAGGCTCACCCCGCCGCTGGCTTCGAGTTCGATCGTGGGTGCTGTTATATCACGCATTGCGACGGCTTTTATTAGTATCCCCGTCGGCATGTTATCCAGCAGCACGAGATCGACAGGCGCTTTGAGGGCTTCGGCAAGCTGTTCCAGCGTGTCGACCTCGGTCATCACGAACCCCAAGCCGGGCACAGTCCTTCGCGCGTGTTCGGCCGCCTCTTCGAGTTTACTGGTGAGTTGACCCGGCGGTATCCCCGCCAGGTGGTTGTCCTTGATGAGCACCGCGTCGTACAGCCCCATCCGATGGGTCTTGCCACCGCCGCAGGCGACCGCGTACTTCTGCAGCCCCCGCAGGCCGGGCAGGGTTTTTCGTGTGTCGTAGATCCCCGCTTGAGTGCCCCTGCATCGCGCGACATACTCTGCCGTCAGCGTCGCGATCCCGGACAAGTGGGTGAGCAGGTTGAGTGCTACGCGCTCGATGGCTAGCAGGTCGCGCATCGGACCGCTCATGGTTGTGAGTGGTGTTTTAGCTGATAACGTGTCGCCATCGTTTGTCAGCAAGTCGAATTTGACTCGTCCACCATAGACCTCGCCGATGGTCTTCAGCAAGGCCAGTCCCGCGATCGTGCCGTGGTCACGATTCACATACGTCGCGACACCGGAGGCGTCGGCATCGATGAGGCAGGCCGAGGTCGCGTCGATCCCATCGGGGCCGAAGTCTTCGCGCTTTGCGGTCTCGATCAGTGTCCGCAGAGTTGCATCGTCGATATAGTCGGAGAGGGCAGGCACGGCGTCAGTTTAGTCAGCCGTCGCCTGCAAGGCGACGCGCGATGCGCAGCGGGTCGCGGTCCTCGTCCAGCACGTACCACGCCTTCATATACGCCACCTTGTACGGCGGGCCGATCGAGATCGGCTCGACCTGGGTCAACTCCACCAGCGTGATGTACCGGCAGTCCCGTTTCGACTGCCAGTACGCGGTATCCCCCCCGATCTCCTTGCCGTGCTTCTGATAGACCTTGTCGACCACCGCGGACGATTCGGCCTCAAACGAGGAGGCGTGGCCTGCCAAGGCCGTCGCCATGAACGGTCCGCCAGAGGCTTTGAGGTAGATCCGCTCGCCGGTCTTGATCTGGCCGTATGGCGGCTGTTTCGTCTTCGTCAGCCGCGACTCAATGGTCTTGGTTCCGCCGAGGATGGCCTGGATGTACCCCGGCTTGAGGATAGCGACGTGGATCATGTCAGATAGGTCGATTCGTTGAGCCCGCGTTCGTAGAAGCGGCGTAGTGTCCGGGCCTCGTCGAGCGTGAGGTGGTTGTCTTGGAGGGCCGCCTCGATGGACTTGGTGAACTTGCGTCGGAGTTCGTCGGGCTCGTACTGCACGTAGCCGAGGACCTCGCGGACGGTGTCGCCCTCGACGACCTCGCTGATCTTGGCCTTGCCGTTATCGCCCAGGCGGATGTGGACCGCGTTCGTGTCACCGAAGAGGTTGTGCAGGTCGCCAAGCGTTTCCTGGTAGGCCCCGACGAGGCAGGCGGCGAGGTAGTACTTCGCGCCGGTGAAGGCGTGCAGCGGCAGGGTACGGTTGGGTGCGGTGTCGGTCTGAGTCGCGATGAACTGGTCGATCTTGCCGTCGCTGTCACAGGTGATATCCGCAAGGATCCCCCGGCAGGTCGGCTGCTCGTTGTGCCGATGGATCGGCAGCACGGGGAACGCCTGATCGATCGCCCAGTGGTCGGGCAGGGATTGGAAGATCGAGCAGTTGCAGAAGTAGATGTCTGACAGCAGCACCCGCAGCGAGGCGAACTCCTCGGGGATGTCGTCGAGCTCACGCACGCAGCGCAGCACCTTCGATCCGATCGAGAAGAACAGCCGTTCGGCCAGCCCGCGGTGCTCGATCGAGCAGTAGCCAAGGTTAAACAGAGAGAGCGCCTGGTCCCGCGCGACCTGTGCGTCGTGGTAGTACTCGCTGTAGTTCTGCTTGGTCAGCCCGACATAGGCCTCGGCCAGCGTCCTTACCGGCTGAGGCATCGCGTCGAGTACGTCGTCGCTGAAGGACTGCGGCAGCTCGAAGCGGTCGAAGCCCGACCAGCCAAGCACATCAAACACCAGCACGCTGTGGTGTGCCGCCATCGCCCGGCCAGACTCGGTGATGATCCGTGGGTGCGGGGTGTCGGTCGCCTCGCAGACGTTGTGCAGGTGGAACACGATGTCGTTGGCGTACTCCTGCAGCGAGTAGTTCATCGACGAATCGGTGGCCGACCCGGTGCCGTCGTAATCCACGCCCAGCCCGCCGCCAACGTCCACCGTGTCCAGCCCGGCCCCGAGGCGGCGCAGCTCCGCGTACACCCGGCCGAGTTCGGTGACCATCGGCTTGATCTTCCGGATGTCGTTGAGCTGGCTGCCGACGTGGCAATGCAGGAGTGTCAGGCAGTCGAGCATGCCCTCGTCACGCAGGCGCTCGACGAGGTCCAACACCTCGCTGACGAACAGGCCGAACTTGCTCCGCTCACCCGCAGAGTGTTCCCACCGGCCGGTACCGCGCGTGGCGAGCTTGACCCGGACGCCAAACTTCGGCCGCACGCCGTGCAGCTTCGCCTGCTCGATGATGAGTTTGAGTTCGGAGAATTTCTCGATGACAGGGATGATGTTCTTGCCGAGCTTGGTCGCGAGGATAACGGCTTCGATAAAGCTCGCGTCCTTGAACCCGTTGCAGATGATCGGGGTGTCTGGGTCATCGACCATCGCCATGACCGCGAGCAGTTCGGGCTTGCTGCCGGCTTCGAGCCCGAAGCGGTGTTCGCTGCCGTGCTCGAGCATCTCCTCGACCACGTGCCGCTGCTGGTTGACCTTGATGGGGTAGACGGCCTGGTACTTGCCCCGGTAGTCGTGGTCGCGTATCGCCCTGTCAAATGCGGCCGCGATTGCGTCGAGCCTGTGCTTGAGGATATCGGTGAAGCGGATCAGTAGTGGGGTGGATAGGTCGCGCTGCTGGAGGTCGTCGGTCAACTGCTTGAGATCGATCTGCGGGCCAGCTGTACCCGCCGGGCAGACCGCGAGGTTGCCTTGGTCGTTGATCGTGAACAGCCCCTGTCCCCAGTCACCGAGGCGATACAAGGCCGCGCTGTCGGCGGGGGACCAAGTGGTTGCAGTGGCAGCATTAGATTGGCTCAATCAATAGTTCTCGGCTAGCTAGATTAAAATTGTACGCTGGTCAAGCGGTTTGCTCTTTGAGACGTACTAAGGGGCCTGCCTAGCTGGAGGGCTACGCCCCTGTCGAGCAGGCCCGGAATTGCGTCGCCGATACCGCGGTCTATGCCATACATCCAAATGAACTCTCATCATAAACAGGGAGAACCACGGTCAGTATGGTAGTCTACTCGCATGTACGTGGATTAATTTATCAATCGGCATGCTTGCCCTTATTCGCATTCTTTTGGAGGCTCTGTCATTCGTTTATTTTTGATTTCAGCACTTAGCTCCTTGTTGTTGTTTCAGTTCATTGCCCGGCCGGTATTGGCTGAGGATAGACCAGCTGGCGAGCCGGCAGGTGATGTCGAACCCAAGCTCGGCGAAAGCATTTCGGACCAAATCGCGGTACGTCTTGAGCAGCGTCTGGGTGCTTATGAAGAGAAGCTGGAGACGGCAAACCGAGTGATGCTTGGCGCGATCGACAAAGAGGTCGAGCGCGTCCAGCAAGACACGCGCACTGCGGTTGAGCAACGCCTTAAGCAATTAGAATCACTCAAATTTATCCGCACCTCTTTTGTTGAGGATGGCGTGCTCGGAGAGGTAGCAAGCTCGGGCCTCAAGCCCGCCGCCTCACGCTACCGACGGGCCATTGACTCGGCTAAGCGGCATGCTGTTGCAGCGTACGAACAAGCGATCAAGGAATACGGCCGCGCGAATGAATTGGAGAAGGCCAAGAGGTTGCTTGAGCAGTTTGAGGTATTCAAGGCCGGTCAGAAAGAGGTCGACGCGGAAATTGAATCGGTCGAGGGGGCGCTGGGGATTGGTGCGCTTCAGGCGGGGGCGCGGGCATTCGGCACTCACAGGACCACTAAGATCAGGTCGGTATCAGAGGACCTCCCGTTCTCGCGGCTTACCCTGATTACCGGTGGTACAGAGGACTCCCTGTATATCAACGTTAAAAAAGCCGGCTGGGTCTACATCGCCACGACGTCGGGCGGTGGTAAGCCTGAGCTTGTGGATAAAAAACACTCAGAACCGTGGGAACTTGTCGAAGGGTTTTATACCGCTGGGAGGAGGCAGGTTCGATACAACATTTATCGCAAGCAGTTGTCGCGTGGCGTATATGAGTTGCCACGTATGGACTGGAACAGCCCGGTCGTCTTGATGAGGTGAAGGATTGCTGTAAAGAAAGCCCACGCTCGATGAACGTGGGCTTCGGATGAGTTTAAGTTGGCTGCCGCAGCAACTGCTTCCGCGGGGTTAGCTAATCCCGTCCTGCTTGGCCATATAGCCGATCAGGTCGACCACGCGGTTGGAATAGCCCCACTCATTGTCGTACCAGCTGACGAGCTTGAAGAAGTTGCTGTCCAGTTCGATGCCTGCGCCGTGGTCGAAGGTCGAGGAGGCGGGGTCGCCGATGAAGTCGGTCGAGACGACCTGGTCGTCGGTCCAGTTCAGGAAGCCCTTCATCGAGCCTTCGCTGGCGGCCTTCATGGCGGCACTGATCTCGTCATAGCTGGTCGCCTTCTCGGTGACGACGGTGAGGTCGACGACGGAGACATCGATCGTCGGCATGCGGAACGCCATGCCGGTCAGCTTGCCCTTGAGTTCGGGCAGCGCCAGGCCCACGGCCTTGGCGGCACCGGTCGAGGCGGGGATGCAGTTGACGGAAGCCGCACGGCCGCCACGCCAGTCCTTCTTGGATGGGCCGTCCTGGGTCGGTTGGGTCGCCGTCAGGGCGTGGACCGTGGTCATCAGGCCTTTTTCGATGCCGAAGCTGTCGTTGACGACCTTGGCAATCGGGGCGAGGCAGTTGGTGGTGCACGACGCGTTAGAAACGACGGTCGCGGAATTGTCCAGCGTCTCGTGGTTAACGCCCATCACGATCGTCGGCACCTGTTCAGGCGACTTAGTGGGGGCGGAGATGATGGCTTTCTTGGCACCGGCAGCGACGTGCTTCGCTGCACCCGCGTGGTCCGTGAAGAAGCCGGTCGACTCGACGACGTAGTCACAGCCAACATCGCCCCACTTGAGGTCGGCAGGGTCGCGCTCGGCCGAGGCCCGGATCTTCGTGCCGTTGACGATCAGGTTGGCGTCCTCGGAATCGACCTCGCCGTCGAATTTGCCGTGGATCGAGTCGTACTTGAGCAGGTAGGCCAGCGCGTCGTTGTCGAAGAGGTCATTGATGCCGACGACTTCGATGGCGGGGTTTGCTTGTGCGGCACGGAAGACGAGGCGTCCGATGCGTCCGAAACCGTTGATACCGATCTTGATGGCCATGTCGGCGAACTCCTGAAGGAAGTTGGGGGGTGGCGGGGCGGGGGTTGAACGGCCAACCGCTCGTCCCGAGCCCAGCAAGATAAGCATTCAGGCGTCACAGTCAAACCAGCGGGCCTCATAGATGCATTAGACTTGTGTGATGCCCAGGCTATTTGACGACCAGGCCCCGCTCTCGGACGACCCCCCGGAGGGGCCTCCCGAGCCGAAAAAGGCCGAATCCAACGGCAAGAGCCCGATCTCGGTGGCGGGCTTGCTGTCGCAGATCAAGTCGGCAGTCAACACCCAACTGCCCGGCAGGATCCGTGTCGTGGGCGAGGTGTCCAACCTTTCAGACCGCAACCACTGGTTCTTCTCGCTCAAAGACAGCGACGCGGTCATCCGCTGCGTGATGTTCGCCTCGGCCGCTCGTTCGGTCGGCTTCAAGGCCCGCGATGGCGTCGAGGTCATCGCGACCGGCCGGGTGGATGTGTACCCCGCGCAGGGCTCGGTGCAGCTGTATGTCGACAAGCTCGAGCCCGTTGGCCAGGGGGCGCTCGAACAGCGGCTGCGCGACCTGGTCAACGAACTCAAGGGCGAGGGCTACTTCGACCCTGAACACAAGCGGCCGCTGCCATCGATACCCACTCGGATCGCGGTGGTAACGTCTAGGAGCGCGGCGGCGCTGCAGGACGTCATAGATACGACCGCGCGTCGGTGGCCCGGCTGTGAGTTGGTGCTCGTCGATGTGCGGGTGCAGGGAGACGCGGCAGCCCCACAGATCGCCGAGGCAATCAACCGGCTTGGCAAGTACGGCGAGCAGCTCGGCATCGACGCGATTCTGCTAACCCGTGGTGGCGGGTCGATCGAGGACCTCTGGGCATTCAACGAGCGGATTGTTGCCGACGCGCTCTGGGACTGCACGCTGCCGGTTGTCGCAGCGATCGGGCACGAGACGGATGTGACGGTGGCGGAGCTGGTCGCGGACCAGCGTTGTGCGACGCCGACGCAGGCCGCCATGACGCTGGTGCCCGACCAGGCGATGCTGCAGCAGCAGGTCGATCAATCTGCGGACCGGTTGAGACTCGCACTCACTCGCCGGGCTCAGCACGAACGCCAGCGACTCCGAGCTGCCCAGCGGCACCCCGCGATGAACCGGCCGGAGCGCCCGGTGATGCTGGCCCGGCAGTCGATCGATCGTCTGGCGAGTCGGCTCCAACGAGTCATGCCTTCCATCATCGGGGCCCATCAACCAAGGCTCGAGTCGCTGGCCAGGGCTCTGCCACAGGCGATGGCCCGCCGCATGGCCCGTGAGTCTGAATCGCTAGATGCTCTCTCGCGTGAGCTCGACGCTGTGGGGCCCGCGAGTGTGCTGGGGCGGGGCTACACCTACACCCTTGGCCCAACAGGCGAACTGCTCCGCTCGTCCGAGGCCGCTTCAGCAGCCGGGCGCCTGACCACGGTCTTTGCCGACGGCAAAATCGTCTCGCGCGTCGAGGGCTCGACCCCCGAGCGTCTCCAACCGGCCCCCAAGCCGGCCCCGCGTCGCCGGTCTCGCCGCAGGCCTCCGCCCGGTCCGGGGTTGTTTGACTCAGATTGAAACTGGGCAGACATTCCTGTCTGCCTTCCGGTGAAGCCGGTAGTCAGTTGTCGTTTAACTCAGGCCTTCGGCCTGACGGCAGACAGGAATGTCTGCCCCACTGAAGCATGTATGTAACTCTTTGCCGCGTTCACCGCTAAACTTCCAACCATGCCCAAGCCGACGCCCGATAGAAACCTTAGCTTCGAACAGGCCATCGACAAGCTCGAGGACCTGATCGAACAGATCGAGTCCGGCGAGGTCGGACTCGAAGAGGCGATCGCCCAGTACGAGCAGGGCCAGGCATTGATCAAGCGCTGCAGAGGGATCCTGGACAAGGCCGAGCGTCGGATCGTGGAGCTGACGCAGGATGAAGACGGTGAGCCAACGGTTACCGAGGCGGACTAGGAACAACACATGGCGCCCGATTGGGTCTGGCTGATCTTCATCACGGTCCTTGGTGCGAACGTCGGCAGCTTCCTCAACGTTGTTGTCTACCGACTGCCCGAGGGCATCTCGCTGGTGACCCCGCCGTCGAGATGCCCACAGTGCGGCCACCAGCTGTCGATGTGGAAGATGGAGAACGTGCCGATCCTCGGCTGGCTCTGGCTGCGTGGCAAGTGCCGCAAGTGCAAGTCTCCTATCAGCATCCAGTACCCGCTGGTGGAACTGCTGACCGCGGTGTTGTTTGGTGGCACGTATGTGCTGTTCTATATGGTGGATGGCTCGCTTCCTGGTGTTTTCATCGGGAATGGGTGGCGTCTACCTTTTGGTCAGTTAGAGCACCTGTTCGTAGACACCTGGCCGATCTTCATTGTTTACCTCGTCATGATCGCCTGCCTGATCGCTGCGACGCTGATTGATGCCAAGCTCTACATCATCCCGCTCGGTATCACGTGGGTGACCGCCCTGACGGGCATTGTCGTGCTCCCCGCCGCGGTCGGTTTTGGCTTTCCGGAGGACCAATTCGTTGGCAGCGCGATCGGGCTTGAGCCCTTTGTTCCTGCTGTTGGTCCGGCCGGGGCGATGGTCGCCTGGGGCGGTGTGGTTGGCCTGGTCATCGCGGTCGTTCTGCTCCGCTTCGGCGTCCTGCCCGACAGCTTCGAGGGCGAGTGCAACGACGATGAACTCGACGAGAACGGCGACCTGCCGCCGCTCAAGCACCCGCGCAGGGTCGCGCTGAAGGAGTGCATGTTCGTCGGCTTCCCGCTGCTGGGCATGCTCGTCGGGCACTTCGTCGCCGCTCGCGGGATGATCGAGCAGCCGGTCTTCCTCCAGGCCCCTTGGTATTACGTCCTCGCGGGCTGCACGCTCGGCTACCTGGTCGGCGGCGGGGTGATCTGGGTCATCCGCATCCTCGGTACGCTGGCGTTCAACAAGGAAGCGATGGGGCTGGGTGACGTCCACCTCCTCGGAGCGATCGGCGTCGTACTCGGCTGGCACGAGGCGGTCTTCCTGTCCATCTTCATCGCGCCGTTCCTCGCGATCCTGGTGACCGCTGCACTGGCCGTCGCTGCGGCGCTCAAGAAGGGCGTTGCACGCGTGATCCCCTACGGCCCATACCTTGCCGGTGGTGCCTTGATCATCCTGCTCCTGGGCTGCGATCGTGTCGATCTTTTTGGGATTTATGACGCCTTGATGGGCAGCCCCGCCAGCGGCGTCCCACCACTTTTTGTACCCTAGCCAGGGTCTGTCCAACCACAGGCGGCCGAGCCGCTGCACTAAACTTGCGAAAGGATTTTGCAATGAACCCCACCATGATCAAACAACCGGTTGTGCTGCTGCTCGTGCTCATTGGCCTGACCTCCGTCGGATGCCAACGCTCCGTCGCGGAACGCAATGCCTTGATGGACCAGAACCGCGAGGCGCAGGCCGAGATCGACCGCCTCCGCATGGCCAACGATTCGCTGCTCGCGGACCTCGGCTCGGCCAACAGCGAGGTCTCCCGCCTGCTTGATGAAAACGCCTCCCTCCGTGCGGCCCGACCATCGGGTCCGACGACCAACGCGGGTCGCGACACCGGCTTTGAAGGCATCCCCGACATCGATGCGGAGCGCTCGGGCAACCTCGTCACCGTCCGCGTTGCAAGCGACATCCTATTCGCCTCCGGCAAGGTCGACCTCAAAGCGACCGCACGTCAAACCCTCGCGGACGTGGCCGGGGTGCTGAAATCACAGTACAGCGGCAAGACGATCCGTGTCGAGGGCTATACCGACACCGACCCGATCAAGAAGTCCGGCTGGAAAGACAACCTCGAACTGTCCTTGCAGCGTTCGGCCTCGGTCCACCGTTACCTGCAGCAGCAGGGTATCGACGCGGAGCGGATGTATGCCGCGGGTTTCGGAGCGACGAATACGCTGGGGTCCAAAGCCGCAAGCCGGCGTGTCGAGATTGTTGTTGTGCTCAGCGAGTAAGCCGCCACCCCGGTCACCCTATGATCGACATTGTCAACTACGGCATGGGCAACATCCGCTCGGTGCAGAAAGCGCTCGAGCGGGTGGGCGCTCGGGCCAGAGTGATCGATACACCCGAGCAGATCGAAGCTGCGCAGCAGCTGATCCTGCCCGGGGTCGGCGCGTTTGCGGATGCCATGACGCTCTTGAGCGACCTTGGCATGGTCGAGCCATTGCAGGCGTATGCCGAGTCGGGCAAGCCGATGCTGGGTATCTGCCTGGGCATGCAACTACTGTTCGGTTCGTCGATGGAGGATGCGCCTTCATCCGGCGATCCGGTCCCGGGTTTGGGCGTCCTGCCCGGCAGGGTCGTACGCTTTGATGAAGACCCCGGCCCAGGCTTGCCCCGGATCAAGGTCCCACACATGGGCTGGAATGAAATCCATTTCGAAGCTGGCACGCGGCTCTTCGAAAGCCTCACGCCAGGCGACCACGCGTATTTTGTCCACGGCTACTATTGTGAGCCCGACGACCCGGCAGACTGCGCCGCCTCCACCGATTACGGGCACGGGTTCTGCTCGGCGGTCCACCGCGGCAGCGTCTGGGCCACCCAGTTCCACCCGGAGAAGTCGCAACGCGTCGGCCTGAGCATCCTGGATAACTTTGCAAGCACCACACGGGTCCAGGCTTAGCGATGCCCAACACGCAGACCCACAACGACTCGGCGGTGTTCCCGCTGCTCGCAGAACCCTCGGCCTATGTCGCCTGCCCGTGGGACCTGGGCGAGGACGCCAACCGCCGAGCCTACTGGCTGGGTGTGTTCAGGAACCAGTGGCCTTCGCTGTTGAAGCACGCGGCGAGCGAGGCGGAAGACCGCGGAGCCGATGCGGGGCGAGCCTGCCAGCAGGCGGATGAGCGGTTCACGCGTTACCTCGACACCGTTGCGGATCAGCCCGAGGCGTTCGGCCGGCTCGATGTGCTCTCGATCTGCTTGCACCGAGAAAACGCGCTGCGCGAGGCGGAGATCGCCGACCCGTACCGCCTGCTCAAGCTCACCGAGAACGAACGGGCGCTGCTACTACTCCCTTCGCTCCTTGAGGAGCTCGATGCGGCTTCAGAGACGGATCGTGACCGCTTGATTATCGAAGGCGTCTTCGCGGGCAACATCTTCGACATGGGGGCCGAGCAGACCCAGGAGATGTTCGAGTCGGGCATAGTCGACTTTGGTGCGGTGCGGGCCAAGCTCAAGCCGCGCCCCTGGCGGTACGACGCGTTGGACACGTGGTCGATACGCTTGAGGGATAAGCCCTACCAAGCGGCGGTGCTGTTCGTCGATAACGCCGGGCCTGATATCGTGCTTGGCATGATCCCGCTTGCCCGCCAACTGCTGCGGCAGGGCACGCATGTGGTCCTATCCGCGAATTCTGCACCGTCGCTAAACGATGTGACACACGACGAGTTGACGGGTCTTGTCGACCGTGTGGCGGCCTTCGATGCCACGATCCGCGAGGCCGTTGCCAGCGAGCAGATTCAGTTGGTCGAGTCGGGCAACCGGGCGCCTCTGATGGACCTGACCCGAGTGCACCCGCAGTTGGCAGCCATTTGTGAGGAATTGCCTATCGACCTGGTCGTGCTTGAAGGCATGGGGCGGTCGATGGAGTCGAACCCGGACTGTCAGTTGTTGTGTGACTGCCTCCGCCTCGCGATGGTCAAGGATCTCGGTGTCGCGGGCAGCTTTGATGCGGAACTCTTCGACCTGGTGATGCGTTTCGAGCAGGTCTGACGGCAATCTCCGCTTACGCCTGCAACCCTTTGCCTTTTGCACGGTACGCTTTCACAAGAAGAACGCCTAAACCCTCTGTCGCCCATGCCCGCACCCTCTCAAAACCGTGGTTTTACCCTCGTCGAATTACTTGTCGTGTTTTCGATCATCGGCGTTCTCGTCGGTATCTTGCTGCCGGTGCTCGCTAGTGTGAGGTCGGCTGCGCAGAAAACAACCTGTGCCAGCAACCTGAGGCAGATCGGCATCGCCGTCCAGGCACACCGCACGGACTACAAGGACTTGTTGCCGGCCGCCCGTTACATGCCCAAGCCGTTTGTCAGTATTGATACCGACCCATCGTTCCCGGTTGTGATGGAGGGCTACCTGCCCAACGAGGATGGCAAGACCAACGCGGTTTGGCGGTGCCCCGATGACGACATCGTTTATGATCTCTGCGGGACCAGCTACGACTACGTCTCGATGTTCTCGGGCCAACGGCCTAGGGAGATCATTTTTATCCGAATGGGCTTTGTTTCCGAGGAGCAGGTGATCCTCAGCCGGGACTTTGACAACGCCTCGGCCGACATCGAGGGTCAGGACGAGCCGCTGGAGATCCCTGCTCGGCACTTGCGGCGGAACAACCTCTGGCTGGACGGCAGGGTCGATGTGATTAACGTGGAGGGCTGATCCATGAACGGGAAGACCATCAAACTGCTGCTGCCGATCCTCGCGATCACGGCCTTAGTGATCGGTGGGTACCAGGCGTGGTTGCGTACGCCGCCGCCGATACCCGAGACGGTTGAGGACGTTGAGAACCTGATTGAGAGCCCCCGGTATGCGCGTCTGACAAAAGCGCAGAAGAGGCCCTACCAAGAGCGTATGAACGAGATGGGGGGTGGGCTCAGTGAAGAAGATAGGAAGCGTTTGTGGGCGGCCCTCAAAGAGAACCCCGACGCGAAGATGCGTGCCGGTGAATTCAAGATGCGTGACCAGTTCAAGGCCTTTGCGGAGATGGATGTGGATGCCCGCAACGCGATGCTGGACATGTTCATCAACATGATGGAAACGCCTGCTGCGAAGCAGAAAATGCAGGAAGAGATGGCGAAGCGCAACACCCCGGAAGGCCAGGAAAAAGAGAAAGAGAACAAAAAAAACATGTATGACTGGCTGGATAAGGGCGACCCGCAAACCATGGGCTACGGGTCAGAGTTCTTCAAGATGATGCAGCAGCGACGCGAGGATCGTGGGCTCCCGCCTTTGTAGTCACTTCAGTGATTGGGCGGTTTCATCCTCGACCATTGAGAGCACGGCCTCGCGCAGCCCGCTCGTGAGCGGGCCGACCCGGCCGTCTCCGATATCTTTCTGCTCGACCGCGACCACGGGCAGCACCTTCCAGTTCGAGTTGGTGAGGAACACCTCGTCTGCGTCCAGCAGGTCCTCAACCGTAAGCATCCGTCTGTAGACAGCGATGTCCATGCGCTCGGTGGCGTCGATCACGGCCTGCCGTGTGACCCCGGGCAGGACCGGTGCGGGCAGGGCCTCGGGCACCTCTTCGCCCCGCGCAATTGGCGTATAGAGTTCCCGACCCTTGATCAAGAACAGGTTCGAGACCGCGCCGCTGGCAAGGTGGTTGGTGACGCTGAGCCAGACCGCCTCGGCACAATCGCTGGCCGCGGCCTGTCGGAGCGAACGCAGCCTGGCCCAGTAGTTCAGCGTCTTGTGCCCCGCGGTGATGTCGAAGGGGTTTGCCGCCTGGCCGTACAGCCGGACACGGACGCCCCGGTTGAAATAGTCCGGGGCGAAGGCGGTCGGCTCGCTGGCCTGTACGCAGATGGTCTGGCGGACCTGCAGTGCATCATCACACTCACTCGAGCGCAGCATCGAGAGTGTGCCGGCCGTAACAGTCAGCCGCAGCCGCGCATTCTTTAGTTCGTTGGCAGACAGCGTCTGGTTGACCGCCTCGGCCAGCGGGACCGTGTCCATATCGGCTGCCAGCCCCAGGTCGGTTGCGGACCGCTTGAGCCGGGTGAGGTGATGCTCAAGCCGGAAGACCCTGCCGTTGGTGGCAAACATCGTCTCGAAAAGGCCGACCGCGTGCTGGAACCCCGCGTCCTGACTCGAAACGAGGGCCTGGTCTTCGTCGAGCATCTGGCCGTTGAGATAGGTCTTCATAGGGTGTCGGTTTGGCTTGCGTTGGCGGATGTAGATTCGCTATACTACTCGGCTCGCTTGGACGAGGTGTGGCTGTACCAAAGCAGCCGAAACCCAGGACCCTAGCCAAAGAAACCGATATGAAATCCGACATCCACCCCCAGTACCGCCCGGTCGTATTCCACGACGTCTCGGCCGATGAGAAATTCCTGACCAGTTCTTCGGTCAAAACCAAGGATACGATCACTTGGGAAGACGGCAACGAGTACCCGCTGGTCAAGGTGGACATCTCCTCGGCGAGCCACCCGTTCTACACCGGCAAGCAGAAGTTCCTCGACACCGCCGGCCGGGTCGAAAAGTTCCAGAAGAAGTTTGCCGGCAACTATTTCAAGAAGAAGTAGCAACGCAAGACCTTGTGCAGCCGCGTTCCTCGACGCGGCTGTTTTATGCGCTGATCCATCGGGAGTACGCTGCCATGCTTCGACTCATCCTATTGATGCTTTGCCTGGGCCAACTCGGTTGTGAAACGGTCGAGCCGACCGAGCAGACACCGCGCCCCAATATCGTGCTTATCATGGCCGATGACCTGGGCTATGGCGACCTGTCGTGCTACGGCGCGACACATGTCAGTACCCCTCACATCGATGCGCTGGCCAGGAACGGTATCCGCTTCACCGACTACCACAGCAACGGCGCGGTCTGCAGCCCGACGCGTGCCGCACTGATGACCGGGCGCTATCAGCAGCGCACCGGCGTCGAGGGTGTGATCACCGCAGCGCAGCACCGCGAAGTGGGCTTGCCATTGGAAGAAGTCACGATCGCCGAGGTGTTGCGAGACGCCGGCTACGTGACGGCTATGTACGGCAAGTGGCACTTGGGCTACGACATCAAGCGATTCGGCCCACAACGGCAGGGCTTCGATACGTTTGAAGGCTTTGTCTCCGGCAACGTCGACTACTTCCACAAGATCGATCAGGAAGGCCACAAGGACTGGTATATCGGCGAAAAGCTTCGGCATGTCGATGGCTACATGACGGACCTCATCAACGACCGGGTGGTCGACTGGATCGATCACCATCAGAAGGAAGACAGTCGCACGCCGTTCTTCCTCTACCTCGCCCATGGCGCACCGCACTACCCGATGCAGGGGCCGAACGATAAGGGATTCCGTGAGGTGGGCAAGAAGGTCCGTGAGGCGCCTGACAACCCCAAGCCGATTTACAAGGCCATGATCGAGTCGATGGATGAAGGGATCGGCCGGGTCATGGCGACACTCGAAAAGCACGGCCTGACCGAAAACACGCTGGTGATCTTCACCTCAGACAACGGGCACGCCCCGCGCTACGGCGGCTCGGCGGGGCAGCTACGTGGCCAGAAGGGCACGGTCTACGAGGGCGGGCACCGGGTGCCGATGGTGATGCAGTGGCCAGGTACGGCTGAGGCAGAAAACGTTGAAGTCTTCCCAATGATCGGCATGGACCTCTTTCCTTCTCTGCTTGGAGCGGCTGGCATTGAATTGCCTGAGTATTTAGTCATTGATGGCATCAACTTGCTGGAGCTAGATGGGCGAGAACTGGCCGAATTAGAGCGTGAGCGTCAGCTGCACTGGGTCCACGGCAGCAAGCACGCGATACGGCGGGGCGAATGGAAGCTTGTCATGAACGGCAATGCAAAGCCAGAGTTGTATAACTTGAAGGAAGACCTCGGCGAGAACAACGACCTGGCGGATGAACATCCTGATCGTGTTAAGCAGATGCAGGAAGCTCATAGAAAATGGCTAGAAGAGATGCGTCGAGGTGTTGTCAAGGTCTCCTGATGAATAGTGGGGCAGACATTCCTGTCTGCCTTCTGGGACAGCCAGAAAGGATTTAGATTGACTCAGGCCTCCGGCCTGACGGCAGACAGGAATGTCCGCCTCACCGCGTGATTGACTGATACCCATGGCCGACCCCAATCCCAACCTGATCACGAAGCTCGATGAACTCGCCCAGCAATACGAAGCGCTGGACGAAAAGCTCAACGATCCGGAGGTTATTTCGGACCACAAGGCCGCGACACGCATCAGCGTCAAGCGGGCGGCGCTGTCGGGCATCGTTGAACGCTATCAGCAGTACAAGGCTCAGCAAGACGATCTCGCGGAGGCCAATGCGATCATTGCAGAGGGTGGCGATGCGGAGATGGTCGCGTTTGCCAAGGAACAGGTCGCCGAGATCGAAGCCGCCAGCAACGTCCTGCTTGAGGCGATCGCCAGCGAGTTGGTCACGGCGGACGACGCCGCGGTCGGTTCGGTGATCCTGGAGGTCCGTGCGGGCACGGGTGGGGCGGAGGCAGCTCTCTTTGCCGGCGAGGTGCTGGCGATGTACGAGTCGTTCGCCAAGTCGCGGGGGTGGAAGATCGAGATGCTCCAGAGCGCTAGCGGTGAGCAGGGCGGGCTGCGCCACGCGATGGCGTCGGTCACTGGCGAGGCGGTCTGGCAGGGGCTTGGCTACGAGGGCGGGGTGCACTGCGTCAAGCGTGTGCCCGCTACCGAGACCCAGGGCCGAGTGCATACAAGTACGTGTACCGTCGCCGTGCTGCCCGAGCCGGAGGATGTCGATCTGACGATCGATCCCAGCGAGGTGGACGTGCACGTGACGACCGCTCAAGGCCCGGGCGGGCAGAACGTGAACAAGGTCGCCACGGCGGTACACCTGATCCACAAGCCGACGGGCATCGAGGTCCGGATGCAGGAGAGTAAGAGCCAGCAGCAGAACCGGGACAAGGCCTGGCAACTCCTGCGGGCGCGGTTGTACGAGAAGCGGCAGGAAGAGATCAACGCCGAGCGGGCGGAGAGTCGCAGCACGATGATCGGCACGGGCGGACGCTCCGAGCGGGTCCGGACCTACCGATGGAAAGACAACATGGTCGTCGATCATCGTCTGAGCGAGTCGTACAGCCTGCAGCGGGTGATTTCGGGTGATCTGGAAACGATGGTCGATGCACTGATTGCCCAGGATCGCGCTCAGCGTCTCGCTGCGCTTTAGCCGAAGCACTGAACGCGGTTTGAATTCCTTGCAGGCGGCCTGATTGACCGATAACGACCATGTGACACGATCGACTTTTTCATTGCTATGCCTGCTCTTTGCCACGCTAGGCGGTCTCGCTGCGCCGCCCGCCTCGGCCCAAATCGCGGAGGTCTCGCACCGGCTCAAGAAGCTCTACGACTTCGAGGACACCGACGACCGCGGCAATAAGATCGGCTTCCGTGAGAACCTCTTGCCTCGCAACTGGTACGTCATCGGCCGCAAGGCGATCGGCGAGACCGAACGCTTCCACGAAATCGCCCTGAACCAGTCGCTCGAGTCTCGGCTGGGCTACCCGAGCTTCACGGAGGTGGCCTTTGACAACACGCGCAAGCACTCGGGCGACTTCAGCCTGAAGCTGTCAATGAGCGGCGGCAACACCGGGGCCTTCGTCCAGCAGGGCGCGATCAATGTCAAGCCCGAGAGCGACTACCGCGTAACCGCCAAGATCTACACCGATAAGCTTGAGCACGCTTGGGCTGAGATGCGCGCTTATTTCGTCGATCGTGACGGCCAGCCCATCGCTGCCAGCCTCAAACGCTCCGAGCCGATGACGACCAACGGCGAGTGGATGGATGTGTCCATCAAGCTTACCGGTGACTACCCGGATGCCGCGAGCATTGGGATCGAGTTGCATATCCTCCAGCCGGGGCTGGACTATGACGACCCGATCGGCCTGAACCAGGTCGTGCCTGCCGATATCCACGGGGGAGCGTGGTTCGACGATGTCGCGGTTTGGGAACTGCCCAGCGTCAGCCTCACGACCGACAACCGCACAAATATCATCCAAGCGCCTACCAGGCCGACCCTGCGGGCACGCGTCCGCGACCTGACCGGGCGCCGGCTCTACTCTTCCACGACGATCTATGACCACCGCCTTGAAGTCGTCGATACCGATGAGGACGTGGTCGAGGAAGAGAGTTGGTCCTGGACGCCGGACCTCGGCGACCGCTACGGCTGGTACTGGGCGGATTTGGAGATCTTCGAGGTTAATAGCAGCAACCAGAAGCGCACGCAGGTCGCGCGGACCCTCGCGGGCTTCCTCTGGCTGCCCCCCGGGCAATCGCCGGTGGGCGATGATCGTGCTCGTTTTACGCTGCTGGCCGAAGACGTAGCGAACGAGCACCTCCCCCTGGTCGCGGAGTTAATGGGCCAGGCCGGCCTGACCTCGCTGCTCGTCAGCGGGTGGGAACGCCGCGGTACGCCAGAAGCGACCGCTGAGCGTGCACAAATCCTCGAGCTCATCGCGCGCGACCTGATCGTGCAGCGGGGTGGGATGGTCGTGAGCCTCTGGCCGATCCCGCTTGAACTTGCGGCTCAAGCGGATGTCGACCTCGGAGACCCGCTCGATCTCTTGTCCAAGCCCAATGGCCTCTGGCAGGATTATGCCAAGCCGTTCCTCTCCCCGCTGGGCCAACGCCTGAACCAGTGGCAGGTCGGCAGTTCTTCGGATCCGCGAGCGTTCTTGGCGCGTGACCTGAAGGCCGACCTCGAGGCTGCACGCGGGGGCGTCCGCCTGCTCGCCCCGAGCCCGCGCTTTGTTGTACCGTGGCGGCTTGATCAGCCCAACCGGGATGGTGACCTGGGCGTTTTCGATCGCTACGCCGTCGCTTGGCCACAGGGCGTCGTGCCCGAGCGGTTGGCAGATGCCATGGCCGACTGGCCTACGCCGCCCGATCGCGTGCGTCTGGACATTGAACTCGCCGACGCGGTCGATATGGTCCATGAGCGACGCGTCGCGGACCTGATGCTTCGGGTCCTCCACGCCTGGGAGCATGGTGTGGCTTCGGTTGCGATCAACAAGCCTTGGACCGACGCTTACGAGCGATATACCGCACTGACCCCCGACCCGGTGCTCGGCGTCTGGATCAACCTGACCCGGCAACTCGAGGGGCAGCGTGTCATCGGCCGGATGCCACTGGGCCCCGGCCTCAACGGGATGATCTTTGATGGCCAGCAGGGCGGGATGGTCGTGGTCTGGAACGAGAAGGCAGACACCGAGCCGACCGACGTGTCGCTTTATCTCGGCGAATCGCCTGTTGCGCTCGACCCCTTCGGCAATGCGACGCCGCTGGAAACCATCGGCGGTAAGCAGACGCTGTCGGTCGGCCAGACCCCAACGATCGTCCGCAATATTGATCCTCGGCTTGCGCTTTTTCGCGCGGGCTTTGTGCTCGATGACCCGTTTGTCCAGTCGCTGCAAGTCGCGCACCGGCGAACCCTTAGGATCCACAACCCCTGGCCGCGCACGCTCAACGGGCATTTCACGTTCACCGGTCCGGACAAGTGGACCATCCAGCCCCAACGCAAGCACCTCTCCATCGCGCCGGGGGACACCGCCGACGTGCCGATCGCGATGCGGTTCCCGATCCACGAGAATGGTGGATACAAAGCCCTGATGGCTGACTTTGTTTTCAACGTGGGCGATGACTACGACGTGACCCTGACCACGCCGATAGAGCTTGGACTGGCTGGCGTGTCTTTTGACGCGGCGGTGATCGTCGAGCCAGGCAAAACACCCGGCACGATCGATGCCATCGTGACGCTCACAATCACAAACACAGCTGACCGCCGCCAGTCGCTCAATATCTTTGCTGGTCTTGCCGGCCACGCTCGCCGCGAGCTTATCATCCCCGGCATTGCGCCGGGTGAATTCGTTTCACGACGCATCCGCTTCCGGGATGTCGGCGATCAGATCGGGAAGTCCCCCCTGCGATGTGGTGTACGCGAGTCCAACGGCCCGGCCGTGCTCAATAAGACGATCGATCTCTTGGCGCCACGCAAAGCCGATGATCCGCCGGCAGGCATCGCCGAAGCCCCCGCGGAATAGCCCAGCCCTACTGAGCCAAGATAGTGTAGGACACCCGCGCGGAAGACCCGCCCGGCGACGTCGGCCCGTACGACGAGTTGTCGATGATCAGGTGGTACCGCCCCTTGCTCAACTGCTTGGGATTGGACTCGAACTTACCGGACAAGCCCTCCTTGCTCAGCGTGGACTGGAAAGGCGCCTTTACGGGCGTGCCCTGGATCATCCGTGTGTTCTTTTCAAACGTTTTGTACGCCGAATCTGTGAGGAAGTAGACATCGATATCCGGGCCGGATACTTTCTCGACCTCGACACTGAGTTTAGAAGGCCTTCTCAGATCGAAACTGAAGTAATAGAATTTCTCTGCGGGGATAGACTGCGTGTCCGAGGCGATCTCGGCCGGCGCCAGCAGGCCCTGCCCACGCATCGTGTTGATGATCAGCGGGATGATGAAGCCCATGAAGACCAGGAACGCGAAGGTTGTCGCGATGATCCGCCCGATGCTGGTTTTCTTTTTGATTTTTGCCCCACAGTACTTGCAGGCCTTCTTGGAATTGCTGACCCGCTTGCCGCATTCTTTACATGTGATCATTGCCATCGCGTGTATTCCCCATCATTGGCGCGAACGGTTTCAAGAATTGACAACAACGACTATATCAGACAGCAAGCTGGTCTGTACCCCCTAAAAGACGGTAGGTTTTCTACACCGCTACCCTCGCAGAAGAATGTAATGCCTCTCAGACGCCTGTCAGCCACCACGATCTGGAGTGTGTTGGTAGTTTCACCAACAGCGCAGATCGAGGGCCTGACGCATTAGGAACTCTATACCGATTCCCCTGGTGCGACCGCCAACCAGTTCGGCGCAATGACGGGCACGGCCGGCACCAACCTCGCACAACTCGATTTCATCGATAGCGTTCCCCAGAACCAGGGCTTCGATATCGGCTACAGTTCCATCAACGCCAATACCATCAAGGAAGCCACAAGCGGCTGCTACTTCTCAACCGCAGAAGACTTCACCATCCTTATCCACTCCACGCTCGACCTGACCAGCCCGGCCGGCCTTGTCGGGGTCGGTCTGGGTATTGCCGAGGATCGGGCGGGCACCAACTCCGTGGGTATCGGCTTCGCCGTGGGGACCTCCGGTAGTTTCGGGACCATCCCTGCTTACGGGGGTGCTTGAACGGATAGCGTCGGCAGAACGCAACTCGATCTGCTCACCGTCGTGCCAGCCGCCAGCTACTCAGGATCACTCACGGTTTCTTACAACGCCGATATGGGCAACGTGACGGTTGTCGCAGCAGAGGGGCTTGGTGTCACCGAGCCGCTGGCCCCAACGAATAGCACGACCTTCATCGAGAGTGAATTCGCCAACTGGAAAGGGGACGATGATCTGCTCGTTTCTTTCTTCCTGAGAAGCGATTTGCTGGGCTTGCCGCCAATCGGTTCTTGGAGCGGCGGCGCTGCCAACGCCGACTTCTTCGACTTTACCGTCATCAAGGGCAGGCTGATCGAGGTCTCCGATCCGACCTCACTGGCTCTGCTCTTGCCGGGCCTCGGCTTGATGGTCTCAGTCTGCTTCCGTGGATCGCTGAACACACCAGGAAGAAACAACGACCTGCCATCACCACCATCTACGCCTACAACCACAGCGTGGTAGACGACCGCTACCGCTACACGCGCTACGCGGACGGCTCCGAAGAACTATACGATCGTGTCAACGACCCGCACGGATTTGAGAACATGATCCAGCAGGTCGGAACCGACACCGACTTAGCGGCGATAGTCAAGCGGCTGTCTCAATGGATCCCCCAGGACGAAGCGGGCAAGCCCGACCTTGTGGACGGCCGTGTTAAGCAATAAGGAACTCGGTGATCACGCCCAGCCGAGCTGAGCTAGCGCGTATGCGTCGTTCCAGATCTTGATGACCCCGCTGATCGTGCCGTTATCCATCTGTATCACGAAGACGTAATCGGTCTTGACGGTCTTGCCCGTCGGTTCGCCCGGCCCGCCCGGCCCGGTATGCGTGCCAGTGAAGATCGCAAAGACCATCACGCACCCGGCCGCCGCGTCTTCAGCGATCGATTTGATCTCAAACGCCGCGTCCGGCACGGGTGTCTTCATACCGGCCATCCATTCGGCGTACTGCTGCACGGTTGCCACGTCCGCCAACGCCCCGGACTGGCATGAAAACACCGCGTCGGCCCGGCAATATCCGGTGCAGGCCTCCCAGCCCTGACCGGACTCACAGGCCTCAAAGAACGCGCGGGCGGTATCAAGTGTGTTGCTCATGCATGCAAAATACCAACAAAACGTGCTGCGTGATAAACTTTTAAACAGAAGTGCAAAGCAGGAAAGGCAAGCAGATGGATTTATTCAAATACCTAACACAGTGGCTTGCCACTTGTCTGATCCTTGCTGCCAGCCAGAGCGTCCTTGCCGACGAAGACAAGGAACAACTGACGCTATCAGACGGCGACCGGCCGATCGCAACCTACAACGCGGGCTTCGTCGCCTCGCCGATCGAGGACGCCCCATGGTTCGGCCGCAGCGGCTTCATCCACCCGGTCTACTCGCCCAAGGGCCGGGTCGTAACCGATCCCTTCCCCGCCGACCACCCGCATCAACACGGGCTGATGTTCGCGTGGACCAGCAGCGAGTATGAGGGCCAGAGGGTCGATTTCTGGAACAGCAGGAAGAAGCAGGGCAAGGTCGAGCATGTCGAGACGATCAAAGCCGACGCCGACACCATCAAGGTCACCCTCCGCCACGTCATCATCGCGGGCAAGCACAAAGACACCATTGCGCTCAACGAGACGTGGAGTATCAAACGCGTCGAGCACGACACCCTCAACATCTTCGACCTTGTCTCCGTGCAGACCTGCGCGACGGACAAGCCCTTGAAGATCCGCCAGTACAAGTACGGTGCGATGTGCATCCGCGGCCCAGCCAACTGGAGCAACGGTGACGCCATGCTCACTAGCGAAGGCGAGAGCCAAGCCGATGGCAACCACACCCGCCCGAGCTGGGTTGCGCTCTTCGGCGAGGTCGGTGGCGAAACCGCCGGCATCGCCGCCATGGCACACCCCGACAACTTCCATGGCCCCCAGCCTGTCCGCCTGCACGAAAAGATGTCCTACTTCTGCTTCGCCCCCATGGTTGCCGGCGAGTTCTACATCAAGCCCGGAGAGCCTTATGTGTCCAGATTCCGCTTTCTTACCTATGACGGCAAGCCGGATGCTGACCAGCTCAATGCGGTTTGGAAGGACTACACAAAAGATACAGAGTAGCACCGGCGCGTTGCCGGCAGAGGAGCGGCTTGCGTGTTTCCAATTCACTTTGCCACAACGGTTAGACGCACCTCCGTCTCGTCCACCTCGAAATTCATCGGCGGGATCGTCTGGCCATAGTCCGTATTGTCGACCATCACGCAGTAAGTGCCCTTGCCCAGGCGGACCCAGCCCGATTCGAACGTCGTTGCAAGCGAACCGACGCCGAGGTCCGGGACGATCTCAACCGTATCCGCGGTGAACGTGCCGCTCGACACGACAGTCTGCCACGTGTTCCAGCCGCGCTCGGTCAACATGATCAGTTCTACCGGCGGCCCGTTCAATACCTCGGCTTTCACCTTCACCCGTGCTGGCCTATTCAGCTCGAACAGCTGGTAGTAGTACTTGTCTTCCGATACGGTCTCGGTCATTTCGGCGATCATTTCCTCGGCCCCACCCGATCCTCCGCTTAGCCACCGCGATATGCCGCCCGTCGCGAAGAACACAATGAGACCGACGATAAAGAGTGCTCCGATGATCGCGTTTGTGATCGAGTACTCCGGCGCGTCGCCCTTGTTCTTATTGTTCGGCTCGTTTCCCGGTGCTTCCGCTTCGTGGTCTGGCATGGATCGATCCTGTACTGGGTTGCATTCGATAAGTTTAAGACGATTCTCTGACCATGAGCTTACGCCGTGGCTCACCGGGCGTCGCGGCAGGTATGCGATCCATTCAGAAAACGCGCAGCCAGGATGCAACCTCGGCCAGACCAGCCTGTACCTTACGGTGGAGCCACTCATGAGCCGTTGGCTGATCGCATTGGTGTTTGCATGCCACGCAACGCCCGCCACACCAGGTGAGGACAAGGCTGCAGCCCCGCCGGCCAACCCCGCACTCGCGGATAGTACCTGGCCGATCTACCACGCCAACAGCTACGCCACCGCAGCGGTCACCGCGCCCACCATCGACCCGGACCGGGTCGAGCGTGTCAACAACCTCGCGCGTTGGCGGCGGGTGAAGGGGCACGTCTCGCCGTGGACCGTCGCTCGGGCCCCCGAGGCCGACGGGTCACAGGTCCTCCTCTCCACGCCGTTCCCCGGCGTCGCGAAGTACGTCATCGATGCCGACGGCCTCCGCGCGGTCCACCTGCTCGAACTTGACCGCAAGTGGACCGACTTTGACTGGACCATCGCCGTCCTTGCTAACAACTCGGCCATCGTCACCGAGCGCAAGCACAACCGCTACGCCATCGTCGCCGACAAAACCAACCGCCCTGATTCCCCGCTCGAGGTCGTCAAACGCATCACGATCGACGAAGACCGCTACGGTGAGATCTCTTCGCACTTCACCATCGCCTACGACGGCACGCTCATCGCGCTGACGGAGAAGCCCATGATGATCGCCGTCGACCTGGAAGCGGGGCGGGTTAAGTCTGCGGTCGACCTCAAAGGCGTCGGCGTCGTCTTCCACAACAGCTACCCCGTCGATGAAGCCGGCAGGGTCTACCTCAGTACGCAGGTCGCGTTATCCGCCTTCGACTGGGATGGCGAGAGCCTGAGCCTCGCCTGGACATCCCCCTACAACATGCGTGGGCCCGGCTACGAGAAGAACGAAGAAGAATCGAAGAAGCTGCTTCCTCAGGCGATCGCCGTCGCCCGCGGCGAGCCCGGCACAGGCACCGGCACCACGCCGACCCTGCTCGGCGATCCATCCGCAGGCGTCATCGTCCTTGTCGACGGGCACGAACCCAAGAACCGCCTCGTCGCATTCTTCCGCGGCGACATCCCCGAAGACCACCAGCCGATCAAAGACCCCGACGACCCTAGCCTGACGCTGGACCGCCGCGTCGCTGCCGTCTTCCCGCTACCCCGCTCCACGCCCGACGGCGAGGGCTTCACCATGGAGAACTCGCCCGCCGCTTACGGCAACAGCATCGTCCTCGCCCAGTGGGCCGGCTTCAAGCCCGATGCTACCCCACCCACCGGCGTCCAACGCGTCGACTGGGACCCCGGCACACGCTCCTTCCAACTCGTCTGGGTCAACGAAGACGTCCTCATCAACGGAGTCCCCACGATTGCCCGCACCGACAAAGGCCTCGCCGCCATCGGTATGGGCCGTGATGGCAACCGCTACGACTACCAAGTCCTCGATTTCGAGACCGGCCAACCCCAACGCCCCGCGATCGACCTCGGCACGAGCGACGACGCGCTCGACCAGGGCAACAATCACATCATCACCGCCGATGGCTCGATCATCTACCCCGGCAAGAAGCAGCTGATGCGGTTATACGCGGAGCAGGGCGGGTAGATCCAAGCGAAACCCACCACGCGGCATTCAAGGCTGCCAAACAGAGGTTGGCAGCCTTGAGGTTGTGCGCGCATTACACCCGCCCTTCTAAAAGACTAAAACCATGAAGCTGCAGCTAAGGAAACCGTCAAACACCCTCTATACCCCATAAGGCCTTCCGCGGAAAAGCCACCGATCTTCTGCAAGCGAATAAACCGATTTGCGCGGTAAGGCACTAAGTTAGTGGACACCCGCACGATCCGAATAATCCCCCTGCAGGAGCCCGCTATGCCGAATGTAGTACGACCGGTCCGACTGAGTATGATCATAAATGCCGCGCTGCTGGCGCCAGCCGCCCTGAGCGCCTCGCCGGCCATGCCCACGACGATGCCCCAGGGTCTTGCGCCACTCTTGCTCCAAGCGGCCGACGATGACGAACTGGTGCCCATCGAAGAGGACAAGTCGTTCCAATCCGATGGTAACGGCGGTTTCGAACGCGGAGAAGGACGCGAAGCCGAGCGCGATGACTTCGACGACGATGATTTCGATGAAGAAGGCTTTGAAGAGGAAGGCTTCGAGGACGAAGGCATCCCGATCGACAAGGTCCCGAAGCGTGTCCTGGCGGCGTTCAAGAAGCAATTCGGCAACGACGCCGAGCTCCACGCGGTCTATGCCGAGAGCGAAGACGGGCACGCCCATGAATACTTCATCGAAGGCGAAGCCGGGCAGGGTCAGTTTATCGAGATGACCGTCAGCGCCGACGGCGAAGTCTACGGGTATGCGCAGGAGATCGATTTCAAGAAGACCCCGGGAGCCGTCCAAGCCGCCGCGCTCAAAGCCGTCAAAGACAACCAGCCGGAAGAGATCTTCTGCCTCCTGTTCCAGGAGGACGAAACCCACTACCACGTCGCGTTCGAGTTCGATGGAGAGGCCGACAACATCGAAATGACGCTCAGCGAAGACGGTGAGGTCTTGGAGCAGGCCCGTGGGATCGACCCATCAAAACTGCCCGTGGACATCTTGAAGCTGATCGAGAAAGAGGTCGGCCGCAATACCCATATCGAGGAAGCGATCAAAGTCGAGTCGATCGACGAATTGCCCCATTACGTTGTCTTCGGGATCGCGGGCAATAAAGGCTTCGAACTCTTCGCGACCAGCGACGGCAGCGAGGTGGAACTCGAACTTCACGACTTCGAAGAAGAAAACGAGTTTGAGGAAGATGATGACTTCGAAGAAGAAGACTTTGAGGACGATGAGTAGGCCAGCGGATCCTACCCGGTGACACTTAGCCCACCGCGTTGTCCGCCAGCATCTTCGGGAAGCTGCCACTTGGCGTCGTTCCGCACTGCTTGACCAGGTCCAGGAAGTCGAGCCTGTTCCAGCCTTCTGCGATCTTATCATCTTCGATCCGGAGAACGACGTTGCCAAGGCACTCGACGCGTTCGCCAGTATTCTTCCGTGTCATCGAGAATTCGCAGAGACCGGAGACGAGGTTACCTTCAGCGAACATCTGCATGACGTCGAGCTTGAGGTCGTCAAACGCCGACAGCAGGCCTCGGTGCATCGCTTTGAACGGCTCGGCCCCGATCATCGGCCCGGTGCCTACGCTATGACAATAGAATCCGGGCGCTGTCAGTTCTTGGAATATACCCTAGTGTTTTTGATGCCAGACCTGCTCGAATCAGCGTTCCATGAGTGCGGTTTTCTCGTTGTGCATGCTGCCCTCGTATGTGTTGAAGAAGCGTTGATTACGTCACCCTACATTGCTACTGGTCTGGGTGCTGGAAACCAGCCCCACGCTTGATTCCGCAAATCCTTGGCACCTGCGAGGCTCTCCGGTCATAATTTGCATCCGACTTATCCACGGGCGAGAATAACTGCAATGAAGAAGAATCTCTTATTACTAATCGTAACGGTTACCGCCCTCTGCTCGGCGGGTACCTTGCATGCAGACGGCAAGATCAGGGTCCTGCTATGCGATGGGCCGCAGAAGTACCACGACTACCAGAAGACGACGCCTGTCCTCAAACAGATGCTCGAGTCCACCGGCCGGTTCGAGGTCACGCTGTCGCGGTCGTCGAAAGAGACGACCGCAGACGGCAGCTACAAGCCCGAGTTCAGCAAGTACGACGTCGTAGTCATGAACGAGGGCTTCGGCGCATTGACCTGGCCGGAAGAAACACAGAAGGCGTTCGAAGCCTACATGAAGAACGGCGGCGGGCTCGTCTCGTACCACGCGGCGAACAATTCATGGCCCGGGTGGACCGAGTACAACAAGATGACCGGCATCGGCGGCTGGGCGGGACGCAACGAGAAGTCAGGCCCGTACCTCTACATGAACGACGAAGGCGAGGTCGTCCGCGACACCTCCCCTGGCAAGGGCGGGTCCCACGGCCCGCAGCACGAGTACGAGGTTGTCGTCCGCGAGAAAGAACACCCGATCATGAAGGGCCTGCCGCCCGTCTTTCTGCACGGCCCGGACGAGCTCTACGACCGCCTCCGTGGACCGGCCGAGAACGTCACCATCCTCGCCACCGCCTACTCCGCCAAGGACAAGAAAGGCACCGGCCGCCACGAGCCCGCGCTGATGACGATCGCCTACGGCGAGGGCCGGGTCTTCCACACCGTCCTGGGCCACGCGGTCAAGCACATCAAAGAAGGCAGCTTCGTCACCACCTTCGCCCGCGGCACCGAGTGGGCCGCGACAGGCAAGGTGACCATCCCCGTACCCAGAGACTTCCCGAATCAGAAGTTTGATTAAGTATGGTGCTACCACGGGCCCGGCAATACTGATCGAGAGTTTGTTATGAGTGTGTTTCACCTTGCTACGACCGTAGGCAACCTATCCGAAGCGGTCCGTTTCTATGGCGAGGTGCTCGGCTGTGAGCCGGGCCGCTCGACAGATACCTGGGCGGACTTCGATTTCTTCGGCCACCAGATCTCTCTTCATGTCGGAGAGGCGGTGACCGACCGCGATACCGAATCCCGTGTCGCGGGCAGCGCGGTCCCGGTCCCCCACTTCGGGGCGGTCCTTGATTGGGATGCCTTCGACGCGCTGCTCGGAAGGCTCGAAGCCCACGGCGTCGAGTTGCTGATCCCCGTCAAACTCCGCTTCCCCGGCGAGCCCGGCGAGCAGCGGTCCTGCTTCCTCCGCGACCCCGCGGGCAACGCGCTGGAGTTCAAGTCGTTCAGAAACCCCGCCGACGTCTTCGCGCATTGACTGATTAGGCTTGTCCGGCGTTTGCGAGCAACGAGGACCCGGCTTCATAAAGGCCTTCGGGCATACGGTGCGGCACCCGATCCTTGCCTCGGCTGGCCGGGGATTAGCAAAGCGAACCCCGGAACAAACCGGCGTTGATAGGTCAGAGAAGATCCGTTCCGGGGTCACAAAGCCTCCACCCCGGCCACCCGCCGTCGTATCCGAGACAAGGCGTTCCCAGAGTGTCAACTTCAAGAACGCCAACGAGAGCGTGGCACAGTTGCGCTTGTGCGCGGGTGCCCGGGGACGAACGAAGTGAGCCCCCGGAACGTGC
>JBCDKD010000037.1:0-44367 GCA_039024275.1 Planctomycetota bacterium | reverse complement strand
GCTCATCTTGAAAGACCGTGATTTGCCACTTGGCTAGAACATATTGCTCAAAACCGCCATGCCAATCAATATGATTTGGACTGATATTCGTTACCACCGCAATGTGTGGCGACCAACTCTGCCATGTATATCCAAAACCAGATGGTCCAACCCACCCTAACTTTTCGAGCATGAAGCTGGACAGCTCCAGCACAACCCAATCATCCTCACCAATCTCATCGAGAGAAGGCAGCAGCGACACGCCGATATTGCCGCCGACCCAGGCCTTGATCTCAGGCACCTTCTTGAGTACGTGCCCGATCATCGCGGTCACGGTGGACTTGCCCGCGCTGCCGGTCACGCCGATTGTTTTCAAGCGGTTCGGCAGCCGTTGGACCAGCAGCCGCATCTCCGTCGTCACTTCGATCCCCGCGGCCTCGGCGGCTCTGACAAACCGGTTGCCCGGCTTCACGGCGGGGTTCACGACGACCAGGTCGCAGGTCGTGAAGTCGCTGACGTTGTGCTCGCCCAGGCGAAGCGTCACCCGGCCCGCATCGATCAAGTCCTGGATTTGGGCGATGCTCTTGGCGAGCTTGCCCGCGTCATCAAGGTCGGTTACCAGCACGTCCGCGCCGCGGTCGACGAGGAAGCGCGTCACGCCGACGCCGCCGCCGAACCGGCCCAGGCCCATGACGGTGGCTTGTCGACCAGCGAATTCGTCGGGCTCACCCATGGACGCGAGTATACGAGAGCGGGCCACATCGAATCGGGAACGAGGCTTGTGCAAGCCGTCACACACCGGCAGATTGGTGCGCCCTCGGTGCGGTCGCGCTAGTCTCTGGTGATCTCAAGCGGCTGTTCGAACGCCATCTTGTCGTTACCGAGCTGGTACGCGACAAAGGTGTCCCCGATCGGGGCCTGGAAGTAGATCATGAGGGTCTCGCCCGCGCCGACGCGGGGCAGTTCGGTGGCGAAGAGGCCGCCCTGCATGGCGTCCGAACGGATGTCGATGTCCATCGTGCCGTCCGCACGCAGGAGCGCGAAGCCGATAGCGTCGCGTGCGTTGCCGCCCTCGTCGACAATGCGCATGACGCCAAGCGACTTGGCGGCGCCGATGGCCCGGCCGTAGAGCGACTTGGCCCGGTCGGTATCGAGCGTGATGCGGATGAGGCGTTCGGAGTCGGCGACCGTGATCGCCCTGACCGCGTTCGAGCCGCGTGCACCGCGTGGTAGCTTCTCGCCTCGGCCGGAGGTCACGGTCCACGGGTCCGCGTCCCGGTCAAAATCGTAGCTGACCGCCGAGCCGGAGAAGACGCTCGGCAGCGCCTCGCTGAGGTCCGCCCGGGCGTTGCTGCCAACGATCTTGACACCGTCGGTGAAGACCGGGCTCGCGTTCTCCTGCGCCTCCAGCGCTGCGGCGCTCGGTAGAAGCGGCGCGCCGATCACGCGGGCCGCGGCGCCGATGTTCTGGTTCACTCTCGTTTCCTGGCCCGCGGGTTTGTCGAGCTTGTCCAAGTCAAAGCGCAGCTCACGCACGAAGAAACGCTCGGGCGTCTGGCCCGCGTCGACCGGGAAGATCCAGCCCATGCTGAACTCGGTGTACTTCGAGTACGCGGTCTGCTTCGCTTCGTCGTCGGCCTGGGCCGAGACGATCTCGGTGAAGATGCGCCCGCCGGTGTTCTGGCTGTACTCGATCGAGTAGCCGGCGGGGGCGATCATCTCGAATCCGTCGTTCGTCGCGGCCTGCAGCTGCACGGACGAGACGGCGATGCGGAGCTTGTTGTCGGTGTTGAACGTGCCGGGGTGCTCGTTTTTCCAGTCGGTATCGACCACGTAGAGGACCTTGTTCTCGCCCATCACCGGCTCGAGCCGGGCGACGAGGTCTTCCGTCATTTTGTCGGCGACCATCCGGATGAAGCGCGGGAAGTTCTGCTGGCTGCCGGCGTTTTCAAAGTTGTACTTCGGGGTGCGGGAGACGTCGAGGATCGCCTCGATGTTCAGCATGTCCGACGGTCGGCCGTTAGCCTCGGAGTCCGCGTACCGGGCGTTGAGGTCGCTGATGAGCCGGTTGATCAGGCCCAGTCCGTCCTCTCCGAACTGTACGTCTTGGGGGACGGGGTAGCCGGGCTTGAGGAAGGACATGATGGCGGTGCGCTGGGCGAGGCCTTTGATCGCGTCGGGGGTGGCGGGGATGGCGTAGACGCCGGTGACCTGGACGCTGCCGGGGTGGGCCGACCGCATCTGGTTGGTGTCGGGGGGCATACGGTAGGTCATCGCGCGTTCGGCGAGGTCGGGCCTGCCTTCGGCGAGGGAGATGCCGCCGATCGGGCTCATCGAGCCGGCAGAGATCGCGGAGAAGAAGCCACCGGACCAGACGTTGATCTCCAGCCAGAGCTGGCCGGACTCGTCGTCGATCTCCTGTCCGCGGAGGGTGACCGCGCCGCCGAGCGCTTCCTTATCGATCGGCATGAAGTTGATGCCGATGAGCAGGACGCCGAACGCCAGCACGCCGATCAGGGCGCCGCAGAACCCGCCGCCGATCTGGTCGGCGATACGCGGCATGTGGACGTTGGCCTTGCATAGCTTATCCAACGCCGTGCGCAAGACGATAAGCAGCAACGCGAAGGGCGCGAGCAGCCCGACACCATGCGCGTAGGTGGGCATCCGCCCAAGAAGCATGTACGAGACCGGCTCCCACAACGCGAAGGCGAGGGTGCCCGCGATGATGACAACGATCAGCTGGATGAAGGCAGAGAAGAAGCCGTAGGTCGCCCACATCGAGATGCAGCCCAGCAGCAACAAGATGATGATGAGATTGATGATGGTCAGCATGGGGATCTACGCCTTCTGGTGCTCGGCCATAATTCGGGTCACTTCCTTGATGTCGGATACGCCCTCCACGACCTTGGCGAGCGCCGACTCCTGCAGGTAGACCATGTGCTGCTTGCGGAGGTGGGCACGAAGCCGCTCGCCTTCACCCGAGGCGATCAGCGACGAGGCCTCGCGGTCGATGGGCATGACCTCGAAGACGCCGATGCGCCCCCGGTAGCCCAGGCCGTGGCAGTCGCCACAGGTTGTCTCCTCGTCCTTGACCACGACCTTGCCCGAGGCTTTGTAGAGGTGGGTCGCGGAGTTCTTGCTCATGTTGAGCTTCTTCATGGCCGCGGCGTCGGGCTGGTACGGGGCCCGGCAGGTCAGGCATAGTCGGCGGGTAAGCCGCTGGCTGATAATCGCACCGAGCGACTCGGCGGCGAGGCGCTTGTCGCCGACGATCTTGATCCAGAGCTTGAGCGCCGAGAGCGTGTCCTTCGCGGGCAGCACGATGTAGAACCGGGTGTCCTCGGCCTGCTTGGCAACCATCTGGGCCATCTCCGGGGTCACCAGCTGCTCGACCATCATCACATTGGGGTCCGCCCGCAGCAGCGAGCCGAACTTCTCGACGATCTGCTCGTTGCTTGCGCCCTCGGGGAAGTAGTTGTGGTTGACCCCCTCCATCGTGAAGGGCGAGCGTTTCTCGTAGGTCGTGACCGACGAGGTGTACGGGTCATGCAGGTTCATCATGGCGTACATCGACGTCGTCGTGCCGGTGCCCGGCGGGCTCGCGAAGATCACGACCTTTGTCAGCTCGCCGGTCAGCTGCTCCATCACGCTCAGCTGCCGCTGCGACAGGCCCAACTCCTCAAGCGGGATCTTGTGCTGGTCTTCGAGGTCGAACTCGATGACAAGCTGGAGGGCGCGTGTCGAGCCGAGCGTCGTGAGCTTGATGTTGTGCCGGTCGTAGCCCTCGACCTCGACGCCGAGGCTGCCGCTCTGCTTTCGGCGTCGCTCGGCGAGGTCCATGCCCGCGTTTTCCTTGAGGTAATCGATCAGCTGGACGCAGAGCGCCTTGTCCGGCGCGGGCTGGGCGATCCGTACACCGTCGATCCGTACCACAAAACTGGCCTTCTCGGCATCGACCGTGATATCAATCCGGTCGGCACCGCGCGGCACCGCGAAGACGAGCATGTCCTGGAAGAGGTCGAACGCGGGTGTACGCGCGTCGTCGCCGTGGGGCACTTCCATGACGGCGCCGCTCTTGTCGATCAGATTAACCTTCGCTTGGCGTTTGGCTTTCTCGCCCCGCTCGCGTTCGTGCCGTTCGCTCAGCCGGTTGACGATGTCCTTGGGGTTCCATCGCTCTTCTTCGGGCACCTTGCCGTTGCGGAAGGCGACGTAGCCCGCCGACCCACCGACCAGGATCATGATGCCCAGCAGCCAGCCGATCCAGAAGATCGGGACGAACAGCATGACCGAGAAGCCAACAAAAGCGATCCCGAGGTGGGCCAGCCCCCACTGTTCCTGGTTCGCGTAGTAGAAACCGGCGTCTTTATCTAAACGACCGACCAGCCAGGCCCAGCCCCCGAGCACCAACAGCATCAGCACCGGCTTGGCGATACTCATCAGCACCGCCGGCTCGGCTTCGATTTGAGCAATCATGTGAAACATGGGGCAAGGTTCCTGAACCAAGTCGTATCCAACACCTACTTCGTCTTGATGCCACGCAGGCGCATCTTGATCTCTTCCGGGCTCGGCGACGCGGCCTGCGCCACCTTCGGGTGCACGTAGTTCTTCTCCACCAGGTCGACCAGCGAGTCCACGTACGACTGCATCCCCGCCTCCCGGCTGTCGGCGATCACTTTCTCCAGTTCGCCCTCCCGGCCTTCAAGGATGTAGTTCCGGGTCGGCGGGCTCTGCAGCAGGATCTCCACCGCGGGCACACGCGGCACGTCCGGCATCAGCGTCGGCAATAGCTTCTGGTAGACAAACGCCTGCATCTGGTACGCCAGCAGCGAACGCACGTTCTCCCGCTCGTCCGCGGGGAAGAGGTCGTAGATCCGGCCGAACGCCTGCGACGCCGACGACGCGTGGATCGTCCCGAAGACCAGGTGGCCGGTCTCTGCGGCCTGGAGCGCGGCCTCGAAGGTTTCGCGGTCGCGCATCTCGCCGATGAGCACCACGTCCGGGTTCTCGCGGACCATCGCCCGCAGCGCGGTGGGGAAGTCCGGCACATCGATGCCGACCTCACGCTGGTTGAACATCGCTTTGGCGTCTGAGAACAGATACTCGATCGGGTCCTCGATCGTGAGGATGTGGCACTTGCGCGTTTCGTTGATGCGCTGAAGCATCGACGCGATCGTGGTCGACTTGCCCGAGCCGGTGACGCCGCACAGCAGGATCAGGCCCTGGTGGGTTTCGTCAGCGACTTTGCGCATCGCGGGCGGCAGGTAGAGGTCTTCAAAGTCGAGGATCTCGTTGCTGACCCGGCGGGCAGCAATAGCGCACCGGCCGCGGGTCAGGAAGATGTTGATACGGAAGCGGTGCTTCTGCTCGTCAACGATGAAGTCCACGCCGAGGTCCAGCGAGCCGCGCTCCGCGAACTCTTCTTTCTGCTCGGGCGAAATCCCATCGAAGATCATCTCGTTAAACGCTTGCACGCTAGGCGGCTCGACATCAAGCGCCTTGAGCTCACCGCGCAGTCGTAGCTTCGGCGGCTCGCCACCACGCATCAGGAGGTCGGATGTCTTGTGCTGGACCGCGGCCTTGAAATACTTATAGAGCTTGGTGTCGGCCAGGGTCTTGTGACCCGCCGGGTCGATGTCGAAGTTCACGCCACTCATTCGTTTGCCTTACACGACCAAAAAACACACCGCCGACACGCTTGGTGGTCGGCATGACGCGAGACCTCGCTTATACCGTTGCGATACCCGCACTTACGCCTAGCCCTCCCTGGCTGGGACTGCAATAGTAGCACAACCGACGCCCCTCACGCCAGCCTTTCCAGAATCAGGGCCCGGTCCATGTTCTTGTATTGCAAACTCGCCTCGCTCATCCCGGCGACCGCTTGTGCCAATGCCGCACGCACCTCTGTCTCAAGCGTGTTAAACGGGTAAAGATAGGTGCGGATCAGAAACAGCGAGGCCCGGTGCTCGGGGAAGCCCCAGATGACCTGGCGTTCGACACGGAGCAGCGGCTCACCCACCGGGTGGTCGGGCAGCGGCGTGGGGTGCTCAATCGAGCGATCACGCTCGGGGTGGTGGTTGAGTGCCGGGTCATCCGTGATCGTCCAGGCGAAGCGGACCGCGCCGCGCGTCGCGTGGACCATCAGCTTCGCGATCGCGTGCTGCTTCGCGCTAAGCGGCCCGATGTGTGGGACCGGGGCGTGGACCGCGTCGAACGGCTTACCGATCTTGTCCTCCGGCGCCCAGCCGCTGGGCATCGCGATGTTGAGGTGTGTGAGCTGATTCCGACCACGCTGATCGATTTGAAGCACCGCGATGTCTTCCTGGATCAGTAAACCAATGCCCACCAACCCACAGTCTCCGGGCTTGCCGGCATAGGAACCGGGGTGCTCGTCGTTAAGCCGATCGATCATCCATTCGCCGATCTCGATGACCGCTGCATCGGCAATGTCACCCCAAAAGAAATGCTGGCTGTGGTGCGACATCGCATGCCGCTTCGCCGCATGGTAAACCTCAAACTGATCATCGACCTGAAAGACTTGGCTGTCTAGCGCGCCGTTGCCAAAGTCTTTACCCAGCGTGCTGATACCGGCTTTGACGTCGTAGACGCCGTGCATGAAAGGGTAGTAGCGAGGCAAAGCCATACCCGATTCTAAACGGCAGCGGCCAGGCGAACCGCCTACCGCTCAATGTCGGGCTTGAGGTGCTTTGTAAAGAACGCGATCACCTGTTCGCGACGCTCTTTGGTCCGGAACGCCCGGCCGCCGTGGCCTGCGCCCTCGATCACCTCGAACCGGTGCTCGATGCCAGCGTCTTCGAGCTTCTCTGCAAGGTACTCGCTCTGGCTGAGCGGGACGACCTGGTCCCGTGTGCCGTGCACGATCAGCATCGGCGGGTCGTCCTTGTCGATGAACGCCGCGGGGTCGGCGGCCTTGGCCAAACCCGGCTCGTCGTCCGGGTCGGCACCGAGCAGCTGAACGATCGGGTTGCTGCGTTTGCCCTCACCCGCGCGGTCGAACCGCTCGTCCAGCGCCAGCAGGTCCGTCGGCCCGAACAGGTTGTAGACCGCATGGACCTCGCTGGAAATGTCGTCGTGCTCGCCGACTTCGCCATGCGTCTTCTTCGCGTTGCCTGTGGTACCCAGCAGCGAAACAAGGTGACCGCCCGCCGACGCGCCCGCGACACCGATCCGCTCGGCGTCGTAGCCGTAGGACTCCGCGTTGGCACGCAGGTACCGGATCGCCGCCTTGCAGTCGTGCAGCTGCGCGGGGAAGACGGCGTGCTGCGCGAACCGGTAGCTCACACTCGCGACCGCGAAGCCCTCTTCGGTCAAATAGCGGACCGGGCAGGGGTAGCGGCTGCCCATCATCCAGGCACCGCCGTGCACCCAGACCACCAGAGGCGCGTCGTGCACCTCGTCGGGCAGGTAAAGGTCCAGCTTCAATGCGCGGTCGTCGACCGTGGCGTAGACGATGCCGCGCTGGACATCATCTGCCACAGCAGGGAGTGTGGCACAAAGACAAACAGTACAGAGCAACAAGATGAAACGGTGCATCGCAGAACTCCTAAGGGCCTCTGCTATTTAACTGCATGACCGGCAGATCGCAAAGCACTTCGATGAAAAGCACGGTTCAGCTATAGCGATTGGATGATCCGAGATGCCGACGTCATGCGCCCAACGACGCCGCCTGCCGGACCGGCAGCCCCGCGTCGGCCATCGCCTGCTTGGTCTGGGCGATCGAGTACTCGCCGAAATGGAAGATACTCGCCGCCAGTACCGCGTCCGCGCGCGTCTGCTGCAGGACGTCGATCATGTGCTGCGGGCTGCCGCACCCGCCCGACGCGACAACGGGGACATCAACAGCGTCGCTGATGAGCTTCGTGACCTCGATGTCGTAGCCGGCCTTGGTCCCGTCGCCGTCCATCGAGGTGAGCACGATCTCCCCGGCGCCGTAGCCGACGACCAACTCGGCGAAACGCAGCGCCTCGATGCCCGTGGGCTTGCGTCCGCCGTGGCTGTGCACCTCGAAGACACACTCGACACGCCGGCCGCCGGCATCCTCGACCCAGGCCGTCGCCCTCGGCTCGAAGCAAGACCCGTACGCCCGACGCATCCTCGGCAGCGCCTGGTCGATCGGCACACGCTTGGGGTCGATATTCACGACCGTTGCGCAGGTCCCGAACCGCTTGGCCGTCCGCTTCACGATCTGAGGGTCGTGGATCGCCGCGGTATTGATGCTCACCTTCTCCGCCCCGGCCTGGATCAGCTTCGTGACATCCTCGACCGTCCGGATCCCCCCGCCGACCGTGAACGGCATGAAGCACTGCTCGGCCACCCGCCGGACCATCTCGTACGTGATGTCCCGCGACTCGTGGCTCGCGGTGATATCCAGGAAGACCAACTCATCCGCGCCGGCCTCGTCGTACTGCCGGGCAATCTCGACCGGGTCGCCCGCATCGCGCAGGTCAATAAAGTTGACACCTTTGACGACACGCCCCTGGTTCACATCAAGGCACGGGATGACGCGGTGGGTGAGCATTTTTTCATCTAGAAAGTAAGTTAATCATCAACACACTACCGGAAAATATAGTGCTGTTTACACATATGTAAACTTCTTGAAAAAAGTAGGTGCAAAACTTTGAGATTGGTGCTATCAAGTCATGTCAGAGTAAACGGAGCACATGGTACATACCTAAATACGTAAGAATCATGAAACGCCGTGACCTCGAAAAACACCTCAAACAGCATGGCTGTTACCAACATCACGCAGGGAGTAATCATGATGTGTGGGTGAACCCGGAAACGAATGCCAAAGCACCCATCTCACGACAAAGAGAAATCAAGACTCAGATGGGCCGCGCGATCTGTAAGCAGTTGGGTGTGCCTGTGATCGAGAAGAGGTGACTTAGCCCGCCGATTGCATTTCGCGGATTTTCCGGAGCAGATCAACCCGGCATTCTTGCAGGGCTTGGGCCGCATCACGAGCCATAAAAAAAGCTTCCTCAACCGTCTCGGCTTGCGTGATCAGCTCTGGATCGGTCGGTGACGTCACAACAAAGCCGCCCTCTTCAGCGACTTCGAGTGTAAGTACCAGTTCACCATCACTTACCGTGTATATTTTGCCGACCTCGTCTGCCATACTTTTATTATCGCTTTGCGGGGTGGAAATGCAAGAAAAATGGCCTGGTTGCCAAGGTGGCCGCGCCTGGTCGAATAGGCGGGGTAGCCATCCTGTTTTGGCCATCAATTAGGGCTGATTAATGGCGTTTCCAGCCTCTCAGACAGGGTCCGCTGTGATGTGCGCACGGTGTCAAGTGTGCCACGCTTTGCTTGGCGCTCTTGGCCGGTCATACCGGATGACAGATGCGATCGCCCCGGGCTCGGTTACTGGGTATCCGGCTTGGGCGTCTGATCCTCGTCCGGCGGCTCGGGCTCGTCGCCCGTCGGCTCGGTCTTGTCTTCTTTGTCCAGCAGCGTCTCGTTGCCCGCTTCGTCGAGGTCGATCTCGACACCGTCGATGCTGTAGCTCACCGCGCCGGGCGGGTCGTCCAGCCAGGGCTGGTTCTGGACCAGGTCGCGGGCCGCGCGGATGCCCTGCACCAGGGATCGGCGGTCGGTCGAGTTGCCGGGCGTCTCGTGCTTCGTCCGGTAGTCGGCGTGCTCTTCCTTATAGAGGTGCACCGTCTGCGTCGGGAACGCGAACTGCACGCCCAGGCTGTCCGCCAGGCGCACGATATCCACGAACATCCGCTCGCGCTCGCGTAGCTCCGTCGACCAGTCCGGCACCTCGAAGAAGATGTAGAGCAACACGTCCATCGACGAGGACGACCACTGGTGCATCCAGACCTGGTAGTAGTCCTTGCGGGTGTACGGGTGCTGGCGGACCAGCTCGCGGATGCCCTCGGTGAACGCGATCAGCTTGTCGGGCGGGGTGTCGTACTGCACGCCAACATGGGTCTTCCATCGGCGGTACTTGCGCCTGCCGTAGTTGTCGACGGTCGCGCGGACGAGCGTCGAGTTGGGGACGGTGATCTGCGAGTTGTAGAACGTGCGGATGCGGGTGGAGCGGAAGCCGAGTTCCTCGACGGTGCCCTCGGTCTTGCCTTCGATGACGACCCAGTCGCCGACCTCGAAGGGCTTATCGAGGATAACCGCGACGGAGCCGAAGAAGTTCTCGATCGTGTCCTTGGCGGCGAAGGCGAACGCGAGCGAGCCGATGCCCAGCGAGCCGATGAGCGGGACGATGGGCAGGTTGAGCGCCTGGGCCCCGTAGATGATGCCAATGGCGACGGCGAAGATCTTCGCCGCCTTGCCGAACATCGGGACGAGGATGTCGTCGAACTTGGTCTTGGTCTTCTGGACCTGCTCCAGCACGATCGCGATCACCAGGTCGATGAGCTGCCAGGCGGCGAGGATCCCGCTGAGCACCGTGAACACCGCCGCGGCGCCGTAGAGAAAACGGTACGCAAGGTCGGGCAGCCCCAGCACCGTGAGCCCGAGCATGACCAGCACCCCGCCGATCACGAAGCCGAACGGCCGGGCGGCGCGGACGATCTGCTCCGGCTCGACCTCCCGCCCCGCTTTCGCGAGCCGGCTGGTCAGCAGCACACGCAGAAAGGCCCGGGTTGCCTGGTCGATCATCACCCCGAGCAGGATCAGCAGCGCCAGGGCGATCCACTGCCAGTACAACAAACCGAACAACTTGTCCTGTTTCAACGCGTTGGGGATCCAGTCGACCAGGACATCCCGGACCTCGCTGTTGATCTGCTCTTCGAACTGGCGTGTGCGGTTCTCGAGCAGCAGCGCATGCAGCTCGTTCAGCCCCTCGAACGTATCTTCTGAAAAGACCCAACCCAATTCTTCGTTAAACGCGAAAGCGATCACCAGGTCGTCCCTGCCGATGTCCCGGACCGCGCGGTCGTGGACCTCGTTGAACGGCTGGGGGAAGTAGACGTGGAACCTCGCCGGGGAGTTGGTCGGCCCGGGCAGCTCGGATTCTTCGACCTGCCCGATGTAGTCCAGCGACTCCAGCAGTTTGACGGCCCGCCGCTGGATCGCATGCGCTTCTTTGGCGGTCGGGCCAGGCTCGCCCAGGACCCCGAACACCTCGTACCAGCGGGCCTTGTCGCCCCGCTTGATAGCGTTCATGGCGTCGAGGAAGGTAAACATCGCCGCTCGCGGGCTGCTGCGTTCTTCGGGGATGGCCTGGGCCGGCTCCGTCGCTGAATCGTTGGTCTCTTGCGCAGATACCAACCCGGTTGGCAGCAGCAACGCAAGCAGCAAGGCCGTAAGTATGAAGCGGATCGCGGGGTAAGCAGGCGGTTTCATGGGCGCATCATAGCCGGAGACTTACAGGCTCCGGGCACGAGAGGCGTGAGTGGTGCCGGCTCGCGATTTGTTCACACGCGGCCATTACTCACCCGCTTGCGGTAGGGATAGATCGATCCAGACAAGCTTGTGGTCGGAGGCTTCATTGAGGTACGTAAACGGGTGGTCCTGCGTCGGCCAGTAAACGCCGGAGCCGATGACATTGAGATCGATGCTGGGCAAGACATAGTCGACTCGGAGGTTGCCCGGGCCGCGGTCGCCCTCGCTGAAGTCGGCTGTATCTGCAGCGGGATCAGACCGGTGGTTGAGGTTCTTGCCGCCCTGCTGCTTTGCGGCCTCGCGACCGCCCGCACTAGTCGGGATGACATCGGCGTTGACCCAGCGGTGGCTAAACAGGTGGTGGATCGCACCCGGCCTGGACGAGCCGTCGTTCGGGTCGGCGTTGAGGTCGCCCATCACAACGAACGTGGCGGGTCCGCTTCCATCAGGGGCTTCACGGATCATGGTTGAGACGAGCAGGATCTCATCGCGGTTGCGGTGGCCGTTGCGGTCCTCGGGCCCATCGAAACCGGGCGGGGTCGGGTGACAGATAATCAGATCGACCGTCTTGCCTCCCACAACGATCGGCACGCGGGCGTGGGTCTTGCTGCTCAGCCGCAGGTGCTTCTTGGCCTCTTCGCTGTAGTAACCCTCAGGCAGCTGGGCCCAAGCGAGGTCTGCCCAGACCTGTTTGTCGAGCGTCACGATCTCGTCATGCAGGATCGGGTATTGGCTGAAGACAACCATGCCGTAGTTGCCCTCGAACTGGCCGAAGCCGTAGCAGTCGTACGGATGCGCAACCGTGCCGTCGCCATCGAGATCGACCGGGGCGAGCACGCCTGTATTCACCGGCGGCGCATAAACATAGTCGTAAGCGATCGGCTCGGCGGCGTTCTGTGAGAGACCGAGGTAGTTCTTCTGAAAATCGAAGTAGGCCTTGCCCGTCGGGTCATAATCGATTTCCTGCAGCACCAAGACATGCGGGCGGGTGCGTTGAACAACCTCTGCAACGCGCTTGGCTTGCGGGTTGGTGCCCCTGTTAAGCTCGCGATGGAGCTGGCCCTGCTCGGCTCGGCTTAGGGCGGTGTTGAAGGTTGCGAAGCGGACTGTTGTCGAAGTACTTGAACAGCCAACCAGCAAGACCACGCACATCATCAAGGCGATTAATATTCGCATGTCTTGCGATTGTAAGGCCTGATCACTGCGCTATGGCCAGAAGCGGAACGCTTACACCACCGGGATCAGGGCTCACATGAGTTCTACGGCCGATTGATCACGCGCACGTTCTCACGGCCGTCATCAACGGGGTCGGCGTTCTTTGAAGAATCGGGCCGGCCCTGGCCCGTGAGGGTGTCGATGATGCGGGCGATGAAGCTGAACAACACCCAGGCGACCCCCGTAATGAACAACGCCGCAATCATGAGTACCGCTAACGCGATCAGCGGGATCGCGAAGACGACGACCGCGACCGCCCCCGTTGCCTTGAGGACCCATGGCGGCCTGCCCGTGGCTAAACGGGCGGCCTGGCTGAATTGAGGGTGCGATTGAAACCGCGAGGACCATTTCATACGGATATCTTAACCGGCCGCGGCTGTCATCGGTGAGAAACGCCTGGCGCGATTCGTCAGACCGTGACAGGCTTTGGGGTTACACTAATGATTCACCTCCCCGGGGAGCTTCCCTATGCACCGAACCCGCACAACCAAACGCCTGCTGCTGATGGCCTGCGGCCCCGCGTGGGCGGCTACCCTCGTGCTGGCCGGGCAAGCGGTGGCGGATGAGGCTGCCGAGGCGGAAGCGTTACCGGCAGCAGAGGGGGTGATCAAGGCGGAGGCTTTGGCGGAAGCGGAGTTGGCGGTTGAAATGGTCGAGGAGGCGGTCGAGGACCCCGGCCTCGACCTGACCTACCAGCCGGGCTTCTCGTTCGTGCTGGCGGATGACGACCTGCAGAAGCAGATCGCTCAGCTGAGCAAGTTCATTAAGGAAGCGGACTGGGCCAAGGCGTTCCGTCTGCTGACCGAGTTGAACAGCGATACGCTGCAGGCGATGGTGCCATTGGGTTCCGACGGCCAGCACGTACTGGTGAAAGAAGAGTTGCAGCGTCAGCTGCTGTCGCTCCCGCCGGACGGCCGGCGAGCGTTCCAGCTCTACTTCGATGGCCAGGCGGGCGAGCAGTTCGAGAAGATCAAGAACCACCCGCTGCCGGGCTCGGACGACCAGTTGATCCAGACCCAGGCGCTGGTCGATCGCCTACTCGCTTCGAGCGTGGGCGGCGAGGCCGCGGTGCTGCTGGGGGACATGTACTTCGAACGCGGGCTGTTTAGCCAGGCGGACCGGTACTGGGGCCTGGCCCTGGAACAGGGCTCGGCGACAGGCAAAGCGGCGCTTGCGCTTCAGGCGAAACGTGCCATCGCGATGCAGCGGGCGGGCAAACTCAGCGAAGCTCAATCTTTATATGACGGCCTAGCCGCGCGCTACAGCCAAGCGACGATCCAGGCCGGCGGCGAAGAGATCGACGCGCTCGCCATGATTGGCCAGATGCTCGAGGTACCTTCCGTCAAGGGCCCTGTCCAAGACGCGAACGACAAACCAACGGGCCTGCTGCCCGCACCGGACGCCTCGCCGCACTGGCACCTGCGTTTCCTGGAGCGCAAGGCGCAGAACGCGGTCAACCAGGTGCGTGGCCGGGGCAGCTGGTATCAGCCGCCGGGCGACCTGGTGAAATTCGTCCCGCCGGTCGTCGCAGACAAAGAGCGTGTGTATTTCCAATGGCTGGGCGCTGCCTTCGCGCTGGACCGCGCGTCGGGCAAGATCGTCTGGAAGAACGGCCAGATCCAGAGCAAAGCCGACACCGTGGTCAACCGCGTCCAGAGCAACCAGGGCGACCCGCGGAACTACACGATCGCCATCAGCGAAGACACCCTGCTGGTGACCAGTCCGCTCAACGACAACCGGGAAGCGCCATTTACGCTAAGAGCATACGAGGCGTCCACCGGCATCGAGAGCTGGAGCAGCAGCACCCGGAACGACTGGACGATCACGAAAGACGGCAAAGCCCAGGAAACCGCCACCTCGGTGCTGGGCCGGGTGCTGATCGCAGACGGCTGGGGCTACGCGATCGTGTACCGGTCGGGGCAGAATACGCTGCACCTAAGACGGTTCAACCCGTCGACCGGCGAGGTAGACTTCACGATCCCGTTGGGCAGCGCGGAGGTCATCGCGTTCCAGTATACGCAGGTGAACCGGATGCCCCAGCCGCAGATGCTGATGGGCCGGTCGCTGCTTTACGTCATGACGAACAACGGCGCGTTGATCGCGGTGGATGTGATCGGCAACGAGATCAAGTGGGCCCTGAAGATGGACCCACCGTTCGGGATCGGTCAGTCGCAGACAAACACCAACGCCTTCGGCCGAAACCAGCTGGGCCCGCAGATCCAGCAGATGGCCAACACCAACGGCTCAGGCCACCTGCTGCTTCAGGGCGGCAGGCTCTACGCCAAGGAGCACAACGGCAGGGCTCTCTATGCGGTGGAGCCCGAGACCGGCAAGGTCGCCTGGAAAGCCGGTCAACTCAAGCCCGATGCGAAGTTCCTCGGTATCGACGCGGAGCGCTTCTACCTCATGGACCGCGCGCTGCAGAGCTACGACGCCAGAGGCAGCCGCGACCTGATCACCAAGAACGGTGCGCAGACAGGAAGCCCGGACCACAGCGGTGCGATTATGCTTGACGATACGATCCTGGTCTATGCCAGCAACAGGCTGCGGAAGTTTGACAAGAAGCACCTGGACCCGGCAGGCAAGTACGAGAACTTCGAATTCCTCGGCAACAAAGGCGGGCTGCTCTACCACTTCGGCGACCTGCTGATTGCGATCGACACCGCCGAGATCACCGCGTTTAAGATCACCAACGAGAACAATTAAACCCTATTCGGAGACGCTTGATGAAACACCCCATGAGCCTGATCGCCGTGCTGATGCTAGTCGTTGGCTTCGCCCTGCCGCTGCGCGCGGAGCAGACCATCACGGTCAACGCGTTCGGCGAGGTGAAGGTCAAGCCCGACGTGTTGGTACTCGAGGGCACCATCAGCGAGACCAACGAGAAGATGAAGGACGCGGTCACCGGCTTCAACGACACCAGACGCCGCGCGATGGCCGCGATCAACGAGATGGGGATCGAGAACCTGGCCGTGAAAACCAGTTCTCTGTCGATGTCGATCGCCGGGGCGCCGCAGGGCGGGCCGTTTGGCGGGATCGCTGATGTGGGCGAGGTCGCGGCACCCGGTGCGATGCAGATCAGCCAGGCGGTTACCCTGACGGTCATCGGCGTCGACAAGATGGAGCAGCAGGCGGTGATCGATCTGGTCGTCAAGCTGATGGAAGGCGTCAAAGAGGCTGGCGTCGAGATGAGCAAGATGGACGCCGAGTCGATGATGATGATGCAGATGGGGATGGGCGGCGGCGGCGGCGCCTCGGCGATCTACAAGGTCAGCGACCCGGAAGCGGCCCACAAAGCGGCGACGAAAGCCGCGGTTGAGAAAGCACGCGCCGATGCCGCGTATCTCGCAGAACTCGCGGGCGGCAAGCTCGGCAAGGTCGTAGCGATCAGCGACGGCATCGCACCGGTCAGCGAGGACAACTCGGGCGGCAACCCCTACATGGCTATGATCTGGGGCATGATGTCGGGCGAAGACGGATCGGACCCTTACGCCACTGGCACGCTGGACGACGTCACCGTCGGCCGAGCCCTGAGCGTGAGCTTCGAATTGATTACCGAGTAGCCGAAACGATGATGCTTTTAAAAACGAGTGGTTAACGGTTTGAACCCGGACAGCCTGCCGTGCGTCTAGGTTGTATGTGCCTTTCCCTGATCTCTACCTAACGTGAAGCCATGACGCAACCATTTTTGAAGACACTCGGGCTGCGGCTGGCACTGACCCTGATCTGTGCCGGCGGGCTCGCCAGCTATGCGCAGGATGCGCCCAAGCCGGCGGACGCCCCGGATCAGCCCACGGACAGCGGAGGGCAGGAAAGCACGCCCGAGATCGTTCTTGATGAGAACGGCAACCTGCTGCCCAAGCATTTCGATGAGCGGACACAGCGCTCGATCGAAAAGGGCCTGGAATTCCTTGCCAACAATCAGGCACCCGATGGCAGCTTCCGCAATACGCGCGACGGGGCGACCTACCCGGTGACGATGACCTCGCTGGCGGGCATGGCGTTCATCGCCGGGGGCAACACGACCAGCCGCGGGCCCTACTCGGACAACGTTAAGAAGGCGGTCCGCTACCTGCTTGCACAAGCCAACCCGAACACCGGCATCATCGCCGCGGGAACCGAGAACGGCCGGACCATGTACCCGCACGGCTTCGCGATGCTCTTCCTCGCCAGCGTCTACGGCATGGAGAGCAACGAGGCCGTCCGCGACCGGATGAAGTCCGTCATCGAAAAGGGCATCAAGCTCATCGGCTCGGCGCAGTCCAACCTCGGCGGCTGGTACTACACGCCCAACTCCGGCGACGAAGGCTCGGTCACCGTCACGCAGTTGCAGGCCCTCCGCGCCGCGCACAACGCGGGCTTTGTCGTGCCCGAGGACGTGATCGACCGGGCGATCCAGTACCTGGAGATGTGCCGGACCCCCGAAGGCGGCATCCGCTACTCCTTCAACAGCGGCAACAGCACCAGGCTGCCGATCTCGGCAGCCGCACTGCCCTGCATGTACTCGACAGGCGACTACGAGTCCGAGATGGCCGAGGCCTGCCTCGCGTATGTCTTTAAGATGTACTGCAAGGACGGCAACGACCGGTCCTTTAATAAGAACGGCGGGCACACTTTCTACGGACACTACTACGCGGCGCAGGCCTTCTACCAAGCGGGTGATGAGTACTGGGACACCTACTTCCCGGTGGCACGCGACCAGCTCATCCAGCTGCAGGGCCAGGGCGGCGAGGGTGCCTGGAATGGCGACGGTGTCGGCCCGGTCTACGGCACCGCACTGGCGCTGACGATACTCCAGCTGCCCTACAAGTACCTGCCCATTTACCAACGCTAAACAACGGTGGAACCCGCGCGACGCAGCAGTGATCCGTCGAACTGTCGCCCCGCTCGAACCCCTGCAAAACCTGCACCGTATCAACCAGGTCCTTACCCCGGAGCCCCCCTTGACCGACACCGAAACGACCGTCCAAGCACCCGACATCAAAGACCTGGAAACACTCAAAACCGCCTACGACAACGTGCGGGAACAGATCGGCAAGGTCATCGTTGGTCAGGAAGACGTGATCGAGCAGCTGCTCGTCTCGATCTTCGCGAGAGGCCACTGCATCCTCGAGGGTGTGCCCGGCCTCGCCAAAACACTACTGGTCTCGACGCTCGCTAAATCGCTCTCGCTGGACTTCACCCGCGTGCAGTTCACGCCCGACCTGATGCCCTCCGACATCACCGGCACGGAGGTCATCGAAGAGAATAAGACAACCGGCGCACGCGAGTTCAAGTTCGTGCATGGCCCGGTGTTTACCAACTTCCTGCTCGCAGACGAGATTAACCGGACGCCGCCCAAGACGCAGGCCGCGCTGCTTGAGGGCATGCAGGAGCGTCAGGTCTCCGCGGGCGGCAAGCGTTACCCCCTGCCCGACCCGTTCTTTGTCCTCGCGACGCAGAACCCGATCGAGCAGGAAGGGACCTACCCGCTGCCCGAGGCGCAGCTGGACCGCTTCTTCATGAAGGTGTTCGTTGATTACCCGACGCCCGATGAAGAGAAGGCGATCTACAAGATGATGACCGGCGCACCGGTGTCCGAGCCCGAGCCCGTGCTGGGTGGCGAAGAGGTGCTGCGGCTACAGAAGACCGTCCGCCGTGTGCCGATCAACGACCTGCTGCTGGACTACGTGATGCGGTTCATCCGCGCGACACGGTACAACCAGGACGACGCGCCGGACTTCATCAAGCGCTGGCTCTTGTGGGGTGCCGGCCCGCGTGGCGGTCAGGCATTGATCATGGCGGCGAAGACCCGCGCCGCGCTGCAAGGCCGACCCGAAGTCAACATCGAAGACCTGCACGCGATGGCCGTGCCGGTACTCCGCCACCGATTGGTCGTGAACTACAACGCCGAGGCCGAGGGCGAGAACGCGGACAGCGTGATCAAGCGGCTGATCGACGAGACCCCCGTCGGCGGCGATGTGGCGGCGAGCGACAAGGCCGTGCAGCGCACGCTGGCATCATAAACTCCGTTTGGCACTTGAAGCCCACGTTCTCAGAACGCGGGCGTCCACCGGCAATCTTTGCGCTTCGACCATGGCATCACCCTCCAAACTCCTCGACCCCGACGTCCTCTCGCGCATCAACCCGCTGGGGTTCAAGGCCGCGCGCGTCGTCGAAGGGTCGATCACCGGCCTGCACCGCTCGCCGATGCACGGCGTCTCGCCGGAGTTCGCCGAGCACCGCGAGTACTCGCCTGGCGACGATGTGAAGAACCTGGACTGGAAGGTCTGGGCCAAGTCCGACCGCTATGTCACCAAGCGGTACGAGGAAGAGTCGAACCTGCGTTGCACGATGCTCGTAGATGCGTCACGCTCGATGCAGTATGCCGGCAAGGAAGCGCGGAACGGCAGGAGCAAGTTCGAGACGGCGTCCACCATCGCGGCGTGCATGATGCAGCTCTTGATGAAGCAGCGTGACGCGGTCGGGCTGATCACGATCGACACCAAGCCCCGGGCCGTGCTCCAGCCCAAGGCGACCAACCGGCAGGCGGCGCAGATCCTCGATACGCTCGAGTCCACCCGCCCCGGCGGTGAAACGGATCTTGGCCCGGTCATCGTCCGCGCGGCAGACCAGCTCAAACGCCGAGGGATGATCCTCGTGCTCTCCGACCTGCTCTGCGACCTCGACACGCTCTACGAATCGCTCGGTAAGCTGCAGCACAACGGCCACGAGGTGATCGTGATGCACATCCTCGACGGCGAAGAGATCGACCTGCCCTTCAACGACTCGATCATCTTCAAAGATATCGAGGGCAGCGAAGAGATCTTCGGCGAGCCATGGGCCTTCCGCAAGGCGTACAAGGCGGCGATGGAAGAATTCATCGACAGCGTCACTTCCCGATGCCAGTCATCGGGGATCGACCACGTGTTGATCCGAACGGACCAGGACCTCGGCCAGACGCTGGCGCAGTACCTGCACCGCCGGCAGCGCATGGCCGCGACAACCGCCGGCCGGGGACGCATCGGGGGGTCGGTGGTATGAGGATATTTTGGGGTGAATCGTTCCAAATAAAAAGTGGAGCAGGTGTTCCAGTCTGCCTTCTGGCGCGGCCAGAACCCGCGCGATCTGACCGGTCTGTGACCGGCGGCAGACAGGATTGTCTGCCCCACTTCCAGAGGGGGTCGCGTTGCCGTTCCTAGCCCCCTTGCTGCTGTTCGGTGCGGCCTTTGCCGCGGCGCCGATCATCATCCACCTGCTCAACCGCCGGCAGTTCAAGCTCGTCGAGTGGGCGCCGATGGAGTACCTCAAGCTCACGCTGCGCACGAACCGCCGGCGTCTCCAGCTTGAGCAGTGGATCCTGCTGGCGATCCGCACGCTGCTGATCCTGATTCTGATCTTCGCGGTCGCCCGGCCGTTCCTCTCGGGCAACACCGCGGCGGCGTGGCTCTCGCTCGGCGGGCGGACCAGCCGGGTGATCCTGATCGACGACTCGCTCTCGATGGGCCTGACCAGCGCGGGCGAGAGCTCGTTCCAGCGGAGCACCGACCAGGCCGCGGCGCTCATCGAATCCATCGGCACGCAGGACAACCTGACCGTCGTGACGACGTCCGCGATCAACGCCCCGCTCAGCCGGGACACCGCGCTGACGCAGGAAGAAGCGAACGAACTCGCCGACGAGGTCCGCAAGCTCGAGCCGGTCGAGTCGGCGAACAACTGGGCGGCGACACTCGCGGAGCTAGCCGACCTGCTCGAAGGCACCGCGAATAGCAGCAAAGAGGTGCGCATCTTCACCGATCAGCGCGCCGCAGGATGGTCCGCCGACGCCGCGGAGCAGGCCGCGAAGCTCGAAGCGATGGGCGTCAAGGTCGTCATGATCAAGGTCGGCTCCGGCTCGCAGGGCAACGCCTCGCTCTCCGACCTCGCGCCGACGTCAGGCGTCGCGCTGGCACAAACCCCCATCGAGTTCACCGCGACGATCGATACGGACGGCGACCCGCAATTCAAAGTCGACTACGCCACGCTCTCGGTCGACGGCGTCGAATCGCCGATCAAGCTGCCCGAGATCGCGCCGGGGCAGCGCGGCGTCGAGCTCCGCCTCTCGCACACGTTTGATGAGCCGGGCCAGCACACGATCGAGCTGCGGCTGCCCGACGACGCGTTGATCGGCGACAACAGCCGGTCGCAGATCATCAATGTCGCCGAGTCGGTCCGCGTGCTGCTGGTGGATGGCCAGCCCGGCATCGCGGCGCGTGACAGCGAGGTCTTCTTCCTCGCCCAGCTGCTCTACTCCGGCAGCACGCCGATCAAGACCACCGTCCTGCCCGACACCGAGTGGTTCGAGCAGCCGACCGTCGGCAACTACGACCTGGTGGTGCTGGCCAACGTCGAGCGGATCCCCCCCCGCCGGGCCGAGCAGCTGCAATCGATGGTCGAAGCCGGCTCGGGCCTGATCATCTTCACCGGCGACCAGGTCGACCCGACCGCCTACAACAACGACCTCTTCGACAACGGCAACGGACTGCTGCCCGCGAAGATCGAGCTGGGCGAGGCCATGGAGGTCGAGGGCCTGATCCTCGAGCAGATCGACAACTCGCCGATGCCGGTGCTGCAGCAGCTGTACCTCGACAAGCCGGCGCTGCTGTCCAAGACCTCGCCGCGCAAGGTGGCCCGGGTGATCCTGCCCAGCACAGATGAGCGGAAGGACACGCGTGTGCTCGCGCGATGGAACGCGCAGGGCCAGCCCCCCGCCGCGATCGAGAAGCAGGTCGGCAAGGGCAAGGTCGTGCTGTGGACGGTGACCGCCGACCGCGAGTGGAGCGACTGGCCGACCGAGGCGAGCTACTTCATTGGCATCCGTGAGTTGGCGCTCACGATCGCGGGCGTGAGCGACGCGACGGGCAACCTCACCGCGGGGCAGGTGCTGCGGCAGCGCGTCAGCGCGAGCAACCCGCCCAGCCGGGCGGAGGTCGTCAAACCCGGCACCGAGCAGACCGATGCAGCCGCGATCGACCGGAGTGTGTCGAACCAGCCGCAGATCGTTTACAGCGACACACACCGGGCCGGGCTCTACACGATGAGCTGGGATGTGCCCGGGCGTGAAGATCTGAGCGAGCGGTTGTTCGCGTTGAGCCCGGATGTGCGCGAGAGCGACCTTCGGCAGCTATCAGACGAAGAGATGCAGCAGATGCTGCCGGGCGTGGACCTGACGCTGGTGGACCTGAGCGACCCCGGCGCCGCGGGTGCTCAGCGCGAAATCTGGCGGACGCTAGCGATGTTGTTGATGGGTTTTGTTTTAGTTGAGAGCGCGTTCGCCGCGTGGGTGGGCAGGGAACACTAGCGATGAGCACAGCGCTGTACTGGTTATTGGGGATCGAGCCTGAGGAGTGGGCCGAAGAAGGGGCCTGGTCCCTGCAGTGGCTCGGTGCGCCACGCGGCGGGGACACGGCGTTCCTGATCATCCTTGGCTGCGTCGCGGCGGTCGTGCTGTTCTGGTGGCTGTACCGCAAAGAGACGGGCCAGCTCACGCAGAAGTCGCGTTACCTATTGCTGTCGTTGCGGGTGCTGCTCGGCTCGATCGTGCTGATCATGCTGCTCGAGCCGGCGCTGGTCCTGAGCCGGGTGGAAGAACGGCCGAGTGAGCTGCTCGTGCTCGTCGATACCTCGCAATCGATGGGCCTGAGCGACGCGTGGATCGACCCGCAGAAGGCGTCGGACGCGGCACGCGTCGCCGGCTTGGATAGCGCTGCAGAACTGGCGGACACGACCCGCATCGACCTGACGCAGAAGCTGCTGGCCAGCGAGCTGCTTGAACAACTCAAGAAAGACGGCGAACGCAACCTGCACATCCACCGCTTCGATGAAAGGCTAGGCGGCAGCGAGCTCGACCTCTCCGACGAAGACAATGCCTTCAAGCTCGGCGGGAGGTCGACGGCGGTTGGCGAAGCGATCCAGCAACTCCTGCAGGCCTACCAGGGCAAGGACCTCGCGGGCGTGGTCGTCTTCACCGACGGGCAGAACACCACGCCCAACGCCAGCTCGCTGCGCGCGACCGCACAGGTCGCCGCCGACAGCGGGGTCGCGATCTTCCCGGTGGGCATCGGCACGCCGCAGGGGCCGCGCAACGCGCAGGTCACCAAGCTCGAAGGCAGCGATGTGCTGTTCGTCAACGACGCGGCGAAATTGACCGCGGTCGTCAACGCGCGTGGGCTGGAAGACGAGCCCGCAACGCTCGTGCTCGAACGCCTCATCGCCGGGGTAGAAAACCCGACCGAAGAGGACTGGCAGCAGGTCGACAGCAAGGACATCGTCCTCGCCGCGGACGCGACGCCCCGCCGACACGAGTTTGACCTGCTGCCCACCGAGAAAGAGTCGATCATCTACCGCGCCCGCCTCGAAGTCGTCGAAGGGGAGATCGACCCGGACGACAACGCCTCGATCAAGCAGGTCAACGTCGTCTACGACAAGACGCGTGTGCTCTTCATCGCGGGGTACACGTTCCCCGAGGTCCAGTTCATCCGCAACACGCTGATGCGCGACACGACGGTTGAGCTGTCGACCTGGCTGCAGACCGCGAGCAAGGACTTCCGCCACCCAGGCAACGACCCGATCCGCCGGCTGCCGATCGACCTGGCCGAGCTGGCGGGCGGCACCAAGAACGGGCAGGTCTTGCCGGGCTACGACTGCATCGTGCTCTACGACCCGACGCCCGAGAAATGGCCAAGCGGGTTCTCGGACCTGCTCAGCCGGTTCGTGACCGAGCGTGGCGGCGGGCTGGTGTATATCGCCGGCGAGCGCTACACGCAGGAGATGTTCAACCGGGTGACCGACCCCGCGGCGAGCTACATGTCGCTCATGCCGGTCGTGCGCGAGCCGGGGCTGTTCCGCACCGCGACGCAGATGGAGCTCAGCCGGGCGAGGCCCTGGAAGCTGCAAATCACGGATGCGGGCTGGCGCGACCCGGTGTTTGCCTTTGACCGTGACGCGACGACAAACCGCAAGATCCTTGACCAGCTGCCGGGCATGATGTGGCACATGCCGGTGAGCCGCGCCAAGCCCGGCGCAACAGTGCTCGCACGCCACGCGCACCCGGGTATGACCGTGGACGTTGGCGGCCGGCAGGAGCAGGAAGTCCTGATGGCGACGCAGCTCGTCGGGCCCGGCCGGGTGCTGTGGATCGGCTTCGACTCGACGTACCGCTGGCGGTTCTCGGGCGAGTCGGTGTTCGACGGGTTCTGGCAGCGCGTCATCGACCGCGCGGGCCTGATGAAGCAGCTCGGCGGGCAGCACCCCTACCGGGTCAGCACAGACAAGCAGCGCTACGAGCCGGGCGACGAGGTTGTGCTCAAGGCGAAGTTTATCGACCCGGGCCAGGTGGACGACGGCCTGCTGTCGCTGTTCGCGCAGGTGCAGACGGGGCAGGACGACCCCATCGAGCTGACGATGACGCCGACGGGCGACGGGCTCTCGTTTGAAACGCGTTTTGAGGCCGAGCGGGCCGGCGACTACCTGGTCCGCGTCTGGCCCGGTGACACCCCGGCGCAGCGCGCGGCCAAGCCAAACACCCACGGCTTCGCCGTCGCGGTGCCCGACTTTGAAACACGCAACCCGACCCTGGCCGGCGACGAGCTGAGCAACCTCGCGCTGATCAGCGGCGGGCAGTACTTCACGCTCGACCGGGCGGACCTGCTGCCCGAAGCGCTGACTGTTGGGCTTGTTGATAACGAACTGATCCACTCCGACGAAGTGTGGAACGCCCCGCTGTTGATCCTGATCTTCCTCAGCGCGATCCTGGCCGAGTGGATCATCCGCAAGCGCTGCCGACTTGTTTAAAAGAAGACACTACGTATGACCACGCTCAACGCCCCGCCGCCAAACCCGTCACCCGACCTGTCCGGGATGCAGCGGAAGCTGCGCGACCGGCTGATACGTCTTGGCAAGAAGCTGCGCACGCGGATCGCGCTCGACTCGGCGGTACGCGGGCTTGCGGTGTTGCTGGGCCTGTTGGCGTTGTCACTGGTGCTGGATTTCTGGCTCGAACTCAGCCGGCCGATGCGGGCGTTCTACTGGCTGATTACGCTCGCCGCGGCGGCGCACTTCCTCTACTATTACGGCATCAAGCCACTGGCGCACAAACTCAGCCCGGTCGAGCTGGCCGAGGCGGTCGACATCGCACAGAACAACAGCGGGACCAACCAGCTCGCGCCGCGCGTTGCGACGGTGCTGCAGCTGCCGGGCATGCTCGGGGACGACGAGTCGTTATCGGGGAATATGATCGAGGACGCTGTCGGCCGGAGCTATGAATCGCTGGAACAGACCGACTTCGGCGGCGTGCTGAGCAGCAAACACACCATGCAGTGCGTCGGTGTGCTGCTTGGGTCGCTCTTGCTGTTCGGCGGCACGGGCGCGGGGATGAGCGCGGCGGGCGAGGATGTGCTCAGCACCTGGGCGCAGCGCTGGCTGCTCTTCAGCGATGAAGGCTACCCCCGCAACACCTCGATCCAGGTCACCGGGCTCAATGAGGACGGCGTGCTCGTGATCCCGGCCGGGGAGAACGCGACACTATTTACTAGGATTACGAACAAAGACGGCGAGCCGATCGAGGAGGCACGAATCAAGCTGTCGCCCGCCGGCAGCGAGAGCTGGCCTAAGGGGCTGGACAAGTTTGATGAAAACGATTTCCGCCTCGAGCTGATGCCGATGACCGATCCGGCGGCCGCGACGATCACGGCGGGCGACGAGACGCTCCGGTTCAGGATCGAGCCCGCTGCGCGGCCGCGCCTCACCGGCTTGGAGCTGACCCACACACACCCGGCCGACCCGGACAACCCCAAGACCATCGACTTCGCCGGTGCCGAAGGCGAGGTCTCTCTCCTGGACCTGAACGAGGTCGAGCTGGTGCTCACCGCGAACGTTCCGATCGCGGAGATCCGCGACACGCAAGAAGTGGTCGAGGGCGGAGCCGAAACCGAACGCCCCGGGATCAAGCGCATCAGCGAGAACGTCTTCAAAATCAACTGGACGCACATGGATCGGCAGCGCTTCCGCATCGAGCTGGTCAGCGAGGGCGCAGGGCTGGTCAGCCAGCCGATCCCGATCAGCATCGGGCTCAAGACCGACCGCAAGCCGAGCGTACGCCTGCGGTACACCGGCGTCGGGCAACGCATCACGCCCAACGCGCTGATCCCACTGACCGTCGAGGCCCGCGACGACTACGGCCTGGTCAACACCAAGATCGACCTGCTGCGCATCCGCACCGGGGAAGACGCGGGCGAAGAGGCCTTCGACCCGGTCATACTCCACGAGGCGGACCCGGCCGAGATGCGCGAGTTCCGCGACAAGCACGAGCTTGAGGTCGATCAGTTCGGTGTTCGGCCGACGGACGTGATCCGCCTGACCGGGGTGGCGACGGACAACCGCTACAGCGCGACGCCGGACGGCGGGCAAGTGGGCGAATCAACGAAAGTCGACTTCCGCATCGTCACGCACAAAGAGCTGTTCCGCGAGATCATCGCCCGGCAGCAGCAGGCCCGCTCCTCGTTCCGACAGGCGATCGAGGACAGCAAGGACGTGCTGGGCAAGCTCAATGAGGCAGAGGACGGCGTTCAGGCCGCGGGGCAGTCCCGCCGGTTCCGCGCGATCCAGCGGTCGGTCTGGAAAGTCAGCCGGGAGCTGGAACGATCGGCCGAGGAGATGCGTCTGAACCGCCTGGGGGGCAGCAAGGAAGACGGCAACCAGGCGTATGAGTCCATGAAAGCCACGATCCTCGAGCCTCTGGCCCGGCTGCACGACCAGACGATGAGCAACCAGCGGTCGGCCCTGGAGTCCGCCGCAAACGCGGATGGCACGCGATTGAACCAGATCCGGAGCAATCAGGGCGATTTGATCCAAGAAATGAACCTGCTGCTGTCGAAGATGAACCGGTGGGACGAGCTGCTCGACGCGATCAACCAGCTGAGCGAGGTGATTGATCAGCAGGAGCAGCTCAAGAAGAAGGTCGATGAGCTGATCGACGAGCAGATTGACGATCTTTTTGATTAGAGCGAACGTAATGAACTGGATCGATGGGGTAGGCGTCTTGCCTGCCGTCAAGGCAAAGCCTTGAGTGAGCAATTTGTTTCGGGCTTTGCCCGAACGGCAGGCTGGAAGCCCACCCCAGCGAGAGTGACACATCAAGCCTTAGGGGTCCATATGCGAATCAACCCAATCAACTCCGCGGCGCTCAGTAAGGTGCTTTGTCTGCTGTTGCTCGGCGCCCTCATACAGCCCGCATCGTCCGTGCAGGCCCAGGCGATCCAAGGCGAAGAGGCGACCGAGGCGGACGGCGCGAAGTTCCAGAACGACCGCGCCCGCCAGCATATGCTCGAGCTCGAACAGCGGATGTTCCGCCTGGCGGAGATGCTCAAGGAGAGCCAGCCGGATGACGCCGCCCGGCTGATTATGGGTGTGGAGCGCTCGCGCGAGAAGCTGCTTGTGCAGCGGATGGCCGGCGTGTCCGACCTGATCAGCGGGCTGGAACTCAACGAAGCGAGCGGCAAGATCGACACCGTCATTGATGAGCTGCAGGCGATCAAGAAGCTGCTGCTCACCGCGGATCTTGAGGCGGCGATCAAGCAGGAGCAGCTTCGCAAGATCAAGGAAGCGATCAAGGCCCTCGAGGCGATCGAGGCGCAGGAGGCCGAGAACCAGGGCCAGTCCGACAAGCTCGCCGAGAGCAGCAACCCGAGCCAGGCCGCGATGAAGGGTGTCGGCGAGGCGGAGGACCGCAACAAGGAGGCGACCGACCGGCTGAGTGACAAAGTCGGCGACATCAATCCGCAAGACCCGGACCTCGCGGCGGCGCAGAAAGCGCTCGGCCAGGCGAGCGGGAAGATGGGCGAGGCCAGCGATCAGCTCAGCCAGGGCGGCAGCCCCAGCGGCGCGTCCGAGAGCCAGGGCGATGCGCGGAAGAGGCTCGACGATGCGAAGAAGAAGCTCGAAGCCGCGAAGCAGAAACTGCAGGACGAGCTCGAGAAGAAGATCCGCGGCTTGGTCGTGGACAACCTGCGTGCGATGCTCAAGCAGCAGACCCAGATCCGCGAGCAACTGGAGTTCGTGTCCGACGCGGCCGATTCGGGCGACGCCCGCGCGATCGTGCAGGTGCGCAGCTTCGCCGCGCCGGAGCAGGAGATCATCGTGCTGGCCGATGAGACGATCGAACTCTGCGAGCTGGTTGAGTTCAGCGTCGCGTTGCCCGCGGCCCTGTCGGCGGTGCGTGACCGGATGGTCTACCTCGTCGACGACTACTCGGCAGGCCTGGGCGGGCCGGCCGTCGTTAGCGCGACGATCCAAGTCGAGAGGGACCTCGAAGCGCTCATCGACGCCATGGAGATGAGCAACCAGAACCAGGACCCCAAGGAGCCGAACCCCAACGAGAACCCAAGGCAGCAGGAGCAGCGCGAGGTCAACCAGATCCTCGCCGAGCTGCGGATGCTGCGGATCATGCAGATCGCGACCAACGAGAACGTGGTCCGGCTTGAGCAGGCCCGCCGGTCCGGCGACCTGCCTCAGAGCGTGCTGCGTCGGCGTGAAGAGACGACCCGCGACCAGCAGGAGCGTGTCCGTGAGGCGACCGCGAAGCTCCGTGAACGAGCCATGCAGGGCGGATAGTTGATTCGGTGGGACGGGCGTCCCACCGAACCCAAACGATATCCACGACATGGGAACCAATCCGAATTACAATGCGTCACAAATGTTCAAAGGAACACCCCAATGAAACGCGCCACCAAGACCCTCCTCGCCGCCCTGCTCATCAGCACAACACCCGCGCTCGGCCAAGGCGCGGAGACCGAGGCTGAAACCGACATCGAGATCATCAACGGCGTCCCGGTGAACCCGGAGCTCAAGCAAATGATCATGGACTCGGAGAAGAAGCTCTCGGTCCAAGAGCTGATCGAGATGTCGAACAAGGCGATGCAGGAGCAGGCGGATAAGGCCGCTGCTGAGGCCGCCGCCGCGGACCAGGAGTGGATGCAGGGCGACCCGCTGGGCACGCTCGAAGACGAGATGTACGAGCTGGTCCAGGACATCGATGGGAGCGACACCGCCGACGGGACCCAGGCACAGGGCAAAGAAGTCGTCCGCAAGATGGACGCGTTGATCGCGATGCTGGAGCAAGCCAGCAGCGCCTGCCAGAGCTGTGCAGGCGGAGGCCAAGGCCAGGGGCAGAGCCAAGCCAACGGCAACAACCCCGCTCAGGACTCGAGCCTCGCACCGGGCCCCGGCGGCAGCGGCGAACTCGGCGCAGCGGGCGAAGGCAACAACCGATTCGAAGACCTCGACCCCGCGCAGCGGGACGCCATCCTCCGTGCCAACGAAGAAAACCAAGGCGTGCCTGCGGAGTTCGACGCATTGCTGGCAGAGTACTACCAGCGTCTCGCGTCCGAGCGTGCACTGACTGCCGAGGAAGACGAAGCCGCCGACGAGTAACTCGCGACCCGGGCCAACGACAATGAAACACCGCGCGCTGCGACCGATCGGACGACGAGCCAACGGGCTTGTCCTGACACTTCTGCTCGCCGCCGCGCTGCCCTCGCTCGCCGACATCGTCAGCACGATCGACGAAGGCGAGCTCGGCGGGACCATCACCCTGACGGTTGATGAAGATGCACTGACGATCACCGACGCGGATAACCAAACCACCTCCGTCAAACTGGTCGACATCGATCAGGTACGTATGAACGTCGAGCTTGCGCCGGAAGACGGCGAGCAGCAGATGCTCATCGACAACGATACGGGCAACGGAACCCGTCAAAAATACGCGCGGATCAAGCTCCGGGCCGGGCTCCATCAAGTCACGATCCCCTACTGGCAGGCCGCGGGCAACCACAACCTCGCGGTGTACGTCTCCGGCCCGGGGATCAACGGCCGGGTCGAACTCGGGGCCGGCTACCTCCGCTGTTTCCGGGATACCAACGACAAGGCGGAGCCCTCGGCGGGGAAAGACGACGCGGGCTACCGGCTGCCCGAGCTGGCCCTCGCGGTCGCGCAGGACCGTCGACGGATGCTCACGCGCTCGCGTTACCGGCTCTACGTCGGGCAGGACGGGCAGGTCCCCTCGGGCGTCAACTCGCTCGAAGCGCTGCAGCTAAAACGTTCGGGCACGACGAGCGCGATCAACACCGGCATGCTCAACGAGCACAACGAGAACGTCGGGCTCGTGTATGACGCGTTCTTCAAGGCCGACCGCGACGGCGAGTACAAGTTCACCCTGGTCAGCGACGACGGGTCCCAGCTGTACTTCGGGCAGGTGCAGAACTTCACCGGATCATCACTCAACGACGTCCCCGTGCATTCGCCATGGCGTGCCGACCTGGCGCACAAGGGCAAGGCGCTCGGCGAGCTCAAGTCGATCGCCGACGATACAGTCACGTTCCACATCCCGCTGGTCAGCGATGTGACGATCGCGCTAAGCCATACGCGGTCGCTGTGGGACCGCAAAGCAGATCAGGCGAAGGTCAATCGTGATAACGAGCCAGACAACGAAGACACGGTGTACCTGCGTGACAAGAACGACCCGGAGCTGATCCGCTCGGTCAGCGGCAGGGTCAGCAAGCTGGACGAAGCGTCGCTCACGTTTATATTCCGAGGCGAAGAGCGGACGATCGCCCGCGACCGTGTCGTGGGGCTGGTGTTCAAGCACGGCGGTCGGCCGAGTCCCGAGCCACCCGGGATGCACCAGGTGCTCGAGTTGCAGGGCGGGCAGGTGCTGCCCTGCCGGGTGCAGTCGATCAGCAAGGACATCATCAACTTCCAATTGCTAGGCGGCGGCCAGGCGGTGCCGCCACGGACGGTGGTGCGGGTGCTGCGGGTTGAGAACGGCCGACGCATCGACCTGACCCGCGTCACGCCGAGCGCCGAAGAGGCGATCCCCTACTTCAGCCTCAAGCTGCCCTACAAGGTCAACACGAACTTCTCCGGCAAGCCGATCGTCCTCTACGACGAGAAGGTCTACGCTCGTGGGCTGGCGGTGCACAGTAAGAGCCGGCTGCACTACAAGCTCAAGCCCAACTGCGAACGCTTCCAGGCTGATTTCGGGCTGATGGCCCCCAGCGGCAGGCTCGGTAACGTGACCGCGCGCGTCCTCGGCGACGGCAAGCTGCTCTGGGAGCAAAGTAACATCACCGCGGACTCTGGCGTCGTCAAGGTCGACGTCAAACTCGAAGCCATCGAGCGGCTGATCCTCGAGGTCGACTTCGGCGAGGGGCAGAACGTCGGTGACCGCGCCGCGTGGTGCAACCCAAGGCTGATCTACAACGCGGTACAGGAATAGCGATGAACCGAGCGAGCACACTGGCCACCGCGTTGCTGCTGTTGTTCACAAACGTCGTGCTGGGCCCGCCCGATACGCCACCAGTACAGCCTGCGGAACAAGCCATCGAAAGCCCCGCGCCGGAGCCCGAGCCCGAACTCGTCCTGCGCGAACTGCTCGTGGTACAGGCCGACCGCTACGACGATACGGCGAACAACCCCAAGCTCCTCGATACCGCACTGCCCGCCGATATCAATAAGACCGGCAGACAAAAGAGCAAGACGAACCAAGAGCAGTACCGCGACGAGCCGATGCCACTGGGCATCCTGACTTTCGAAGGCACGATCGTAAAGCCACTCCAAGTAAGGCTCGAGCTGACCGGTTCGACCAGCCAGTTCCAGGCCTACTTCCCCGATGAAGACGCGATCGTGGGGAACCAGCTCTTGGAATGGAAGGAGGTCCGCGAGGCCAATGACACGCGCCGTACCGAGGTGTTCGGAGAACAAGGCGCTTGGCTCACTACGCTGCGTGAGAGTGAGGACCGGCTCTGGTTGCAGTCGCGCGATCCGTTACGCAAAGAGCGCTTCTTTTTGTACGACGCGTCGTTCCGGTTCAAACCCAACATCGATCTGAGTTTTACAAACGATCGCTACAGCCTCAAAAAGGTCAAGCCGGAGCGCGGCACCCCGCCGTTAAGCGTGCTGCTGCGGAAGAGCGACGGGGGGTGGACCGCCGACACCCTCGCCGCGCCCTGGCCCCAGCCCGCCGGTGTCATCGCGGAGGCGGACACGGATAACCCCGCCGTGCCGACCGTGAGGCAAGCGCTGGCGCCCGTCGGAGACTGGCTCACCGAGCGTGGCTACAACAAGCAGGAAACCGAACTTGCCCTGGGTATGATTAGCGCTGCGAAATCGGACCAGACCAAGCTCTCACTGATTTACATCATGCCGTCGGGTGCGATCGAGGACTACCTCCAACTGCGGGTCAGGCCCGCGCCTGACCGGGTCATCCGCACCGCGATCGTGGTTGTGAACAACGTGGACCCCAACCTCAACCTGCGGGTCAACGCCCTGCTCGACGACCTGGGCAGCGATGAGTGGGCCAAGCGTGACCGGGCACAGCGTGAACTGATCGCGCTGGGCCAGGCGGCGATCAAGAAGGTCCAGCAGCTCAAGAACAACCAGGACCCGGAGATCGCGTTCCGGGCCCAGCAGATCCTGGATACCTACGACTGGAAGATGAATAGCAGCAGGTGATCAAAACGTTCAGCGCGTTCTGAGGCTGCCTGACGCGTAATCGATGTGGATGACGGCCGTCTTCACCGTATGCTCTGCGACAGGGCTCTCTCATCGTCGATTCCATGAAAGCAGGGGTTGGCGGTACAATATCAGATCGATTTTCACACACAGGCCTATTCCTCAAGGAGACCCGCCGTGACCAAGCCCGCAACGACGACCCGTCGAACCTTCATGAAATCCAGCGCTGCTGTCGGCGGCGCCCTCGCGTTGGGCAGCAGCCTCAGCACCGCGCACGCGCAGGGCAGCGAGGAGATCCGAGTCGCGCTGGTCGGCTGCGGCGGCCGGGGCACCGGCGCGGTGGCCCAGATGTTCAATACCAAGGGCAACGTCAAGCTTGTCTCCGTGGCCGACGCGTTCAAGGGCAACTGCGACAAGGCGCTGAACTCACTGAAAAAACGCGGCGCAGAGAAGGTCGTCGTCAACGAAGACACTACCTTTGTCGGACTCGACTCGTACAAAAAGGCGATCGACGTGGACTGTGACGTCGTCGTGATCGGGACGCCACCCGGCTTTAAGCCGCAGCAGTTCGAGTACGCGGTCAGCAAGGGCAAGCACGTCTTCTGCGAGAAGCCCGTCGCGGCCGACGCGCCGGGGATCCGCCGCTTCCTCAAGGCGGTCGAATCCTCCAAGGAGCAGAAGCTGTTGATCGGCATCGGCCTGCAGCGCCGCCACGAGACGCACTACAAGAACCTGATCGAGGAGATCCACTCGGGCAAGATCGGGGACATCGTCAACCAACGCGTCTACTGGAACGGCGGCGGCATCTGGTTCCGCGGCAGGCAAGACGGCTGGACCGACATGCAGGACCAGTGCAACAACTGGTACCACTTCATCTGGGCCTGCGGCGACCAGATCGTCGAGCAGCACATCCACAACCTCGACGTCGGCTGCTGGGCCAAGAACGCGTACCCCGTCTCCGCCAACGGTATGGGCGGCTGGGGCCGGCGGCTCAACGGCGACGGCAAGGAGTCGCAGATCTACGACCACACCTTCGTTGAATACACCTTCGCCGACGGCAGCACCATGCACAGCCAGGGCCGGCACCTCAAAAACTCGTTCACGAAGGTCGGCGAGTACGCCGCGGGCACCAAGGGCGAGGCCTTCTTCCCCGCCGCCTACCGGATGTACGGTGAGAAGCGCCCGACCAAGGTCGAGGGCAAGGGCGGCGGCCACCAGCAGGAACAGACCAACTTCATCAACGCCCTGATGGCCGGTGAGATCTACAACGAGGGCGAGTACGGCGCGAAGTCCACCTTCACCGCGATCCTTGGCCGGGAGGCCAGCTACAGCGGCAAGGTCGTCCAGTGGGACGACCTACTCGCAAAGGGCAAGGACTGGTGCCCGGGCATCGACAACTGGACCTGGAACACCAAGCCACCGGCCGTCAAGGACGCGAACGGTGCCTACGACATCCCCAAGCCAGGCATCTACAAGATCGACGAGCCGCTGCCCGCGGGGCTCGGCGGCGTGAACCAGGCGTAGTCCAAACCAATCAGTAAACCACCATTCAAGCGGCGGCGCGTCAAGCGTTGCTGCTTTTTTTATGTGGATTCCCAGAATCGCCTGGTTGAAATGTCCGCCTTCTCAGTATGCTATGTAAACGTACTATCTTTTTCATCTCTCATCAGAGACCGACCATGCCGACCGATCGAATGACCATGCTTCTTGCCGCCCTGCTGTTTGTCCTTGGATTGGGTGCCGCGGCGGTTGCCGAGCCGGTGGGTCAGTTGGGCAAGCAACCAACGGACCCGGCGATCGGTCACATCGAGACGCTCGAGCAGATGCTGCGCGACGCGGGTGTCGAGCCGCCGGCCAGGCCGGATGACCTGCCAGCCCCGGTGCCTCAGCCGCAGCCGGTACCCGAGCCGCAGTTTGATGCGGAGGATAAGCCGATCGTGCCGGACTCCTTCGCGACGGTGGTGTTCGAGACCGAGACCGCGGCGATCAACGAGCGGAGCGACAAGGCGGCGAATGCGATCAAGTTCGTCCGTCGCTGGCTTGACCGGGATGATGTGAAGCGCCGTGTCGCCGCGGAGGGCGTCATCGAGGCGGTTACCAAGTGGTCGGCAGCGCAGATGTCCAGAATCGAGTCGGGCGGTGATCAAGTAGAGGCGTACATACTCGCCGACGACGCGATACGGCTGCTCGGTCAAGACCCGCTGGCCAAGCCGTTCAAGCGGTACATGGTGGACCTGCAGCGGGACCGATCGGAGTGGCTCGCGATCGAGTCCATGGCCGCATACCGCAGGGCCCTCGCCGATGCAAACGAGATCGGCCTGCTCGGCGACTGGGCGCTGATCGATTTCCAGGACGGCAACGCCCGGATCGCGATCAAGGCGACGGCCGCAAAACTCAAGCTCATCGCAAACAACTGGCCCAACTCAGAAGCCGCGCGGCTCGCCGAGGCTGATCTCAAGCAGTGGGCGTCACGCGAGGCTCAGGCCATCGCCAACCTCCCTGCCTGGCGCTACACCTGGCAGCTCGACCTTATCGAGATCGGCACGAAGAACCGGACCAAGATCGTCACCGAGACCGACGGCACCGTGACAATCCAAGAGAGCAGCCGAGTGCTCTACGACGAAGAGACCGTGTTCCTCTACGGCACGTTCCAGAACACCTCCGACAAGCCGTAACGCTACACCTTCCTCGCGGGCGGGACGTCCGGCGCCTGGCCAAAGGTGCCCTTCCACAAACTCAAGAAGCACCAACTCCTGGGCTTCGAATTGATCCAGACGCCCGTGCTCGCGCCCGGCGAGGTGTACAAGTGGGAGGCCTACGTCCATGTCGACAACATCCGCCACGTCAACCGGGGCGGGATCACGATGGTCGAGGTCCACGACCGGCGTGCGGGGCGGTGACAAACGAATCCTGAGGCGGCGGCCCGTCAGAGCACCATGCGTATGCGAGTCGCACCGTATTCATATAATGACTAGGCACACGCTTACGCGCCGTGCTCTGTTCAAACCGGCTGGATCTTGAGCTTTAACTAAGAGACACTCATGCACAACCTTTTGCTTGTGATCTTGCTCATCCTTTCGCTGATTCTTCTAGCACCCCAAGCAATCGCGGCCGAACCCCGGGCCGATGGCTCAACCGCTGCCGAGTTGGCCCAGGCCGGCAAGTACGCGGAGGCGTTGGACGCGTACGAAGCACGCCTCAAAGAGGAACCCGAGAACATCGTGCTGCTGTACAACGCCGGGCTGATGGGCTACCTCGCCGAGGCATACGAACAGTCGGCCAAGCACTGGCTTGCGATGGAAAAGCTCGTCGGTGACGACGACCCGCAGCTCAAGGAAAAGCTTATCCAGGTGCTGACCAAGCTGGGTAAAGACGGCGAGGCCGAAGACCGCGTTGATAAGCTCCACGAGCTCCGAAAGAACACGAAAAACAAGGCCTTCCGGGATAAGCCGCACTTCTGCAGGGACCAATTTGTAATCAACGGTACCCGGTACATGGTCTTCCAGTTCTTTGATTTCCCAGACGCCGAGGAAGTGTTGTTCAAGGCTTACGAACTCGACGATCGGGGCGACATCGCCTCGACACTCAATTTCTGGTCATCGGCGATGACCAACAAGATTGCGAAACAGGTTGGCGAGCTTGAAGAGGGCCAGCGGCTCTACCACATCGATCACTACAAGGAGGACGGCTCAAAGGCCAACATCTTGCACACCAAGACCCGGTTGGATTACGCGGCGTTTAAGAAATACGTCTGCAAGGTTTTTGACGAGTAGGTCAAGCCAATTAGGTACCCATTTAAGTGATTTTCGTTGATTCGGTCCAGAAATGCGCCGGATACCATGCCGTCATTTCAGTCAGTTGATTAAACTGTTGAGGTTCAAGTGAACGGTCACTTGTGCTGTTTGTGTTAAAAACTCTTGAGGAAATGGAGCCTGCTATGTCGATGAAACGCCGTGATTTTCTTAAAGCGACCGCCGCTACGGGCGCAGCCTTCTCTACGAGCTCGCTGCTCTCGTCCGCCTACGCCGCACCGGACCCCAACCCCCGCCGTATCGGCGCGAATGAAAAGCTCAATGTGCTTTCCGTCGGCGTCGTCGGCTCGATCGGCGCGCACGATCTCAAGATGGTCAGCAGCCACCCGAACACCCACATCAGCGGCCTCTGCGACATCGACGCGAACTACCTCGAGCGTGCCGGCAACACCTACAAAGACGCCTTCAAGATGAAGGACTACCGCGAGGTATTTGATAAGCACTCGGATAAGTTCGACGCGGTGATCTGCGCGACGCCCGACCATACGCACTGCGCGATCGACACGATCGCGCTGTCCAAGGGTAAGCACGTGTACGGCCAGAAGCCCTTGGTCCAGCAGCTCGAAGAGGTCTACATCCTCAAGGCCGCGACCAAAGCGAACCCCACCCTCTCGACGCAGATGGGTAACCAGCGGATGCAGTCCCCCGGCCGACGCGCGGCGGTGCACGTGATGAAGTCCGGCATGCTCGGCAAGGTCAAGGAGGTGTTCGTTACCACAGGCTCGGGCCTGCAGGGCGGCGGCGGCTACTTCAACAACCGCAAGGAGCACCCCGTCGAATCGCCGCCAGCCCACCTTGATTGGGACCTTTGGCAGTCCGGCGTCCAGCCAGCGCTCGACTACCGCAAGGACATCCACCCGCTCAAGTGGCGTGCGATGTGGGACTACGGCACCGGCGGGCTCGGCGACTGGGGCTGCCACCTGCTCGATGTCATCTTCTACAGCTTCCCCGAACTCGACAGCCCGATCGCGGTGCAGGCCGAGGTCACCGACCCACCAAAGGGCTTGTTCCACGCGTTCAAGTCGAAGACCGTGATGACCTACCCAACAAAGTCGGATAAGTTCTCGGCCAAGACCGTCAAGGTCCACTACCATGACGAGGGCCAGGTCCCCTCCAAGGCTGAGCTCGGCCTGCCCGACAGCGTCAACCCAACGAGCGACCGTAACCAGACCGCGTTCGTCTGCGAAGGCGGCACGCTGATCCTCACCGCTGGCGGCCGGCTCGAGATCTGGCGTGACGGCAAGAACGTGGACTGGAAGTCCATTGAGGGCATGCCCGAGTTCAAGAACTTCAACCACTGGCACGAGTGGGTCAACACCGCGATCGGCAACCACAACCCCGACCTGCACTGGTCGCCGTTTGGCGTCGGCCTGAAGATCACCGAGGGCTCGCTGCTCCCGGTAAAGGCCACCAAGTACCCCGGCAAGGAGTTGAAGTGGGACGCCACGAAGCTCGAGTTCACCAACCACGCCGAGGCTACCAAGACCATCGTCAAGCGCGACTACCGCGAGGGCTTCGAGCCGGTGCGGGTCGGCAGCGCCTAATACCTCAGATTCAATCCGTATTACATACGACAAGAGACAGCCTCGCGAGGGGCTGTCTCTTTTAGGTCGGAGCACAGCCCGCGAGCCAATCAAATAATGGCTTTTACGCGGACGCAGGGCGGGGATGGAGGCGGACAACAACCGGTGGTTTCGGAAGTGTTGAGGGTAGTGTGGTTCGTCTGACGACCGCCGATGCCGTTAGTGGCATGGGGCCTGTTTAGGGCTAGTCCAATGGCAGGCCGAAGAAGGTTTCAGAATCGTAAGGTCCGGCTGCGTCCTCAGCTTCACCGGGTAGGTCGTCCACGGGCTCTGGGGCATCGGGCTTGCCGCTAAGGGGTGCCCTCGGCGTCGCCGGCAGGTTATTCCGGAAGCGAATCATAAGCGATGGCGTTGGGGGTTGGTCGCTTGTCTGTAGTCTTCGGGCCGTTGATCAAGCAGCGGTAACGCGATCCGGATGTTGTGTGGGTCAGTCGCTGACGACGGGCAGGTCACTGGAGCGCTCGGCGAGGGCGAGGATCTCCATCTTTTTCGCCAGTGCCTCGCTCATCTGGTCGAGGGTCGTGGACTCGAGGTAGGCGATGATCTCTTTCCGGACGGGGAGGAAGTAGTCGTGCTGTGGGCAGGGCTGGGTGGCGTCACACTTCGCCAGGCCGACCACGCACTGGGAGTAGGCCTTGATACCGTCGACGGCGTCGACGATGTCGTACAAGCGGACCTCGTTGGGGCGTTTAGCGAGGGCGAACCCGCCGCCTCGTCCCTTGGCGCTGGTCAGGAGACCAGCCCCGACGAGGTCACGGAAGATCTTCGCGAGAAAATGGCTGGGCAGGTCGGTGCCCTCGCAGAGTTCAGTAATACGGACGTAGCCCTCGGGCCGGATGACCGCCAGGCGGGCCAAGGCGCGGATAGCGTAAGAGCAGGTAGTTGAGTACAGCATGTTCGTTTACTCCGTTAGCGCTATACGCCCCTGCAAACGAGTCCACCCCTCAGGCCCGATGATATTAGACTCGCAAGTCCGTTTATCCTAGCAAAACACACCAGCGGTGGCTCAGCTGGCGTATTTTGCTAAACAATTTTCATTTTATCTAGAAGCTGTAGACCAGAGAGAAGGTCAACCGGTCGCCGAAGAGTTGGCGGTTGTCGGTGAGGCCGAACTCGTATGCGGCGCGGATATCGACGTTGTTTAGCACACGGAACTCGCCTCCAACGCCGAGCGTAACCACGTCTTCGCCTTCGCCACCGCCCAGGTTAGCCACGTCCACGCCACTGAATGGCACAGCAACGGTACCCTCATCCACGGTGTGGTAGCCGTTGATTTCGACGACGGGGCTGAACCAGTCGGTGAGGTAGTAGTCGGCGTGCAGGTGCCAGGAGATCGTGTCGGAGTTACCTAAGGAGGACTCGGTATCGACCGCGGCGAAGTAGTTGAAGGTACCGCCGATGTGCAGTCCATCGAACCCCTTGTCGGCCGACACCCAGATGCGGACCAGTTCATCGTCCTGTAGTACAGCCGAGTCGCCGAGGTCGATCTGGTAGCCAAGCCCGGCCGACATGTAGAACTGGTCTTCGATGTCGCGGTAGAAGTTGTACTTGAGGCCTGCGGCGACGTCGTTCCAGCCTTCATCGTTGACGGCCGAGTCATCGAACCAGGCGTAGCCATCTTTGTAGGCAACAAACTGCAGGCGGTCGGTAAGTGCCAGGCGGATTTGAACCGCGGCGATCTGGGCGTTACCGCCGATGCCGCCGTTGGCAACGCCGTTGTTGTCGAACTGGTGGTAGATGTACCACGCGCGGACGTCTGAGGTGACAAAGGAGTTCTCGTGATAGTAACCCGCGGTGATGGGGTTGACGAAGGCTTGCTCACTGGTCTGCACCTCGAACGCGGGATCGGACTCGCCGAAGAGTACGAAGTCCGCGTGCTGAGCGCTGGCCTGAGAGGCGAGGCCGGTGGCGATCGCGGCTGCAAGGAAGTGACGGTAGGTGCGTGTGTTCTGGATCATCATTGGTCTCGTAACAAGAGGAACGGATGGCTTGGCCGACGGTCGGCGAAGCGGAAGCGGGAACTGCTGCCAAGTTGGTTCAAGGGGTGGTTTGTACATCGTGGTGGAATCAAATCATATATTCAGACCTTATTATCTTTTTTTATTGATTCTGTGCAACCTATCGGCTAAAAAACTGATACAACATGAGGTGATTGACGCCTGCCACTCTGTTTTCTCCCGGAAGAAACCGCATGTCTGAGCCCGAAGCCACCCTTGATCAAGCCATCGCCGCAGCCCGCAGACTGATCCAAGAGCAGATTGTGGGTGTGTTGACGACCGTTGATCCCGATCAGATCCCGCACAGCCGGTGGATGCTCGGGGCCCTGCCTGATGAGGGCCTGTCGCCTTTGCTTTCACTCAGCGCTCGCGGCGCACGCAAACTCGATCACCTCGATACGAACTCGAATGTGTGTTGGCTCTTCTCTGATGACAAGGATGATGAGGTGGTCACACTGATCGGCAGCATGATCCGGCTTGAAACACCCAACATGGCCGAGCCCGCCTGGCAGGGATTGAGCAAGGCGGCTGAGAAGTACTCGATGAACCTGCTCAGCGAGCCGGAGAACCTCTGGTTCGAAGGCCTGGAAACCACGATCACCCAGATCGAATACATGGCACCAAGCAAAGGGCTGACACACCCGGTGGTCTTTCCGGTCGGCTAGTAGCTCGAAGTCAAGTCGCTCGATGGGCCCGTGTCGGCCAGCGCCTCGTACAACTCCACGGCACGCTGGGCGACCTTGCGGTTTTCGACCACCAGCAGCGGCACCAACGCCTGGCGGCAACGAATCGTATAAACCGGTGTGCGCACCTCGCGCTTCTTCTGCGTGCCCAGCGCGAGCAGCAGCCCGACCGGCCCCATCAGCGCGAACACGCAACCCAGCACAGCCTGCCCGCCGCTTTCATCCGCCTGCTGTTCGACGAAATAGTCTTTGTGTACCTGGACACCCTCATCGCTCAGGTCCTCCCACCTGCTAAACAGTGCGGTCTGAAAAACAGCCCGGTAGCGCTGCGCAACCTTCTCTTCGGGATACAGGCGCAGAACCCGCGGCAAGCGGTATAGGGCCAACGCGACGAGGGCGGGGATCGACAAAGCCACCGCCAGGATGATGAGCATCTCGCGGTCGATCCCCGCTGACGACGACGCGGCCATAATCACGGAGATCAATCCGATCGGCCAGGCCAGCATAAAAACCAGGCCGACCGTCGCCCAGAGCTTGCGCTCGCGCACCTCGACGTAGCCCGGCCCCATCACGACGCGGGTCTTCTTCCAGCAGTGTGTTTTCTTGAGCTTCCTGGCCAATCCGTACCCCGAGCTTTAGTCCGTCTGCTCTAACAGCTTATCGAGTTGCGGCGCGCGGATGACAAAGCCTGTTGGGCGCAATGCCCCGTCGTAGAGCCAGTCGGGGATCGCACGCGGGCCGACCTTCGCTTCGTACTCTACAACCACGCCGCCGCCGCCGAGCGCTTCGAGGATCCGGCGGAACTGGTCCAGGCTGAACCGCTGCTCGGCGATCACGACTTCATCACCGCTCGGTGCCGCGTCGAAACGCAGCGCGGGCCGCCCACTGATCGAGGTACGGCCCGTCCATCGGCTGGCACCCTGCCAGAGCGCTTGGGAGGCCTGGCCGCGTTGTAGGCGACCGCGCAAGTCGTCGGCACGCGCGGCCTCCCACAGGTACGTGTAGTCGGTATCGACCGCGCCGCTGACAACCATACTCAGGTCGGTGCGGTAGGCCTCGACGAGTTCGACGACGCGGAGTTCACGGAACGTCAGGGAGATAGGCAGAGGCTTGCCGCCCCGCCGAACGAGGATACGTGCCTCGTCACCCGCCTGGTACCGGGCCAGCACCCGGGCCAGCGTATCCGGTGTCACCGAGTCGTCGCCGACCGCGATGATGGTATCGCCCACACGGATACCCGCGGACGCCCCGTTACCGCCCGGGATGGCGACGCCGACCTGTGTCGTTGGCTGGCCGTCATCATCGGCAATGAACTCGAGATCCAGCGACACGCGTCGGTCATTACCCACTTTCGGCACGGGCTCAAGCCCAACCGACACCGCGCGGATGAGCGCGCGGTACTGGCGCGGCGTGAGGGCCTTGGCGTTCTTGACCTGCTCCATAAACTTGCCGCGGAGCATGGCGTAATAGTCAATGAGCGGCTGGCCAGCCAAACCGGGGGGGGTTGTGTTCAACTCGTCGATCAACCAGGCGGGGACCGGGTGCACGCCGATGCGGTTGTCCTGCCAGTCGTAGGCGACGACGAGCCTTGGCCGGGCGGGCAGGCCGGTGAACCGGTTGGTACCCAGCGCCTGCTCGTAGACGCGGACCTGCCGGTCGACCTCGCGTTCCATCACCACCAACGCGTCCTGCCGGGCTTTGAGGTCCTTGTTCATCCGTACGCGCTCTTCTTCGATGCGTTTGCGCTCGGCGTTGATCGCGGCCTGGGCCTTGTCGATGATCTCCTTACGCTCCGCCTCCACGCGCGCCATCTCGCGGTCGAAGACGTCTTTGGCCTCTTCCCGCAGCCGGAGTTGCTCGGCCAACTCCTCTTCCGCATCAACTTTTGCTTGAGCGATCTCCGCGCGCGTCTCGGTCACCGCCTGCTGATCGCTCTCGACCTGCTCCTGCTTCTGGTTCACATTCATCGCGAGGAAAAGCACAAGGACCAGGAACATGACGAGCGTACAGAAGACCAAGTCGGAGAACGACTCGAAGAAGTTAAAGGTGGATTTGCGCTTGGGGAGGATCAGCATGTCAGTCGGTCAGGGGTTCGGTGTCGTCCAGCGATTTCACAGATGGTACAGATTCAAGGCAGCGCTTCGCTTCACCGCAGAGGCGCAAAGATCGCAGAGTCCGCGGAGCAAGGCATAAATCGTTTTGAATTTAAATCTAAACAATAACTCCGCGTTCTTTGCGTCCTCCGAGCCTCTGCGGTGAAGCGAAGCGCTGCCTTGTTGCCTTGAATCTGTGCCATCTGTGAAATCGGTGGATCAAAACTACTGCTCTAAATCGTCAGGCCCGCTCGCGGGCATCGGCGCAGCGGTTGTTTGGCCCGTTCCAACCGTGCCGGGCACCGGAACGCCCGCGGGCAGGCCGATGCCTTTTTCACGCAGCTTGGCCTGGTGTTCCTCGTTGATCCGCCCGGCCCGCCGGAGGATCGGCAGGATGTAGATCTCGGTCAGCTCGGCGATGTGGCTGACAATGTGTTCGGTGTTGGCGTCGACAAGGTTGGAGAGCAGGCGCAGACAGACCCCGCCGAGGACCGCGCCCATGAGCGTGGTGTAGAAGGCGATGCCCATGCCACCGAGCGCGGTATCGACCCCTTCCATAAACGAGCCCTCCTCGCTGGTCATCGCGGTAAAGACTTCGCTCAGCCCCCCCGCCGACTGGATCAGGCCGATGATCGTGCCGACCAGGCCGAGCGTGACGAGGATGGACGAGCAGAACTCGACCAAACGCGTCTTCGCGAGCAGGCGCGACTGCAGCAGCGTCACCAGATTATCCTGCGAGATGTTGCAGTCACGGCGGAAAATCTCGTGCAGGTTATCGATGTGGTCGCGGAACAGGCTGGGCTCGGAGCTCTGCAGGAACACGTAGATGTTGTTGGTCTGGCGGAGCGTATCGATCTGCTTGTTGGTCAAGCGCGCTTGCTTGTGGATGAATCGGATATCGAAGAAGTTTTTGATAACCGCGAAGCCGAAGAGCGAGAGGATGATGATCGAGACGTAGGTGCCCTGCTGGCTGGCGGCTTGGCGGAGGTCGTTCTGGACCGCGTCGTAGATAAAACGCCCCGCGACGAGCACGACCAGCGCCCCCAGGCCGACCGCGTAGAAACACCACTCGAGCATCGGCCGGCGGGCCTTGCCCCGGTCGACGCGCTGGCTGGCGTGGGTGTGGATGTTGGCGGCTGCGGGCTTCTGCGGCGGTTGCTGCGCAGCCTGCGGCGGGGGCTGGGGGTCGGGCATCCGCGGATTATAACGGGCTTGCCGCCCATCCCGATCCGTTTAGACTACACCCCGAACCGCCAAAGCACTCCAAGGTTTAAGGCTTGCCGCCATGAGACTCGCCGCCATCATCCTGCTGCTCTTCGCGATGGTGACCTTCAGCATCGGGGTGAACAACTACCGAGACTACCAGCCCGAGGGGGAAAACGCCGAGGCGCAGGGCCACGCGTTGGGCTACGCCGTCGGGACGTTCGCGCCGCCCGCCCTCGCATTAGGGGCTGCTTGGTACTGCTGGCGGAAGAGCTTCCGCAACATGGATGATCGTGACTGAAACGACACGCGTCGTTCAAGGAGGCCAAGCCTGTGTGGCACACTTGAACGCGTGCGCAAAAAAGCCCGTGATGTGCGCACCAAGCCGGCGCTTCAACCGCTTTTGTAATACATCGGGGTGATACAACGACCGTTCAACACCGCCCCACGGGTCAAGGACGCCAAACCCTTGGCTGCCTTGCACGCAATGAACCTGGCACACACCAACGCTTATACGCATCCCATTTAATTCTCGCGCGTCGTGCCGAGGTGTAGCCGCCGCGTCATACGCGGGCGGATGATCAACAGGGCCCCTCCGCCCGGGCGTGGCCCGGCGGCTACCCATCTGATCAACGCCTCAGTATTTTCTGGGATGCGTATTAGACCGTTGTCATGCTGTGTCTCTCGCAAGCCGGCCTCAGCCGGCAGGTCTAGACTGCAGGTCGTTGCCGGGCTCAAGCCTGACCTACGGTGCTGGATCGATGCGCCGCTACATCCCCGCGATAGCCGCGAGCATGCTGTGCACGTGGTCCGGGCCGGGCAGGCGGTACTCGGCGTCGGTCGTGCCCGGGCCGACCTTGATCGTGACCGCGCCCATCTTGCGGTGGCGGTGCATCGTTTCGTCGGTCTGG
>JBCDKD010000036.1:0-45457 GCA_039024275.1 Planctomycetota bacterium | reverse complement strand
TACTCGCTGGACCGTCTGTACGACCGCGGCGTCTTCTTCGTCAAGCCCGGGGACCAGGTCTACGAAGGCCAGATCGTCGGCGAGCACAACAAAGACAACGACATCACCGTCAACGCCGTGATCAACAAGAAGCACACCAACGTCCGCGCCGCCGGTAGCGACGACGCGACCCGCGTCAAGCCCGCCCGAGAGCTGTCGCTCGAAGCGATGCTCGAGTACATTGAGGAGGACGAACTAGTCGAGTGCACGCCGAAGTTTTTACGCATGCGCAAGCGTATCCTCCGCGAAGCGATGCGCAAGCGCGAGGCGAGAGCGGCGAAGGGTTGACGATGTCCAACAGCACGGTGTAGCGGCTAAGTCACTGCCCACCGATTGTCTTCGCCCAGCGCTCGTGCATGGCCTTGAGATCGCTGCCGTAGGTCTCCGCGAGCAGCCTGGGGTGCGGTGTTTGGGCGTCCGTCGCGGCCTCGTCGACGAAGCGGTAGAACACCATCGGGTCTTTCACGAGGTCCTCGGCGAGCGACCACGCGGTGGCGTAGTGGCGGTGGTGCATGCGCGGGACCGAGTAGAGGCAGACCTCCTCGATCGTGTCGAGCCTGTTGGCAGCGAGCTGGTCTCTGACAAACGCAGACCAGTTGGGGATCTCGTTGTCTTCTTCGCCGCTCTCGGGCAGGAGCGTCACCCAGGGCGAGCCGGCGACGCGGGTTTCGAGGACGTTGCCGAACCCGGCAGCGAGGCCTTCGGGGCAGCGGTAGTCGCTGATCTGATTGATGACCATGTAGCCGTAGCCGAACGCCATGATGCGTTGGCGTTTGTCTTTGCCACGCCAGGCGTCGCCGTTGATGATGATCGCGTTGCCCAAGACCCAGAAGGTCTCGTCGGTGATCTGGATGCCGTCGGCGTAGCCGGGCCACTGCTTGTCGTAGGACTGCATGAGGACGTTGAAGAACCGCTTGAAATCGCGTTCGTTGTCGGCGATTACGAAGAGGGTCGTCCTGGGCTGCGTCGCGTTCGCCAGCGCCGGGGGGAAGTCGGCGACGAGCGTCTTCTCGATGTTCTGCAGCAGCGGCATCACCTCGCGCGACATGCGGGCCGAGCAGTGCAGTATCGCCCGGTCGGTTTTTTGCGTGCGGTAACCGAGCTTGGCCGCGTTGATACTCCGCGAGAGGACCTTGTCCATGATCTGGGCGTAGTCGTCGTGGTGGCCGTGCCCGATGGGGAACTTATCTTTGCCGTTGGGCGCGTCGTTGTCACCGCCAGCTTCGGCGTCGGGTTCGTCATGTGGCGGAACATATTTCTTCCCCGCAATAATCCCGCGGACGTACTCGATGTCTTCGTTGGTGAAGCCCCACGACCTGAGCTTGCGTTGGGCGGAGGAGGTCAGCGCGAAGCCGACGCCGCGCCCGTTCATCTTCAGCAGGATGTCCTGCACCTGCACGCCGCCGCGGTGCAGGTCCTGGATCTCGCTGAGCTTCACCGGCCGGTTGTCCGCGACCGCGCTCGTCGATGCGAGTATGAGGAGGACAAAGGTGCTGATCAGGGCCTGTTTCATCGGGCCTCCGGAAGGTTGGGGTTTAGGCAGAACTGGGTGCCTTGGGCTTGGCAAGGCGGATCATCTGCACAACGATCGCCAGGCCGATGAAGACGCCAACAACGGTCATGAGGTACGGCCGGACAGTATGTGGCAGTGAGCCGCCTTCTGCCATGCCGGGGATGGGCATGTTGGTTTCCCAGAGCGAGATTGCGCAGCCGTAGCCGGAGACGAGGATCGCGGCGACCATGATGATGTTGACGGCGAGTTTCTTGCCGCCCTGGAGCATATTGTCTCCCATGAGCCGTTTGTTGTTCATCATGAGGAAGAACGTGAGGTAGGCGACGGGGAGGAGGATCATCCCGATCCGGCTGGTGGGCACGGCGAGCCAGAACTTCGCCTCGGGGATCGCACCCCAGAGGAAGAGGAAGCCGAAGGCCCCGGTGAAGGCGGGCAGGTAGGACCCGACGCGGTGTCCGATGCCGGAGGTCTTGACGCCGATGGCCTCGGTGAAGGTGAAGCCGTTGATGAGCATGAGGATGATAATGGTGGAGATCGCCATGCCGACGACGCCGAGACCGAAGATGGTTTGCGCGACAAGCTTGTTGCCGAAGACTTGTTCGAGGGAGCCGGCTAGTGCGCCCGCGTCACGCTTGATGACCATCACCGAGAGCTGTTTGTCGGCGAGGTTGGCGTTCGCGTCGACATAGTCACCCAATGGGGTTGCGACGGCAGTACGGTTTTCTTCGGTGGCTAATTTGTTAAGCGCCTCTTGTTCGGCTTTAGCTTTATCAAAGCCGGCCTGGTCGAGTGAGGCGACGAGTTTTTCGACGTTGCCTTGAGCGCCACCTTCCATGTCCACATAAGCAGTATCTGCAGCGATCGCCGGGGCCTGTGCGTGGAACTGGCTTGCCGCTGCGATGACGACGCAACTGGTTGCGAGCAGGAAAGGGATGAACAGGCCGGTCGACAGGTCGAACGTCGCCAGCCCGCGGAAGGTCTTGTCCCAGCCTTTGCGGAGCATGGAGTAGGGCAGGAGGAAGGTCATGTTGATGCCGACCGCGGTCGCGGCCGCAGCGATCATCGTGTTCCTCTGGATGCTGACCACTTGCCCGGTCCAGTAGTCGGGATTCGATGACGCTTCAATGAAGGGGCGAAGCTCCACGGCGGGTTTCGAGAGCAGCGAGAAATCGGGGATGAAGCCAGCGAAGACCGCGCCGCCATCAAGCTGGCCTCGTGTTGCAAGGGCGATGACAACAGCGAAGAACGCGAGCACGATAAACGCGACGAGGATCTTCAGGAGGATCTCAAAGAGCTTGATACCCCAGCCACCCGCGTCGTAGAACCAGATCACGACGGCCGCGATGACAAACAAGATCGCGGTGCAAACCTCGTTGGAAAGCTCGAGCCCGAGGTTCTGCTGCATGGCCGCGGTGCCGAGCGAGAACTGCGGCATGGCCCAGACGAGGTTGGCGATCATCGCGGCGAAGAGCCAGCCCCAGCCGAGGACGGGGTTGACATGTTTGTTGATCGCATGGAAAGGTCTTTCACCAGTGGACAGGGTGACGTAGGCGATGGCGGAGAGCATGACGATGCCGAGGATCATCATCATGGGCTGGAGCCAGAGCATGTCGTAGCCGCCGATGACGCCGATGTAGAGCGATCCCGCGAGCGAGCCGCCGCCGAGGGTGATCGCGGACTGCAGCCAGCCCGGGCCGGAGAGCTTGGTAAAGACGCCGAGCTTGGCGAAGAGGCCCTTACCTTCGACGGATGCAAGTGCAGCGCGGTCCTGTTCGACTTTGTTCGTTTCGCTCATGGTGCAGGCCTGTTTTCCGCAAGGGAGAGATCGGATGTAACAGGATAAACGGTGGGGCAACTCGTTGCAGGTTTTGACGCCGTGTTCGGCACCGAAAACCAGTGGGGCAGACATTCCTGTCTGCCTATTGGCCGGAGACCAAGCGGCTTGGATTTGACCCTTCGGATCAACGGCAGGCAGGAATGTCCGCCCCACTTCTCAAGAGATGCGTTTTATCATGCTGCAGTGGCGGAAACTCCTGACCAACCCCCCGGCTCGTACACCGAGGCCAACCACCCCTACGCGTCGCGCGGCGGGCTGAAGCTGGACGCCGGGCTGGCCGGGTCGGGCATCGATGTCGCGGGCAAGACCTGTGCGGACCTGGGCTGCTCGACCGGCGGGTTCGTGTCCTGCCTGCTGCACCGCGGCGCGTCTAAAGTCTATGCGGTTGATACGGGCTACGGCGTGCTAGATTACACGCTGCGGCAAGACCCACGCGTCGTTGTGATGGAGCGGAGCAACGCGCTGCATGCCGAGCCGGAAGAGCCCGTCGACCTCGTCACGATAGACCTGGGCTGGACCAAGCAGGCCAAGGCGCTCTCCGCTGCGTTGCGTTGGCTAAGCCCATCGGGCAAGATCATCACGCTGATCAAACCACACTACGAGGAGCCGCGCGATACGCCAACACGCAAGGGCAGGAAGCAGCCCAAGCCCGAGCCACTGACACAAGACGCGTCGCATGCGATCACGTGCCGGGTGCTCCACGCGATCGCCATCGATCGATCGCTTGATCTAAACGTATTAGGCTGGTGCGACAGCCCGATCCGCGGGGCCAAGGGCGGCAACCTCGAACAGTTGGCTTGGCTTGAGCGGCGGTGATAAAGCCTTATGCTATAAAGTTTCCCGGACCTGCCTAGGGAGCCTGCCTTGATCTCCATCTGCAACCACTGCGGCGCACAGTACGAACTGCCCGACAAGATGCTCGGCAAGCAGGCGCGCTGCAAGACCTGCAAACGGCTGTTTGTCATCGTCCCCAGCGAGGCCGAGGTCGAGTTGCCCGAGCCGACCGGCTCGACGGTCTCGATGGAGGCGGTCCAGGAGGAAGAGGACGGGCTCGAGGCCCTGGCCAACGCGGCCAGCGGCGCGGATTTCGACCCGGCCCCCCGGAGCTCGTCTCGCAGCAGCTCGAGATCGCGCCGACGGGATGAACGAGACGACGACGAGCCGCGCGGCCGATACCGCATGGCCAAGGGCGCGAAGGCCGCCATGGGCATGGGCATCACGTCCTGCGTCCTCGCCGCAGCGGGGCTGATCGTGATGATCATCGCGATGACCAACGCTTCGGACCAGGGCCTGCTGGTCACGCTCGGCATCATCACGATCGGCGTCCTGGCGGTCGGGGCGGTCACCTCCATGATGGCGATCGTCAACGGCACCGCCGCCACCAGCAAGATCCGCAAGGCCCGGCACCCGCTCGGCGGGCGGAGCGAGGCCTCCACCGGCAGCCTGACGGGCGCGATCGCCCTGGGCGTCATCTTCTGCTGCGCGATCGCGATCGGGGTCTTTCTGGCCAAGCGGGGCGGGATCACCTTCGAGAAGGTCGAGACCAAGCCCGCGAGCGTCATCCCTATGGCCATCGAGCCGGTCGCCTGAGACCATCTGACGCCAACGCGGATCGCCGCCTAGAATCGCAAACCCTGTGAGCCAGTCGGCCGTACTGATGTCTTGTATCACGCGAACCGTGGAAACCTCATTTGTTGCCCTTGATTTAAGGACCCCCGCTATGACCCCACCCCCGACCGGACTGTCCCGCCTGTTCCCCGCCGCCGCGCTGGTTGCTGCGCTCGGGCTACCGCTGACCGCTTGCGCCCAGACCGAGGTCGTCAACGCCGAAGCCGCCGAGGCCCCAATCGTTGAGCAGGTCGAAGAGACCGCGGAAGCGACAGAGACCGCCGAGGCCGAGAAGGCCGAGGAGAAGGAGAAGACCCCCGAAGAGCTCGCGATAGAAGCGGATGAAAAAGAGCTGAAGAAGCTGCAGCACGAGGCGAAGATGCGAGCCGCCCGGCTGACCGCCGAGCTCGCCCCGCTGAAAGAAGAGAAGCAAAAGATCGAGACCGAGATCGCGCTGCTCCAAGCCAAGCAGCAGGACGCCCACACGAAGGCGAAGCTCGAGAAGCAGCAGGCCGACTTCCTTGCCCAGCTCCGCCTGGCAGAGATGTCCCGTGAGATGCAGGCGATGCAGCAGCAGATGCAGATGATGCAGACGCAGCTCCAGATCGACGGGCTCAAGGCGCAGAAAGAAACCGCGGAGCTGACCGCTGCGAACCAGAAACTCGCCGCACAGGCCGCCGCACTCCAAGCTGAACTCGGCCTGATGCAGGCCCAGCGCAACGCAGCGTCCGTCGATAAGGACGAGATGCAGTACCCCACTCAGCCGCTCAAAGACGGCGTGCTCACCATCAGCGACCGCCGAATCCCGCTCAACGGCGGCATCTCCCGCGGCTCCGCCGACTACGTCACCGAGCGCATCCACTACTACAACAACCTCGACGAAAAAGCCCCGATCTTCATCGTCATCGACACCAACCCCGGCGGGTCGGTCATGGAAGGCTACCGCATCGTCACCGCCATGCAGAACAGTAAGGCCCCGGTGCATGTCGTTGTGAAGTCCTACGCCGCTTCCATGGCCGCGGTGATCACGACGCTCGCCGAGGAGTCCTACGCCTACCCCAACGCGATCATCCTGCACCACCAGATGTCCTCGGGCATGCGTGGCAACCTGACCCAGCAAAAAGAATCGTTGGAAGAGGGCTTCGAGTGGGCCAAGCGCCTGGCCGACCCCGTCGCCGAGAAGATGGGCGTCGACTACGACAAGTTCACCGAGCTGATGTACGAGAACAACAGCGACGGCGACTGGGCCGAGTTCGCGGACAAAGCCAAGGAACTGAAGTGGGTGAACAACGTGGTCTCGGAGATCCGTGAGACCGCGCTGGTCACCGCGCCGAAGTCCCAGCTCATGCCGATGTTCTTCTTCGAGGCCGATCGCCCAGACCAGGCCAAGGCACGCACCCTGCCGCTCGCCTTCACGCAGTACGAGCTGTTCAACAGCCCGCCGGTCTACCAGGAAGTCACCGACGGCAACGGCAACACGTTCTACGAGCTGCCCCCGCTCTCGCCGTACGACTACTACTTCCTGCACGACCCCGAGGGCCGGTACCGCATCGCGAAGTAAGGCCGCTTTCGGACAGGCGCATCCAACTGATGCCGGCGGGCTTGCCCCGCCGGTTTTTTTGAACACATGTGATTTGATCGGCCCGGCAAACGGTGCCGCTTACGCTATGTACGATGCTTTCCAATTCAATCCCGAACAATGAGATGACACGTATGAAGACATCCAGGGCACTAACGACCGCCTGTACACTCTTCGCCCTTTCGCTTGCACCCCAGGCGTTGCCTGACGACGGCGAAGGGGCGCACGAGGTCGCCGAGGTCACGAAGGGCGCTTTCGACGCATCGGTAAGCGTGCAGGGGCGATACGCCTCAGAACTGCTCGACGAGGTGACGCTGGATCTTGAACGGTACAGCGGTGAGCTCGAGGTCGCGGAAGTGCTCGTCACGCACGGCAAGGTCGATAAGGGCCAACCCATCCTCAAGCTTCAAGCCCCCGACATGGTTGAGCAGATCAACAAGGCCGCGCGGGCACTGCAGCGCGCGGAGCTACAGTTCAAGTGGGCAGAGAAGGAGCTAAAGATCAGCGAGATCGAGCGCGAGATCGCCGCCGAGCGCAGCAGGCTACGATTGGCGGATACGCTGTCGGCCCATCAGCGCTGGGACGCGTTCGGTAAAGCGGACGCCTACAAGCAGGCCGAGCTGGGCATCAAGGCGCGTGAAGATCGCTTCGCAGACGACGCCCAGGAACTCAAGCAGCTCGAAGAGCTGTACGACGGCGCGAAGCTCGCCTCGCGTACACAGGACGTTGTGCTGGACCGGGCCCGCCGCAGCCTGGAAACGTCGAAGCAGTTCCTCGAGATCGCCCGGCGGAACCATAAGGTGCAGATGGAAGAGACGCTGCCCAACCAGGAACGCGACATGGACAACAGCTTGGCGTGGCTTCAGGTCGAGCAGGCGAACGCGGGGTGGCGGGCTGAAGTCGCAGAGATCAAGCAGGGCTGGGCGGTCGTGTCGGCTCGTGAGGCGCTGGAAGACGCGGCGGAAGCGTTTGGCAATCTGGAACAAGACCAGGGCTCGCTTGTCATCAAGGCGGAAGAGACCGGCGTCATCACCGCGGTCAACCTGGAGCCCGGCGAGAAGGTCCAGGCCAACCAGTCGGTCGCCAAGCTGTATTCGGCGAGCAAGGGCACGATCAAGGCGACGCTCTCGGCCAAGGACCTGCGCGTCGTTCAGGAAGGCGACTCGGCCAAGGTGACATGGGACTGGTTCGAGGAGTTGTCGACGACGGGCAAGGTCACCCGCATCGCATGGCAGGGTCAAGCCGGCGGTGCAACCGACGCGACCTACGAGGTCACGATCGAAGTGGACAAAGTGGCCGCGGTGATCCGCCCGGGGATGACGGCGAAGATCAAGGTGACCAAGCCAATGGGCAAGGATGCGATGTCCGTGCCGAAGGATGCGGTGGCCAAAGATGACGTGGGTTCGTACTGCATGGTGAAGGTCGGGGAAGGGTTCGAACGTAAGGCGGTGGTAACAGGTGCGCAGAGCGACAATCGCGTTCAGATCATCAAGGGCCTGTCGGCCGGCGACTCGGTCCGTGTCCCGGCGGAGTAAACCTGCGGAGTTGTTCACGATGGTATATCGCAGACCGGTCTTTTTGTTCGCGCGCTTCGTCGCGATAGCGCTTGCCGCCCTGCTGCTCTCCATCGGCTGTGCGCGTACCCCGCAGCGCGCTCACCAGGCCGGCGTCGATTGGATGGTCGATAACCAGAACCCCGACGGGTCGTGGGGCAGCTTCGACACCGGACGAACACGCGAGGTCATGCTGGGTGCACTCGGCTCGCACGACGGTTTCGGCAAGGCCTGCCTCGCACTCGGCGTCATGGCCATGCAGGACGCCAGCCGCGACGACCCGCAAGCCTACGATGCATTTATCGCTGGGCTTGAGCTGCTGCTCGACATCGAGCCCGTCGGCCGGGCGACCGGGCAGGTCTTCTACGACACCTGGGCGCACACCTACATGGTCCAGTGCCTCGCCAAGCTTTACCCGGACCATCGCTTAGTCGAGTACCGCGAGCGCATGGCGGTGGTCATGGAGCGCGAGATACAGGCCGTGCTCGATCGGCAGTCGGCCGACGGCGGCTGGGCGTACTACGACTTCGGCACGACGCAGGCCCAGCCCACCGGGCAGTACTCCACCAGCTTCAACACCGCCGCGGTGCTTGTTGCGTTCTATGACGCCCGCCAAGTCGGCTTCGATATCCCGCAGGACGCGGTCGATGACGCGATCGAAGCGCTGGCTCGGCTCCGCTTCCCGCAAGGGGCGTACGGTTACAGCTTCGGCCACCGCCTCCGCCCCGACGGCGCACCGAACAAGATCCAGGGCTCGATCGGCCGGAACCAGGTCTGCAACCTCGCGCTGTACCTCTGGCAACGCGAGGTGACGGTCGAAGACCTCGCGCTCGGTGTCGAAGACCTTCGGAAGTGGCACTACCACATCCTTATCGGCAAGGGGCGACCCATGCCCCACGAGGCCTGGTACGCCACCGCCGGCTACTACTTTATGTTCGGCCATTACTACGCCAGCCGTGTTATCGAACAGCTGCCCGGGCCCGAGCGAGCCGACCACGCCGCCTGGCTCGCTCAGGTCATGGCCGATACCAACGAAGACGACGGCTCGTGGTTCGACTTCCCGCTCTACGGCTACTACCAGGCTTACGGCACCGCGTTTGGCGTGTTGACGCTTCAGCACGCGAATGACAGTATCAAGCAGTAGTGAAATAGCCGACGGCCTACGGACGCCGAACACGAGAACAGTTGATTAATTGAAACAACGCAATGCTTTCGCGTCCGGAGCCCGTAGGTCTCCGGCTGCTTTCGATTCGTGTAAAAGGTGATTCCGTTACGATAGGCGATTCCACAACGCTCTTAAGGACCATCCATGACCGCCGCCGACGCACCGCGTATCACGATCGACACCCTCCAGGCCGCGCAGAACCTGGCCGGGGTCTTTGCCGTCCAGAACCTCCAACTGGGCAAGACCAAGGCGGGCAAGCCCTACCTCAAGATGCTCATCGGGGACAAGACCGGCCGAACCCCTGGGAGGATGTGGTCCGCCACCGAAGAACTCTACGCGTCGCTGCCGACCGATGGCTTTGTCTACCTCGAGGGCCAGACCCAGCCGTACCAGGGCGAGATGCAGATCATCGTCCACACCATCCGGGCGCACCACCCGACCGAGCGCGAGCTGATGGAGCTGCTGCCCGCGACCAAGCACGATGTCGACGAGATGTTCGCCCAGGTGCTCCGCCTGCTGCAATCGATCGAGAGCCCGGCGATCAAGTGCCTGGTCGACCGCTACCTCGAGGACGGCGACCTGATGCAGAAGTTCTGCCAGGCCCCCGCCGCGCAGACCCTGCACCACGCGTACCTCGGCGGGCTGCTCGAACATACGCTCTCGCTCATGCAGCTTGCCGACAAGATGGTCGGGCACTACGAGCACCTGTCGCGCGACATCGTGCTCATGGGCCTGTTCCTGCACGACCTGGGCAAGTGTACCGAGCTGACCTGGCTCGAGGGCTTCGGCTACTCGACCGATGGCCAACTCGTCGGTCATATCGGCCGCGGCGTCGTCATGCTCAACGAGAAGTGCAAGGCCTGCGAAGATGAAGAGCTCGGCGAAGCGGCGGTCGCGATCCCAGCCGAACTGCGCATGGTGCTCGAACACATCATCCTCAGCCACCACGGCGTCCCCGAGTTCGGCGCGCTCAAGCTCCCCGCCACCCCCGAAGCCATCTTCATCAGCAACCTCGACAACCTCGACGCGAAGATGAACATGTCCCTCGATGCCGCCGCGCGTGACAAGCTCGACGGTGACAGCCTCGGTGGTGACTTCACGGAAAAAATCTGGGCGCTGGGCACGAAGGTCTACCGGCCGGACCCAACCCAATAAAGCCACAGCCAAAACGGTGTGGCGGGCATTGCTATGCGTCCCGTAGCGGATCAGTTTGAAAGGTGGGGTGGGCATCTTGCCCGCCGTCACGGCGAAGCCGTGAGTTCATCGCGTTTCTCAGGCCTACGGCCTGACGGCGGGCTGGAAGCCCACCCCACCAAATGATTTAATTCAAACCGACCGACTGCCTAGTGTCCCGTTCTCGAATCGTGGCAGATGCTTCGCACAGGACGCATAGCAATGCCCGCTACACCGCACTGAAGCAGCCTATGATGATTCTGGAACAATGCCGCCCCGGTTAAGGTTATCTGCACATGAAGCCCATCACCGCCCTACTTTGTTTTTGCGCCGCCGCCGTCTTCATCGTCGGCTGCGCCAACGAGTCCGCGCCCTACACCGAGCAGACCGCTCAGATCGATCCTGCAATGAACCAGCCCGAGTCTAATCCTGATACCGAGCCGACCTCGACACGTCCCTACGACGGCCTCGACGCCGCGCCGGATGAAAAAGTCGAGCTGACCGACGAGCAGTGGAAGTCCATCCTTAGCGAAGAAGAGTTCTATGTCCTGCGCCGAGCAGGTACCGAGCGTGCGTTCACCGGCCGGTACCACGACCACGACCTGGATGTGAAGGGCGCGTTCCACTGCGCCGGCTGCGGGCAATACCTCTACGACGTGCAGCACAAGTTCCACTCCGGCTGTGGCTGGCCGAGCTTCTACCAGGCGGTCGCCCCCGGCGCGATCACCGAGCACCGCGACACGTCGCACGGCATGGTCCGTACCGAGATGCGGTGCTCCCGCTGCGGCAGCCACCTCGGCCACATCTTCAATGATGGCTTCGGCACCCCCACCGGCATGCGGCACTGCGTCAACGGGACCGCGCTCATCTTTGTCCCCGAAGGCGAAGACCCCGTCGAAGTCATCCGCGCCCACCGCGAGAAGCATGCAAACAAGTGAATCATTGTCAGCACGGTGTAGCGGGCGACGCGGAGCGTCCCGCAGTTTGCGGCCAGCGCGGTGTGATAAAGATGAGAACGTTCGCGCGGGACGCTCCGCGTCGCCCGCTACACCGTGCTGTTGGTGCCGTTATATAATTCAACGCTAATACCCCTGCCTTGAGTAGATGTTGTAAAGAGCCACAAGGAACCCATCGTGACTGCTGAAGCCACCACCAAGACCCCGCCGACCAAGTTGGCCGTCCCGCTACTCGATCTCAAGGGCCAGTACGCCGCGATCAAGAGTGAGATCCTCCCGGTGGTCGAGCGCGTGCTCGACGGGCAGTACATGATCAACGGGCCGGAGGTCGGCGAGTTCGAGTGCGAGGCGTCCAAGTACTGCAAGACCCCGTACGCCGTCGGCTGCTCGTCCGGCACCGATGCGCTGATCCTTTCCATGATGGCGCTCGAGATCCAGCCCGGCGACGAGGTCATCACCAGCCCGTTTACCTTCTTCGCGACCGTCGGCTCGATCCACCGCCACGGCGCTAAGCCTGTGTTCGTCGACATCGACCCGGATACCTTTAACTTCGACGCCGAGCAGCTCGAAGAAGCGGTCAACGAAAAGACCCGTGCGATCGCGCCCGTGCACCTCTTCGGCCAGATGGCGGAGATGGACACCGTCCTGGACGTCGCGGAGAAGCACGACCTCAAGGTCATCGAAGACGCCGCGCAGTCCATCGGCGCGAAACAGAACGACGCCCCGGCTGGATCACTCGGCCACTGCGGCTGCTTCAGTTTCTTCCCCTCCAAGAACCTCGGCGGCGCGGGCGACGGCGGGCTCGTCACCTGCCGGGACGAAGAGACCTATGAACGCCTGAAGATGCTCCGTATGCACGGCGGCAAGCAGCGCTACTACCACGACGAGGTCGGCGGCAACTTCCGCCTCGACACGCTCCAGGCCGCGTACCTCTCGGTCAAGCTCAAGCACCTAGACAACTGGCACGAAGGGCGACGCAAGAACGCTGCGTTTTATGACGAGCACCTCGCGGGCGTCGAGCAGATCAAGACCCCGGTCATCCTCGACCGCAACGCGTCGATCTACAACCAGTACACCCTCCGCGTCGAGCAGCGCGACGAACTGCAGGCGTACCTCGGCGAGGCCGGCATCGGCAGCGCGATCTACTACCCGCTCTGCATGCACGAGCAGAAGTGCTTCGGCTACCTCGGCTACTCGGCGGGCGACTTCCCGATCGCGGAACAGGCTGCGGCCGAGGTCCTCTCGATCCCGATCTACCCTGAGCTGAGCGAAGAACAGCTCGGCCACGTGGTAGAGATGATCAAGAGCTTTTACGCGTAACCCCACTACATTTCAGAAGCACGGTGTAGCGGGCGATGCGAAGCATCCCGCGCGAGTTGTCTCAAATGATCCGACACGGGACGCTTCGCGTCTCCTGCTATACCGCGACACGGGTAGTGAAGACACTTCGTAGGCGGAACGCCGAGTTTCCATCCCGGCCACGTCAATTATTCGCAGAACTGAAGAACACTCGAATTACTAAACCTCCGCCCCATCCAGCACACCCATCTGTTGCAAAAGCTTCTCCAGCTGTATCGACTGGCCGTCATCTAACTCCGTCAACGGCAATCGCACCGCACCCGTATCCACCCCGGCCATCTTCATCGCGGCCTTGATCGGGATCGGGTTGGTGCTCAGGGTCAGCAGGCCCTTGCACAGGTGGAAGAGCTCGTGGTGCATCGCACGGGCCCCCGGAAGATCATCCGACAAGCCGGCAACGCAAAGCGCCTTCACCTTCGCTGGTAACAGGTTGCTCAGCACGCTGATCACGCCCTTGCCGCCGATGGACATGAGCGGGAGGGTCAATGAGTCGTCACCGGAGATGATGGGGATGTCGCAGCGGCTGGCGATCTCGCTGGCCATGTCGAGCGAGCCCGTCGCTTCTTTGATCGCGACGACCATGTCGTGCTCGTAGAGGCGGGCGACGGTGTCGGGGGACATGGTCACGTTGGTCCGGCCGGGGATGTTGTAGAGCACGATCGGCAGGCCGACCTCGTCGACGATCGTCATGAAGTGGCGGTACAGCCCCTCCTGCGTCGGCTTGTTGTAGTAGGGGTTGACCATCAGCGCGGCGTCCGCGCCGACATCCTTAGCATGCCTGGTTGTGGCCAACGCCTCGGCGGTGTTGTTGCTGCCCGTGCCGGCGATGACCTGCACCTTGCCCGCCGCCGCCTCGACCACAGCGGTGATGATCTTGTTGTGCTCATCATGAGAGACCGTGGGCGACTCGCCGGTGGTGCCGACGGGGACGACGCCGTCGATGCCCTGGTCGATCTGGTGGGCGACGTTGAGCTTCAGCCGTTCGTAATCGACCTGCGTGGCGTCGGCGTTGAAGGGCGTGATAAGGGCGGTGTAGGCGCCGGCGATCTGCATAGGGAGGCTCCGTAAAGATGAAGCAGCATTGTAAAGGGTTCACGCAAACAAGCCCACGCCGTAACGGCGTGGGCTTCGAATCATTTGAGATCCAAAGCCAGTTACCCGCTCCGCAGCGCAAGGATCAGCTCGATCTTGCCGACGTGCTCGTCCAGCTGCTGTGCGATGTCCCGTGGGCCCTTGCCCTCGTCCGCAAGCGCGTAGACCTGACGGGTGAAGGTGTCTGTCGTGTCGGCGCCGGCCTGGGGGGTGACGAGCTGGTCGGGGCCCGGCTGCTTGAGCGCGTACGGGTCGCTGAGCTCGTCGCGGAGGGCCTGGAGCTGGGCGATGCGTTCCTCGGCTTCCTGCGTGGCCTTCTCGATACGGATGATCTTGGCGTCGAGCTGGCCGCCGAGGTCTCGGGCCATGCGGTTGATATCGACCATCAAGGCCTCGAGCTCATCGCGGACGCCCTGCTTCTCCCGGGCGCGCTCGAGGTGGTCGCGCCCGGTGTCCCGGCTCGCGGCAGAGCGCTGGCGGCCTCTGCCGAGCGAGAACATCGCCATGATGATGAAGAAGATCCCCACCGCCGCGATGCCGTACTGCCACTGCTCAGCCATGGCCGCCCCCCTGCTTCAACTCGGTGAGCAATGCGTCCGCCGCGGCGTTCGCGGCGCGCTGAGCCTCGTTGATCGGCACATCGGCCGACGCTGCAAGCGCAAGCACATCGGCGAACTCCGGCTTGACGGTGATCGGCTGGCCATCGAGTGAGCCCGCCTTGAGTTGGACCTTCCCCAGCCGGGTCTCGCGCTCGTGCCAGGCGCGGTCGAGGACGAGCCGGTCCCACGCGCGGACGCGGACGCCGAAGCTGCCGGTGTCTTCGATGAGCTGTTTGGCCAGGGCCTTGCGCTTTGCTTCGCCGGCAAGGACGCTTAGCATCACACCGGGCCGGCCCTTCTTCATCGTGATCGGTATCGCCCAGGCGTCCAGCGCGCCGGCCTGCATGAGCCGGTCGATCGCGGCGCCGGCCTGTTCGCCGGTGACGTCGTCCAGGTTGACAACCAACTCCACCACGCGGGTTGGCGAATCGTCATGCGCTTGCTCGGCCATCGCCTGATTCTACCGGCAACGGGGCCAGAGCAAACCCGGCTGTACAATCGCGCAGTGTCCCGCACACCCGCACACCACTACCACCCGATGGTCCGCTCGGTCGCGCGGGCGCTCCGCCAACGCTGCGGGGTCTCGCCAGGCACGGCGATCGTCGTGGGCTGCAGCGGCGGCGCGGACTCGGTCGCGCTGTTGCGAGCCCTCACTGTCCTGGCTGGTCGGCGCAAGTGGCGGCTGCGGCTGATCGTCGGTCACGTGCAGCACCACCTGCGTGACGAGGCGGAGGACGATGCCCGGTTCGTTGCCGCGTTGGCCGAGCGGCTGGGCCTTGCCTGTGTAAGAAGGGATATCCGCCCCGGCGAGATGCCTGGCAACCTCGAGGCCAACGCGCGTGAGCTGCGCTACAAGGCGCTCGCCGAGATCGCGGCGGAGCACCGTGCCGGCTTCATCGCCACCGCGCACCACGCGGACGACCAACTCGAAACCCTGCTGATGCGGATGCTGCGCGGGGCCAGTGTCGCGGGACTGCGCGGGATCGCGTGGCATAAACCGCTGGCCGACCACTTCGCGATCGGGAGCACCAAGACGGGCCGTCCCCTTTGTGTGATTCGGCCGATGCTCAGCGTCGGCAGGGACGGTATCACCGCCTTGCTCGATGAGCTCGGCCAAAACTACCGTGAAGACGCCACCAACCTGGACACCGACCGCACGCGGGCCCGCCTCCGCCACGATGTCCTGCCGGTATTGAAAGCGTTGCAGCACGACGCGCCGCAGAAGGCCTGCGACTTAGCCGAGCACTTCAGCGAGCTTTACGAAGTGCTTCGGCAGAACGTTGAAACACAAGTCACATCCACCGAACGCACCGATCGTTCACTGCAGATACCGCGCGAGGCTGCCCGCCGAATGAGCCGCGCGGTGCTGGCGGAGTTGCTGCGTGAGGCAATGATCGACTTGGGTACGCCGGCGGGCAAGGCCACACGCAACGCCCTGCTCCCCGCGGTCGCCGCATCGCAAGACTCGGCCGGCGGCACGCGTGTCTTTTCATTCGCCAACGCGGTGACCCTGACGATAACGCGGGGGCAGGTCCGAGTCCAAGCCACGGATGCAGAAGCAGGCAACTCGGCATGATCACCGTCACTTCTTGCGCATCTCGACTTCGCCCCAGAGTTTGTATGGCTTGATCTTGCCATCCTGATCCAATGGAACCGGGCCGATCTCCTGGTGCTCGCTACGGACCATGATCGTGCAGCCGCCAGCTTCATCCGTCTCGCCTCGGACCAGCGAGAAGCCTTCTTTCACCTCGATGGGCTCATCAAGGTCGTCGGGGAACTCGACCCAGACGACCGCCTGCTCGCCTGCCTCAGGCTGGAGCCTCGGGCCCATCACCGCGCGTGCCGAGGAGAAAAGGACCGGGCCATCGGGCACGGTGATGGTGCGCTTTGCGGCCTTGGGCTGATCCAATGCTTCGCCACGATGGTTGCGCAGCAGCTCCGCTTTAACCGTCCATTCGTTGCCGTTGGGCTCGACATCAACTTCCATGAAGACATTCCCATCGACACCCGTTGTGCCCTCCGCGGACTGGAATGCCCAATCCCCGCCCTCGTCTTTGGCGTAGCTGACTAGTGAGGTGAGATCAAACATCTCACCATCAATCCTTAAGGCGATCGATTCGGTGATTTTGATGGTGCCGGCGGCTTCCTCGGCGTAAAGCGCGTAGCTGCCGATACGCTCGTCTCCCCCGGGCTCGTGGAGCGTGAAAGACTGGTCGATCAGCACCGCGGGCTCGGGCTGGGCGAAGGCCATCGCCATGGGCAAGAGGAGGCTCAGCAGGTTCATGGGCATTCCTTTGGTTTAAGATAATTGACCGGAAGCGGTTTTGTCTCGGTTCAGGGTAAATCCTGCCGAGGTTGGCGTCGATTCGCAAGCCGATTCATAGCCTGAGACGTATGATACGGGGTCTATGTTCACGCAACTCTTCTCCATCACCCGCGTCACGTTTGTCGAAGCGATCCGCCAGCCGATCTTTGTCGTGCTGCTTCTGATCGGGACGCTGCTGATGGTGCTCAACCCATCGCTCTCGGGCTACTCGATGGTCCCGGGCGAAGGCGACAACAAGATGCTCGTCGACATGGGGCTGGGCACGGTGTTCATGGTCGGCGTGTTCCTCGCGGCGTTCACCGCGACCGGGGCCGTCCACCAGGAACTCACCGACAAGACCGCCCTGACGATCGTCAGCAAGCCCGTGCCCCGCCCAGTCTTTATCCTTGGCAAGTACATCGGTGTCAGCGGCGCGATCGTCGTCGCGGGCTACCTGCTGATGCTCGTGTTCATCCTTACGCTCCGGCACCGCGTGCTGCAGAACGCCTCCGACCGGATCGACTGGCCGGTGATCCTCTTCGGCGTCTCATCGGTCTTCGGCGCGCTGGCCCTCGCCGCGGCGGCAAACTTCCTCTACAAAAAAGTCTTCACCTCGACGTTCATCTACGCGCTGATGCTGATGCTGACCGGCGCGTGCCTCATGGTGATGCTCGTCAGCAAGGAGTGGCAGTTCCAAAGCCCGATGACCGACTTCAACGCCGACGAGGGCCGGATCGGCCAGGTCGCGATCGGCGGGGTCTTCCTCATCCAGGGCCTGCTCATCCTGACCGCCTTCGCCGTCGCGCTGTCGACACGCTTCAGCCAGGTCGTCACGCTGGTCGCCTGCCTGGGGGTGGTCATCCCGCTTGGCCTGACGTCGGGCGGGCTCAACCAGCTGGTCAACACCGCGACCGGCATCGAGGCCGGGGCCGGGCTGTTCGAAAGCGTCCGCGCGGTACTCGAAAGCGAGATCCCCGGGCCGCGCAAGGCTGCCTACCTCTTGGCGAAGGCGGTCTACGTCGTCGCGCCTAACTTCCAGTTCCACTGGCCCGCGGACGCGATCGCCCAGGGCAACTCGCTCCTCCACGACACCGAGGGCAACATCAGCTTCAGCTACCTCGGCACCGTCTCCGCCTACACCGCCGCCTACATCACCGCCGTGCTCGGCCTGGGCACCGCCCTGTTCCAAAGCAAAGAGGTGTCCTAAATGCCCGAACATACAACCCAGTCCGATGCCGGCTTCGAAGTCGTGCACCTCGACAACCTCCCGCCCACCGAGTGCCCCTGCGGCACGACACGACGCGCCTTCGCCGACACCGCCGACGCCCCCGCATCGCTGCACCGCGTCGTCATCAATAAAGAGGCGAAGACCCACTACCACAAGAAGCTCACCGAGATCTACTACATCCTCGAAGGCGAGGGCGTCATGGAACTCGACGGCGAGCAGGTCCCCGTCAAGCCGGGCTCATCGATCCTCATCCGCCCCGGCTGCCGGCACCGAGCCGTCGGCAACATGACGATCCTCAACATGCCGATCCCCCGCTTCGATCCCGATGACGAGTGGTTTGATTAAGCGCCATCCCCGCGGTATCGCGGGTGTCGCGCAGCGTCCCGTGCAAATCCTGATAGATTGTTCGGAAGGGACGCTGCGCGTCACCCGCTACACAACCCGTGGTATGCCCGCGATAAGGATCAGACACATGCGCTTACTGGCCGCCACCGCCCTGCTCGTCACGCTCACCCTCACCGCCTGCACGGCCACCACCGACTGCGGCTGCACGGAGTGCCCCACCATGTCCGAACCCGCCGGCGTCTACCGCCACGTCGTCGTCTTCAAGTTCAAAGACACCACCACCGACGCGCAGATCGAACAGATCAACAACGACTTCGCCGCGCTGCAGGACGCGATCCCCGAGATCATCGCCTTTGAGCAGGGCGCCAACGTCAGCCCCGAAGGCCTAGATCAAGGCTTCACCCACGTCTACCTCGTCACCTTCAAAAACAAGGCCGGGCTGGAAGTCTACCTTCCCCACCCCGCCCACAAGGCCTTCGTCGACAAACTGCTGCCGCTGCTGGAAGAGCCGTTCGTGGTGGACTACGTCGCGGAGTAAAGCCCCAAGCCGATGAGCGAGACCGCGCTGATCCTGATCCGCATCGGCGTACCCCTGACGCTCATCATCGCGGGCCTCTCACTGCCGCTGATGCTGATCGGGTCTCTGCGAACCCTGCGTTATGTAGGTTTTACGGCTTGCGGAGCGACGCTTGCTACAGGTGCGTGTATCACCGCGTTTTCTGTGCGTGCCCAAGACGCGCTGGGTGGCAGCGATGGCAAGGAAGTTCTTTTCGTTGGAACGCTTCTGAGCGTGGCAATGGCATCGGCGCCCCTGCTATGCACCCTGCTGCACGGCCGTAGGCTCAAGCGTGAAACCCGCAACGTCCAATAACGCGCCACGTCCGCGAACCGCGTTCGATCAGTCCGCCTTGACGTCCAGCCGGGCGAGCAGGGCGTCGAACTCGTCGAGTGAGTAGAAATCGATCGCCAAGGTGCCGGCCCCCTTCTTCCGCCCGGCCTTAATCTTCACGCGTGTACCGAGTTGCTGGCCGATCTGCTTCTCCAAGTCGCTGAGCACGGGCGACGCCGACCCAGGCTGCTTCGCACCCCGCGTCATTGAGGGCTGTTGGAGCCGACGCGCCTCCTGCTCGACCTGCCGGACCGACAGCCCCTCCCGCACCGCACGCTCGGCTAAGGCCCGCTGCTGCGCCGCATCCGATAACCCAGCGATCGCCCGGGCCTGGCCCATCGACAAGACATTCTGGGATACAAGGTCACGCACAAAATTGGATAAGTCTAACAATCTCAATAAGTTAGAAATCGAAGAGCGTTCAAGACCGACACGCTCGGCGATCTGGCTGTGGCTCAGGCCGAACTGGTCGCCGAGGTGTTGGAAGGCCTCTGCCTTCTCGATCGCGTTGAGGTCTTCCCGCTGGAGGTTCTCGATCAACGCCAGCTCCGCGGCCTTCTCATCGCCGATCTCCCGGATGAGCGCGGGCACGGATTCGAGCCCCGCTTCCTTCGCGGCGCGCCAGCGACGCTCGCCCGCGATAAGCTCGTACCGGCCGGGCTCATTCGGCACCGGCCGGACCACGATGGGCTGCATCATGCCGTCCTGCTTGATCGACTCGGCCAGGCTGCGGATTTTGGTGGGGTCAAACCGCTGTCGGGGCTGGTGCTGGTTGGCACGGATGGCATGGACTATCAGGTGGCTTAGGCCGTCTCCGGGCGTGTCTGATCCGGGCTTGCCCGGGGTGCCGGCGTCGTTTGCAGGCGGTTGGGATGCCGTGGACGCGGCGTCTGGTTGGGCGGGGGGTACGACTTCGACCGGTGTCGCCATCAGGGAGCTGAGCCCGCGTCCGAGGCGGGAAGGGCGGTTTTTCTTGCTAGCCATGCGGCCTCCTTGCCAGTGATAACGGGACAGTTACACGATATCGCGGTCCCCCTTACGCTGCAAGGTTCCACGTGGAACAGGCAAGAGAACCGAAACCGTGTCTCTTACGGCCGGCCAAGTCTGCCAAACTGTGTTTGGCAGACTTGACGCTCTGCGCACACGATCAGAGGCGCTGTACTTCACACTGCCGACCGCTTTAGGCGGTAAGACAGTGAGTGGAATCGATGTTCCACGTGGAACCAGCGATGAAGCAGATCTGAGTTCAGCTCGAGACGCTCAACAGGAAGAGGGCGCGATTGAATTATCGGACTGTGACACTGTATGGGAAGAAATTCCGCATCGAACGCTTGGTTAAGCCCAAAGACACGCTCCTATCCAGACGATGTGCGCTAAGCCTATTTGCAGGCGCTGATCTATGGATGAACATAATTCACAGGCCGTGGCGAACCGACCCGATGCCGATGGCATCGGTCAGCAGGCTTTGCAACTCGTCGGGGAGCTGCAAGCCGAGCTCAACAGGCTGCGCAAGCAACTCGCATGGTCCAACCGGCTCGGACAGCTCGGGACGCTGACCGCCGCGCTGGCGCATGAAACCAACAACCTCCTGACCCCGGTCCGCAGCTACGCCCAACTCGCCCTGGCCAACCCCGAGAACCCGGAGCTGACCGAGCAGGCACTGAACGCCGCGGTGGCTGGAACGGACAAGACAAACCGTCTTTTGGAACGGGTGCTCGGCCTGGCCTCACCACCGGATTCAGCAGAAGGCGCCGGCTGCTACGCGAGCGAAGCGGTGGATGAAGCCCTGCAATCCATGGCGCCCGCCTTCCGGCAGGGCCGCGTCACCACGATAGTGAAGGTACCCCCCACCAAGGTCGGCATCGATGCCTTGATGCTCGAACAGGTGCTGATCAATTTGCTGACCAACGCCTGCCAGGCGATGGCCGAACAGGCCGGCAAACGAACGGTCCGGATCGAATCGCAGCAGCAACACGGCCGCTTGGTCCTCAGCGTCACGGACAACGGCCCGGGCATCCCCGAACCGGTCCGCGAGCGAATCTTCGAACCCTTCGTGTCTCATCAGCCAGCAAGCGAGTACGAAACAGCCCAAGCCGCGGTTTCAAACGGCTGTTCGACGAGCACCAAACCGGGCAGTGGGCTTGGGCTGAGTATCTGCAAAGAGATCCTCGCGTCGGCGGGGGGGCAGATCCTCCTAGACGACGGCGTCGGGCAGGGTTGTCGCTTCCAAATCGATCTGCCGCTCGGCGACGAAGAACAAGCAACTCGCTAATGAAACCATTTATGACCGATCACAGACCGGTAAGCCGATAGGTTTTCAACTAAATATACACAATATCGGACCCTGATATGCACAACTTATTGACTGATCATTAAGCCTTTTGATATACGAGAATCGCCTTACAACAAACGAAATCATCGTTTTACTAAACGACAACGAATGTGATGGGTACAGAAGGTACGAGAATTCTATATTTGTGAATAGTTGTGTTGCATTGTGTAGAGATGTGTCGTACTCTCTTGCCTGATAGGGAGACACATCCTGTTGGTCTTTACAGGCACCTACGAGCATGCGATCGATGCCAAACACCGCCTCGCCATCCCGTCCGACATCCGCCGCGACTTGCAGCGGGGCTTGGGCACCGGCGAGGGAGACACGGTGGTGCTCTACTGCGTGCTCGGCGGGACCGATGTGCTCTGCCTCTACACCGAGCCGGGCTACCGGCGGCTGGCAGACGAGCTACGGCAGTCTGATGTCGATCCGGCCGACCTGCTCGAATACGAAGAGGTCTTCTACGCGAACTCCAAACGTATCGAGATGGACTCGGCGGGGCGGGTCCGGCTGCCCGACCACCTGCTCAAGCAGACCGGGCTCTCCGGCGAGGTGGTCCTCGCCGGAGCGGGCGACCACTTAAAGATTAGGGACCGCACCGCCTGGGCAGCCAAGCTCGAAAACGTGCTGAAAGACCGGCCCAACCTGCTGGTCAACCCCCGCATGATGCTGGGGCGAAAACCAAAAAACCCCGCGCAATAAGCCGCGGGCGACAGAAGACGACGGTGGACGGCCTGGCAGGGAAGTCAGGCCCCCGCCCGATCAGAGAGGTACCAAGACCTGGAAGGAACCGGGCCGAGGTGCGAAAGACATGCAGCGGAGGCCGAACGGACTCGATTCGGCCCTGTGTGACTGGCCTGGAAGGTGCCTCGGCGGGACACGGACGCCCCGGCAAACGCATCAGACGGATGCAGCATCAGTGATCGGAAGCCCACGCTTCGAGCCACGCAGCCGTCAACGCCAGGAAGCACAAGGCCCCTCCGCTGCGATCGGCAAGGACCAGCGCAACGCCGCTCGGGCCTTATCGGACAACACTCGGCAGGCCCGGTTTGTTTGGCCGGTCCGCCACCTGTTTCAAGGCCGTTTCGAGCCTCAATACGTAAATCTGAACGTTTTGCAAGAGGATTAGCAGACCTTGGACTCAAAACCAAGGCTCAAACCGCTTCTAATCAGGATGGAACAACCCCATCTAACGGCTCATAAATCACAAGATAGGTAAAATTATCCAACTTTGTTGGTACTTCAGCCGTAAACTTAGGTAAACTATTGGTCAACCAATTGTGAACGAGACGATAATTAAGTACGTACAAGCAGTGGCATCGACGTGATGTCCGGGCCCAACAGGCCGAATGAACGTGTCTTTTCTCCTCCGCCACGCCCCGCGGGTTCCGTCCAGCGAGGCGTGGTTTTTTTGTAGAACAGCCCTAACGAGGCAGCCCGGCCCAATCAGTCCAAGCCGACATCCTGCTTGATGCCGAAGCGCTTCTGCAGCGAACGCGTCACGCCCCACGCCATCTCGTCGAGGATCAGCCGGTAGCCACCGCCGGCCGACCGACGCATGGAGATCACATCGATCGTCGAGATCGGCTCGCCCTCTACCTCCATCTCCATCCGGTGAACAACGTGGAGCAGTTCGTCGTCCTCGCCCTCCGCGACCTGGCCGAGGATCGTGACTTCCGCTGACTTCAGCACCGCGCCCAGGTCCGGGATGAACTGGACGACCGCCGACATGAAGCCAGCGAAGAACTGCTCGGGCTCGGTCTCATCAAGCTCCGCCGCGTTCTTGATCCCGCCTAGAAACAACGCCAACTCGCCGAAGTCTCCCTGCTTCTCCGCCTCCATCGCGATCAGCACAAACAGCTTCTTGAACTGCGCCAGGTCGTCCGGGTGCATCAGTTCTGCCATCGCGTCGTAATCACCCTCGCGCATCGCAGCGATGTACGTATCGATGGTTTCCAGCACCGCCTGATCAACATCCGGCTCGGCCTCCGCCAACACAGGCGAAGCGCAAAGCAGCACCGCCAACAACACCGGGAACATGGCACGTTTCAAAACCACCTCGTTTCTAAGGGTTTGCAGCACCTACTGCGGGTAACGCCAGGTCTCGCCCGGCTGCATCTCTCTCACCTCGACACCCTCGGGCTCGAAGCCCTCGATCGTCTGGTTGAGCACATCGAACGTCTTGTAGTGCACCGGCACCGCGAACTTGGGCTTGATGAACTCCGCCGCCATCGCCGCCAGATCGACCCCCATCGTAAACCGGTCGCCGCACGGGATCATCGCGATATCGGGCTTGGCCACCTCGCCGATCAGCTTCATATCCGAGAAGAGCGCGGTATCGCCGCAGTGGTACAGCACCGCGTCGCCGATGTGGAACACCAGCCCCATCGGCTGGCCCATGTACCGCCCCTTGTAGCTCGACGAGTGGAACGCCGGCGTCATCGCCACGTAACCAAAATCCGTGTGAACCCGCCCGCCCGGGTTCCCCGGGTCGATGTTGTCGTGCCCGCGCTCGCTTGCAACATACACGCACAGCTCGTACGCCCCGATCACCGTCGCGTTGTTCGCCTTGGCGATCGCGATCGCATCGTCGTTGAAGTGGTCCTCGTGCCCGTGCGTCAGCGCGACATAGTCGCACTGGATGTCCCCCGGCTTGTGCTTGGCAAGCGGGTTACCCGTCAGGAACGGGTCGACGCACACCGCCTTGCCCGACTCGGCGTCGCGGATGAGGAAGCCCGAATGGCCCAGAAACGTCAGATCGATCGGCATGCCTGGCTCGCTTCGTTCAAGTGTCGAGCCATCATACCGCCTGAGCCCGCGCAAAAAAAAGCGATGCAGGGGCGGATTAGTAGGGCGATCCGCCCGCTGCATCTTTCCAAGGAGCTTGGTTGTTCAGAATTGCAGCGGTCCGAGCTGTAGTAGTGCTATCGAACGCAGGCCTACCCAACTATAGCGCCGATCCACCGAATCGCGCGTGAATTTGCAGTCCTATCTCTGCGATATCGCGCAGAACGCCCTCATGACACGCTCCACAAGTGAAAGCGATCCCCCAAGCGCGCACAATCGGTTGCGCTGCCGGGCAAACAGCCCCCCAAGCCCACGTTCGGCGAACGTGGGCGTCGACCCAGTCTTAAACCCCCTCAATCAAGCACCAACCCACAACCCCCCGCGCGCACCCCCGACACGCTACGCCATCGCGACAAGCATCAGCAAACCGCGCGTACCGGCCAACGCCGCCCACATTTCGAAACCGCTGCACCGTGTGTGCTCATCGCCGCCGACACTCCCATCCGAAAAATCGATTCCCAACCCTTGACCCCACCCCGCCCCTGCTCCAGAATACAGGCTCCTCAGGGGACATTCTTAATGACATGTCGGGGCAGGGTAAATAGGCGAAAAAGACCCAAACCGAAGCCATCGGCAAACCCTGTCCCCTCTAACAACACGACCGCGCGCTTCATGCCCGCGCTGGGTGTCACGGACTTCTCTGCGCCCTCCCACCACTGCAAAACCACCACCCCCGCTTCCAGATCCAGCGCAGGCTCATCCCAACAACCAGAGTCAACACCCGCTTCGAACACCGGCCGGAATCCCTCAACGAACTGCTCCAGAACGAGCCGAGCGCATGGTGCAAGGCCGACATCGCGCGCATCAACCTGCTCTGTGCTTCAGACCTGCCGACCACCACGGGCCTGGATACCGACCATGCGCTGTCCGTCCTCGACCAATGGGCTCAGCGTGTCGCCTACGAGACCGACCGCCATCGCTACCGCGTCACCGACCCTCGGCCCGAGTACGCGCTCCGCTACCAGGGCAGCGAGGCCCACTTCCGCGCAGAGATGCTCGCGCAGGTCCTGCAGCAAGACCTCGGCGTGCACTACAACCCCGACGCCGTCGGCGACTTCAGCTTCGCCGAACCGACCACCGCCTTCATCCACGGCATGATCCCTGCGCCCAGCCAAACCACCGCCGACACGCCGGGCGGCACCTGCGCTACCATGCCCGTCCTCTATATCGCCGTCGGCCGAAGGCTCGGCTACCCGCTTAGGCTCGTCACCACCAACACGCACCTCTTCGCGAGGTGGGACGGCCAAGACCACCACAACCCTGCATGGCGCGAAACCTTCAACTGCGAAACCACCAACGGCTTCCACAAACGCGACGACACCTACTACAAGAACTGGCCCCACCCGCTCACCGATGAGCAGGTCGAATACGGCGGGTACCTCGAGTCGCTGACGCCGCTCGGCGAGCTCACGCAGTTCGTTGCCACGCGCGGCCACCACGGCGAAGACCATCACCAGGTCCACTTCGCCAGCCGATGCTACGAGATCGCCCACCTGCTGGACCCGGCCCGGCCGTGCTACCGGCGATGGATGAGACGCGCCGGCCTACGCACGAGCTACGAGCCAGAAGACCCCTGGCTCAAACAGTACCTCAAGGACGAACGGGCTATCGAGGTGGCCCTGAACCCGAAGCGCGGCGGGGCGATGCCGTTCTCGCCTCATCAAGACCTACCCGCCCATCTGCAAGGCCCAACCGCTCAACCGAACAAGCCATTCATCCCCGGCGTCCCCCCGATGCCGACACCACGCCCCTACAACCCACAAAGCCCGAGGTTCTAACCATGTACGACCCCCTCGCCGGCCGGTTCCTTCAACGCGACCCGATAGGCACGCCAGGCTTCGACCGCTCAAGCATGCCGACCGGTCAACCCGGCCCAGCACCAACCAGCTTCCTCCCGCCCGACCCGGTCGACATGTACCCGGACGGGATGAATCTATACGCGGCGTATCATGTGCTGTTTGGGGAGACTGACCCAAGCGGACTCCTGTTGAAAGTAGATCACTATAAAGACTATTTATATTTCCACCGTTTACTTAATCAGCTTTGCCCAGATGGTAACTGGACCGGTAATATTTGGACCGGTGAGGTTCGGCCAACTGACCCAGACTTCTGCGAAAATGAAACAAATGCTGAAAGCGATTCTTGTGGAGAAACGAGTCATACCTTGAATTACCAAAACTCACAACACCCCGTTTCATGTAAGTGTGTTTGCGATGCAATAACCGCAAATGAAACACACACTTTGAAAAGTAGAGTTTCGGAAGGTGGCGTTTCGATTGCCGATGGTCGATTCAACCATGGTCCAGTGAATACCACGATTGAAATTGGGCCGCCTAGAACTGGCGGATACCCTGGTCGGGACGATCCACAACGCCCTGCAGATTACAGGGTTTCTGGCCCTTCTTTCATTACGCTCGGTCATGAACTCTGCGGACACTCTGTACCTGCAATTAACCACAACGTCTTTGGAGTAGCTGCAGCGTACACCGTGCTAGATCCTGTCATGGTTATAGATGAGAAGATTAGGGAAGAACATAACCGTGGTTTCCGTATTAGTCCGGGGATGGATCAAACGCTACAAAGAACAAAGCCTGATTGGAAGTGATAAATAGAGTTATGCAAACAACAATAGATCTACTTTTTGCAATGACTGTACTACTTGCTATTTTATGCGGTTGCTCGAAGACAGATGATCGTAGTAATGAAGCTACTGTTTTGAATCAAATTGACTTCACTTCTTTTGAACAATCTATTACTCATCTTATTGAAAAGAAGATGTATCGGGACGCTATTTTGTTCATAAGAACTCTTGATATAAAACATATCGCTGTATTGGAATCACAGAACGACAACATGGTTTATCGGTATTGGTGTGTGATAGAAGACGGGCGGGCTCTACCGGGGTTAAATGCTAAGGCTTTTGAAATTGATGATTACATCGCCATCAAGGACACGGCATGGTGCTTCCCAGGGACATCAGACGCTCAAAATGCTGGCGAAGAAGCTGCTTGGCAGGGAGCCGCATATGCAGCAGCACTCGAATACAACGAACACCTTTATGAATTACTACAACATCATAGTCAGCAATAGAATTTTGCGAAGTAGAAATCGGGGACTATTTCTGTTTTCGCTATAGTACTTTACGGTGGTAAGACTGCTTATGTAAATGCTCAGGATACGGCGTGCGAGTGTAAAGATGGAAGCCCCGGATCGGTACTTGAAAAATGATAAGCCACTTAACGCCTGCTTATCGCATAGCTATCTTTCCCGCTCTTATGAGTCTTGGCTTATTGTCTTCGTGCACTCGATCGAATAACCAACCCGACGTTCAAGATTCAGAATGGAAGAAGATCGTTATCCACTATTCATCTTCTGATGAATATCGCGGTGAGGATCAGGATCCAACTTATCAAACCATTGAAATAGAGGACGCCGAATCTCTTAAGCTGCTCAAAGAGTCATACGGGAGCCCAACCTATTCCGGGATGAGTACTTCACCACGAACCCGATTTGGTCAAGTTGATCTCTATTTACAATCAGGAAAAACATGGGTTTTTGAATTTATCAGCGATCATCAAGTCACGATCAATTCATCTGATCGTAAAACAGTCTTTTCTGTCGATTTAAAGACAAATGACTTCCCCTATATGCTGCTTGAATATGTTAAGGAGATCGCTCAAGACGATACTGCTCAGTTTTTCTTAGATAGAAATAAGCCTGCTGGGTAAAACCATCGGGTCGCTGGGTGCAGGATGTGTGAACCTGCGGAACAGGTCTTGACCAATGCATCAATCAATGTTTGTTCTTGGCTTTCGTTGGGCTCATCCCAAGGCACATACCGACACGTTCGCAACAAGTCCGTACTAGGTTTCCATACGCTCGACCCGCGGTGCAAAAGCACGATTGCTTCATCGACTAAGATCACCTGGCCAATGCCCGACGAAGCCAGTCAACCTGATAAGCCCTCGATCCTCCACCGTACGATCCCGAACCGAGTGATGGAATGGATCTTTATCTCCGCTGTTGCCGCATTCTTGGTCGTCCTCCTGTTGCCAACGTGTTCACACGTTGTCGGCCCGAGTCAAGCAACCCAGGACCTCTCGAACATCCACCAACTTCTATTAGCCATCATTTCATACGCGGTCGATCACGATGAGTATTTGCCACCCAGCGTGCTAGTCATCGAAGACTACTTAGGAACAGGTTCGGATCACGTCTTCTGTTCGCCGTTTGATGATGAGACCGTCCTTGTTTTCGATGACACCCCCGATCCGGGTTGGTACTCCTATGGCAGCTATATCTTTTTATCTGCCGAGGGCTTGAGGATCAATGATGTCACCCTGGCCGCAGAGTTGATCCTCGTTTACCGCACGCCCCGGCCAGGCAGCGACCACTACCTTGTTGGCTTCCTTGACGGGAGCGCCCAGGTCATGAGCAGCGAAGACTTCACAAAGCTTATGGATCGGCAGGGCTCGTTGGTTCGGCCGTTGGACGACGAAGACTAGCTTGTTGATTCGCTATCGAGGGAAGTGCTCAACTTGCCGAGCAAGCGATGTGTCGTTTGTTCCAGTGATTTGCCTTCCCTAATCCCAACAACAAAGACACGAGCGCTTGTGTAGGCCTACTGCGTCTGGCTCGGCTGGGGCAGGCCCGGCAGCGCGGGCTGCTGGGGCTGGACGTTTTCCTCGTACCACTGCTGGTAGTTGCGTGGCTGGGGGAAGACCTCGGCGATGTTGAAGGCCTGGCTCTCGAGCTGGGCCTGCGAGGAGAGGTAGGGCATCATCAGCGCGTAGGACTCGTTGAGCAGGTCGCGCTGATCGGAGATCGCGTTGAGCAGCGGGGCGGCGAGTTGCCAGACGCCCGACTTCTGCGGCATGCTGTACTGCGTGGACGCCATAATCTCGATGAACTGCATGAGGACGAGGTCTTCGAAGGGGCGCATGCCCTGGCGGGCTTGGACATCGAGGTCGGCTCGCGAGGTGGTTTGTCGGTCTTCGAGGTAGCTGTCGTAGGTGGCCTTGGCGGCGTCGAGGTGGCGCTTCATGACGGCCTGGCTGCGCTCGGCCAGGCCGTAGGTCCAGGCCCGCCGGATGCGCTCGTTGATCAGCTGCTCGTACTGGAAGCCCAGGTCGTCGTCGAGGCGGACGCGGGCGAAGTCGGGCAGGTTCAGCGCGTAGTGGCCGTCGCGGTAGGCGGGTGAGGAGGTGTTGTCGGGCTTGTTATAGATCTCCTTGACGCGGGCGAAGTATTCGCGGGCCTTTCCCTCCTGGCCGTCGTAGTAGTAGAGGTAGACGGCGGCCTGGAGGAAGTTCTCGTGGCCGTTCTTGTAGGTGTCGGACTGCTTGTTCTCGCCAAACTCCCCGGCGTCGATTTTCTTGATCGTGGACTCCCATGCGATGTCATAAGCGGGGATCATGCGGACGTCCGGCGCGTGGTCGATGGTCTCTTTGCCGAAGTCGCCCATGCCCGCGACCTTCGGGCGGAAGTTGATCTTGCCCTGGTGCGCGAGCTTCTGGAGCTGGTGGATGATGCTGCGGTTGGCGTTGACCAGGTCGACGCGTTCGTTGTTCTGGGTCCAGTCCTCGGCGCGGAGCGTGCCCAGGGACGACCAGTACAGCGCGTGGGCCGCGGGGTGGCGCCAGTCGATCGGGCCGTACGTCTCCATCGTCTTGAGCATGTACGTCGGGTCCATGTGGTACTCGTCGAGGAGGGTCAGGGCCCGGAGCATGTCGAGCAGCGGCACGAGGTCGATGAACTGTGTGTTGGGGTTGGCCTTTAGGAAGTTGTCGATCTGCTCCTGCGTCGCGCCGGGGATGAGGTTGAGCCTGATGCCGGGGTCTTGGCTTTTCTGGACCAGCCAGGCAAAGACGGCCATCGCGTCGAGCCCGAGGGTCTCGGGCGTGTTGATGTTGGGCCCGCCGACGGGGTAGCCCGCGTCCTGGTACAGCTGGATCTTGCCGAACGCGCGGAGGGTCCTGCCCGGCTGGCCGGGCTGGGTAAGGCCGAGGTCGAGCTCTTCGCCGTTGGGGCCTTGGAGCGATTCGAGTTCTCTAACGACCTGCTGCAGGCCGGGGTGCTCTTCATAAAAACGTTTGAGGTTCTCCGGGCTGAGCGTGGTGAAGAAGTTGGACGGGCGGTAGTCGTCTTCGGTCCGGCCGGCCTTCTTGAGGTAGTTCTCGGCCATGTCGGCGATGGCTTTGAACTGGACGGTCGCCAGCCAGTCGCCGTGGACCAGCGGGTCGAGGTCTTCTTCAAGCGGGCGGTTGGGTGGCTCGCGGAACTCCTCCTTGAGCAGCCAGCCCGGGTTGGGCAGGCCGAGCAGGGTCTGCCAGGTCTCGGCTGTGCGCGCCTTGTAGTACCAGTGCATGTCGTCGGTCTGCCCGGCCATCTTGTGGCCGAGGATCCACGCGATCGAGCGGTACAAGACCACGGCATTGGGGTTGTTCGGGATGCCGCGGTCGCGCAGCAGGGCCATGCCTTTCTGCACCCAGTCCCAGCGTTCCTCGGCGGTCTTGGTCTTCACCGAGATGTTGTAGGCCATGTTCCACGCCTGGATGTCCCACGCCTCGGGGAAGCGCGGCTGCATGGACGTGATCCACTCGGCCTGGAGGTTGGACTCGAAGAACCGGCCCTCCTGTTTGAGGGCCTCCGCCCGCTGCCAGGCGATGTTGATCGCGACGCCGCGGAACGAACCCGCCGCGGCCCAGAGCGTATAGGTCGGCCGGGACCGGTCGCCGACCTCGACATCAAAGGTGAGCTGGCGGTCGACGCGGATCTCATTGATTGTGGGCGTGAGCAGGAACGCGACAAGGACCCCCACCGCGGTGAGGACAAGTGCGCCGAGTTGGATGATGCGGGTTGACATGGTGTAATTGTTTTTCGGTGGTTGATTTTAGGCGGTTCAACGACGGTTTAGCGGGCGAAGCGGAGCGTGACAGGCCGCTTGAACGGGACGCTCCGCGTCACCCGCTACACCTGCACGCGTGCGATTTCCTTGCGGCTAAACAGGTATATCCCGGCGACGGTGACGATGCCGGTCCAGATCAGCCCGATGTTCAGGGCCGCCTTGCCGACGGTGCCGAGGCTGATCACGTGGCCGTCGGAGAGCGGCCGGTAGGTGTTGTAGTCGCCGAAGGCCGGCATGAAGACCATAAAGGCCGTTCCGATCATCCGGAGCAGCAGCTTGAAGACGTTGTAGACGTCGCCGGACGCGATGCTGCTGAAGATGGCGGAGATCGTGCCGGTGATCACCTGCCAGGCGCCGTCCTCGGTGGCGACCTGGGCGTAGGTCGAGAGCGCTTCGTTGATGGTGCCGCCCGCGGCCGCGGCGGAGAGGATGATCAACGAGAACATCGCCGCGACCGGGAAGCTCAGCAGCGACCCGGCGATCAGCCCGACCATCGCGAGGAACGCCAGCTTGAGCCAGACGATCATCAGCGCCTTGGCCAGATTGCTCTCGAACGACCCGACGCGGTAGAAGACCTCGATGACCGCGTCCTTGTAGTTGAACCGCATCGAGTCCTGCTCGAAGCCATCCGAACGCGCCTCGGGGATCTCGATCGTGACCACCATCTCGCCGTCCTGGTTGATCAGGCTCGCGGGCAGCGGCAGTTCGTTGGCGATCTCGACGACCAGCGGCGTACGCGGCGGCGGGGCGCCCCGCGACGGGGGCATCGGCCAGGCCACGCCGTTCACACGGATCAAGACCTCGGTGTTCAGGTTCTCGGGCTTCGGGCTCGCCGCGGGAGTCAGCTTCAGCTGGATCACCTCGCGCTCAATGAGACGCACCACCTCGCTGTGGATCGGCGGGGGCACCTTCGCCGCGGTCTCCGCGTCGAGCCCGCTGGGCTTACCCATCAGCAGGTCCGTGTAGTCCTCCGCCTGCCCGCCCGTCAGGCCCGCCTCATCCATAAGCAGGCCGCGTGCTTCCAGGACCGCTCGCTCCGCCGCCACCGCGGCCTCGCCCAGCCCCGTGATTAAAAAGTCCTGGCTCTGCCCGCCCGCGACCGTGTAGAACCGCGAGACCGTGTCGGAGACGACCTCCTGCTTGGCTTCCGAAGAGAGCGTCACAAACGACGAGCCCTCCTCGCCGAACCGGCCCGGGTCGGACAGCTGCTTCTCCAGCAGCACGTTCGCGTACATCTGCTCCCAGGTCGTGTCGATCGGGTCGGGCGACTTCGCCAGCCGGGCGGTCAGCACCTCGCGGTCTACGGCGTAACGATCCAGCGCATTGAGCGCCGGGTTCTTCGCGATCGCCGTCGTGAACCCGTACGTCGCGATCCCCGCCACCGCGAGCAGCACCGCGTTGAGCAGTACGATCCCCAGCCACTTGCCGATGAGGTACTGTGCCCGGCCCAGCGGCTTCGTCAGCGTCATGTGGATCTGCCGGGTCGCGATCTCCAGGCTCACCGTCCGCGCCGCGAGCAGCACCGTCATCTTCCCTAAAAGGATCGCGACGATCATGTTCGAGTACGTCAGGAACCGCTGGACCATGTAGGTCACCCGGTCCTCGCTGCCGAAGATCACCGGCAGCAGCACGAGGATCACCATCGTCGCGATGATGAAGATCAGCGCAACCCCCATCCGAAGCGACTCCTCCAGCATCGTCCGCGCGACGCCCAGCACCGGGTAGCCCGGCCGGAGCAACAGCCGGAGGACGTTGATCCCTAAGAGAAAACCGATCACCGCGAGGTAGCCGTAGATCGAGGTGGTCCAGCCCGGCTCCCATTCGACCGCGAGGAAGAGCAGGGTCAGAATCCCAAAGCCGTATGTCGCGATCACGAACGTATTAACACGCTTCACCCAAGGCACGTCGCGCCAGTGGATCAAGCCAAAGAGTGTCCAGCCCTTTGACAACAGCCCGCCGACGAAATTGATCCAGTAGGCCGCGACCACCGCGCCTTGAGCGTTCATCAGCAGAGTCAGGCCGCCGAACACCACGCCGATGCCGATCCAAACCGCCAACCATGTTTTCCAAGTGAGCTTGAGCATGTGGTGTGAATCAGGGGTCCTTCTTCAAAAGCTCCGGCGGTCGCCAGGAGCAACAACTGAGATTCAGGGATCGTGTGTGATGCTTGGAAAAGTTGGCCGCTCCCGGCTTCCGCCCAGAGCTTTGGCAGAGACCATCAACCGTTCAAAAGATCATCGATCACACCTTTGTCCGCGTCGGGCTTCGCGTCCGTCGGCTTGGTCGGCGGCGCGGGAGGGCTCTTCGGCTTCGCGGGCTCGGGCCGCGATTCACCCGTCAAATCTGCCAACACGCTATCGGCCTCGGTCGGCGTCGGCGGGGCTTGAGGGATCGGCTCGGCGACCGCCTCGGGCACGGGCTCGGCCTTCTCCTCCGGCTCGCCGGTCACCAGCGACTGGATCAGCACCTCGCGCTGCTGCTCCACGCGCTGCTCGGCCGTGCTCTCGTCGTCCTCGCCCTGCAGAAACGCCGCAACATCCCGGCCCGACCGCGCGCCGAACGTCTGCAAGCCCTCCTTCTGCGCCTCGTCCACCATCTCCAAAAAGACCTGCTCCAGCGTCCGCCTCGGGTGGTCCAGCTCGACATCGGTCACACCCATCCTCTCCAACGCAGCGACGATCTGCTCGTCGCTGATGCCGTCCAGCGCACCGGTCGTAATCGTGGTCTTCTCCTGAACCTGCAGCAGGCCGTCGAGCCCGCCCTCACGCCGGATCTTCCCGCCGAACATCATCGCGACGCGGTCGCACACGTCCTGCACGTCCGCCAGCAGGTGCGAACACAGCAGGATCGTCTTGCCCCGGTCGCGCAGCTGGCGGATCACCTTCTTGACATCGTCCGTCGCGATCGGGTCCATGCCGCTCGTCGGCTCGTCGAGGATCAAAAACTCCGGGTCGTTGATGAGCGCCTGCGCCAGGCCGACCTTCCGCATCATGCCCTTGCTGAACTCGCCGACCGGCCGGTTCGCCGCGTGATCGAGCCCGACCATCTCCAGCAGCATCTCGATCCGCCTCTTCCGCGTCGCGCGGTTGAGGTGGAACAGCTTCGCGTAGTACTCCAGCGTCTCGACCGGCGAGAGGAACTTGTACAGGTACGTCTCCTCCGGCAGGTAGCCGATCCGCTTCTTCGTCGTCACATCGCGTGGCAGGTTACCGAACACCGCGAGCTTGCCCTCGGTGGGGTGCAGCAGCCCGAGGATCATCTTGATCGTGGTGGACTTGCCCGAGCCGTTAGGCCCGAGCAGGCCGAACACCTCGCCGCGCAGGATCTCGAAGTCGATGCTGTCAACCGCGCGGACCTTATCGCGCAGCCAGAAGTCCTTGAAGACCTTGGTCAGCCCGAGCGACTTGACGACGATGTCGTCGGTCGAAGCGTCGGGTGGGTTCGGCGTGTTTCCGAGGGCGGTCTGGGCTTGGGACATGGCACAATTCTATACGCCGAACACCGTTTCGGGGTTGTCAAGGCGTCCGGCCGTTTCGCTTTGACCGCGAAAACCCGGCCCCGCCGCGGGCCGTAGGATAGGTCTCATGAAAATCAGCATTATCGGGCTAGGTCGTGTCGGCGCCGCGGTCGGCTTCGTGCTCACGCTCTACGAGCAGTGCGAAGAGTTGGTCATCATCAACCGGACCCGGGCCAAGGCCGAGGCCGAGGCACTAGACCTGTCCCACTGCGCCGCGTTCGGCCAGGCAAAGATGCGTATCCGCGCGGGCGAGATGGCCGACGCTGCGGGGTCCGACCTGGTCGTGCTCTGCGCGTCCTGCCCGATGCCGGACAAGAACACCTTCGACCGGATGCATTTGGCCCAGGGCAACTGGCAGCTGTACGGCGAACTCACCCCCGAGATCGTCTCGCACGCCCCGGACGCCATCTACCTCATCGTCGCCAACCCGATCGACGTGCTCACCTACCGCGTGCTCAAAGCAAGCGGGCTCAAGCCCAGCCAGGTCATCGGCGCCGGCACGATCATCGACACCGCCCGGTACCGCGGCGTCATCGCAAAGCGGACCGGTATCCACCCCAACGACGTCCGTGGCTACGTGCTCGGCGAGCACGGCGACTCGCAGTTCCCCACCATCAGCCTCGCCCAGGCCGGCGGCGAACCCGTCGACGACGAAGCCGAGCACTGGGAAGCCTTCGAGCAGGCCAAGCAGTCGGCGTTCGAGATCTACAAGCACCGCGGCTACACCAACTACGCGATCGCCAAGGCCGTATCGCTGATCGTCCACACCATCCGCCACGACGCAGGGTTCACCCTGCCGGTCTCCCACCTGATCGAGGGGTACCTGGGGGTCACGGACGTGTGTGTCGGCCTGCCGTGCATCGTGGGCAGCGGTGGGATCCGCCGAGCAATGCGGCCCGCGCTGAGCGAGAAAGAAGCCGAGATGTTTATCGCATCGGCAGGACAGGTCCGAGCCGTGATCGACCGGTGCGGGTCGAACCCGCCAATTAAGGCATGATCACAGCACGCTTAGCATGATGGTTGTCGCAGCATAACAGCCGGAGACCTACGGGCTCCGGACGCGGGTACAGGACAGCCATCAAACCAGCTGATTGCGTTCGCGACCGGCGTCCGTAGGCCGCCGGCTATTGTCACTGGGTTATATTGGTTTGCGGTATTGGACTCACCACGCCCGGCGTTCGGTCGAGTCGTTTGGCGCGAGGTGGCCCGTCGTCTCGTCGTAGTACCAGGCGCTCGTGCCCGCCGCGCCGTCGCTGATCGGGACCGTGTCGGTGTACGGGTTGGTCGGGATCTTCTGCAGGTAAGGCCCAAGCGGGTAGCCGGGCGTGCCGATCGCGGCGGTCGCGCCGGTCTGGTCGCTAGCCAGTGTCATCTGGTCGATGAAGTTCGCCAGGGTCGGGTAGCTGCCGTTGTGTTCCTGGCGGTACAGCTCGATCTGGTTCCGCATCCGAAGCAGGTTCTGTTTCACCGCTGATTCCTTGGTTTCTTCCGCGGCGCTGGAGAACTGCGGGACGACGATCGCGGCGAGGATGCCCAGGATCACCACCACGACCAGGATCTCAACAAGCGTAAAACCCCGTCGGCGGACGCTGCTAATTGGCGAAGGAGCGGTCATTCGTGTCGGTCCAAGGAGGCGTTGCCCGTGGCCCGGCGTCCGGCCGACCCCACAAGACAGGTTCCTTCACAATCTCGGATTCGAGGCCCAACCGATCAACACCACCCGCCCGATTCGTTGTGAAACCCGCTGGACCTGCGCGGTTATGACGGCTGGGTCGCGGCAGCCGGTATGGCTTGGGGTTGTTTTAAAACCTAGCAGGCTGTTGCAAAAGTCTCTGGTACTCACAGCCGCAACTGTGCCACGCTTTGCTTGGCGTTCTTGAAGTTGGTACTCACATCGGCCCCTCACCTATGGGTAGCGGCTGCCTGGATTGTCAATCGGGACCAAAAAGATGCAGTGTGCTCTGACTCAAAAGCGCGCCCATGCTTCTAATCACCAAAGGAAGCATGGGCCGGCTCATCAAAAGGATGGGTTGTGACCTAACGACGCCGCCTCCGGCTGATCAGAGCGAGCCCACCCAGGCCCAGAACCGTCAAAGAGCCCGGCTCGGGCACCGCACGGATCGTGATGGTCGCGATCCCGTTGGTGTAAAGCGAGTTGTCGTTGAAGTTGAGCTGCGACAAGTCCAGGCCGTCCGCGTTCAGGAAATCGGCGAACGGATCGCCAACGACGTTCTGTATCGCCAGGGTGTTGTCTGCCGAGCTCTGGTTCGGGGCGGCTTGCCCGTCGGTTCCATCAAAGCCGACGCCGGGGAAGAAGGCCTGCAGCCCACCGAGTGGCGGGGCGGCGAAATCGAAGTCTTCCTGCTCGGTGCCCGCGTCATTAGCCGTGCCGGGCAGGCCGATCTGGAAGGTGATCTCTCCGACGCCATCGTAGAGGCTGGCGAGGTCAAACGCCGTGGGCGAACCGTTGGCGAGGAAGAAGTCGTTGCTCGGCAGGATCATCGACGCGTAGGAGAAGTATCGGTTGCTGCCGTCCGCACCGATGGTGAACCGCTGGGTCTCCGTCTCGCCGGGCTGGATGGGCCCCGGCCCAGTCGGGCTGCCGATGGTGCCATCGACGCGACCGGTCGTTTGCGAAGTCAGGACACGGGCGCTGACGGGGCTAGACCCGCTGTTGTCGATGTAGGTATACCCGCCGAGGAAATCGCTGCTGATGACCGAGTTGTCACCGTCCTCGGCGAGCCGCTCTAGGCCAACCTGGGCGCTGAGCCCGCCGTTGTAGCTGTCGAAGCTGCCGTCATGGAAGCCGACCCACACCGGCGTCAACACGACGCCGCCGGTCGGGGAGTTATTCGTGATCTCGACTTCAACCTCCAACGCTTGAGAGCTCCCGGCCAGGCCAACCGCTGCGATACCCGCCAGCACCAACCTATTTGAAAACACAGTGTTCATACTCGATCTCCGCTACAGGGCGACCAGTTCCTGGCGCCGCAGTACAAAGCCCGGCCACCCCGCGCGCCGCAGGGAAAGAAACACCGGTGCCGCTGATGAGTCGCTTGACCCCCAAAAGGCCTACGGAGAATGTGTTACTTTTTTTCAATTTTTTTCTGAATACGTTCACGGCTGCTCTTCGACAGCCCTGCGAGCTGAGGCGTCTTGCCCTTTCGAAAGCGCAACGCGATCTTGTGCAACTGCTTGAATTGGACCCGCATGCGCCTGCAGCCCTTACAGGAGGCCATATGCAGGCGAAGGGCTACGCGCTCGTGTAACTCAAGCTCGCGCTCCTGGCTGTCCGAGACCAGCCGGGACGACTGGTCGCACGTCAGCGTCAAGATCATTCGGATCTTCTGGAAACAGGTTGTTTGCATAGCCTTGCTTACCCGCCGTGTCGATCCGGTCAGACCTCAAACCAGTGCTGCTCCAGGCACTCACGCATCGCCAGACGCGCCCGATGCAACCTGACTGAAAGGTTAGTCGCGGTAATGTCTAGAAACTTACAAGCCTGTTCGACACTAAAACCCTCCAGTTCCCGGATGATATAGGCCTCACCGATCGTCCTGGGCAGTCTCTTTCGACAGGCGTCGTAGGTTTCCCAGAACTCTTTCTGTTCATAGACCGATGCGGGGTCGCCTTTCCACTTGCAGGGCTGTTCTGCCCACCGTCCACGCCGATTGAACAGGCCCAGCGTCCCACGCTGCTTTTCGAGTTCCGATTCCTTGAGTTGGGTTTGGCGGCGATGTGCACGGAAATGATCGATCACCTTGTGGCGGAGAATGCCGATCAGCCAAGTCCGTTCTTGCGAACGCTCCTGGAAAGTGTCGGCGTTCCTCAGCGCCGAGAGCAACGCGTCTTGCACCAAGTCCTCGGCGAGGTCCGTCCGGCTGACCCGAGATAAGGCGTAGGCGTACAGCGCGTCGCCATGCCGATTCAGCCAGCCCGAGGGGTCGGGGGTCTTCAACTCATACGGCTGACCCATCGTCCTCTCCCTGGGCCCAAGCCCGCCAACGCCGACCTCCCAAAACCGACGCGTACAAGCGACGGGCGGCCGACAAGAATAAAAGGAGCCCACAGCTCGATTTATTCCCGGATCGTGCCCGTCCACGGCTTTTTCTCGGGGGGGGGCGCGCCGGGCTTGCATCCCCGGGGCTTGTTTGGCACAATACCCGGCTCGAAACAACGCAAACCCGCCCCTAGAGGCAACCCGAAAGGCAACGAATGGCTATCCGAATCAAGGCACGCAACGGTGAGTCCGCGGAACAGATGCTCCGCCGCTTCAAGAAGCTCTGCGAGAAAGAAGGGCTCACCAAAGAAATCAAGAAGCGTGCTTACTACGAGAAGCCTTCGGAACGCAAGCAGCGCGCCTTGCGCAAGATGGCCAAGCCTGCTGGCGGCCCACAGCGCGGCGGCCGGCGCAAGTAAGTGTCGGCTCAACCTACCATTCGTAAAGCCCACGCCGTTACGGCGTGGGCTTTTGTCATGTAATCACACCCACGCGATCCGCTCGATCGAAACCGCAAGGTCTGCATCCTTCTGGGTCACCTTGCTGCCCGCATCATGCGTGTTCAATGCGATCTTCACGGTCGAGTACACGTTGAACAACTCGGGGTGGTGGTTGGCGGCCTCGGCCTCGAAGCCGATACGGACAATGAACCCCATCGCCTCACGGAAGCTTTGGAACTTATACGTTTTGGAAAGCTTGTCGTCGGCAAACGCCCAGCCGGGCAGGTCGCCGAGTGCGGCTTGAATCGCGGCGTTGGCTAGCGGTTCGGACATGATGGTCTCCTAAAAGGGTACTGTCATCATACGCCACATCCTCGCGGTTTAGCGGGTGACGCGAAGCGTCCCGTAATTCGGTGAATCCATCGCTTGGTTTAAACAAGCAGTGTCGCACGGGACGCTTCGCGTCTCCCGCTACACCGTGCTGATATCGATTCAAAACAGACGCAGCGCTCCCGCGCCGCGCCTGCGGATTGTGTACACGAACGGTCAGTGCGCGTTAGACGAGCACCGGCTCAGCCCCGGACACAGCGCCCTCGACCCCGGGCAGCTCGGCGGTGTCGTTGTCGACATGACCGAGGCTGACCGCCGGGGCGTAGAGCAGCTTGTGGACCGCATCGATGTGGGCCTGGCCGTAACGCCGGTGCCCACCGGGGGTGCGGTGTGCCGGGGGGATCAGCCCTGCGCGCTCCCAATTGCGCAGCGACTCGGCCGACACGTTGAACCGGCGTGTCAAGACGCCGATGCTGAAGGTCCGTGTTTCCAAACTGGCCATGACTGGCCTCCTTACGCTGCGTCAAGAGCAGGGGAGGCTAAAACCCAAACCGGTTTTGAATGAATAAAAAATTTGAAAAGTGGGGCAGACATTCCTGTCTGCCGTTCGGCGAAGCCGAATCAAATACCAGACTCAGACCTTGGGTCTGACGGCAGACAGGAATGTCTGCCCCACTTAAAAAATCAGTGTTACACCCCCAGCACCAGCGGCGACACCATCATCACCACCGCCGACCCCGCTGCGACGATCACCAACGCCCCGGCCAAGACGATCGCCAGTTCGACCACCTGCGTCTGCACGATCAGCCAACGCCCGCAGCCAAGCTTGTGCAGCGTCTCGCGTTCCGCCTCGCGCAGCTTCATCGAGAGCGTAACGACCAGTGCGATCAGCAACACGACCGCGAAACCGATCATCGCCGTGTTCGCATCGAAGAGCCGCTTGATCCGCAGCACCAGGCCCATCAGCTCGTCCATCACCTCCGCGGGCCGCAGCGCCTGGTACCGGATGGTGTTGTTGTAGCGGGCGGTGATGAGGGTGCGGTCCTTGTGGCCGGACGGAAGAACCAGGATTGCGGAGCAGGGCAGCTTGGACTCGTCGCCGTGGAAGTGGAACGTGTCCACGTTCTCCGGGGTGATCTCGATCGCGGTGACCGTTGCGGCGTGTGCCGCCTCACTGCCGTGCGCCTCGGGGGCGTGGCCATGGCCGTGGCCTGCGATGATCCACGCGGTCTCCATGTCGACAAATATGGCCTCGTCGTCAGCGTTATTCGTCGGCTCGAACACGCCGACGATGTTGAGCTTCAGCGGCATGTCCTTCGCAAGGGTGTACAGGTTCACCCGGTCGGCTGTAACCGAATCCCCGACAACGACACCCAGCCGCTTCGCCGCGGCGTGCCCAATCACCGCCTGGCCCATCATCTCGGGCAGCCCGCCTTCTCTGAACGAAAGCCCGCGGAACCGGAAGTACATCGTCAGGTTCGTCCCAACGATCGGCGTATCCCCCGCCGTATGCCGGCTGTGCACCGGGATCGCCATCGCGTCAAACGCGGGGTCGCTTTCCAACGCCTCGACCAGGCTGATGGGCACATCGTCCGTGCGCCCGTCCCGGAAAAAAAGCGCCTGCAGCAGCAGGTCGTACCGGTTGCCCTTCGCCCCGATCACCATCGGCGTCGCCTCGGCCCGGGCGCCCATCCGCGCGTCGTACGAACGGATCACAAGCGTCACCGCCGTCGGCAGCAGGAGCAGCAGCCCCAGCGCCGCGACCAGGATCAACGCCCGCCCCTTGTGCGCCGCCGTGTACTTCCAGGCGAGATAACACGCGGACCTCAAGAGACGCCCCCCCCGGCAACCAAGCCCCTGTCTACGCAGACCACGCGGTCGAACCTCGGCAGCAAAGACGTGTCGTGCGTGAGCATCACCAGTGTCGCGTCGTCCTCTTCAACCAGCTGCATCAGCAGGTCCATCGCCGAGGCGGTACTCGCGTCATCCAGCGACGCGGTCGGCTCGTCCGCCAGTACCAAGCCCGGCTTTGTGATGAGCGCCCGGCAGATCCCGACGCGCTGCCGCTCGCCCTGCGATAAGCCCGACACCGCCCGCCCGGCCATCGCACTAAGGCCGACACGGTCGAGCAGCGCGTCCGCCCGCTCTTTCGCCGCGCGATCCAGTGTCAACGCCGAGTTGATCCGGTAGGGCAGCAGCACATTATCCCGGGCCGACAAGTAGTCGATCAGCTCGATCCCCTGGAACACCATCCCCATCCGTATCAGCCGGACGCGCCGCCTGGCCTTGTCACGCATTGATGACACGGCCTGGCCGTCGATCTGAACGATGCCCCGCCTCGGCACGAGGATCCCGGCGATGAGATGCAGCAGGGTCGTCTTCCCGCTGCCGCTCGGGCCGACGACCGCGGCCTTCTCGCCCCGACCAACCGCGAGTGAATCGGCCTTAAGCGTAAAGCCGCCCGCGTCGTAGGCGAACGTGATGTCGCTCAGCTCGATCATGAGTCGTTGACCAGGTCCTCGGCGGTCTGCAGCCCGTCGTCCAGCCGACGCTGCTGCAGGATCTCCGCCTCTACAATACGCCAGCCCTGCGCCCGTGGCGCAACGGTATAGACCGCCTTGAACCGGTTCGTCCGCGCGTGCGAGTGCCCGAAGTGCCGGACCACGCCGTCTACCTGCCATGTGCAGGCCACGACATAAGCAGACGCACCGTACGCCGATTCTGTTTCGGCGTCGGCCGGCTCAACGACCGCCTCCTCGATCTCGACCCGCACCGCCTTGGACACCGCGCCGTTCTGGTCCAGCAGGATCAGCGACTGGTAGATGTCGGTGTAGATCGCCTCCAGCATCGGCCCGTCCACACTCTCCGCGAGCGCGTCGTACACCGCGCCCTCGTCCGTGTAGTCGAACGCGCGGTAGATGTTGCGGTGCAGCGATTCGAACACCGCGACCGCGTCGTCGTCTTCCAACGCGGCGACCTGAGGCGTCCGGTCGATCGTGACCCGGCCGAACGACAAGACCATGACGCCGACGACCGCCGCGACCACCATCAGGTATCGTGCCGGCTTGCGGCGCCAGCGGAACAGCACCACGCCGACCAAACCCCCGGCCAGCCAGATGCCGATCGACAACGCGGGCAGCGTGATGAACTTCCGCGCGACCGGGTCCGCCGCCAGCAGCTCCGCGGGCAACGCAAACGCCTCGCCAGAGTGCCACGTCATCCTCGGCTCGATCGGCGTCAGCACCGAAAACTCCTCCCGGCCGTAGCCTAAAACCATCGCCACCAGCGACAGGTCGTCCTCCATGTGCACCGGGTCGTCGACCGTGTCGTAGTCGTTGGCAAACAGCGTCCAGTCCAGGTCCACCCGCCGGGGCTTGCCCTTGGTCCCGTACTCCGCCATGAAGATCAGGTACCCGCGGTTGAGCGCCTGCGCCAGGCTGAACGACCGCACCGGCAGGCGCGTGCCCTCCATCAGCATCTCCGCCTTCACAACCACCGGCGGGACCACCGCCCCATCGATCGACAACGGGCAACGCTCCGCCAGCAACGGCTGCCACTTCTTCGCCAGTTCCACCGGCTCGATCCGGTCCAGATCGATCGGCGTCTGGTCGGGAAACAACTCCAGCGACAGGTACCTCGCCGGCACACGCGACAGCAGCCTTACCCGCTCGTCGTCGATCGACACCTGCACCGTCACCTGCGGGAACTCGTCCAGCGGGTGCGCTCCCGCCGACCACGCCCCGGCAAGGCCGACCAGGCACACCAGGATGACCCGCCAAAAACACATGGGCGTATGGTATTCGCTGGCTCGGGCTCCTTCTCCAAAAGCTCCGGGCGGGAGCTAGAAGCTTTTGCGAGTCGGACATCAAAACCCGGGCGCGGCGTCTCCGCCGAACCCGGGATTGGGTTTTAACCATCTGCTCTTGACTTGCCAAAGAACACGGCCCAGACCATCCGGGCCGAATGCCGCGAGACCGCTGCCACGGTGCTGCGACGGAATAAGGCGCAAACACCCCGATCGGGGGCGACGCCGCTGCCTCTGTTGTGGTGGGTGGGTAGCGGGGTCAGGCCTTGCGAATACCGCGGGTAAAATCGCGGCTTGGCATGGCCTGGCATTTCGTCGCGTGTATGGCGACGGGTTCCGCTTGGCAGAGCACGGCTAAGATCCTGCCGAGTTGCCAACGTCCACCAGGCAGCAGAACGCGGGAGACGCGTCCTAGGTGGTTCGAGATATGCTGCCTGGTGACGTTCATGAGTCGTTCCTTTTCAAAGCGGGTGACTAGCCCTTAACTGCCACGAACCATATCGGGACAACGCGCAACGTGCAACAGTTTTTCCCGCAATTTGAAGATAATTTTGCCGCGGGCGATTGTAAGTCGAGTGTTGACAGGTTTTGGTGGGTTGGTTTGGAACCACAGATGCACACGGATCGACACGGATTCAAGACATCAAGCCAACGCTTCGCTAAACCACAGAGACACGGAGTACGCAGAGGGCGCAGAGCAAGCTAATGAGTCTCTCAATTAAGCCTGTGAATCGCTCTGCGTTCTTTGCGACCTCTGCGCCTCAGCGGTTGAGCGAAGCGCTGCCTTGATCCGGGTGCATCTGTGGTTTCAATAAGACCGCTTCGCAAACCGGTAGTGCGAAACGCCCCATTCCTTGCCTTCGGCGTAGCCCCAGAGCTCGGCGCAGGCCATGTAGAAGATCCGCCAGCGTTGAAGCCAGATGCTGGCGTTGGCCTGGCCGTAGGTCTCGGCGAACAGCGGCAGGATCGCGTCGCGGTTCGCGTCCGTGTTGTCCAGCCAGGCCTCGGCGGTCTTCTGGTAGTGGGTTCCGGCCTGCACCCAGTCCGCCTCGCACGTGAGGTGCTCGTCGAAGCTTGGTAGGTAGCCGTGGCTGGGCATGATCCCGCCCGTGAAGAAGTGCCGGCCCATCCAGTTGCTCCGGCCCGCCTCCTCGAACAAATACGTGAACCGCGCGTGGCTGAACAGGTGCACGAACAGCTTGCCTTCATCTTTGAGCCAGGTCGAGACACGCCGCAGCAGCTCGTGATGGTTGGCCATATGCTCGAACATCTCGATCGAGCACACGCGGTCGAACCGCAGTTCTGTATCGAAGTCGTTGATGTCGGCGGTGATGATGTTGATGTTGCTCAGCCCGTGTTGCTCCGCGCGTTCCAGAATAAACGCCCGCTGCGACGCCGAGTTGCTCACCGCGGTGATGGCCGCGTTGGGGTAGTGCTCAGCCATCCACAGCGTCAGCGACCCCCAGCCGCAGCCCAGCTCAAGGATGTCCATGCCGTCGGCAAGCTCGGCCCGCTCGCAGGCGAGCCCCAGCGCCGCGTGCTCCGCGCCGTCCAGCGTTGTCACGCCCTCAGGCCAGTAGCAGCCCGAGTACTTTAGCCGGTGCCCGAGGCTGTACGCATAAAAGTCGGCGGGGACCTCGTAGTGCTGGCGGTTGGCGTCTTCGGTCTTCACCGCGATCGGGCCTTGGGACAGCCGTTCGCGCAGCGCCGCCGACTGATCGCCGCGCGATGCTTCTTCTTCGAGCCGCTGCTTGAGCAGCCGGCGGATCCCCGCCCGCACCAACCCATCGGGCAGCCAGCCGCGCTCGGCCAGGCCCATCAGCCCGCCTTCCCGGTCGGTGTCACGTGGCTGGTGTTCGGTGCGGTCGATGTTGGTAGGTAGTGCAGTCATTGCTGTCTCGTGATTATTCGATACAGATCATCCGGGAGGGGGGGGCGCCAGGCCCACCGCCAGTGGCCCAAGATTAGCGGGGCGGCAGGGGGCCCCCCCCCCCCCACAAACAAAAACCAAAACGCGGTTGCGGGGGAAAAACAAAGGG
>JBCDKD010000035.1:0-46216 GCA_039024275.1 Planctomycetota bacterium | reverse complement strand
TGACGCGCAGCGTCCCGTGCGCTTGGTATCAAGTGCTTCGTAAGGGACGCTGCGCGTCACCCGCTACACCGCAATTGATTCGCCACACTGCGAGCAGAACTTCGCGTCCGGCTCATTCATCGCGCCGCAACGCTCGCACCGCACCGGCCCGGGGATCGGTGCGCCGCACTGGTCGCAGAAGCGTGCCCCGGCATCACACGCCTCACCACAGCGTGGGCACTCGATCATCTCGGCCCCTGGCTTCTCGCCCGACAGCCCCGCGGCGATGCCACCCGCGACCGTCTGCGCCAGGTCACCGACGGCGTCCTTGGTCCCGTCGATCATGTAGTTAGTCGTATCCTTCGCGACCGGCGCGATCTCGCTCGCGGCGTAGCGGGCGACCGCGCCCATGAAGGCGAATTTTGTGATCGCGCCGCCTACGGCGATCATCGGTAAGCCGATGAAGGCGAGGAAGAACAGCTTCATGCCCGGGGGCGGACCACCGAAGCTCGGCCCGCTGCTCATATCGCTAAAAAAAGTCGAGACGAAACCGCCGAAACCAACGAGCGTCAAGATGACCCCAATGATCAGAACCAGCGGCCCGATGATGCGCAGGACAGAACGGTTGCTCTGGTGTTTTTCGTTATCGAGGTTGTGCCGCCTACCCATATAGATAAGTGTACCGCAGCACGGTGTGCAGAACTAAGAAAGACTATGAACAGATACGCAGATACGAATGGCGACCCACGCCGATACGGCGTGGGCTTCGGATCATCGCAAACTGCATGGAAGCCTTACCCCAGCCGATCGGTCGCGACGTGATAGTGCGGGTCTTCCGAGATGTTGACCTCGACCATATCGCCCGCTTTATCCAGCAGGGCCGCGCACTCCTCGCTGAGGTGGACCAGGTGCAGCCGCTTGTTCTGAGACCGGTACTTCTCGGCGACCGCGTTGATCGCTTCCAGGCCCGACTGGTCGTAGACGCGGGTGTAGTAGAAGTCGATCACTACATCGTCCGGGTCTTCCGCAGGGTTAAAGAGCTGCTTGAAAGACTCGACCGAGGCGAAGAACAGCGGGCCGTGCAACTGGTAGATCTTCGACTCGTGCTCGTTGGTCTTCACGTCGGCGAAGAGGTGCGTCGCGTGCTGCCAGGCGAAGACCAGCGCCGCCATGATGACGCCGACGAGTACCGCCTTGGCGAGGTTGTGGTCGAGGACGGTGATCAGCACCACGGTGAGCATGACGATCATGTCGGCCAGCGGCATGCGTTTGAACATCTTGATCGACGCCCACTCGAATGTCCCGATCACGACCATGAACATGACGCCCACCAGTGCGGCCATCGGGATCATCCCGATCCATGGCCCGAGGAAGAGGACGAACGCGAGCAGCAAGAGCGCCGCGACGATCCCGGACAAGCGGTGCCGTCCACCGGAGTTCACGTTGATCAGCGACTGGCCGATCATCGCGCAGCCGCCCATGCCTCCAAAGAACCCACAGGCGATGTTGGCGAGCCCCTGGCCGACGCACTCGCGGTTGCCCCGGCCGCGCGTCTCCGTGATCTCATCGACAAGTGATAATGTCATCAGCGACTCGATCAGCCCGACACCCATCAGGACCACCGCCACGGTGAAGATGACGACGAACGTGTGCCAGTCGATCGGTGGCAGGATGCCTTGGAGCGTCAGGTCGTCCTTGTATTGCTCATCCATGAAGTAGGGGACCGGCAGCCCGCCCTTGATCTCACCCTTCTCGGCGGGGACGGCAGCGGTGATCTCGGCGATATCCGATTCGCTCATCGTCTTGATCTTCGCCTCGATCGCCTCGGGCGTGATGATGGATTTCCCCTCGTCTTGCTTATCTTCTGTCTTGTCCTGCGACGGCAGCAGGGCGGCGGTGGCTATGGCGATCTGCGTGTTATCGTCCTCGACGAGTTCTTCTGCCTTGTCCTTGATCGCCTTGTGCTCATTGCCCTGCAGCATCATGTCCGAGACGGTCATAAACGGCTTATTGTCTTCGTCGGCACCGGCGTTGATCGCAACGGCGATACCGGTGACGACAAGGATCGCTGCGAGTGATGACGGCACGGCCTTGGTCAGCTTGGGCAGGAAGTGGATGATCGCCATGGTCAGCGCGACCCCGCCAAGCATGTAGGCCATCTTGTCGGTGGAGAAGACGTGCATGAAGCCGTCGGCCCCGAGCTCTTTAAAGCTTGGGAACTGTGCGGTGAAGATGACGATGGCCAGGCCGTTGACGAAGCCGAGCATGACGGAGTGGGGGACCATGCGGATGAGCTTGCCCAGCCGCAGGACGCCAATGAGGCACTGGAGGATGCCGCAGAGGATAACGGTGGGGAAGAGATACTCGACGCCGTAGATCGCGACGAGCCCGATCACGACAACGGCCATGGCGCCTGTTGCTCCGGAGATCATGCCCGGCCGGCCGCCGCAGATCGACGTGAGCAGCCCGATCATGAACGCGGAGTAGAGCCCGATGATCGGGTCGACGCCCGCGATGAAGGCGAAGGCGATCGCCTCGGGCACGAGCGCAAGCGCGACGGTCATCCCCGACAGGATGTCGGGCAGGGGCTTATTCGGGAAGACGCTGTGGAGCCAGTCGGGTCGGCGGAGCAGCTTTTGAATGGAAGTAGGATCGTTCTCGGCGGGCATGGTGGGCCGGTGGTCCAGACGTCGGGTTGGTGCGGTGGTTGGCTCCGCAGCGAGAGGCCGCACGAGCCTTGGTCAGGCGGCGGGAGTTTATCGCCGACGGCGTTGAGATGCAAAGAAAACCGTCGTGCAGCGTGTTAGCGGGACTTGTTGGCGCATACCAACACCTGCGGCAGTTGCTTGATGCGTTCGATCGCGATGCGTAGTCGTGGCAGTTCGGGCATGGCGAGTTTCTCATAAGTGTCCGGACGGTGCCAAGCCGTTAAACCATTGGTCTGCAACTGCCAGAGCGTGATGTCGGCGGGTTGTCCTTGGTCTGGTCCTGCGGTGTGCTTGAGCCCCTCACGCAACTTTTCATAGAGTTTTGTCGGCGTCATACCATGCAACTCGCGCGGCAGCCGGTCGCCCACCTTAACCTCGTTTTCTAGGCCGGCCTGCAGGCTCCATCCCACCATGCTCGCGCACTGCCGAGCGGTAAGGCGGTAGGTGTCTTCGCTATTGCGCATACGGTCGTACGTGTCTCGCCAAAACGCGGCGATGCGCTCGGCCTCTTCATCCGTAACGCTTGCCCGGACGATCGCGACCAGCGAGCCTATCGGGTGAACCTGGTCGGGCATCTCGCACAAGACTTCGTGCAGCGACCGGTCGGCCTGCCACCGCTGGTCGGGGTCGTCCCACCACGGGCCGGCCTCAGAGCGGATGGACTTGATCGGCTGGGCAAGTTTTGCACGCGTCGGGCCGTAGTCCCAGTACGCATCATCGACCGCGATACCGGCGTGCCCCACAACGCCACCGGGCACGATCGAGCTCAGCGCGATGACCACTGTGAGCTGTCTGCCTGGCTCGGGATCCTCTGTCTCACCTTTGAATATTGATTCTTCATCTGCAAGCGGCGCAGATGGCGTCTGGCAACCCAACACAAAACAGCCCAGGCAGCACAGCGCGATCAACGGTGGGAGTTTTTTGTTCATCATGAGGCTTGCAATCCGTTGGTATGCCGTGGCCGTCTGAACACCAGGCGTTGGTAGAGGTAGCCGAGCCCGACGAGGGTGACGCCCAGGCCGAAGAAGCTGAACACGCGGTAGAGGTTATCGAGGTTGGCGGTGTCGATAAGGAAGACCTTGCCGACCGCGAGCAGCAGCACCGCGAGCGAGCCGTAGCGCAGCGTATCGAGCCGGGTGAGTACGCCGGTCACAAGAAGCACGCCACCAAAGAGCACCCAAACGAGCGAGTAGGCATACCGTTCTGCACTACTGAGGCTGCCTGCTAGCAAGACCAGCCCATCACCGCTGAAGCCGTGGCGGACAAACATACTCAGCAGCATGAACGCCAGTGCGATCGCGGTGAAGCCGGCGAGCTTGGCCTGCTGCGGCCGGTCGTGTCGGCGGGCGTGCCGGGCGAGGAGCACGAGGATCAGGATCGTCGGCCCGAAGAGGTACCACAGCCCGTTGAAGGCCGGGATGACCCCGACCGACGCACGATGCCACAGGGGATTGAGGATCAGCACGTTGCCCAGCAGGAGGACGGCCAGCCCCATGCCGAAGACCGTTCGGCCAGACTGCCCGGTGACTTGTGGCAGCCCGCTTCTTGCGCTGAAGAAGTGAAGGGCACAGCCAAGTGCGACCCAGGCGAGGCCGTATGTCGCGCACTCGTAGGGTGTGACCAGCACCGCGTTGAGGTCGCCCGGGTGGAAGGCGTTGCGGACCTGCAGCGCAACGAACACGGCGATGAGCGTGATCGAGCCCATTTGCATCGCGGGTTTGAGTGTGCTGTCGCTGGTGGTCGAAGCGTGTCGTGACCAGAGCCACATCAGCACTGCGGGAGCGATGTAGAGGCCAAACATCTGTAAAACGAGCCAGGGCGACCCGTATACACCAGGATCGAACAGCGGGTTGCTCGGTCCGAAGCCGCCAATAACTGCGATGACCGCACCCAGCCCAGCGGTGACTACAGCACTGTTACGTACCGCTTCCAGCTTGAACTGTTTAGCAGCGACCAGCCCAACCATGCTGGCCAGCAGCAGGACGCAGCCCACGGTCGCCCATTCGAAAAGCACGAACCCTTCGTGCATGAAGTCGTACGGGTGGAACGCGTGCCGTGTCAGCACGAAGAGCAGCGCCGCGATGGTCGCGCAGCAGAGGTTGATCATGCGTCGCGCGGTGCCGCTGCTGCCTGCCTTCGCTGCGCACCAAGCGATCACACCGAACGCGATCGCCGGCAGCAGATACATCGGCAGCAGGTTGTTGAAGATAACGGTCTTGCCGATCTCGATGTCAAACGGACCTGGGACAACGAGCAGGACCGCTGACACGACCGCCGCGCCGCATGCCGCCACGCGAAGTGGCCGGATGTAGAGCTTCAGGTCAACCAGGGCCCCAACCGCCGCGGCTAACGCCAAACTCACCGCCAGCCTCGGGTGATCGAGGACCTGCATCAGTGTTACGCACACCAGCACGAAACTCAGCGCCGCGAACAGCGCGATCGGCCAGTCATGCTCTGCCTTACGCTTGAGCAGCATCGGCACGGACCCCAGGGCATACAGACCCGCCAGCGAGAGCGTGTACGGCCACCACGCGTCTCTTACGCCGAACGCTTCGCTGCCGGCAAAGACGACCAGCCCGTAGAAGCACGGCCCCGCGATCGCGGTCATTACCGCGAACAATCGCCGATGCGGGCTGGTGCACATGAACACGTACCCGCCGATTAGGAACAGCCCACCGAAGCACGCCCCGATCGTGATTGCCGTATCGGTCGGCGGGTCGGGCAGCGACACTGCCGCGCGGGTGAATAGCACCAGCAGGCTCAGCGCCATCGCAACGAACGGCATCGCGATCTGCCGGGCATCCAACCGGGCCAAGATCAGCGTGCCCGCCGCGACGACCCAGAGCATACCGAGGTCACGCGGAGCGTATTCGCCTTGGATCGCGAGCAGGGCGCTGATACCAATCGCCGAGCAGGTCGCCGCGATGGACAGGCCGAGCACACGCTGGCGGAGGCCCTTGCTCGTCTCTGGATCGCGGTGGATGCGTGCGGCCTGAAAGATGTAAGCTGCGGCCGTGCCGATCACGAGGAACGCGGTGAGCGTGCGTTCGGCCGGGTGGTCGCCGATGAGCGTATAGCCCAGCGACCAGGCCACGCTGAAGACAAGCGTCATCGCGCTGATACCGAACCAGCCACGCTTGCCTGTCACGGCGAGGACGCCGATCTCAATCGCAAGTAGGTACAGGACCATGCCCGCACTCGGCCCGCCGAAGCCCTGGGCGAGCATAGGCGGGAGCATGAACCCGCCGAGCATACCGAGGATCGCCACGGCCGGGCCGTGCCTGAGTGAGAGCGTGATGGCCACGCCCGTGATCAGCCCCATCATGCTGAAAGCGATCATTTCGCCGTTCGCCCCGAACAGGCCATAGAGGTTGTGCCCGGCCAGGACCGTTGCGTAAAGCACCGCGACCGCCGCGCCGCAGAGCGCCTGGGCGATCAGGCCGACCCGGCTGCGCGCCCACTCACCCACGCACCACAGCACGACGCCAAAGATACCCGCCGCAATGACGCGTACCGGCTCGGTGATGACCCCGCTATCAAAACCAAGCTTGAGCAGGAACGCCGCGGTCAACACAAGCGCGACCGCGCCGACCCAGACGAACACCTTGCCGGCGAGGACTTCCTCAATCGTCAGTCGACGCGTGGCAGCGACAGTAGCTGGTTTCTGCTCGGCCAGGGGCTGTACTTCACACACCGGCTCGGTAGCCGTGCTTGGCTCGACCGCGGCAACAAACTCGGGTACTGCCGCGGCTTCATCAGGGATGTGGGCGGCAGATCCCTCCACGGCCGGTTCGGCTTGGTCTTGATTCTCTTTCAGTTCGCTTATGCGCTCGAGTGTTGAGGCAGGCTCCGCTATCACCTCCTCAATCACCGGCTCGTCAGCTTCTTGAGTCGTCTGCTCTTCCCGCTGCTCCGGCAAGACATCCTCTGCCGCAGCGAGTGATCCTGCACCAGGCGATGTTTCCGGTTTGAAGCCTTTCGGGTGGACCGTTTCACGTAGTTTGAAGTAGAGCGACCGCACCTCGCGGAGGTCGATGGACAGCCGTTTGACCTGGTGTTCAAGCGACGCGATCTTCTGACCCGCTTGCTGGGCTTTGAAAAAGCCGGCGGGTCCAAGGATCAGCCCCGCCAAGAACGCGATGACGATCAGCAGGATCAGCAGTTCCATGATCAAGCCCTCAGATCAACAAGTAAGCATATACTTACATAAATGATCAAACCGATCAAACGTTTTATTTTGAATTTTTTAAATCTAGATCAGCAAAGAGATTAGCAGTGCAACGCTTGGAGCTTGCGCTACTGATTCAGCTTGATCATGGCTTTGCCCATCGCCTCGCCGATCAGGTAGTACGACTCCCAGTTGCGGTTCCAATGGAAGCTTTGGCCGGAGGGCGATTGCTCGCGGGTGCGTTGGAAGCCGCGAGTCTCCACGCCCGCCACGTTGCCCTTGAACTCGGGGTAGTTGGTGGGGTTGGCCACCGCGAGTTGCGCTTCCATGTGCTGCTCGACACGTTTTTTATAGCTCGCGTTGTCGGGGATATCCCAGCCACCGATGCCGGTGTTGGCTACGACAAAAGGCATCTCCTGGACACGAAGATCTTTACGCAGGTCTTTGATGAGCGCGGCCAGGTTGGCTTCATAGGCGTTCACCGCTGCGGCGTCGATGCGGTCGTTCCAGCCCTGGTGCCAGCCGAAGCCCATGATCTCATAGCCCTGGTCTTTGTAGCCCGGCACGTACTTCTTCAGGTTGCCCGTGACTTCTTTCACGTGGCGGATGACCTCCGCGTACTCAAAGCCCTTGTCGCCTGTCTTCTCTGGCTCGGGGTAGTCCTCGATACTGGGCGGCAGGAAGTTGTGCTTCAGCGACCGCCCGCCCCACGAGCTCTTGATGATCAGCACGGTGTCCTCGAAGTGCTCGCCCACGATCCAGCCGAAGCCGTACTCGGGCCCGATGTGGTTTGCTTGTGCGCCGAAATTCGTGTCGAGGAAGCCCGCTTCTTTCTGTTTGCCGGGCGCGGACAGGTTGACGATGTAGACATCCTTGCGGACGATCGGTTCCCCGTCCTTGACGAGGTGACCGTACTTGTCCTTGTCGTTCTTAAGGTGATACGCCATAGTGCCGGGCTTCTCACCGATCACCTGGCCGAAGCCGACCATGTTGGATTGGCCGGCCAGGATAAAGATTTTGAGCTTGCCGTTGGCTTCTGCCGTCTCGGCTTGGGCACTGGTCGCTAGCGTGAGCACAAGGGCAAGCAGGGCGGTGATGTGTAGCAGGCGTCGCATTTCGATTTCCTTCTTGGGTATGTGCAGTAAAAAGGGAGGGGCAAGCCCTCCCGTAATCGAATCAGTTGAGTTGAACTTTAGTCGAGCTCTTTGATGCGGATGTTGCGGTAGTAGCGGAGGCTCGGCGGGCCGCTATGCATCTGTAGTCCAATCTTACCGCTGACCTTGGCGATCTCTTCATCCTTCTCGATATGCTTGGAGAAGAGCTTATCGTTGATATAGACCTCAATCACGTTGTCTTTGCAGATCACGCGGTAGTCGTTCCAGTCGCCCCACTTGATATCTTTCTTGAGGTCGATGCCGTCTTCGTGCTTGGTCAGCAGGCTGTTGCGTCTGCCCTGGTCGTAAACCAAGCCCCAATACTTGAAGCCCATATCGGCTTGATAGCCGGCCATGATGCCCTTGTCGTTCACCGACGAGCGGATCTGGATCCCGCCATTGGTCTGCTCCGGCCCGACAGCCTTGAGCTGGGCGCGGAGCTCGAAGTTGTAATAGTCCTTGTTGTGGTAGGCGTAGAGGGTCTGAGGAATCTTCTCTTCCATCGTACCGGCGACGATCATGCCGTCCTCGAACTTCATGTCCGGGCCAAGCGTCCAGCCGTCGGTGTGGCCGTTGCCCAGGATGGTGGTGAAACCCTCGTCCTCGTCCAAGTGGACGTGGCCATGTTCGCCGCCGGTCTTCTCCTGGCACTTACACTTCTTGCAGGCTTGAGCCGGGGAGTAGGCAAAGGCGGCCAGCAGCGCGAGTGCTAGGGCCAGCAGGGAGGCTTGGATGGCTTTGGTTTTCATATCGTTTCCTTCCGTCAAGTGTCATGGTTCAGCTATTCTTGTAATCGCCCACGTTCGGTGCTTGCGGGTTCACTTCCGGGCCGAAGTAGCGGAGGATAACCAGGTCTTCAGTGCCCGAGGTATTCTCAAAAGTGAGCCCGGCTTTCGCGGCGGCCTCGGTCACGAAGACCTCGTCCTGAGTCAATTCATAGAAACGGATCAGTTTGGGGCAGTCAAGCGTCATGCCGTTGATCGAGCCGCCGCCCTGTACGACGATGATCGAGCTTGCGCCGTTGTCGGTGATCGTGACGGTGCCGCCTGGTTTGACGGTGAGTTCCTTGGCGGAGAAGTACTGCGTGCCATCGACCTTGCCATAGACAATCCACTTATCAACGTGGGCATCGTCTTTGGTATCAACGATGGGCTCGAGGTAGTTGTTGTCCTTGAAGTTCGGGTCCACGTTCTTTTCCCAGTCGAGCTGATCGACGATGAAATCGATGTCCTGGTGCTTGTCCTCAGGCATGTCTTTAACAAGCAGTGACCAGGGGACCTCCCGGCCCTCGACCAGGTTCTGGTACATGCCGAAGACGTCCGAGCCCCACTGCGGCTCGTAGGTGCACAGGCTTCCGGGTGCGTGTAGCACCGCGGGTGGGATCAGCCAGCCGGTCCCGGGCATGAGTTGGTAGGCCTTCGAGAGCGCGGTGATCTTATTATCGCCCTTGTTCCAATTCGCAATGCAGTCGTAGACCTGTTGTCTCGTCGTGCCCGGCTCAAAGCCCATGAAGGTGTATGGGAAGTTGTTGCCGACGTTGTTGTGCTGGGGCGGGAAGTAGTACGACTCGGGCTTGCCCTCTTGGCCGACAAGCGCGGCCTGCTCCTTCGTCTGGTGCATGTGGTGGGGGATCGGCCCCATATTATCGAAGAACTTGGAGTAGACCGGCCACTTGCCGTACTGATCGAAGATCGAATCGCCGATGATCGCGCCGCCAAGCTCGGTGATCACGTCCTTGAGTTGGAAGCGCTGGCCGTCATGAACGACATAGGACTGGCCTTCGTCGTGGACGCGTCCTTCGTTAGCGGCGTCGGTGGTCGAGCCGAACCAGCGCTCGTCGATGCCGCCCCGGTCCAAGCCGTAAGCATAGGTGTCATCCGGGTGCAGCTTGAGCCGAAGACCTGGCTGGAGGAAGGAGCGGGGGACCCAGTTCGGGGCCAAACGCAGCAGGCCGCCGGTCGCTTCGAGCGCGCTCTCGGCGACTGCCTTGACGTTCGAGTCGATCGTGGTCAGGTCTTGGACGGTCTTGGCGTTCAACGCGGTCACAGGCAGATTCCTCAGTGGCGATAGGTCGGTTGGTGCGGGTGCGAACCCCGCAGGGCCGTCCAGTCTAACGCATTCTGTCATAGATTTAGACGGTCCTTAAAGGCGGCTTCTTTCAGTTGGGATTCCATCATGAAGTTGTGGGTTTTTAGCGGTTGTTGCGTTGGATTCGCGGAGCGGTGCCGATCGCACGATACACTTTCCCTATGGCCAAGACGACGACCCAACCGCTTATCTCAGTTGACCGGAATCTGCACCTGGGCGACTGCTGCTTCGACCGCGATATGCTCGCACCCGACTGCCCGACACCTTGGTCCGTCCGGATGCAGCGGCTGCACGGCGGCAAGCAGGAGGGCGTCGACCTTATCACCATCGACAACGGGGTCTTCCAGATCCGCGTATGCCCGACCCGCGGCATGGGCATCATCGATGCGGTAATGGGCGAGCTTGCGCTCGGCTGGGAGTCCCCGGTCAAGGAGATCGTCCACCCCGCGTATGTCGATCAGCAGCGGCGTGGTCGGACCGGCTGGCTCGAGGGGTTCAACGAGTTCGTCGTCCGCTGCGGGCTGGAGTTTATGGGCCCGCCCTGCAAGGACTTCGAGCACATCGCCGTCGGTGAGCCGCCCGCGACCGATACAACCCTCCACGGTAAGGCCGCGAATATCCCGGCCAGCGAAGTCGAGATCACCGCACAGACCACCGCGCCCTACGCGATCACGCTGCGTGGCGTCGTCCATGAACGATCGATGTACGGCCCGAAGCTCGCGCTTACCGCGGATCTCACCGTCGTCCCCGGCGAGCAGCGATTCGTGCTCAACGACACCGTACAGAATCTTGGTGGCCAGGTGGCAGAAATGTGCCTGCTATACCACATCAATCAAGGCAGGCCGATTCTCGAAAACGGAGCACGTCTGGTCGGCGCGTTTGCCGGGTCCGCACCGCGCGACGAGGGATACAGCGATCGTGCGATTAAGCAGTTCGATCGCTACGGCCCGCCCTCCCCCGGCAGCCCCGAGCAGTGCTACTTCATCGACCTGGAGCCCGATCGTGCGGGACACGTCGCCGTGCTGCTGCACAACAAGAAGAAGAACCTGGGCTTGCAGGTCGGTTGGAAAAAGAAGCAGCTGCCGCTGTTTACGCTCTGGAAAGCCCTGCACGACGAGCGCGACGGCTACGTGACCGGCCTGGAGCCCTGCACGACCTACCCCATGCCCCGCCCGACCGAACGCGAGGAAGGCAACCTCGTCCAACTCAAGCCTGGCAATAGCTACAAAACCGAGTTGAGTTTTGACTTGTTCGATGACAAGTCGTCGATCACAAAGGCGGCTGCGCGGATCTAGAGATAGTGAAACTGATTTGATGCCAGGTTCGGTTCAGTCTTCGGCTATCTTGCTTCGTGTTTTGCGAAGTTCTGCACAGGCGATCTCGATCGCTGTCATCAGCGAGATAGCTTTTTCACGGTTTTCTTGAATCTCGTCAATCGTGTAATCGTAGGTTGGATCTCTGACCTCGTGCTCCGCTTTTTGTAATAGAGCACGGAGTTATAAAAGCTGTGTCGGAAAACACCGTATCAGGGGGACAGGCATTCCTGCCTGTCAGTTCGGCGAAGCCGAATCACGAATCGGATCAGGCCTTCGGCCTGCCGACAGGCAGCAATGCCTGTCCCCCTCATCGTTTCCCGACACAGCCTAGAAGCTGTTTAATGAGGTGCCTCATCTTTTGAGTCTGTTCTTTATTCTTCCAATCATCTTCAATTACAATCGTAACGCCTAGGGAGCCGGGGGATCACTAAATCCTTCGCAATCTAGGTCATAAAAGAACTGATCAATCCGATCCGTCACCTCATCTAGTTGTTCGGCATGAGGAATATGATCGTTATTCAAGTCAACCGGTCCGCTGGGTATCTGCCCGGGCAAAATGAATAGTGCCGCAGTTACCACGCATGTAGTGAGGCCGGCATCCTATACACGACTAATAAAGTTTCGTTTGACTCTGGATCGCAACTTGGCTTTCCTCTGTTTGGGCATATGCGATTAAGCCGCCTGCCCCTCAATCGGCTCCACGGTCGTGACATGCAATAGCGAGCAGATGCGGAACTCGGCGGGGATGCCGTCTTCAAGCTCGGTGCCGACGTACAGGCTGGTCTTGCTCAGGAACGCCATCTCGGGGTTACGGACCTCATGCTTCTCGCCGCTGGACATCACCACACGGAAGGGCTTGAACGGGCGCTCGGCCAGCAGGTCTCGGAAGGTTTGAACAGTCATGCGTGTATTCTAACATTCGGGTGAGTCGTCTCCAAGATATCGGCTTCGAGCGAGCTAGCCCGTCCACTCCTATCTGCTAAAGTCACTTAAATGAAACAATTCTTTACCACAGGCATACTACTGCTGCTGGCTGGGCTAACCGCGTCTTCCTTTGCAGACCAAACCGACCGCCCGCCGAATGTCGTCATCCTCTACGGCGACGACGTCGGCTTCGGCGATGTCGGGGTCTATGGCTCCAAGAAGATCCCCACGCCACGCATCGATGCGCTCGCGGCGCAGGGCCTGCGTTTCACCGATGCGCACTGCGCCGCGGCGACGTGTACCCCTTCGCGCTACTCGATGCTCACGGGCGAGATGGCCTTCCGCCAGCCAGGCACGGGCATCGCCAACCCCACTGCGAATATGCTCATCAAGCCCGACCGGTTCACCATGATGGACCTGTTCAAGCAGGCCGGCTACACCACCGCGGTCGTCGGCAAGTGGCACCTCGGGCTCGATGATCGGCAACCCGTCCAGTGGAACGGCACCATCAAGCCGGGCCCCGAGGCGATCGGTTTCGACTACCACTTCATCCTGCCCACGACCAACGACCGGGTGCCCAGCGTCTATGTCCGCGAGGGTAAGGTCGTCAATCTCGACCCGAGTGACCCGATCACGATCAGCCCTAAACCGCTGGGCGACGATGTGCCGGGTACCGCGTACCCCGACGGGCGCAAGAACCCCGAGGCCATGACCAAGATGGTTGGCGATCACCAGCACGCCTGCAGCGTGACCAATGGCATCGGCCGGATCTGGTACATGAAGGGCGGCAAGGCGGCGCTGTGGAAGGATGAAGACATCGCCGACGATTTTGTCAACGAGGCGGGCAAGTGGGTTGAGGCGAATAAGGACAAGCCTTTCTTCCTCTTCTTCCCCACCAGCGACATCCACGTCCCGCGCTACCCGCACGAGCGCTTCCACGGCAAGAGCAAGCTCGGCATGCGCGGCGACGCGATGGTCAGCTTCGACTGGTCCTGCGGTGCGATTCTTGACATCCTCGAAGAGCACGGCCTGACCAAGGACACCATCGTGATCCTCGGCAGCGACAACGGCCCGGTCTACGACGACGGCTACAAGGATGGCACGACGGTCCGTAAAGCCAACGCCGCCTCCGACCGCGGCCACTTCGGTGCCGGGCCGTTCCGCGGCGGGAAGTACTCGATCTACGAGGGCGGGACCCGCACGCCGTTTATTGTCCGCTGGCCGGGGAAGGTCGCGCCAGGCGTGAGCGATGCGCTGTTCTCACAGACCGACCTGATGGCTAGCTTCGCGGCACTGCTTGATCAGGAGATCCCCGAAGGGGAGGCGATGGACAGCCGGGACGAACTCGACACGCTGCTGGGCGAAGACAAGGTTGGTCCGGATGTCATCCTTGTGCAGACCAACAACACCAAGGTCGCGATCCGCTACAAGAACTGGAAGTTCATCCCGGGCAAGAACCCGGAGGTCTACGACCTCTCCCACGACATCGGCGAGAAGAACAACCTCGCCAAGTCGAACCCGGAGATGACCAAGAAGCTGGCGGACCTTATGGCAAAGTACCGCAAGCAGGGCCTGGCCGAGAGCGAGTGAGTTAGGGGAAGGCATCGTTTGATAGCCGCCGCGCAGCGCACGGGGGTCTCATCGGAGAACACTAGACCCCCGGGTGCTGCCCGGCGTACTGGCAGTTCGCTCAATCACATCCCTGCTAATCGTTCATCATCGCACCGCACTGGGCGTCATCGGCAGCGTCTGCCCACGATACGCCTTGAGCTTTTCCGCGAGATCCGCTTCGATGCCCGCGTACTCCGTTTCGCCAACGAGGTTCTTCTGCTCCAACCCCTGGTTGCTGATGTCGTAGAGCTCCTTGGCAAAGCATTGATTGCTGTCACTCTTGAACCATTCGACGTAGCGCCAGTCCTTGGTGCGGATGGTGTAGCCCATGGCCTCTGCGTCGTCCGGGTTTAGCCAGAACCCGTAGCGAAGGAACTGGCTGAAGGCTTGGGGCTTGCCTCCTTGATCTGGCTCATCAAAATGCTCTACGAAACTCTGGCCCGCTAGATGCTTTGGGGTGGGCAGACCTGCGAGGTCGCAGAGTGTCGGGTAGATGTCTACCGACTCAACAATCTGGTGCCGAGCGCTGTCGCCGACTATCGATTGGGCTGGCTTGATAATGAGTGGCACGCGGGTGTCCGTCTCGTAGTTCGTCATCTTCCCCCAGCTGCCGTAGTCACCAAGCTTCCAGCCGTTATCGCCCCAGAGGACGATGATCGTGTTGTCGAGGATGCCCAGGTTTTCCAGGTGGTGCATCACCTTCCCGATGAGCGTATCGATGTAGCTGACGGAGGCAAAGTAGCCGTGCCGTAACAGCTTTGCATCCTCTGGCGCGAGCTGGCCTTCCAAAGGCGGCTGACAATCGGCGAAGTCACGGTAGCCCCGCAGCTCTTTCATACTGTTCATCGCGATCGGCGGGGCGCCGAGCGGCGGCATATCGTGCTCGGCCAGCTCGATCGTCTCACGAGCGTACAGGTCCCAATACCGCTTGGGCACGTTGAATGGCAGGTGCGGTCGGTAATACCCAAGCCCAAAGAAGAAAGGCTTGTCCTTGGCAGACAACTCGGTCAGCTTCTCGATCGCCAGCTCCGTTTGAGCCCCGTCATAGTATGCGTTATCGTCGACGTCTGGCATCTCTGTCGCTGCGGCCTTGAGATACCAGTAACCAAACTGATCGACACGCTGGTGTTCCCGCCCGGTCCCACGCAGTTCGTGCTTCCTGTGCTCGAGCCATTCGAGCTCGTGGTTGTCCAGGTAAACGCAGTCTGGGTCGTAATGAAAGCCCGGTACCAGCAGCCTTGGCTCGGACCAAGACGCGGGGTCGAGCTTGTCGTTGTGATACACCTTGCCGATCGCACCCGTGTGGTAGCCATGGGCCATGAAGTGCTGTGGCAGCGTCACGGCGCCGGGGTTTGACTCGCGGAAGTGCTTATCCAGCCCCCAGACACCTAGTTCGTCAGGCCGCTTGCCCGTCAGCATGCTCGCCCGCGACGGGTTGCATACCGCGATTTGTACGTAGCACCGCTCAAAGTGACAGCCCATCGCTGCAAGTCGGTCGATGTTGGGGCTGAGGATGTGCTCGCAGCCATAGCAGCCCAGCTCGGGGCGGAGGTCATCGGCGAAGATGAACAGGACATTGGGCTTATCGCTTGGCATCAAAGCATTATGACGCAACCACGACGTTGTTGGATGTTGTTGAAGCTTGTTTCTCACCCCGCTGCTTGATCCACCTGCTCATCGCCTCTCGCTTGCCGTTCCAGCCGCTGGCGGTACGCTGCTTGAGGAACGCAGTGTAGAGCTGGTCCATCGCGAAGCTAAGCGAGCCCACGAGGGTCAGGCGTTGTTCGATCACCTCGCGTGGGGTTTGAGCCTCGGTGATGTCGGGGAGCAGGGCCGCGGAGACGTTGAGTGTGTCGCCGCCGAGCGTCAGGTCCCACTGGTGCTCACCATCAGAGAGGATCAGCCCGAGCTTGCGGGGCCACTTGCCGGTCTTCAGCGCGTCGTCGGACTCGGCCAGGCTTGTCGGTTTGTCGCAACGGACGGCGATCTTCCCGCCGACCTCCCAGGCGCAGTCCAGGTCGAGTTGGCGGGTGATCGTGACGAACAGTTCGCCCGCCTTGTCGGTCGGGATCACGCCCTCGTTCTCCTCGTATTGGTGCCAGAGCCAGGTCAGCCACTCGTTGCCGACAAAGTCCTTCAGGTCGATCGACTTGGTAACCCAGGGGCAGACGGGGGTAGAGCGATCGCGCGGGTTGGCTCCGTCCTCGGCGTGCCCCGCATCGACAGGTGGCCTGGTAAACGCGCTGGGCAGCAGGTCTTCGTAATCGCGCGACTTGCCCTGCTGGCTTAAGAAGTAGCCCGCCTCGGTCCCCCCGGTCATCGGGGTCAGCTCGGCGGCGAAGCTCTTGCGGAACAGCCGCACAAGTTGTTCGACGACGCTGCCGCTGGCATTTGCACAGAAGACCAGCCCGTTACGAAGGTCCCAGGCGATCTGCACCGACCGGCTCTTTCTGAACCGGCCCGCGGCGAGGTCCTCCTGCACCTGCCGGTTGGCAAGGTCCTTTGCCTCGCGTTTCTCCGCCTTGCTGGCGAACCCGGTCGGGCTCTTGTTCGCCGCGGCCTGCTCGTTCATCTTCTGGTACGCCTTCTTCACCTCGCTCGGCACCTTGTGCGTATCCAGCCGAAGCGCGAAGAGTACGAACGGGCCGTAGGCCACTTTTTCGTAGGTGAATGCGGTGTCCATGAGGTGCTCTGCCGTGACCCAACCCGCTTCGACCTCATCAGGCGCACCAATCTCGGTCTCACGGAAGTGATGCTCGTGCAAGAGGTCAAGCAAGGTTTCATCGACGCTGTCGGGCGCATCGCCCTGGACACGAAAACGGCAGTACGACACTCGGCCGGAGGTAATAGGCATGGGTGGTTAGTCAGGGGTTCGGGAATAGGGAGTAGTAGGCGGTCCTGCTCCGGAGCCGAGATCGTATCGGTAGCGTGTGCCGTATCGCGCTGATGCCAAGTCATCCACAGCGCAGCCGACAGGGTTTGCATTCGTGCGGTGTAGCGGGAAACGCGCAGCGTCCCCTGCGAACCATCTGACGCCCAAACCACGGGACGCTCCGCGTCGCCCGCTACACCGCGCTGTCGGCTCGTGGTAGCAGTTCGACCGCGATGCGCCCCGCGATGAACGCGACAAAGAGGTAGGGGATTGTCTTGCTGTCACCCATGCCGAACCCTACCCATGCCAAAGCGATTGACAGGCCGCAGACCACCGCATAAATGAAGTTGCGTACCTCGTTGCCGATTGTCGTGAGCGGGCCGCGCAGCCGTGGGATCATGACCAGCCAGACGTACCCGGGCAGGACCGTGCCGTAGAAGATCAGGAATAAGCGGTAGCCCGCCTCGCCCCAGGTCAGCCCCGCGGTGATGCGGTGCTCGGGCAGGACGCTGAGCTTTGCCAGCAGGCCCAGGAGGATTGCGACGCCGCCTAGCGTGACCAGCCAGGGGATATTGGCCTGCCTGTCCTCCATCGCCTCGCGGACGTGTACCGTGATCGTGAAGCCGGCCTGCAGGGTCAGGTGCACCGCGAGCAGCACGAGCCAGATCCCCGCGAGTTCCGCGCCCCCCTCGCCCTGAATAAACGGCAGGAGCCGCGCCCCGTAGCACACCGAAAAGACGATCATCGAGCAGAACACGACGCCGAAGCCGAAGAAAAACGCCCCGACCCCCGTGCCCGGCGATGTGCTGTAGTTGGCCCGGTGAAACGTCAGGTCCAGGTACGGGCACAACGCAAAGCCAAACAACGCGCAGGGCGCGAACCACATCAGATCCGTCAGGGTCAGCCGGTTCACCCCCCCGCTCGGCCAGGCCCAGTCGGCGAGTTCCCACGCCCCGGGCGCCTTGGTCGCCCAGCTCAGGCAGCCCCACGAGATGACCGCGACGCCCGCCGCGACGAAGAGCATCGCGCTTCGGCGATTCCGCATCCCCATCGTCGCGCACAGCCCGACCGCGGCAACGAGCATCGGCACCGCCGCAAGACCGAACAGCTTGCCGAACAGCCAGGCGACGACGAACAGGTGGTAAGCGACCGTGATCGCCGTAAAGTTCTGGCACGCAAGCCTATGCTTGCGGACGATGTTGATGGACCACTGCGGCCGGTACAGCACCAGCCCCATGAGCGCCGCGCCGAGGACGTTCGGCACCGCAAACACGAGCCAGCCATAAAGCCCGTAGTCCCGCAGCAAGAGCGCGGGCAGGACCATCCCGATCACCCAGGTCCACGAGCAGCCCAAGAAAGCGCCCCAGAGCAGCGCAGCAAAAGGCCCGCGCGAAAGCGGGGCGTTGGGGTCGTACTCGAGTGGATAGGGATCGGCCGCCACGATCGGGAGATTGTAGCACCGTCTTAAAACAGATTGGCTTGTCCATCACTCTCCCTCTGCGCAATATTTCTCCACAGATTTAAGCCCATCGGATGGGATGTCGCGAAAATCAGTCGGTAGAGTGGCTTATTCTCTTTGGAACGAATTCTTAAATAGTCGAACGCATTGAAGCCAAGAGTCTTCAACTGGTTCTCATAGATCTTTCGAAGAGCTTCGGCATGAGATTCTGGATTTGTTACGGGAAGTACTGATCTCCACAAGTCAGTACCAAGGAATGAATCTAAGTTCGACTTATCTTGGTCGAGATAATACTCGTTCCAGTTACGAAGAGCATCTATCCTGTCAGGGAAGAAAATTATGATATCAATTCTTCGTTGTGACAAAAGCCTTATCGAATCAAAAGAAATATGTAGACCATATGGGTCAATGAAAACGAGTGTTAGCGATCCTTGTTTAGGAATTGACGTAACTATTCTTTTCACTGCCACATCAGCTTCTTCATTGTAAACCACAGGCTGTAATGGTTGAGGGTGTGCAACCAGTCTTTGTCGAAGTGCATCTGACTTTTTCTTATCCAAGTCGTTAAAAAACATTTGTGTAAATGGTTTTGGTACTTGCGCTGCAACTAATGGCGGGCCCCAGTCCAAGCCGAAATCCTTAACACGTTCAATTCCAGCACCAGAGAAAAGGTCTACGTAATACCGGTACTTCCATCTCTGCATTGATGTTGAAAATGCATACAGATAACGTTGTAAGTAGTAATGCTTATCTCGCGAATGAAACTTCACTTCGGGAACAATTAGGCCATCGTCTTCTGGTTCAGGCAGCGTGAAGGTCATTGACGAGTTCCCCGGTTTCTATTGGCATTTCGTCCCATGTCCTGCCATCGAGCTCACGGCCGGTGGTGTGTTTGATCACGCCGCCCCACTGTTTGAAGAAGAATGGGACACCACGTTCTACGCAGCGGTCTCTAATCTGACGCACCCAATCGGCGTGCATCGGACGTGCACCCGGACCGGATTCGCCGCCAACGATCACCCAATGGATTTTTGCGATAGGGAGCCGAGGGATCGGGCCAATCAGCGGTTCGACAGAAAGGAAGCGGACATGTGCCGGGATGCGTTGCAAGTGCTTCACACGCCCCGTGACACGCTGATCCTCCACACTCGTGCCCATCCAGATGTTAGGGGTCCAAGCCAATTCACGGCAAACTTTGGCGGCTTTCTCTGGACGCTTAGTCAGCACTTGGAATGTGTGCTGCGGGCAGGCGTTCATGGTTTCGAAGACGCGCTTGATGAAGTCGAGGTCGACATCCTCGTGGAACAGATCACTCATCGAATTGACGAAGATCGTCCGCGGCTCGCGCCAAGACCTCGGCGCATCAACCGCCGAGTGGTCCATGAAGACTTTGTTATTCCACTTCCCCCGTCGATTGATGACCTTGAGATAGTTGGCGGTTCGGCCTGGGTTTTGGCCTTTGGCCTTGGAGCCTTCAGCCATTGCAGCAAGACGCTTCGCCATGCGTTCGGCATAACAGTTCACACAGCCCGGGCTAACCTTCGTGCAGCCGACAACCGGGTTCCAGGTCGATTCGGTCCACTCGATGGAACTGCTTTGTGCCATGCCCGGATTCTATGTGATTAACCGAACAACAGGTTCAGTACTGCCGGACCACGCCCACGCACACGCCCTGGATCTGCAGCTGTTCCTTGCGGACGACGATGGGCTCGTAGTTATCGTTGGCGGGGACCAGGGCGACGGTGCCGTCGCTCTTGGGCTCGTAGTACTTGAGCGTTGCCTCGTCGTTGTCGACGAGGGCGACGACGATGTCGCCTCGGCGGGCGGCGTTGCGCTGTTCGCAAATGACGTAGTCGCCGTCGGCGATGTGGCAGTCGATCATGGAGTCACCGCGGACCTTGAGGACGAACTTATTCGCGGTCGATGAGCCGGGCGGGGAAAAAATCTCTTCGAGGTCGAGGTGCTCGCGGGTTTCGACGGCTTCGATGGGCGAGCCCGCGGCGATGGAGCCGACCAGGGGTAGGCGGGTCTTGCGTTCTTCGTCGGGCAGCTCGAGGTCAGGCGACAGCTCCAAAGAGCGCGCCTTGTTCGCATCCCTGATCAGGCAGCCCTTTTTGATGAGCGCTTCGACGTGCTCGAAGACCGTGACTTTTGAGACGCCTAAGGCTTCGCCGAGCTCTTTCATCGTCGGCGAATAGCCGCGCGATAGCCGGGTGTCGCGAATTAATGTCAAAATTTTCATCTGCTTGGGCGTGAGGTTCGGGCTGGTCATCGAGGACGCTCCTCTCTAATTGGGTTGGGTTGTCGGGTTGTCCGGTCGGCGCTTGCTCGTCCGTGGCAAACGCGTGGCAGGGCTCGGGTGCGAAATCAGATACGAGTGATGGGGCCGGCGTCGGCATCGCCATGGTCGTGCGGTTGAAGCGGATCACGCGGACAGATGCGGGGCTGGATCCGGGTGTGTTGGTGATGCTCGCTGGCCCGGCCGTTGAAACGCTTTCTGGATCGGACCCAGCCGGTTCGGCCTCGGCCGCGGTCTGGATTGCGGCGAGGTGATTTAATTCGCCCTGCTGCCCAGCTAGCCAGTGTTCGATCGCATGGAGCATGGCAAGCTGTTGCTGGAGGTCGGCGACCCCCGGCTTGGCGTAGGTTGCCGGCAACGCGGGGCTCGTGGTGTGTTCGAAATGGTCTGCCTGGCTCGTTTGCCGGGTCGCTTCAACATGAGACTTGCTGCTTTTGCGTCGGCGAGGGATCAGCCCCCAAGCAACGCCGTTGCCACCGCCGTCCTGGTTCTGCCCCGCGGCTTGCTGCGTTCTTGTCTTGACCAGACCGTCTCCTTTAACATCAAATCGGGTCACGTAGTCGCCGCCAGGGCCAATCATCATCAGGGGTGCAGTCATCGGAGGTCTCCCATGTTTGGGTCATCGTCTTGGCCGAACCCCAACATCTTGGGGCATGCCAGCCGGGTTCCGACTCCTTATCGCCGAAGCGTCAGGCGTGTCTACAATACCGATCGTCATATCTGTTCGGTACACGTTAACCAAACGGTGTCCAAACGTCAAGTCTGGTTTTCCGGGATGGGTGGCCGGGCTTTTATCGGGGCGTTGTTTTTGTTAGGTTTTTGAGCGGGTAAACGGTTCGGCGCTTATCGGGCGCGGGGTGCTAGGTGTTGTGGGTGGCGACAGGCCGGCAGACAAGCGGCTTTGTGGTGGGTTCGGTGCTATCCGGCGGATGAGTCTGTCTGCATTTTCCCGCTGAAAACACGCCTTGGGGTGCTAGGCTGATGGGGTAGCGAAAAGTTGTAGATCGCGCGTCATATCCGCTTGGCCAGTGGCCTGTTCTTATAGCCATGTCTCTCGACCCTGCCGACAACCCGCAGAAGGACGCCAATCGGACTGAGCCTGGAACCGACCCCCGCACCGAGGCGATGGTCCAACTCGCCAAGCACTGGGCCTCGGCGATGCCCGCGATCGAGGCGTTCGTCGGCAGTGCCGTCCGCGACCCCAACGACCGCGACGACGTCATCCAGGCGACCAGCGAGTACCTCGCCCGTAACTTCGATGACTTCGAGCCCGGCACCTCCTTCACCGGCTGGGCGGTGCAGGTCGCGCGCTACCGGGTGATGGAACTCTTCCGGGACCGCTCCCGCGACAAGCTTATGCTGACGGGTGACGCGCTCGAGGCCGTGGCCTGTGTCGTCCCTGAGGTGAGCGGCGAGCAGTCCGACCGCGCCCAGGCCCTGGACCAGTGCATGCAGCACCTGGGCGAGAACCAGCGCCGGCTGCTCGAACTGCGTTACACCCGCTCGCTTAGCCCATCGACGATCGCAGACCGCCTGGGTAAATCATCGAACACGATCTCCGCCGCGCTTCTGCGTATCCGCAAGGCCCTGCGCAAGTGCATCGAGACGCGCCTCGCCACGATCGAATCGGAGGGTAAGCGATGACCCCCGAGATCGAACAACTCGTCCACGATGTGCTGCACGGCGACGCGGGTGACGAAGACCGACAGCGTCTATCCGAATGGGTCGTCGCCGACGAAGCGAACGCAAAGGCCTACCTGCGGGTCACCATGGACGAGCGGGCGATGCGCGTGAACCTTGAGCGTGCCGAGGCGCGGTCGGTTGAACAGCTATCCGATTCGCCGGACGATACCAATGCTGGGGCGGTGCTGGCTGAGTTGGCCGAGCTAGAAGAGCGGAGCGCGGCATTAGACCCGATGGCGCTCGCCGCGGAGCAGTTCCCTGCATCAACCGCTAGGCCGATTCGTAATAAACAATATGCATCGGCATTGTCCTACGTGTTTGATCACGTGGTCACTCCCAAGCGTCTTTCGATCCTCGCCGCCGCCGCGGTCCTGCTGTTAAGCGTGGTGCTGTCCATCGTCTTTTTGACCGAAGGCGATAAGACGCCTGAAACCGCCGCGGTGCCTGACTTCACGCAGACGACGCCGACGCTTGACCCCAATCGCGTCGTGGCAACGGTCACCGGCCAGGTCAACGCGCAGTGGGTCAGCGCGAACGGCCAGGGGGCGCTGCCCGACCGGATGCTCCTCGCCGTGAACCAGCGGCTGACGCTGACCGAGGGCTTCGCCGAGATTACCACCAACCGCGGCGCGAAGGTGCTGCTCCAGGCCCCGGCGACGATCGAGACCACCGACAGCGACAACGCGGTCCGCCTGCACCGTGGCAAACTTGTGGGCCGGTGCGAAACCCCGAGCAGCAAGGGCTTTGTCGTCCACGCGCCGGGGATGGACGTGATCGACCTGGGCACGGTGTTCGGCGTCTCGGCGGACGCGGACAACGGCAGCACGGTCACAGTGATGGAGGGCTCGGTGCGTGCCGAGCCGGCGGAGACATCGCCGCTGGCGTTCGAGCCCGTGGTGCTGGGGCGGGACGAGGCCCGCCGGGTGAAGCCGGAGACGGGCGGGCTCGAGGCGGTCGCGCTGAGCGAGAGCCCGGTATTCCACGCCAGCCCGGTACACCCGTACCTCGCTGCGGTTCTTGATGCCAAGCCGGTCGCCTACTGGCGGTTCGAGGAAGAGGCGAGCCAATCGATTGAGAACGAGATCGATCCGAGCCGGAGTGCGCTGGTAGCGAAGGGTTCGGTCCGGCTGGACGCTGCTGGCTTGCTTGGCCGGGCGGCACGCTTCGACAACACCGTCCAGGCCGACGGCTATTTCCTGACGACCGAGCCGTTTGACGCGATCGGCCGCGATGACCCGTTTACGATCGAGATGTGGGTCTGGGTCGGCCAGGAACTAGACCAGGATACCGGGTCCGGCTCGCTGGGCGGCCTGTACGACACGCGGTCAGAATCCCTCGATCACGTGGTCCACGTCGAGATCCAGCCGCAGGACGCACCCGAAGAGTGGGGCCCGGGCTCGATACGCGTTCACTACGAAGACCTCGTAATCGATCAGGATGGCGAATCAGAGGTGCACGGCCTCTTCAGCGAGAAGCCGTACGCCGTCGGCCGGTGGCAGCATGTTGTGATCAATCGTGACAGCGGCAAACTCACGCTTTACCTCGATGGGCAGTTCACCGGCACCCTCGCGGAGCAGGTCGATGTGGTCGAGCGCCCTGCGCTGGTGCTGGGCCGGTCGATGCGGCTTACGCGCTACCTCCGCAACAGCAAGATCGACGAGGTCGCGTTTTACGACCGCGCGCTCACCGAAGACGAAATCAAATCCCACTGGCTCGCCATGCAGCCGCTTGACGCGGCACAACCCAACCCATGACCGATCGACATGCTGCCGCTGTTGGCAGCGACAGACGATTTCCCTTTTCTCACCTTTAGGAGGTTTCCAAGATGACTCATTTCACTACGAACCGTATGCTCGCCACGACCGCCCTTATTGCTTCGCTCGGCCTGATGGCTGGAACCGCAGAGGCGACCATCATCGTTCAGGAATCGTTTGATTACAACGTAGGCGAAACCATCGCCGGCAAGGCTGGTGGTTTTGGCTTTGCCACTTCGGGAACGGTCGGCTGGACCACGCCCAATGAAGCAAACATTGATTCAGAAATCCTGGCTGGCAGCCTTGGGCCGCTCAACGCGACGACGAGTGCTGGCGGGACGCTTCAATTTATCGATGATGCAGGCTCAGCCGGTTCCGGTTCCCGCACCAATCGCTACATCGATGACACCGCATTTTCCGCGACCGGTGTCCAGAACAATGGTGACGTTGGCGGCGCGGCAACGGACGGCACCATCTACATCAGCTTCCTGATGAATCTAGCCGGCCCGCTCGGCGACAGCTCAACTGGTTTCGAGCTTGCTCTGGGCTCTGCGGGTACTGGGATCGCAGCCCTGGGAACAGACGCGGCAGGCAGCGGCCTGATCGGTCTGATCGGCAAGAACGGCCAGGGCAACATCCTGCTTGACTCGGCAGACGTGTTGGGCCTGCACCACTATGTCATGAAGATCGACTACAACCCGAATGCGGACGACGTTCTGACGCTCTATATCGACCCGCTTGCTGGCGATGAGAGCAGCCAGACCGCCGCGGGCACCTCCACCGGTGAGTGGCGGTTCGACCAAGTCGGTTTCCTCAACTTCCAGAACGCGGCCGGTGGCTTTATCGACGAGATCGTCATCGCGACCGAGTTCAGCGACGTGGTAACCCCCGAGCCCGGCTCGCTCGCGCTGCTGGGCCTCGGTGGCCTGCTCGTCGCACGCCGCCGGCGTGGCTAAGCCTTGATCCTCCTTCAAGGCCGCTGGCCGTTGAGAGACGGTCAGCGGTTTTCACAATCAGAACTGATTTCTTGGGCATCAATGCTCAATCTACTTGACTGGGAGGTCACACCATGCGTCACCGCGCATTCACCCTGATTGAATTACTCGTGGTGATCTCGATCATCGCGCTGCTGATCGCGATCCTCTTGCCCGCCCTTGGCGCCGCACGCGAGGGCGCGCGTTCCGCGCAGTGCAAATCGAACCAGCGCCAGATCGCGATCTCCACCTTCAATTTCGCCAGCGACTACGACCAGTACGTGCCTTGGAACTTCCAGAGCTTCATGTGGAACGACTGGCTCGGGGTGAAGGGCTATGACGGGCGTTCGATCACAATGGAACAGGGCCTCGCGTCGGGCCTGCCCAACGGGGCCGCCGCCGAGCCCGCAGACCTCTACAAGTGCCCCTCCGACAACATCACCCGGACCACGGATGGGACGCCGATGAGCTACCAGCCCGGCGAGTGGCTGCCCAGCAACGAGACGCTCCGCCCGTCGATGATCACCAACAACCGGCATGTCGACGCCGCGACGACCATCACGCTCCGGTTGGAAGACCCGGCGTCGCGCTCGATTGACGATGTCAGGCAGGCCTCTGAAACGCTCTGGACGATCGACCACTGGACCAACGAGCAGGTGATCGGGTATATCAACGCACGCTTCACGCGGGCCGAATTCATCATCAGCGACCCCGAACGCTTCTTCAGCGGGCACGACAGGAAGGCCAACTTCAGTTTCCTGGACGGTCACGTGGAGCAAGACGCGTTCAACCGGCTCACCGAGGGCGCGGCTAACCCGCAGGGCGGCGATTGGCGCGGCTCCGTTTGGGACGCGGAGAAGTAGCGTACATATGCCGCTTACGGGTCCGGCTTGCCGTGTAAGCCTGGTCGCTTACGTATGTTCCGCCTTGATCTCCTTGATCCGGATGTTGCGGAATTTGTAGGTTTGGCCCTTTTCGCCGTGGTGCTGAAGGCCGATGTGGCCCTTGGCGTCGACGTCGTCCTTGAAGTCGACGGTCTGCTTGCCGTTGATGAAGACCTGCAGGTGGTCGCCGACACACTTGATGCGGTACTTGATCCACTCCCCCTTGGGCGCCTGGACGAGTTTGGTCTTGCCGCGTTCATCGGACTTTGGGAAAAGCCAGCCGCGTCGGCCCTCGTCGTACAGCCCGCCGGTCCAGGCGCGGTCCGTCGGGTCGCACTCGGCCTGGTAGCCGAACACCTTGTTCTTCTCGACGTTGCAGCGGAACATGATGCCGCTGTTGGCCTTGCCCTCGGCAGGGAGCATGACCTCGACCTCGAGCTCAAAGTCGCTGAACTGCTTCTCGGTGGTGAGGAAAAATTTCCGGTTGGCGGTGAGTTCGATGACGCCGTCGACAGCCCTGGCCTCGCCCCACTCGTAGGGGTTGGTCCAGCCCGTGAGGTCTCCGCCATTGAACAGGTCGACCCAGCCGTCGTCGGCCTTATCTTTCTTCTCGTCCTTGGCGTGGTCGTCCGCGACGGCCGAGCAGGCGGTGAACAGGGCGAGGATGAGCAGGGCGGGGGCGAGTTTGTACATGGGGTCTCCTTTTTGATGTGACACATCATTGTAACGAGGGGTCGCTGAAGGCGGCTTGCCCCCTCTCCCCACGGGAGAGGCCGGGTGAGGGGGCGGCGCAGCCACGAGACGGTTTTTGACACGATTCAGTTCGACCTTCGGCCGACCCTCACCCCAGCCCTCTTCCCGAGGGGAGAGGGGGGGGTAGAGCCAGACGCGTCAATACTTCACGCCAACCGCTTTGCATAGGAAACGCATGAACGGCTCTGCGGCGGCGAAGGCGTCTTCGACCGTGTCCAGCAGCTTGATAGAGCTGACGTCTTTGACGGAGAGGTTTTTGAACGCGGTGAAGTCCTTTCGTTTGAGGTCGGAGATAGCGGGGTGCTCGGGGTCGAAGCCGCGGGGCGGGCGCTTGAGGGATTCGCCGTCGATGGTGAGCAGCTTGTTGAAGGCCTTATCATCGCGAGCGGCGAGCCATTCGTTGGGCTTGTCACGGATGCGTTCGCGGATGCCTTTCAGGGCTTCCGGGTGTGGTTGCCAGATCCCGACCCCGAGCATGGAGCCGGTCATACCGTGGTGGTTGCCAACGCTGGGCGGCTGGATGTGCACGTAGTAGCCCGGGGCGTGGACATCCTTCGCCAGTTCGTGGCGGAAGTGGATGCCGATGTTGGTCTTGTACGGGTCCTTGTTCTTGGAGAACCGCACATCGCGGTAGATGCGCATGAGCGAGCCGCCCTGCTTGGCGGGGATGGCCATGAAGTTGTTGCTGATCTTGTCGAGCCGCGGCTCCATCGCCGCGATAAACGCCAGCGCGGGCTCGACGAAGTCGCTCTCATAGCGCGGCTTGTTCTCGGTGAACCAGTCGCGCGTGTTGTTCGCGTCCAGGTCCTTGAGGAAGGCCTGGGTCTTGCGTCCAAAGCCGGTGAAGGGAGGTGGGATGTCCGGCATGCAAACTCTCTAGAGGTTGGGCGGCCGGCTTCTGAACATCGCGAAGACCTAGAACAAGTTAACGTGCGAAAAATTTAGGTTATCGTTATCTGGATTATGCTTTGGGTACCAACCTAAATCTTAATTTGATCGATAAATTATCCAGGCATTATAATTGTCTCCATTCCGTTTAATGGCTACAGTATCTTCGTCAATTTCTTTAATGTGTATCTGATATGGCTGTTTGCCAATTTCCGATTCTGTAATTTCTAATCTACTTTGATTCTTTTTTTCTGTTTTCACGGTATATGTAAAATTGATTCGATTTTCACTCGCCCTGGTATAGCTCCCTGTTCCTTTTGAAGGGTTACGCTGATCTGCTTCGAAATAGATATCGACCGGCATTTTTTTGAAGACTTCATTTATAAATTCGCTACTGAAATCCTTGTTGCCATCAAGTTTGATTGAAGAAACTGGATTGGTGTCACGCTGTAGTTCATCGCATGCTGCGAGCGATAGAACTAAGGCAACCAGGCTGATGAAGAGAAGTGGTCTCCGGTGTGTATCATAGTTGATAGTCATAATCTTGAATTTCCTTTATCCATAATTCTCTTAGGACCTTGAAACGCTCCCTATCTGATGCAAGTGCGTCGTCGTAGCGTATTTCATTGAAACGTTCTCGAAAATAGGGGTTATTGTCGAGCCATTCTTTCAATGTCGGTGGAAGTTCAATTTCTTTGCTAAGTTCGTGATGTTCTATATATAGGTTAGCCATTCTTAAATTATTGTCAATAAGTTTGGCTTTTTTGTTTAATAGTCGTATTCGCTTCATATATAGTTCGCAGATAGGCCAAAGCACGATACCTAGTAAAAAAACAGGGTAACCTATCCAGTGCGGCTTCACAGGCTTTATGGTTGTGCTGATCACTCCTGAGTCTCCACTAATCTCGGCAGCCGTGATAATCGCTACCCCAACTATGATCAATACAAGGCTAGCTGAAATGAACATTTTTCGATATTTATAATTCATGCGACTAGAATCAAAATTTCGTGTTAAATTGTTTCAGATAATTTCATTTATCTTTAGCTTGTTAACCACATCCTCTGCACTCTTCTCCACACTCTGCTCGTGCGTGGGTAAACGGATCTCCGGCTTCTCCGGCGCTTCGAACGGCGACTCCTCGCTCAGCCCGGTCATGTCCTTGATCTCGCCCGCGGCGGCCTTGGCATACAGCCCCTTGGGGTCGCGCTCCTGGGCGACTTCGATCGGGATGTCGACGAAGCACTCGAAGAAAGGCAGGCCGGCGTCTTCGTGGAGCTTGCGGACCTTGTCACGCGCTTCGCGGTAGGGGGAGACGAACGAGCAGAGGGTGATGCAGCCGGCGTCGGCGAAGAGCTTGGCGACCTCGCCGATGCGGCGGATGTTCTCATCCCGGTCCTCGGCGGAGAAGCCGAGGTTGTTGCAGAGGCCGTGGCGGACGTTGTCGCCGTCGAGCCGGTAGCAGTGCCTGCCTTGGCTGTGGAGCACCTGTTCCACGGCGACGGCGACGGTGGACTTGCCCGAGCCCGACAGCCCGGTGAACCAGACGGTGCAGCCCCTTTGGCCGAGTGCCTTGGCGCGGGCGTCGCGGTCGACGGTGCCCTCGTGCCAGGTGATGTTGGTGGATTTGGGGTCGGTCATGGTGGTTGCTATTGTGTTTTGTGGGGCAGGATACCCGCCCAACCGATCCAAACAGATTCACGGCGGTGGATCGTCCGGCCGATGATCCTACAATACCACGCGCCTGCCTGGAGTGACCGAGGTCGAGACCCACATGCCCGTAGCTTTGCCCGAACAGATCGAGTCGGCGGTCGCGCCGATTTTTGACATCCTTCCTTTTGATCACGCGATGAGCAGCCTGGTGCCGGTCGAGCCGGTGAGCGGCGAGGTGCTTTCCGTGGTGCAAGGCGTGGTGAACAGCCCGGCGCTAGACGGGCACGACGCGATCAAGGCTGGATTGTGGCTTTATGTCGATGAGTTAGACCGCAGCCACGCGTACAGCCAGTCGATCCACAGCCCGACGGGGTCGTTCTGGCACGCGATCATGCACCGCAGGGAGGGCGACTTCCCCAACGCGAAGTACTGGTACCGCAAGGCCGGGGCCCACCCCGCGATGAACAACATCGACCTCGCGGGTGGCGGGAGCGCGGCGGGCTCGGCGATGGCGGGTTACGACCCGATCTCGTTCGTCGATCGGATCTCTCGGGCCAACGCACGCTGCGAGGCCGATTCACCGGACCTGCTTGCACTGCAGCACCACGAGTGGCGGGCGTTGTTTGAGTGGTGCGCGGAGCGGTAGGGTCCAATCTGTGTCGTTCTTAGATGAAAAAGCCCACGCCGATCCGGCGTGGGCTTCGAGTCTGTCTATCTGGTTGAGTTGTCGAGGCTTACGCCTTGTCGGGCAGGGCTTCGACGGCCTTCTTGATGACCTTTATCATCTCTTTCTTGTCCGCACGGGGGTGCGGGTTGCCGTTCCAGATCAGCTTGCCGTTGTGGTCGAGGACGTAGGCGTGGGGGACGCCGCGGTGCTTGGCGCCTTCAAGCTTCCCGTGGTTGACGACGGTGACGGTGTCATCGCCCCCGTGCTTCTCCCACGCCTTCTTGGTCTTGTCCGCGTCCTTGGTCCAGACCTGATTGGCGACGATGGCGAGTTTGTCGGCGCTATAGTCGCCGCGGAGATCGACGATACCGGGGATCGAGTCGTGGCAGGGCGGGCATCGGTCGCCCCAGTACTCGAACAGGACAACCTTGCCCTTGAGGTCATCGGTCTTGAGCTCCGGGCCCATCACGTGGTCACCCAGGCTGACGCCGTCGAGCGTGATGTTGTTGTCAGCGTCGGTGCTGATGCGTTCGGGGTTGTCGGCCTGGGTCAGCGTGGCGAGGCCGAGCAGCAGGGCGATCGCGAACAACGGTGCGGCGAACTTGGCAAATCGGGTCATGATTGGGGCTCCGGTAAGGGTTCAGGGTGGGGATGCAGCATCAGCGGCGGGGTACTTTACGTCTCAATCAGTGAACGGTTGGGTCTTACGGTTTATTCCGCGGCCCTTCCGACAATCGTGATACCCAGCCGGTCGGCCGCGGCGATCACTTCGGGCTTGTCCAGCAGGATGACGCGTCCTGCGGTGACGAGCAGGCCTGTCCCGCCCGCTTTGGCGAGGTTCTCGATGGTCTGCACGCCAACGGTGGGTACGTCGAAGCGGGGGTCCTTGTTCGCCGGGGCGCCTTTGGCCAGGAGCCAGCCGGGCTTCCTGCAGAGCTCGCCGGCACGCTGGATCATCGCGTCGGTGCCCTCCATCGCTTCGACCGCGATGACGTCGCCTTTCTTCACCGCGGCGGCCTGGCCGATATCCAGGTCGTTCATGCGCATCAGGACCGGCCAGACGAAGTCGATATCGTGCTGCTGCTGGCTGGTCGGCTTGAGCGAGGTGAGGACGCCTTGGCCGGCCATGTGCTCGGGGATGAACTTCGTGGTGTCGATGAGTTCGAGCCCGCCTTCCTTGAGTTCGTCTGCCAGCGAGGTCATCAGCGCCTGGCTGCGTCGGTCGTGCCTGCTCCGCCACAGCCAGACGCGTGCGGCACGCCAGTCCGGCATCTGGCTGAACCAACGCGTCGGATGGTACTGGAACTGGCTCTTCTGCACCCTGCCGACCATGACCGCCTGTGTCGCGCCCCGCTTGCGTAGCTGCCGGCACCACCGGCCGAGGTGCAGCACGCCGACCTCGACAAACGTGTCGCACAAATCGGGCAGGCCCGGGTCGTACTGGCCCTTCAGCCCGACACAGGCGACCGTGTACCCGGTATCGCGCATCCCTTGGGCTTGCAGGAACGGCAGCCGGCCCCCGCCAGCGATCAGACCCATGGTGGGTTTGGACATAGACAGATGATAAGTCTGTTGGGACGGCGAGGCCCCACCAGCCAATCGTCTGAGATGATTCGTGGCTCGGCGGGGGCCCCGCCCTCCCGTCAACCCAATTCTGCGAGCAGCTGCCGGGCCAGCGCCGCGTCGTCGCCTTGCAGGCGTTGGCTGGCTTCCTGCAGGTGGGGCCTGGCGGCATCGGGGTTGCCGAGGTAGCGGGCGTTGATCAGCCCGAGCATCAGCTGCGCGTTGCCGCGCTCGTCGTGCTTGGGGTACGCGGTCAGCAGGCGCTCGTAAGCAACCGCAGCGTTCCGGTAATTCTCCTGGGCGAACAGGTGGTTGGCGATATCGAACTGCTGGCGTTGGCTGAGGGTCTGTTCCCCGTGGTCCTTGATAAGTTCGAGGTAGGTCGCCGTCGCGGCGTCCAGGTCGTGGTTCGCGATCGATCGGCTGATCTTTTGCCGAAGCTCAAGGACCTGTTTGTCCTGCTCGGTCATCTCGGTTGGTTTGCCCTTCCTGCCCGGGTTGTGGGCCTTGCCTTCCCAGGCCTGGTAGCCCTGATTGGTGAGCTTACGGAACTGGTTGCGTCGGCGCTTGTGCGCCCAGAGCGAGTAGAGGTCGTAGGGCTCGCGCGGCAGCATGCGCGTCGAGAGCAGCAGCATCCCCACAACGAACCCGCCGGCGTTGCCCGCGAGGTGCGCGGTGTACGCGGTGTTGCCCACGTTCATCGCGAGGAAGAAGACATCCTTTGCGAAGTAGAAGGCGACGACGAGCATCGCCGGGACCATGAACGGACGGATGATGAACCAGACGAACAGGAACGTGATCTGCGTGCGGGGGAACAGCGCGAGGAACGCGCCGGTGACCCCTGCGACCGAGCCGGAGGCGCCGAGCACAGGTGCTTCGGAGGTGAGCCAGTGCCCGAGCCCGGCGAGTACACCCATGGACAGGTAGAAGAAGAGGTAGCCGAACTTGCCCAGCCGGTCCTCGACGTTGTTGCCAAAGACCCAGAGGAAGACCATATTACCGATCAGGTGCATCGGGCTGGCGTGGAGGAACTGGTAGGTGATGAACTGCCAGCCCTTGAGCATGGGCTCCTCGTGCCACAGCATGAACTCTATGGCCTTGTGGTACTCCTCGCCGGAGAAAGCCCGCGCGGTGAACCCGTAGACCAGCACATTGATCGCGATCAGCGCGTAGTTGACGTACGGCGTGGATCGCAGGGGCCTGTCGCTGCGGATCGGGATAAACATTGCAGGAAAGGATACCCGGCAAAAGCCGGTCCGACCGGATGTTCTGGCGTATCCTTACTGGCGATGACCGACACCGACCTCCATCAAAACCCGCCTGCCGACAGACCCGTGCCCGAGCGTGCCGAGGCCGAGCAGTTCGCGATCGCCGCCGCCCAACTGCTGGGCGACTATGACTGCGGCGATATCCGCGTGCTCGATGTGCGCGGCGTGAGCCCGCTGACGTACTACCTCGTCATCGCCTCGGGCCAAAGCGACCGGCAGCTGCGCTCGCTGGCCAAGCAGATCGCGGGCCTGGGCGAGCAGCAGGGCTTCGAGCGCTTCGGCGACGACAGCGACGACGCGGCGACCTGGCTCGTCGCGGACTTTGTCGAGGTCATGGTCCACCTCTTCGAGCCCAACACCCGCGGGCACTACGACCTGGAGATGCTCTGGGGCGACGCGCCGGAGCTGGATTGGCGACGCAAGGGTTGAGCCCATGCAGCTCTGGCTGATCATCCTTGTAGGCGAGATCGTCCTGATGAGCCTCTTTACGCTCGGGTTTTATGCGTGGGATAAACGGCAGGCCAGGCGCGACGGCTGGCGCGTCCCCGAAAAACGATTGCACCTGCTCTCTCTGCTTGGGGGCTGGCCCGGCGCGATGATCGGGCAGCGCTGGCTTCGGCATAAATCGGTCAAGACCAGGTTCCGTGTTGTCTTCTGGTTGACGGTGCTGCTGCACGTGTCGATCGCCACGGGGATCACCTACCTGATTCGGCAACAGCAACAATAGCCGCGATGCAACGCATCGCCGAAAGACCGTGGCACACTTGTCATGCCCTGCCCGCGATGCGTAGCATCGCGGCTATTCCAACTTCGCAATAAACTGATCGCATGCATAACTGCCCGACCGTCCCTCACAACGATTGCTACCAACCTGATATGTCATCCGAGCAGGCCGCACAGGCCTTCTACGACGTCATGCATCAACGGCGCTCCGTCCGCATGTTCTCCGACAAGCCCGTGAGTCGAGAAACCATCGAGGCACTCGTTCAAACCGCGGGCAGCGCGCCGAGCGGCGCGAACAAGCAGCCTTGGCGGTTTGTGTGCGTCAGCGACCCGGCGGTGAAGAAGCAGATCCGCGAGGGGGCCGAGGCCGAAGAGAAGGAGTTTTATAACGGCCGGGCCAACGAGCAGTGGCTCAAGGACCTTGCGCCGTTCGGCACCGATGAGAACAAGGCCTTCCTCGAGACCGTGCCCTGGCTCGTCATCGTGTTCCGGCTGACCAAAGGCGACGACGGCGGGCAGGTCTACTACTCGAACGAGTCGGCCGGGCTCGCCTGCGGGATGCTGCTGGCCGCGGCGCAGCACGCCGGTCTCGCGACGCTGACGCACACGCCCAGCCCGATGAATTTCCTCAACACGATATTGGGCCGCCCAAGCAATGAACGCCCGTACCTGCTGATCCCCGTTGGCTACCCCTCTGATGACTGTGTCGTACCGATCGCGGCCACCCGCCGCAAACCACTCGAAGACATCATGGAGGTATTGGCGTGATCACGGCTGCTTGTTTTGTACTGCTCTATCCCGTGCTGCTGTCGCCGTGTTGATCAGCCGGCCGCACCCATTGCCGATGAAACGATCCGCGCACGGCAGATACCGATCATGACCTGATCCATAAGAGTCATCTCGGTAAACGGTTTGACGAGCCAGCAATTACGCTTGGTTTCAATGACCTCGGCGACGTTTTCCCCATCCTGCTTGACAAAAAGATTTTTGTTTGGGCTATCACTCGTGAAGATCCTGCACAAACCGATTGAAAGCGAGATGTCCCAGAGGTAGGCCGCCTTGTAGCTCCGCTTGATCCATGCGTATTGTTCGCCGCTTTGATCATCAACGAGTTCAAAACGGAACCGCGGCAGCCAGCCGATCCGTTTGAGCCTGGCACGCTGCTGCTCTAAGAGGTGGACTTCGATCTGCGCCGTCGTCCAGATCCTGTGCTTAAGCTTTCCGCAAGGCTTTCCATCATGAAAGAGTACTGATTCTGTACTACAGCAATGGCGTTTCTTACTTTCGAGCATGGTTTTAGTTTACAGATCGTGATACACAATAGGTGCGACTGATCCATATATAAGATAGCCTCGCGCCGAGGCTTTTCGATCAGCCACCATCAAGGGTCCCCATGGCAGTCCAGATCTTGCTGTAGGTCAAGCCAATAAGCACCTGATCGACTAGCGCAATCTCTGAAATGGGTTCAACGGCCCACCCACCACTGGCGGAACTAACTTCCGCAACGGCTTGATCTTTTTGTTCCATAACAAGTCTAAGATTTTTATCCTTCGCGTCAGCATCTAATGTACACAGCCCGGTGCTCAGCGAGAGGTCCCAGCAGAACGGCCCCCTGCTGCTGCGCTTCATCCAGACCAGGCTCTCGCCGGTGGTGTAGTCAATAAGCTCGAACTGGAAACGCGGTAGAAGACCCATCCGCTTAAACCGGAGGTGCTTCTTTTCGGGCAGATAGACGTCGTTGTGCCCACCCCAAAGCAGGACTTTAGTCTTACCCACTGGCTTGCCATCATTGAATAGCTTGGAATGCCTGCTGAAGCTGTGTCGTCGCTTGGAATGAAGCATGTGGCCAGTGTAGCGGGCGTCAGTGTCTCTGCTGGTATCCGCTCGCTCAGCTTGAGGCTGAAGCGTTATGTTGTCTTCGTCGCCGCAGGATCGTGTGGAACACCAGCCCGATCATGACTTGGTCGGTCAGCTGCATCCCGACATACGGGCGGACATACCACGCCCCGCTGCACCCGCCGCTGACGTTGACCCCAGCCAGGCGCTGGCTGCCTTGCTGGACGTAGAAGCCCTGGTTGAAAAAGCCGGCGGAGACCATCTTGCAATCACCGAGGCCGAGCGAGAGGTCCCACGCGGTGGTGAACATCCCCGCGGCCTGTGCCCCGGCCAGTACGGACCCGGTGCCCTGATCCATCAGCGTGTAACGCGAGCTGAAGAAGCCCTCGTGCTTGAAGACGAGGCGGTACCGGCTTAGCAGAGACACATCAATATGGCCCGACCATGTTCGGCCCTTGAATTTCCCGCAGGGCTTGCCGTTATCCAGCAGCACGTACTGACTTGAAAAGCAGCTCGGTGTGTGGGTTTCGAGCATCCAACTATATTAGTGGCTGTTTGTTTCCGGCTATGACGATTTACAATCACAGATGTGCGGGTCTGCCGGCCCGTATGATGTGCAGACCCACCCGCCACCGATCAATGGCCACACAGCACCCGATTTTTGACCATATCCAGCGAGATGCGCACGGCCGATCCCCGGGGCGTGTGAATGGTTATCGCGGCGCGGAGGATCGCGAGGACCTGATCCCGCCGCCCCAGTCGGCTGAATTCTTGAACACGCCCAGTTATCCGGACCAAAGCCCGGTCGTGATCGAGCCGATAGCGGACGAACCGGGGTGGTTCAGACGTTTGTTCCGGAAGCTGACGTTGCGACGAGAAGACAACACAACTGTTCCGACTCCGCCGCCCGCAGTGGTGAAAGAGCAGGCACCCGCCTCGGCGAAGCAGCTCGACCGGCTGATCGCGGTGGCGCAGCGCCTCTGGCTTCGGGATGAGATGGCCGGCCGGCTCAGCAGCCGGTCCGGTCACGCAAGCGAGGGCAGGTTCGTTGACATCCTCTCCGCGACGCCAGGCGAGCCGAAACTCCCCGACGAGGCCTTTGCGCGCCTGCGCTGGGGCGGGGTCTTCCTGTATGTCGCCACGAACCTCAAGAGCGTGCAGAACCTGGCGGAGTCCTACGACGGCAAGCGTGGCTTCATCATCGAGCAGCCGGTCACGAAGCTGCACGCCAACGTGATGGGCCTACGCATCCCCGGGCTGACGCCCCAGGGCTACGCGTTCCTGGCCCGGAAGACCGCGTTGATCCAGCCCGGTGACTTTACCGAGCGGTTCACCTACCACGTCGAGCTGACACCTGCCCCGAAGTCGCCCGACTGCCCGTTCGGCTACATCGTGACCAAGCGGGTGCCGACCTTCGACGACCTCCTGAATCGGCTGAAGCACAAGTTCCCCGAAGTCGAAGTCAAAGACCTCGAAAACCGCGCCCGCAAGCTGGTCGATCACGTCTTCCCGACGTTCCTGACGCGCGAGGCGGCGATGCTCGGCATCCTGCGGGCGAACCTCGACCCCGTTTATCACGACCAGGTCCCCAAGCCTCTGGGCATCCAGAAAGACGAGCGCGGCTTTGTCCGCACGCTGCACATGAATTGGATGCGCATCGGGGGAGAGCCGATCAGCCAGCTCGAGTTCGCGATCCAGTCTGCCGAGCTCCTCGCCGCGCTGCACGAGCAGGCCAACGTCATGCACCTGGACCTACGGATGGACAACATGGTCATCACGCCCAAAGGCGTCGGCTTCGTCGATTTCGGCAGCGCGTGCAAGATCGGCGAGCAGGTGAATCGCTCGCCCATGCTGGGCGAATTGTTTACCGAGATGATGCGCACCAGCCAGATCCAGCGCATGCTCGGCAAGATGATCGAACGTGGCCACGTCACCAATAACGCCATCGCCGAGGTCTACGGCAAGACCGACAAGACCGTGGACTCGTTCTACCTGGCGGTCCAAATCGCCAAGCCGCATACCAACCCGGACCTCAAGCAGCTGATAAAGTACGACCCCGAGTCGGACGTGGCTGGGGCTTTGAGCGCGCTGACCGCAGCGGTCCTTCGGCCGAAGAACCCGGAGATGGCGCAGTACAAGAGCGCGCGGGACCTGGTCCGCGGCCTGCGTCGGATCGAGCGGCGGGTCAAAAGATGATTGACATGATAATTGCCTGGCAAATTATAGAATGTGCGAATCAATTGCAATATTGCAAAATTATGAATTAGGCATTCCTACTACGATTCGCCTTAGTTAATGTGCAGGTATCTACATGTAATCAGCGAGGTCACAACTAGCAGGCATGAGAGCAGATATCAGACGAATCCAGGGGCGTACCGAATCTTCTCCATTTCAGGCTTCAGCTTCGCACGCTCACTTTCTAGGCGGCCTTCTTCGAACCGAAGGAGTCCAGACGGCTACGAATCGCTTTGGAAACAGCCTCAAGACGTTCGCAGACCATTTGGATCCTGGCAATGTTGCTCTCATCCAAGTCTGGAAGATCACTGATTTCACAAGAAGGTTCAACCTGAGAAACCAACTTCATACCAACAAGTTGCTGTTTTTTGTTGGTGCTGACGATCAGGCCGTGTCCGATGTACTCGGTGCTCATGTTCGGATCGGCCAGTCGCGTCGCCATCTCTTCAGCAGTCATATGGAACATGACGACCGATTCGTCAGCGTTCGTCGCGCTGGCGACCATCATTCCGACCATTTTGTCTTCGGTTTGGTTGAGCATGGGTTAACCTCTTTCAGGCGTATTGCCTCAACAACCCTATCGCACAAGTATGATAGGCATGCAAAAACACATTCGGCCAACGGTTTATCTGGCTTGACATCCCGTAATTACGATCGTGAGAGGCTGGCGGGGCTGTTTTTCTCGGCCCCTGTGAGTGATGCATCGGAAGCGCATATCTTATGTGTCACGCCATTTAATAAGAGTTTATACCTACCGAGTATCGACCCCACGCATGAGCCCGGTTCTGATACATTACTCCTCGAAAGTGGCAGGCGTGAATTATTAAGTCGGTCGCTGGACTGTATCAGTGATGCTCTCGAGGGCAAGCAGCTTATGGCCAAAAGGCGACCATCAGGATCCAGAATCAAAGTTGTTTTGACTCAAGCCACAAAAATTCACATGCTTGCGCATGGCATTCCCGTTGGCAAGTTTCAATCTAATTGCTTGCCTGAAATTGAGAAACGTGCCGAAGATGAACTGTTACCCATGCTTCTAAGTGGTGTCCCCATAAGGGATATTCCAGTTAAGGTTATGCGAATTGATGCCTACCAGATCAAGATCGAGTTAGAGCAGAATGAGGATAAGACAATTTACACCGCTAGGATTACTGGCGTCTTTCTGTAACATTTGAGTTGAGCAAACTTCCACGGAGTCTAATTTATATGTGTAAAATTTTCATCGATTCAAGCGAGCCGGCAAGGTCACTCGGTAGGTTCCAAGGTCACGTCCTCTTCGACGAGCCGGGCTGTAAGCACAGTTTTAGCCCCTTGGCAATCTCGGTCGGCGAAGACATGTGCGAGGTTATTGATTTCAGCCTCAATGAAGACGGGCAGGCAATCCCGCTTTCGATCAACCACTATGTCGTCTCGGTCAGCCGGAGTGTGCCAACGGAAATCGTGAGCGCCTCTTTTTCTTTCGATCTCAATGGGTACACAACGGATTCGCTTCGCACTGCCTTCAACAACACGATCAATGATCAGATCGCTTCATCGGCGAGGGGACTACATGAGTTTGACCCCGTTCTTTCACAGGCGAATGAAGATATCGGTGTTTTAATCAATTACTTCTTTGTTGAGCATCATGAAGAACTGCTCGAAGAGATCCGTACGGATAAGACGGGTGTAATAAAGACAAAGAAGAACACTGGGAAGCTGCGCGATGGTGTGCCAACACCACTTCAAGTACTACCTATCTAACTCTTGAATTTTGAAATCCTGTACATTTGAGTTTATGTCGATTGCTCAATTCATCTGAAGGTGATCGTAGAAAAGTGCGCTGATTTGATCGTTTGTTGACGAGATTGAGGTCAAACTGGGTCATATGGCTTTGAATTTACAAAACATCTAGCCTGCAACAGATCTGGGCTCGGGTTGAGGTATCTTTGTCCATACCAAACCTCGATCTTGGACTATGACTCGTACCAGCCCGCATCCTGACTTTGCCACCGAAGGTATGCCTGTCTCAGATACTGGCGCGCTATTGCGTACCGATGGCTTGGTCAAGCACCTAGGCGGCAAGCGTGTGGTCGACGGTATCGGGATGCAGGTCCAGGCAGGCGAGGTGCTCGGGCTGCTTGGTCCCAATGGTGCGGGTAAGACGACGACCCTCCGCATGTGCTACGGGTACCTCCGACCGGACGAGGGGGTAATCACGATCGATGGGTATGACCTGCAGGCCGAACCCGACGCGGCCCGGCGTCGGTTTGGCGTTTGCACACAGGACGACACCTTCGACGCCGACTTCACCGTTAAGCAGAACTTAGTGCAGACGGGGCGGTACTACCGGCCGAGGCCGGATCGTCTTGACGAGCGTATCGAAGAACTGCTCGACCAGTTCGGCCTGCGTGAATACGCCGACGCCTCGCCAGAGACGCTGTCGGGCGGGTACAAACGTCGGTTGATGATCGCCCGCGCGGTCGTGCACGAGCCAAAGGTTGTGTTCCTGGATGAGCCAACAACGGGGCTGGACCCGCAGGCGCGGGTCGCGGTGTGGGAGCTGGTTAGTTCGCTGCGCGAGCAGGGCATGGCCGTCGTACTGACGACGCACTACATGGACGAGGCGGCGCGGCTGTCGGATCGGCTTCAGGTGCTCCAGAACGGTAGGGTCCGTGCACAGGGCAAGGCTGACCAGGTGCTCGGCGATGTCGTGGGCGAACACGTGGTGATCCTGAGTAACCCGGAACCGAAGACCACCGATGCACTGGCGTGGATCGAATCGAACTTTAATGAAGCTGTCCGCCCGTCACAGGTCTTATCACAATGGCATGTGCCATTCGATGCGCAGCAGCTGTCTGCGTTCGTCGCGGCGTTTGCGGACCTGCGGTACGAGGTCCGCCCGCCGACGCTGGACGACCTGTTCCTCGCGCTATCGGAGGAGCGGGCATGAAGGCCTACCTCCCCGCGTTCCATTGGCAGTCGCACGCGGTGCTGTTGCGGCACCTGCGTGTTCACGTGCGCAACTGGCACACGATGCTGGTCCCGCCGGTCTTCGAGCCGTTGATCTTGTTGCTCGCGTTTGGTATCGGGCTCGGCCGGCAGATCCAGAGTTTTACTTGGGAAGGCTTCGAACTGGACTACCTGCGTTACCTTGCGCCGGGGATGCTTGCCTACACGGCGTTCATGATCGCGTTCTTCCAGGCGCTGTTCGGTGCGTTCGTGCGGATGCACTTCCAGAAGTCATGGGAGGGCCAGCTCACGACGATGGTCCGGCTCGAGCACGTCATCTGGGGCGAGGCGCTCTGGGCCGCGCTCTACGCCACGGGTTACGCGGTTGTGCTTGGCGTCGTGCTTTGTGCGTTCGGCCTGTTCGGGCAGCTCGATCTGCACTGGCACTGGCTGCCTGTGGTTGTGCCATTGCTGTATTTATCTGCGCTGGCGTTTGCGTCGGTGGGCTTGTACTTCACGGCGATCGTTCCGACGATCGACCACATGAGCCTGCCGTTCTTCCTCGTGATCATGCCGATCGCGTTCTCGTCGAGCACGTACTTCCCCCTGCCGGAGGTGCCGGTGCTAAGCCAAGTCGTCCAGATCAACCCGCTTCACCACCTGTCGGAGGGGCTGCGCTGGCTTCTCGTCGCGGGTGAATTGACGTGGCACCTGCTTGCCGCGGCTGGGCTGTGCGTGCTGGTGATCCTGCTGTTCGTGCCGTTGGACCAGCGGTTGCTGCGTAAGCGAATCTTCGGTGAGCAGTAATCGGACCTTATGTGGATGCTGTAAACCGGTTGGACACGCCCGGATCAATGGTCGATGATGCCTGTGGACTACGATCAGGGAAAGGCATCATGAAAGGTATTATCCTCGCTGGCGGGCACGGCACGCGGCTGTACCCGCTGACCCTCGCGGTCAGCAAGCAGCTTCTGCCGGTCTACAACAAGCCGATGATCTACTACCCGCTGTCGGTGCTGATGCTGGCAGGCATCCGCGAGGTGCTGATCATCTCGACGCCGACAGACCTGCCGGGCTTCAAGCGTCTCTTGGGTGGCGGTGATCAGTGGGGCATGAGCTTCAGCTATGTCGAGCAGCCCGCGCCCAAAGGCCTCGCGCAGGCGTTTCTGCTGGACAAGTCTTTCACAGCCGATGCCCCGTGCTGCCTAATCCTTGGCGATAACATCTTCTACGGCACCGGCCTTTCCAAGCAGGTCAAGGCCGCCGCCGAGGTGACCGAAGGGGCAACCGTCTTCGGCTACCCCGTGAAAGATCCAGAGCGTTACGGCGTGGTCGAGTTTGATGAGAATAACAAGGTTGTCTCCCTTGAGGAGAAGCCCGAACAACCCAAGAGCCACTACGCCGTGCCCGGCCTGTACTTCTACGACAAGGACGTTACCGCTATCGCCGAATCGATCGAGCCCTCGCCCCGTGGCGAGTTGGAGATCACCGATGTCAACCGCGCCTACATGGACCAGGGCAAACTGAACGTCCAGCTCTGGTCGCGGGGCACCGCCTGGCTAGACGCGGGGACGCACGAGTCGCTCTTGCAGGCCAGCACATTCGTCGAAACGATCGAGCAGCGGCAGGGCATGATGATCTCCTGTCCTGAGGAGATTGCTTGGAAAATGGGCTTTATCGATGATACCCAGCTCGAGTCACGTGCCGCGACGATGAAGAGCAATGAGTACGGCCAGTACCTGTATGGCCTCTTGAAAGACGGGATGGCTTGAAACCTGTCTAGCAGGCGCTTCGTGCTTCCAAGCACGCTGTACATTGTTATCGGATGCAGCACCGATGGTTTTGCCAGTAAAACCCCTGAGTTATTCGTTAGTTACCCGCCGACATGACCGATTATTGTTGTAACCCGGTGCAACCCTAGGTTGATACATGCAGATCCAGCCACTTGATATCCCGGATGTAAAACTGATCAAGCCGAAGCGTTTCGGGGATGCGCGTGGGTTTTTTATGGAGACCTTCAGCGCCCCCAGGCTTGCGGAGCATGGGATCAAACGGGACTGGGTGCAGGACAACCACTCGCTGTCGGCAAAGCCCGGCGTCCTGCGCGGCCTTCACTTCCAGGCGCCGCCGCACGCACAGGCGAAACTCGTCCGTGTCGTGAAGGGCCGGGTTTGGGACGTGGCGGTAGATGTCCGGGTGGGTTCGCCGACGTTCGGTAAGTGGGTCTGTGCGGAGCTATCTGCCAATAACGACCAGCAGCTATTTATTCCAGAGGGTTTTGCGCACGGCTTCGTAACGCTCGAGCCGTATACCGAGTTTTTGTATAAGGTCAGCAGCGCCTACGCCCCCGAGGCGGACGGTGGTGTGCGGTGGGACGACCCCGAACTCAATCTCCCTTGGCCGCTTGACGGCATCGAGGGTGGCCCGCAACTCAGTGATAAGGACGCGGCACTCCCGGTACTCGCCGAGCTCGACTCGCCTTTTGTTTACAGCCAAATGGAGGGCGCGGTTTAAATGAGCGGCCTACCTACCATCCTGTTGATCGCCCCGGAGGGCATGCTCGGTACCGCGTGGTGCAGGCTCCTCGAAAGCAAGGGCATCCCGTACCGGACCGCGTCGCTGCCCGAGTTCGATATCACCGACCCGAACGCGATCAAGAAGTTCGTTACGCCCGACATCGGCGTTGTGATCAACTGCTGTGCGTATACCAACGTAGACGGTGCCGAGGAGAGCGAAGATATGGCGACCCTGGTCAATGGCACCGGTGTGGGCTACTTGTCCGAGGCCTGCTGCCAGGCGCAAGCGCTCCTGGTGCACTACTCGACCGACTACGTATTCAACGGCGTCGCCTCCGAGCCTTACAAGGTCGACGGCGCGATCGAGCCCTGCAACGCCTACGGCCGGAGCAAGGCCGAGGGTGAAAGAGAGATACGCGAGCACGGTGGCCCACACTTGATCCTGCGGACCAGCTGGCTCTATGCGCCCTGGGCGAACAACTTCGTGAAGACGATCGCGAAGCTGGCGATGGAAAAAGAGTCGCTGATGGTGGTCAACGACCAGCGCGGCCGGCCCACGAGTGCAGAGCACCTCGCCGCGGCGTCGCTCCGCCTGATCGAAGAGGGCGCCCGCGGGACGCTGCACGTGACCGATGGCGGCGAGTGCACCTGGTACGACTTTGCCAAGATGATCGCAGAGCACGCGAACCCAGCCTGCAAGATCGAGCCCTGCGGAAGCGAGCAGTACCCCCGCCCCGCGGTCCGACCGGCGTACAGCGTCATGGACCTCGGGCCGACCGAAGCGATCATCGGTGCGATGCCGAGTTGGGAAGTCAACCTCAACAACGTACTGGATCAGATTGGCCACAAAGAGGCACAAGAAGTACAAAAACGAGCTTCTTGATGATTTTCTCTGTTCCTTCTTGAGCCTTTTTGTGGCTAAAGGATTGAATCGATGCACATCCTTCTCACTGGCGGTAGCGGCTTCATCGGCTCCAACTTCGTGCGCTACGTGCTGCGCGATCGGCCCGATTACTCGATCACGAACCTCGACAGCCTGACCTACTCCGGCAACCCAGAGAACCTGGCCGACGTCGAAGACGACCCGCGATACACCTTCGTGCATGGCAATATCCTCGACATCGATCTGGTCACCGACCTGATGCGGAAGGCCGACTGTGTCGTGCACATGGCAGCGGAGTCGCACGTCGATCGGTCGATCATCGACGCACGCCCGTTCGTCGAGTCCAACGTGCTGGGCACGCAGACGCTGCTCGATGCGCTGCGTCGTGTCGACCCGGGTAACACCAAGAAGTTTGTGCATGTAAGTACGGACGAGGTCTTTGGTGATCTGCCGCTGGACGAGCCCGACAAGCTGTTCAGCGAGACAACACCCTACGCGCCGTCGAGCCCGTACTCGTCCAGCAAGGCCGGCAGCGACATGATCGCAAGGGCCTACCACCACACGTTCGGCATGAAGGTCATGATCACCAACTGCTCGAACAACCATGGGCCCTACCAGTTCCCCGAGAAGGTCATCCCGCTGTTCGTCACCAACCTGATCGAGGGCAAGAAGGTCCCGCTCTACGGCGACGGCCAGAACGTCCGCGATTGGCTGCACGTCGAAGACCACAACGAGGCGGTGCTCACCGTGCTCGAGAAGGGCACCGCCGGCGAGCAGTACTGCATCGGCGGCAACAACGAACGCACCAACCTCGAGTTGACCCATTCGATCCTCGAACTGATGGGCAAGGGCGAGGACATGATCGAGCGTGTGACCGACCGCCTGGGCCACGACCGCCGGTACGCGATCGACGCCACCAAGCTCAAGACCGAACTCGGCTGGCAGCCAACGCGGAGCGCCTGGCCACAGGCGCTGGAGGCGACGGTGAAGTGGTACGTCGACAACCCGCAGTGGTGGCAGAACGTCAAGTCCGGCGAGTACCGTAAGTACTACGAGAAGCAGTACGGCTCACGATAAGCGCTGTTATAAGGCCCCGGCGTAAATGCGCGGGGGTCGGATAACGGTGATGGTATGCTTATCTTGATGGAACGTTCCGGAAGGCAGCAGCGAGGGGTTCGCTACACCAGGTTGTTGTCATGGTTGCTGCTGCCGCTATTTGTGATTCCGTGTTTGGCGATTAAGTATTCATGGGATGCCGAGCACCGCGCTGATCTCGCAATGTATCAGCAACAGGAATCAAAGTTTCAGCAGGAGTTCCAGGCTTATAGGAATCGGCTCTATGGCATGGGTTTGAATGGTCAGCCTTTCGATGTCGTTATAGATCGATTGAAGTTACCAGAGGACATCCAGTTTAAGGAAATGCCAAACGGGTATCGTTTCTCCGAAGTGATTCCTTACACGGAAAGGAGTGAGATCAGTCTTGCCTTTAATCCTGATAATCAATTTGACAGCCTTATCATATTTGGTCCTTACTTCGACCAGCCTTATCCCCAGAAGCCAATGGCGCGGACGCAGGATGATATCGGCAGGTTCGCTGGTCAATTAGCAGGCGGCCCGGTGCCGTTTATCGTTTGGCTGTTCTTCGGGGTTCTCTTCGTCACTTCGCGTGATCTCTTCGTTCCACTCTGGTTGATGGTCGCATGGATCGTGTTCTCGACTACCGTTTGGTTGATGTCGCCTGAGTACATGATCAGTGATGGATCGATTTTTCAGAATCGATCTTTGATCTGGTCGGTCGTGATGCTTGTAAGTCTTGGCGTGCTGATCTGGACTCGATCCGCAATCAACCGCAAGCGCGATCCACGCATGTGTAAGCAGTGCGGTTACAACCTTACGGGCAATACGAGCGGTCTGTGCCCAGAATGCGGCGCAGAGGTTGAGCCGGTAGCGAGCAAGACTGTTGCGTAGCCGCCGGGCCACGCCCGGGCGGTCGAGTTAGAGTGTGTTGTCTGCCCGCGTGGTGACGCGGCGGCTGCGACACCCCTCGAATCCATCAGGCTCTTGTTGGCAGCCACGCGACGACGTCGAGCTTGTCGGCGTAGTGCAGCACGGGATCACGGTTTGGTAAGTCAAAGCCCAGGCCCTGGGTCATCTCACACGCCGATAGATCGCACTCCGCCTCTTGCAGCCGCCAAGGCCCGTGCGCGATCTCGCCAACGCGGACGCCCCGGCCCTTTCGACCGAGGGTAAACAGTCGGTAGCGCTCGGTGAGGAAGTGCTCCAAACTGCCGGGCTGGCTTGTCGGGAGGGGGGGGGGGCGGCCCCGGCCCGCAACAAAAACCCGCGGGAGCAGCGCGGGGGGCCCCCCCCCCCCCCCCCCCCACACACACGAATTACGGGGGGGGGGGGGCGGCGCGGGCGAGAGCGGCGGGGGT
>JBCDKD010000034.1:0-46613 GCA_039024275.1 Planctomycetota bacterium | reverse complement strand
TCCATGGCATCTCCAAGCACACCTTCCACCTGCACTTGAAGGAGACCGAGTACCGCTTCAACCATCGACGTGATAACCTCTGCCAAGCCGTGCTAAAACTGCTCCGCGAGAACCCGATTTAGACTCTTGGCTTCCTAAGCCTCTAAATGTTTATCGAATGCAATGAAATGGGTATGTGGCCACTGGAATCTGTATACGATCAATAACTTGCTCGCGAGGACGGTATAACCACTGTCTGTCAAACTATTCTGCATACGATTAACCAATCTATCATCCGCAAGAAGAGCAAAAAGCACGGCTTTATGATTGATCTTGAACGCGCAAAGCATAGATACAATGAAGACCTTATCTGGCTGGCTTTCTTTGGACTACGAAACTTGGCCATTAGAGACCGAGTAGCCGCTCGACGAAATTGATATCCGTATCGTTGCTCAGGAAACTACCGTTCTTAAGTAGCCGTGTATGCAGCGGGATCGTCGTCTTGGTCGGGCTGATCTCAAACTCCGCCAAAGCGCGGAGCATACGGGTAATGGCTTGCTCGCGGTCTCGGGCGTGTGTGATGAGCTTACCGATCATCGAGTCGTAGTTGGGCGGGATGCGGTAACCAGCGCCGGCGTGGGTATCAAGCCGTACGCCTGGGCCGCCGGGGGCGTTGAAGTCTTCGATCAGCCCCGCGCACGGGGCGAAGTTCATCGCCGGGTCCTCTGCGTTGATCCGGCACTCCATGGCGTGGCCGCTGATCTTGATGTCCTTCTGCTTGAAAGGCAGCGGCTCACCCGCCGCGACGCGGATGGTTTGCTTGACGATATCCACGCCAGTGATCATTTCGGTAACGGGGTGCTCGACCTGGACACGGGTGTTGACCTCCATGAGGTAGAAGTCCTTATTGGCGTCCATAAGGAACTCGACCGTGCCGGCGGTGTAGTAGCCGGCGGCTTTGCACATCCGCGCAGCAGCGGTACAGATCGCCTTGCGCTCATCGTCACTAAGTACCGGGCAGGGGGCCTCTTCGATGAGCTTCTGCTTGCGGCGCTGCATGGTGCAGTCGCGCTCCCAGAGGTGGACGACATTGCCGTGCTTGTCACCGAGGACCTGGACCTCAACGTGGCGGGCGGACTCGATGAACTTCTCAATATAGACGGTGCCGTCACCAAACGCGGCCTTGGCTTCAGCAGAAGCCTGGTTGATACCGGAGACTAAAGAGTTGTCGTTATGTGCGACGCGCATACCACGTCCCCCGCCGCCAGCCGACGCCTTAATCATGACCGGGTAGCCGATCTCTTTAGCAATCTTAAGCCCCTTCTTCTCATCCGTGATCGCTCCCTTGGAGCCTGGCGAGGTCGGGACCTTGTTGGCGATAGCGAGTTGCTTGCAAGAGACTTTATCGCCGAGTTTGCCCATGGCCTCGACAGACGGGCCGATGAATTCGATATTGCAGTCGCGGCAGACCTCTGCGAAATGTGCGTTCTCAGCGAGGAAGCCGTAGCCGGGGTGGATCGCGTCGGCGTCGGTGACCTCTGCGGCCGCGATGAGGCGAGGGATATTGAGGTAACTCTCAGCCGGAGCGGGCTTACCGATACACACGGCACGGTCTGCCATGCGCACATGTTTAGAGTCTTTATCTGCGGTCGAGTAAACCGCGACGGCCTCGACACCCAATTCATGGACGGCGCGGATGATGCGGACGGCGATCTCGCCACGGTTCGCGATGAGGATACGGTTGAACATGGTGTGTCGCTTCGCCCTGCTACTCGAGTTCAAACAGCGGCTGACCGAATTCCACGGCATCGCCGTTGCTGACCAGCACAGACTTGACCTTACCGGCCGTTTCGGCCTTGATCTCGTTGAAAACCTTCATCGCCTCGACGATGCAGACAACCGAGTCGGCGGTGACCGAGTCGCCGGGCTTGACGAAGGCGGGCGACTCGGGGTTCGATGCGGCGTAAAAGGTTCCGACCATGGGGCTGTCGATGGTCGGCCCCGAGGCGGCGGGTACCGAAGCTTCCGCGGCAGGTACGCCTGGTGCGGAAGGTGTCGCGGCAGGCGCGGGTGCCGCAGCAGGCAGCGGCGCGGGAGCCAAGACCTGGACTGGCGCGCCGCCGGAACCACGCTTGAGCTGTACTTTCTCGGTGCCATCATCGAGTTCGATCTCGGTGAGGTCGTTCTCCGCCATCATCGTGATGAGCTTCTCAAGTTTTTTCAGGTCGATCATAAGTTGGCCTTAATCGTTTACTGACAGCTTAGATGATGGACCATTCGAGAGCCGTCGGCAAGTCGCTGAGGTTCTTTGCGCCGGTCTTGGTCACTAGGATGTCGTCTTCCAGGCGCACACCGCCTTTAGGCCCGAGGTAGATACCCGGCTCAATGGTGATCACGTTGCCCGGTTCGAGTATAAGCTTGGCGTTCTGGCCTAGCCCGGGCTGCTCATGGACGTAGAGCCCGATGCCATGGCCGAGGCCGTGGACCAGCTTGTGGCCGTACTTCTGGAGTACGCCGCGTGAGGCATCGTCGACCTCCTTGACCGAGACGCCCGGGGCCACCTTTTCGATGCCCACGTGCAGGGCCTCCTCAACGATTTTATAGATCTCGGCGATATGCTTCTTGGGCTTGCCCATATTCAGCACACGGGTCATGTCGGAGACATAACCGTTGCACTTCGCGCCCCAGTCGATGAGGATATTAGAGTTCTTCTTGAGTTTTTGACGGCCGGGGTGCGCGTGGTTGTGGCTGGAATGCCCGTCGTACGCGACGATCGTATTGAAGCCGATGCCGTCAGCGCCATGGCACTTCATCCGGTATTCCAGGTAACCCGCAACCTCGAGTTCGGTGATCCCTGGCTTGAGGATCTCGCGCGTCTCGGTAAAGGCGACCTGCTGGATTTTTACCGCTTGCTGGATGCTCTTGATCTCATTGACGTCCTTGATTGAACGCTGATGAAGCATCCCGTCTTTGTAATCTTTGATTACCTTTGCGCTGAACTCATTAACGATCTGCTTGCGTTCGGGCACCTTGAGATAAGACGCCTGCACGCCGACACGCTTGAGGCTTCGCCGGCTGAGCGAGCGCGCCGTGCCTTGGGCCAGGTTCTCATAGCTGGCCTTGCTGCGTTTGCGCATCACCACTCGGACATGCGGGGCCTCATCGGGGATGTGGTCCCTGAACCGCATGTCTGAAATGACAGTTAGTCCCGACCCAGTCGATGGGACCCACAGCCAAGAGTCTTCCCCGACGAACCCGGTGAGGTACCGGATGTCGTGCGGGTTCGAGACGATTAGCCCATCCATATCATCGGCCTGGAGCCGACTCTGCAGTTTCTTGACCCGCACGGCGAGGTGCCTGGGTACGGCAGGTTTCTTTTGCTTTGTGGATCCACGTTTTGCCATGGCGGGGAGTGTATCGGAAGTTGGGGTTTCGCGGGGAGTTGTGAGTGATTCTCAAGAAGATCCTTCTGCAGAATGAACCTGTTTAAGGGGTCGCCGATAGACATCGGGGTCTCTATACTTCACGGCAACGAAGAGAGCACCACACCCGAGCCGATTGGTCCCCTATGAGCGACGAAGACCCTTCACCGATCCTGCATGTTGACGACGATTGGAAGGCCCAGGCCCAGGCCGAGAAGGCCAAGTTGGCTGAAAAGGAGAAGGCCTCAAAAGCAGGCACGGACGACGCGGGCACGCCGACGCAAGCTGGGCCTGGCCAGATCCCCCCGGCCGACTTCACCACGCTGGTCAGTTCGATCGCAACGCAGGCCTTGTTCAGCCTCGGCGCAATGCCCGACCCGCAGACCGGTCAACGCTACGCGAACCTCGACGTTGCTAGGCACCACATCGACTCACTCAGTGTGCTCGAAGACAAGACGAAGGGCAACCTCACAGAGGAAGAGTCCAAGATGCTCGCAACCACGCTCTATGAGTTGCGGCAGAGCTACGTCCAGATTGCGAACGCGTCTCGATCGCCCGCGACCGGGGGCCACACCCAATAAGACGAATACCACGCACACCCAACACCAAACCCGCACACCGAGAACCCCCCCCGTGTCCGACGCTCCGATCGCCGCCAAGGCCTCTGTTTTTGACCGCTACCACTTCCTGCTCCGCAGGCTGCACTCGCTGTCGGGCATCCTCCCGGTGGGGCTGTTCGTTATCGCCCATCTGTTTACGAACGCGCAGATGATCTGGGGGCAGAAGCCCGGCGAGTCCGGCGAGTCCGTCTTCCAGCACGAGGTCGACTTCATCCACTCGATCCCCGCGCTGCTCTTCATTGAAATCGCGTTGTGGTCGGCCATCGGATTCCACGCGGCGCTCGGCTTCTACTACACCTTCTCCGGCAAGCACAACGTCAAGAACTACAAGTACCAGGGCAACTGGCGCTACCTTTTCCAACGCATCTCCGGTATTGTCGCGCTGGTTTTCATCTTCCTGCACATCGCGACACTGCGTTGGCGATGGGACATCTTCGGGTGGTTTACGCCGTTCTACGCGCACGGCTTCTACACCGACAGCGGCGTAGTTGGCAAAGACGTTCCGATGTCGCTGCCCTACACCGCCTACGCGTTGCAGGTCAGCTGGGTCGTCACCGCATTCTACGCCCTCGGGGCGTTGATGGTCGTGTATCACTGGGCGAACGGGCTGTGGACCGCCGCCATCTCTTGGGGTATCACGACCAGCGAAGCGGCCATGAGAAGGTGGGGGCAAGCCTGCCTCGGGCTGTTCGTCGCGCTCACCGTGTTCTTTGGAACGGCGATTGTTGCAGCATGGATCTATGACTTGGAAGAGGACACAACGGACGAGCAGAAACTCGTACTCGCGCTCGTCCTTAAGGACGAAGACATCGTCACCAAGCTCAGCGAATCGATCGACCCCGAGATGATCAAGGACCCCGAACTTGTCGATCTGATGGATACGCTGGATAAACGTATTAAAGAATTAAGCCGAAAGTAATTAGACGAAGACGGTTTTCAAGCGCTAGGATTCGATGTTATGGCAGATACACCCAGAGTCATTGTTGTTGGCGGGGGTTTAGCTGGGCTGGCAGCAGCCGTCCGCGTAGCCGAGGCGGGCGTTGCCGTCGACCTCTTTTCGATGGTCCCGGTTAAGCGGTCACACAGCGTCTGTGCCCAAGGCGGTATTAACGCTTGTACCGAGCCGGTCCGCCAGGAGGGCTTCTCCGAGTGGGACCACTTTGACGAGACGCTGTACGGCGGCGACTTCCTGAATCACCAGCCGCCGGTCTACGAGATGGCGTACGCCGCACCGAAGATCATCGACCTGATGGACCGCATGGGCGTGCCGTTTAACCGCACTCCGGAGGGCTTCCTCGACCGCCGCTACTTCGGCGGTTCGATCTTCAGGCGCACGCACTACACCGGTGCATCGACCGGGCAGCAACTCTTATACGGCCTAGACGAGCAGGTCCGCCGACGCGAGGCGGAGGGGCTGGTCAAGAAGTACGAGTTCTCCGAGTTCCTCTGGCCGATCGTTGATGACGACGATGTCTGCCGCGGCATTGTCGCCCAAGACATGCGCACGATGGAGATCAAGGCTTACAAAGGCGAGGCTGTCGTTATGGCGACAGGCGGCTGCGGGCTGATCTACGGCAAGTCCACGATGTCCGTGATTTGCACGGGTGGGGCCGCGAGCCGCTGCTACCAAGCCGGTGCCTGGCTTGGCAACCCTGAGATGATCCAGGTGCACCCGACCGCAATCCCAGGCGAAGACAAGTGCCGGCTTATGTCCGAGTCCGCCCGCGGCGAAGGCGGCCGTGTCTGGCTGCCCGGTATCAGGGACGAGAACGGCGAGTGGCAGCCGCACCCCGACCCCGGCAAGCACCCCAACGACATCCCCATCGAGGAACGCTACTACGTCCTCGAAGAGATGTACCCGACCTACGGCCCCACCCCGCAGCACGGCAACCTCGTGTCACGCGATGTCGCTACACGCGGGATTTTCTTCGCGGTCCAGAAGGGCTTCGGTGTAGGCGGTGGGCGCATGGCCTATCTCGATATCACCCACCTCCCCCAGGCGACCAAGGACAAACTCGCCGCGATCCTTGAGATTTACGAGAAGTTCACCGGAGACGACCCGCGCGATGTCCCGATGAAGATCTTCCCGGCGGTCCACTACTCGATGGGCGGGCTCTACACCGTCTACGAGACGCAGCAGGAGCCCAAACCCCAGTTCCTCTGTGACATCGTCCCCGAAGACGCAGGCCAGTTGAAAGACCCGAGTAAACCGCCCCACCCCGGGATGGTCAATGGCTCACCTTGGAATATGATGACCAATGTTAAGGGTCTCTACGCCTTCGGCGAAGTGAACTACCAGTACCACGGCGCGACCCGCCTGGGTGCGAACGCCCTGCTGTCCTGTATCTTCGACGGCATATTCTGCGGCCTCGGTGTCGCCAATTTCGCCCGCACGCAGGCGAAAGAAGACCCGATCAGCGAGATCGACTCAGAGGTCTTTGCCAAAGCCATCTCGCAGGAAGAAGCCAAGGCCGAGAAGCTGATCGCGACCGCGGACAGCGCCGGTGAAGGCACGAATCCCTACGATATCCACCGCCGTCTGGGCGAGATCATGACGGACGAAATGACGGTCGTACGCACGCAGGAAGGCATGATCAAAGCCCTTGGCGTTGTACGCGGCCTCCTTGACGAATACCAGAATGTCAAACTCGGCGACGACGGTGCCTGGACTAACCAGAACCTCAGCTTCACCAGGGCGCTCGGCGATATGCTGATCTACGCCGAGGCGATGCTGCTGGCAGGAATCGAGCGGAAGGAGTCACGTGGCTGTCACTACTGCTCTGACCAGGAAGGCAGGGACGACAAGAAATATCAAAAATCAGCCCTAACCGAGTACAACACAAAGACCGGTCAGCACAGGGTGTTCTGGGAAGACGTCCCCATCCCGCTGGTCGAGCCACGCATCCGCGACTATGGCGGCGGCAGCAAATCCAAGAAGAAGAAATCTGCGAAAAAGATCTCAGAAGCCAAACCTGATGCCACAAGCGTCGAAGCAGCCAAAGAAAAGGCCAAAGCTTAAGCATTCACTACTAGGCAAAACCATGGACGATCACAGCAATCGTTCCCATGTAAACACGAACCAACAACTTGTTGACTGAACATGATCGCCTCCAATAAACCAAGCAAGTTCCGCGTCCGTATCGAACGCCAAGACGGCCCAGACCAGCCCTCCTACTGGCAGGAGTTCGAGGTCCCCACGACTGCGAACCAGAACATCATTACGGTCCTCCAGCAGATCGCTTCCAGGCCGGTAACGATCCAGGGTGAGAAGGTCCGCCCCGTCGTCTGGGACTGCGGTTGCCTCGAAGAGGTTTGCGGCGCCTGCACGATGGTGATTAACGGGCGGGCGCGGCAGAGTTGCTCCTGCCTCGTCGATGAGTTCTTCGAGGGCGCATCCAATGACCAGGTCATCACCATCCAGCCGATGACCAAATTCCCGGTGATGCGCGACCTGTTCGTGGACCGGCAGCGCATGTTCGACAACCTGCAGAAGCTCAAGTGCTGGGTCCCTGTCGACGGCACCCACGCACTAGGCCCGGGGCCTAAGGAATCTCCCGAAGAACAGGAAGAGCGTTACGCGCTGTCCCGCTGCATGACCTGCGGCTGCTGCCTGGAGGCCTGCCCGCAGTTCACCAAGGACAACGACTTTGTCGGTGCGCAGGCGATCGCCCAGGCGTTGTATTTCAACGAGCATCAGACCGGCAAGAAGCTGAAGGGCGAACGACTCGACGTGCTCATGGGCCCCGGCGGCGTCAGCGACTGCGGCAACGCACAGAACTGCGTCAAGGTCTGCCCGAAAGAGATCCCGCTGACCGAGGCGATCGCGAAGGTCGGCCGGCAACTGACTGTGCATGCGGTCAAGAGCTTCTTCACTGGCAAGAAGTGATGAATTCCCACACCTTATCTGCCTCAACCCGCTCAAAGGCCTATGAGCGGGTTTTTTCTTGCAATCACTTGGACCGGAATTTACGCTTATCCTGACCGCCTGCCGATATACCAAACAAGGCCTGCACGTCCTTCTGCCGGAGTTCGTTGCGCATGGTTTGCCCCGTCAAGATCGATTCGGTCCGCCCGCTGGTGCGTTACGTCGATGATCGCCAGGCCGTGATCGATACCCACATCCTCACGCATGCGGCCCTGCCGATCGATGAGGGCCACCGTACCGCCGATGCGCCGATCGCCTACGTCATGGCCGAGATCAGCAGTGATAACGGCTTCCACGACGAGGGCTGTGGGCGGCTGCTGCTGAAACCTAACGGCACGAGTATGGAGGGCGGGTTCCGCTTCGGCATCGATGAGCCTATGCGGTGGTGGCCCGCCGGGCTTGGCGACCAGCCGCTCTACGACCTGACCATCCGGATTATCGTCGGTGACGAAGTGACCGACGAGGCGAGGCTGACGCTAGGGCTCGCATCGGTCCGCCGCGGCCGAGTGCTGGGCGACGACCTGCCGCCCTCGCTGCTGGTGAACGGCCAGATCTGCGAGGTGGTCGAGGTGCTTACGGTTGACCGCGTGGATGAGGATCAACTCCTACCCGCCAATGGCGAGTCGCTGCTGCTGGTTCGCGACCACTACGGGGCCGAATTGCTGTATCAAGCCGCCGATCTCGCGGGGATCATGGCTATCCAGGCCGTGCCGATAGACCCGCAAGGCGATCCGACCGCCCAGGTCCGTGAACAGGTCGACCGCCTGACCGGGCACCCCTCGCTAGCCGGGTACTACATCGGCCACCTCGGGGCAATTAAGGAGCAGATCGCTGCCTGCTTAAGGCTCTTAGACCCGACGAGGACCGTTTTCGACCGCTTCCCGCTGACCGACGAAACCTGACCCGGTATCAGCAAACGGGCTGAATTACAACTTAAATATGCTATTGTGTACCGTGTACGGATCACCGATGTGGTGCGTCATTCTGTCCAGCTTGGACCTAACTGGAGCCCAGAGATGCGTTACGCCCTGTACACCCCGGTCGCCGCCCTGCTTTTGGTCACAGGCATGCTTGGCGTCTCACACGCCTTGGATGGCCACATGCCAACAGCTACGGAGCCCCCTATCGAAGATGGCTTTACCGTGCTTTTCGACGGTATCTCGACAGAGCATTTCCGCCAGTACAACGGCGATGCGTTCCCCGACAAGGGCTGGACCGTCGAGGACGGCACGATCCGCGTCATCGGTAAAACCCGCGGCTCCAGCGACATCATCACGAAGAAGCAGTACAGCGACTTCGATCTCCGGTGGGAATGGAGGGTCGCCGAGGGCGCCAATTCGGGCATCATGTACCGGGTCGAAGAAGTCAAGAACCAGCCGACCTACAAGACCGGCCCCGAGTACCAGATCCTCGAAGACGGCGCGCACCGCGACGGTAAGAACCCCAAGACAAGTGCCGCCGCGCTCTACGCCCTGATTGAGTGCAACGAGAAGAAGTCGCTCAAACCTATCGGCGAGTGGAACACCTCACAGATCCTCATCGAGGATAGCCGCGTCAAGCACTACCTCAACGGCCAACTCGTCGTTGAGTACGTCTGGGGCAGCGACGACATCAAGGCCAAGATCGCCAACAGCAAATTTAAGAACTGGGGCGACTTCATGACCAAAGACAGGGGCCACATCGCGTTCCAGTACCACAACGACGATGTCTGGTTCCGCAATATCCGCATCAAGGACCTGACCAGCGAGTAAGCACAACCAAACAAACTCATGAATCACAAGATCAATCAAGGCTTGGCATGCTTCGCCCTGCTGCTTGCGGTCGGGGTGGGTGCCTCATGGGTACAGGCCGAAGCGGAGGAAGATCAGGCCACATCTCAGGATAAGGCTTGGGACATCGTCTTCGATGGGACCAGTACAGAGGCCCTTCGTGACTTCAAGACCGATGACTTCCCAAAGAACGGCTGGGCCATCGAGGCGGACGGCTCGCTCCGCGCTGTAGACGGCGCGGTGGATATCGTCACGCGTAAACAGTACAGCGACTTCGACCTGCGGATGGAGTGGAAGCTCGGCAAGGGCGCGAACTCCGGCATCATGTACCGCGTCGCCCAGCGCGGCAACCACCCGCACGACACCGGGCCCGAGTACCAGATCATCGACGACCCACGCATCCATATGAGCAGCACAGGCTCGCTATACGGCCTGATCAAACCAAACGAAAACGCCAAGGCCAACCCTGCAGGCAACTGGAACAGCTCACGGATCGTCTTGAAAGACAATAGGGTACAGCACTACCTCAACGGCGAACTCGTTGTCGAGTATGTCTGGGGCAGCGACGATATCAAAGCCCGTCTAAAGCGCAGCAAGTTCCGTAGCTGGAAGGGCTACATGCAGCAGGAGACCGGCTTCATTGGCTTCCAAAGCCATGGTAAAGACCTCTGGCTGCGGAACATCAAGGTCAAAGACCTCAGTGGCGAAGGGGCAGAACAATGAATCAGAAACGCATCTACCTGATGATGGCCGCGCCGCTGCTGGCCGGGCTATTGTTTTTTGTTACGGCCAATACCGCCTCAGGGGAGGAAGCGCAGCAAGACGACGGCTGGGAGATCCTGTTCGATGGGTCCAACACCGATGCCTTCCGCGGCTGGAAGATGGATACGTTCCCCGAGAAAGGCTGGGTGATCGACGGGGATGCCTTGCACATCCAGGCCGACTCTAAGGCAGGCGACATCGTTACGAAGAAGCAGTACGCCAGTTTCGATCTTCGGTTTGAGTGGAAGGTCGCAAAAGGCAGCAACTCCGGCGTGATCTACCGCTGCATCGAGCACGATGATGTCCGGCTGTCGTTCATGTCAGGGCCGGAATACCAGATCCTTGAGGATGACAACCACCCAAACGGCAGGAACCCGAAGACCAGTGCAGCCAGCCTATACGCCCACTACGCGCCCAACGACAAGAAGAAGCTCAAGCCCATCGGTGAGTGGAACACGGGCCGGGTCGTTGTCAACGGCAATAAGGTCGAACACTGGCTCAACGGGGAAGTCGTTGTGGCCTACGATCTAGACAGTGAGGAATTCAAGAAGGTCAGCAAGGCTACGCACTACAAACGTTGGCCCAAGTTCGCCCAGGAAAAGAAGGGGCACATCGCTTTCCAGGACCACACAGACGATGTCTGGTTCCGCGATATCAAGATCAAGGAGTTGCCCAATCCTCAAGGGTACGCGGAGACCACTCAACAAGACTGGCTCTGGCTGTTCGATGGCAGCAGCACCGAGCATTTCCGCGGCTTTGCGACAGGCGTTGAAGTCCCCGAGCGGTGGGTCATCCAGGATGGCACCCTGCACTATACCGGCGGGAAATTCGGCGGCGATATCGTGACCAAGAAAGCCTTCGCAGACTTCGATTTGCGGTGGGAATGGAAGATCTCCCGGGGCGGTAACTCCGGCGTGAAATATCGCGTGGATGCAACCAGGCCGAACAAGAAGATCCGCGCGCTCGGGCTCGAGTATCAGATCCTTGACGATGACCATCACGGCAACGGCAAGAACCCTAAGACCAGTGCCGGGGCCCTCTACTCTCTGATTGCGCCTAACCAGAACAAGAAGCTCAAGCCAGTTGGCGAGTGGAATGTTGCTCAGATCGTTCTGGAGGATCGCGTCGCCCGGCACTACCTCAACGGCGAACTCATCGTCGAGTACAACATCGGATCCGAAGCGTTCGAACAACTCATCGCCAAGAGCAAGTACAAGGGCAATAAGCGTTTCAGTAAGACCAACCCAGGCCATATCTCCCTGCAGGATCACGACGACAAGGTCTGGTATCGCAACATCCGGATCAGAGAGCTTGGTAAATAATGCCGTGAACCTGAGCGGCGTCCTTTACACTGTAGTCGTGATGACCACGGCAAAGGACCGACAGCCATGCGACGATCAATTAACCAACTGCTCGCCTTTTTTCTGATCGGCTTGTTGGCCCTGTCGGCCTGCTCCGCCATCGCGGAGGGTAGCGTCGAAGCCGCCCCGCCTGCTGCTGAACCCGACGCGAAGCAGCCCGCCGCCGCTGCTGCGGATGAGGAAGTCATTGAACTACTCGAACGTATCGAGGTGGAGTCAGCCAAACTCACCACGCTAAAGACCCGCGTCCGCTACACGCGGCTACAGACGCTGACGGGCGACGAGCAGCGGCGGTTTGGCGATTTCTACTACGCCGCTGGCGATGACGACAAACCGACGCGTTTTGCGGTGCTTTTCGACCGGCTGATCATCGACGGGCGGGCCAGGCCTATGAAAACCTGGTTCATCTTTGACGGTAACTGGCTGCTCGAGCGTGACCACGACGACAAGACGGCGGTGCGGCGTGAACTCGTCCCAAAGGGCGCGGAGCAGTCTGACATGCTCAACATGGGCGAGGGGCAGCTGCCGATCCCGCTGAAGCTCAAGGCCGATGAAGTACTCAAGCAGTACAGGGTAGAGAAGCTGGCGGATGTACCCTTCGGCGACCAAACGCTCTTACACTTCGAACTGACGCCGCTAAATGCAGGCAAGGATACCGCCGCGCTAGAGCTCTGGTTCGATAGCGAAACACTGCTGCTCCAAAAGGTCCTCACCGAGGAGGACGGCGACGAAATCGAGATGCTCTTCCCGACGCCCAAGCTCAACCCAGAGATCGAAGAAGAAGTCTTCAAGACCAAGCTGCCTGATCAGAAAGAGGGCTGGCAGGTGCAGGAAGTACCGATCGGAAAATGACCGACCGTGATCGCCACGGTGCCACGCACCACGGGCCCCCGCGACGCGTCGCTGCTATGGCATCGCATCCACCGCCTCGTCAAGCTGCTCGATCGTGTTGTAGAAGTGTGGCGTGATGCGCAGGTGGCCCATGCGGTTCGTGATGATGATCTTTTGTTTGGCAAGGTCTCTGACGACGCGGTCGTGTTCTTCGGTTCGCTCAGGCCGATCAATCGCAACGATCCCGCTACGCTCGTTTGGCCCGGGCGGTGACACGACGGTGTAGCCCTTCTCAGCCAACCGGCTACGGAGGTGCTGGCACAGCACATCGATCCGCGACCAGACCGTATCGATCCCGACCTCCAGCAAGAGCCCTACGGACGCTCGCATGGCCCGAAGCGCGAGCACATTCATCGTGCCCGTCTCGAAACGCCGTGCGTCGGGCAGCCATCGCTCGTCGTAGTTGCCGTAGTCCAGCGCATTAACGCGTCCCAGCACGCCCGCGATCGGTGGGTGCAACTGCTGGCAGAGGTCCTCGTCGCACCAGATAAAACCGGCCCCTTCGGAACCGAGCAGCCACTTGTGCGCCCCCGCCGCAAGGAAGTCGATCCCCATAGCCTGCACGTCCATCGGGCGGACCCCCAACGACTGGATCGCATCCACGCACAGGAGCCCCCCCGCCGCATGGACCTCGTCCGCAATCGGCCTGAGGTCGATCCGGAAGCCGGTGCCGAACTGTACGTGCGATAGCGCGACCACGCGCGTGCGATCGTTGATCAGGCCGATCACATCGTCGATGTCGATGCGGTAGTCGGGGCCCTGCTTCGCCTCAACGACCTCGACGCCCCGCCGCCTCAAGTCGGTCCAGGGGTAGCGGTTGGCCGGGTACTCGACGTCGGAGATCACGACGCGATCGCCCCTGACCCAGTCCAGTCCCCCCGAAAGCATCGACAGGCCGATCACGGTGTTCGGTACGAACGCGATCTCGTGCTGGCCACGGGCGTTGACCAGATCGGCCAGCAGGGGCTTGGCGGCTAGTACGTCGTGGTACCACCGGTTGTCGGCAAGGCGGCCGGTGGTCGCCCGCTCCGTACACTCACGGACGACGTCCGCGACCCGGTTACACATCGGCGAACAGCCGGCGTGGTTAAGGTAGTTCACCTCGCTGAGCACCGGGAACTCATCGGCCAGGTTAAGCGTTGATAGTGGTGGCAGACTCATGTCGCCACTGATCCTAGACTATAGAACCATGATGATGCAATCCATCCTTAAGCAACCTCACAATTTTGCGTCAGTTTGCGAAGGCGGCGTCCGACCATCGACCGTCCGTAAACGCCCAGGCGCCTTCCGGGGACTCGCTAAGCATATTCTGTTGACCGCGTATTTTGTCTCGTTGTGCTTCGCGCATACTTCGGACGCTCAGGAACAGCTCGCCGTCGAGTTATCGCCGATGGTCACGCAGCTCTTGGAAGACGACCTGCTGACAGACGAGCAGCGTCGCGAGGCGATGATTTTTCATGGGCAGTGGGAATCGCTGGGAGATCTTAGCCCTTGGGAGCAACTTGCTTTAGATGCTGCAAGACACGTTCCCAGTGCAATGATAGACCCAGATTCATTCCAGAAAGCAACGCTATTTGTTCCCCCCAATGCTGATCGAGAAACAAAGAAGCGGATCAATAGTAAAGCTATCATTTCGGCATCAAAAATCTTATACCAGTCGGGCAATCCTAAGAAAGTCCCGATTCCTGCAGGTGACTTCATCATTCTGATAGAGAAGCCGAAATGGGCAGTACTAAATGCCAAAGCAGCAGAGTCACTTGGGGATTTCCCAACAGCAATCGGACTACTAAAGCCGATCCGTGAGCAAGCCCAGCAAGATACTGATGTGCTGATAACTGCCGAGGACCTCACCGCTGCTGCTGAAGCCGTTCTGATGCTCGCCCGTCTCGAAGGACGTCCTGCTGCGGACTTCCATCTTGCCAACAAGCTGCTTAGCAAGGCACGCGAGGAAGCGGACCCACTGTACTGGCCGGCCTATGTCGCAGAGGCCGAATTGCTCTTTGCCAAAGGCAACCCGCAGCAGGCGATGAATGCAGTTGGGCAAGCGCTGTCGCTGAACCCCAAGTCGTCTGAAGCGTGGTACCTGTTCGGCTCGATGCGCTGCCGGTTCTTCGACTTCGAAGCGGCCAACCGCGCGGTCAAGGAGTTGCATGCCATCAACGAGGAGCACCCGCTGGCTGATGTGCTAGCCGTTGAGATCGCGCTGCGGCAGAAAGACGTCGCCCGTGCCCAAGAAGTCATCGGGCCCGCGCTGGAGCGCTACCCGAGCCACCGCAAGCTGCTGGCAATGAACGCGGCGGTGCAGGCCATGACCTACGACGTGGGTGCTATGGACGGGGCGGTCGCGAGGTTCGCGGAGCTCGCGCCGGGCAACCCGCTGGCCGAGTTCATGATCGGCCGTAGCATGAGCGACGCCCGGCAGTACAAAATCGCCGAGGGCCACCTGCAGACCGTCATCGAGATGATGCCGGGCTGGTCCGAGCCGCAGCTCACGCTCGGCGAGGTGTATGTGCAGTGGGGCAAGCTCGAAAAGGCCGCTGAGCAGCTCCAGACCGCGTCCTCACTGGACCCCTTCCATAAGGGCATCAACAACCAGCTCATGCTCGTCCAGGAGATGCTGGGCTACGCCGTGATCAAAAGCGACCAGTTCCTCGTCCGCTACCTGCCCGGGGTCGACGAGGTGCTCGCCCGCGATGTTGCGCTGCATATGGGCGAGATGGTCGAGCAGTTCATCGAGCGCTTCCAGCACGACCCGCCCGCGATCACACAGGTGGATCTCATGCCCGACGACCAGCACTTCGCAGTGCGTATCACAGGTATGCCGAGCATCTGGACCATCGCGGCGTGCACGGGCGACGTGATCGCAATGACGCCGCCCCGCCCCGGACCGAAGCGTGCCTACGGGCCGTACAACTGGCTGAATGTCATGGGCCACGAGTACGCCCACGTCGTCAACCTCAGCCAGACCGACAACCGCGTTCCCCACTGGTTCACCGAGGGCTGCGCGGTCAACATGGAGACGACCGGCCGGCTGTGGTCACAGTACGAACTGCTCGCCGACTGCTACAACACCGGCAGGCTCTTCGAGTACGACGAGATCAACTGGGGCTTTATCCGCCCGACCGAGCCCTATCACCGGCCGCTCGCATACGCACAATCGGCCTGGATCAAAGAGTACATCGAGACGGTTTTCGGATGGGATAAGGCCATCGCTATGCTCAATCTCTACCAGCAGGGAGTGGGTGAGCACGAAACGATCAAGCAGGTCTTTGGTATCGAAGTCGACGAGTTCATGGCTGGGTTCATGGCCTGGGCGGGTGATCAGGTTGAAGCTTGGGGGATGACCACCCACGGGACCAAGCCCGAGGATGTCGTGCTCGCGGCGTTGCTCAGCAACGAGGGTATTGCGAACGCGGATATTGAGACGCTTACTAAAGCATCGCAGGATCACCCCGACCGCCCTGAGCTTTTGAAGCATCTAACCGAAAAAGTGCTGCTGATCGAAAACAAAGAACTGGCGTTTGAGATCATCAAGCAGTACCAAGAAAAGCGGCCTGTCGATCCCTGGGCGGATCGTCAGCTTGCTCGGCTCGCCTTGGAAGCGGGTGACAGCGAGACCGCCATCGCCGCGCTTAAGAACCTAGACAAGATCGAGGGAAACACGCCGGAATACGCCGTCGAACTCGCGAGGGTCTACCGCAGCCGGAAGGACTATGACAACGCCCTGCACTACGCCGAGCGGGCTCTGCTGCGTGAGCCCTACAACGCGATCTACCGGGAGACCGCGGCGACAATCGCGATCCAGCGGAAAGACCTCGAGCGTGCCGCGTTCCACGTCGAATCACTCGCCATCCTCGAGCCTGATCGGATCATCCATCAGAAGCGGCTGGCCGCGATCTACACCAAGCTTGGTGATGCTGAGAAAGCCGATACAGTACACGAGCGTATAAAGTTACTAGACTTGCCTAATAACAATTAGCAGGATTCCCTGCTGAGGCCACCAGACCCATGCCCCATTTCTCGCCCGATCCCGATCACCCGCACCAGGCCAACAGCCCCGAAGAGATCGTCTTCGAATCCAACCTGCGGGAGTTCACGGTTAAGATCGAGCATATCTGCGGGCTTGAACAGAACGGTAAGATCTCTCAGGAAGAGGCCTACCAACGCATCCGTGACCTCTGGCGCGAGCTCAAACGCAGCAAGAAAAACCTACGGATCGGGGAGGCCCAGGACGGCGATGGGATTTAGCCGCAACCCAAGCCCTTTTCGTGGGTAAGCGTTGAAATGCTATTGCTGCGCCTCTATGGCTATGATGTATCGCACTCAGAAACCCTGACTGGAGCACTCCGCATGATCGCCCGCCTGATGACTTGTACGCTGGCCCTCTTCGTAGCCGTGCTGTTGCCTGCAACACCGACTTATGCCCAAGACAACGCGCCCGAGGTCGTCCAGCCCGAAGAGCTAGGTGAAACCGTCGGCTGGCTGGTCCTCCAAGGCGCACTGCGTGAAGGCCCGGTCCGTGAGGCATGGGTGAGTGAGGAAGAGGCAGGCCCGTCGCTCCGTTCGGTGATACGGCAGATCAAGACCGTAAAAGATGGCGAGCACTACCTCGGCCTAGTTGTCTATCTCGATATGCCTATGCTAACCGCGACACAGACCGACGCGATCTACAAAGCGCTCTACGAACTCCGAAAAAGCGGTAAGACAGTCGTCACCTTTGCGCAGGCGTACTCGACCTCAGACTACGTACTCGCCAGCGCGAGCGATGTCATCGCGCTGCAGAACAAGGGCATGGTCGAACTCACCGGCATGCACCTCGAAGAGATGTACCTCGCAGGCCTGATGGAGAAGGTCGGCGTACAACCCAACTTCATCCAGGTCGGAAAGTACAAGGGCGCAGCCGAACAGATGACCCGCAAGGGGCCTTCGGAAGAATGGTCGCAGAATATGGACGGCCTGCTTGACGGCATGTACGACGCGATGGTGCAGCGGATCGCCAAAGGGCGGGATGTCTCGGTCAAAAAGGTCGAGCAGATGATGGAGCAGTCGTGGACGCTGGACGACCGCGGCCTGATCCAAGCGGGCATCGTCGACCGGCTCTGCGGACGCGACCTGACTGAGGTAACCGAGACCGAGTTTGGCGAGGAGTTCGTCTGGGACACCGAGATGGGCTGGAACACAAGCGACCCGATGGCAGCCGCGATGGCAGCCAACCCGATGATGATGATCGCCGCCCTGATGCAGGACCCGGTCACGCAGACGACCGGCCCGACTATCCAGGTCATCCACGCCAACGGCGCAATCATCTCCGGTGACTCTGATTTTGGTGGCGGCATGTTCGGCGGGGAGTCCATTGGCTCCCGCACGATCGATGAGATGCTCGATGATGCGCTCTACGACGACAACGTCAGGGGCGTCGTGCTACGTCTCGATTCGCCCGGCGGCTCGGCGCTAGCCAGCGAAGTGATGTGGCAGGCGATCCGCGCCTTCGGCGAAGAGAAACCGATCGTCTGCTCGATCGGCGGGATGGCCGCGTCCGGCGGGTACTACATCGCCTCGGCTTGCGACGAGATCCTGATCGAGCCCCGGTCCATTGTCGGATCGATCGGTGTTGTCGCAGGCAAACTCAACCTTAAGGGCCTGTACGACCTGGTCGGTATCGGCATCCACACCCGCTCGCGCGGGCCCAACGCGGCACTGCTCTCCTCAGTTGATAACTTCACCGATGAAGAGGAGAAGAAGCTCACCGCCGCGATGGAGTTGATCTACGAACAGTTCCGCGACCGCGTCGCGACCGGCCGGGGTGCGAGGCTCAAGGACCTCGACGCCGTGGACGAAGGCATGCTGTTCACGGGTGAGCAGGCCGTCAAAAGTGGTATGGCCGACAAACTCGGCGGTATTGAAGACGCGATCGCATTGGTCGCCAAGAAGGCCGGACTCGAAGAAGGCGGCTACGCCGTGATGGAACTGCCCCACCCGATCTCCCTGGCGACCTTCCTCGAGGGTATGCTCTCGGGCGGTGGCTTGCCCTTCGGCCTGACCAGCCCCGAGACCGCGGGCGTGCTTAGCGCGGCGAAAGAACTCGTCGGCGACGCCGCGTGGACCCAGATGATGCGTAGCCTGCACGGCATCACACTGCTCAGAGACGAGCAGGTCCTGCTGCTCATGCCACAACCGGTGATCGTGAAGTAACCCGGCAGTGAAGTCACTTGGAAAAGCGTTTATAAGATCGGCATGATAAATACCACCGTTATCCTCCCCGCCGCTGGACTGGGCAGCCGGTTCGCGGTGGGCGACAAGGCGTCGGCAAGTAAGATCGAGTTTGAGCTGCGGCATAAGCCGGTTTTCTTACGAACGATCGATCTTTTTCATGGTCGGCTTGATGTCGGGCAGATCATCCTCGCCGTACACCAGGATAAGCTTGACGACTTCAAATTCCGCTGGGCGGACCAACTCGGGTTCCTGGGCGTAAAGCTGATCGCGGGTGGCAAGGCCGAACGCTGGCAGACCGTTCAGATCGCCCTGGATCACGTCGCCGACGATGCAACGCATATTGCGATCCACGATGCAGCCCGGCCATGTGTGCCGCCAGAAATGATCGACCGTGTTTTCAGCGCGGCCGAGCGGCTGGACGCCGTGGTCCCGGGTTTGCGGATGAGCGATACGGTAAAACGTGCAGCGGAATCTGAAAACAGCGGGGACCGTAAGGCCGATCCGATCGATACGATCTTCAGTGAGGAAGCTAGCGGCCCGCCGATCGCCAATCGCATCACCGAGACCGTCCCACGGCACGACCTCTACCGGGTTCAGACCCCGCAGGTTTTCGAGCGGGGCCTCATTGCATCGGCGTATGCCAAGCTGTCCGTGAGCCATAACGACGGCATTACCGACGACGCAAACGTTGCCGAGCGCGCAGGTCATGAAGTCTTCATCGTTGAAGGCGACCCACTCAACCTTAAGCTGACTCACCCTGCCGATGCGGAACTGCTCGAGGCTGTGCTCGGGATGCGCGATGAGAAGGACGCCAAGGCATCCGCTGTCAAACAGTTGTTTGGCGATGACGAAGACGAGTAGAGCCTACTCCGTCTCCCGCCTAATCTCACCTCGTTCGCCAACCAGCGTGACAAAACCCTCGCCATCAAGCCATTGCCTGGCATCAGCGTCGCTCAGCAAATAGCAGTCGAGGAATGCGGTCGCGCTCTGGCGGATAATGCTATGGAAAGCCTTGTTGTCTTCGAGGCTAACCTTGCTACGTATACGACGCCCGGTCTCCCCGGAGAAGGTCATATGGTCGGCCCCGTCAAAGTTAATCATGTACTTCGCAGCGCCGCGATTGGAAGGTCCTGGCACGAGGCTATACGGGATCAGCCGCTGTTCAGCGGTCGTGTTGTTGATCACGCTGGTGTCGAGCGTGCCGGTCATCATCAAGGCCGGGACTTTGATCGTGCGGTAGGTTGCTTCCCTCTGGCTTTCTTTGGCGACCGGCGGGGAGAGCGGGATGATGCACTTGATGCGGGCGTCGCCGTAGGACCTGCCAAATCGCCCACCGACTGTCATGCCTCCCGCAGCCATCGCGGACCAGGCGCCAAACGAGTGGCCCGCGATGCCGACCCTGTCGAAGTCGATTTTATTGTGAAGCCTTGTACCCTCACGCCTACTCAGCTGCTCAAGCCGGTCGAGCACAAAAGGTACATCTTCCGCCCGGTCGATTGCGACCTGTGGCGTCGATGCTGCCTTCCTCATGGCTTGGAGCACATCTTTCGCGGGTAGACCCTGCCAGACACGCTCGTCACTACCCGGATGCTGCATATGAACGCATACGTACCCATAAGACGCCCAGTGCTTGCCGAGGTAGCCGAGCCCTTCCCGTGTACCGCCCAAGCCGTGCGAGACCAGCACCAGGGGCAGGGGCTTGTCCGCATCGGCCGGGAGATACACCTTGATTGGCACCACACGCTCGCGGTCCTCATCCTCTAACTCAAGAAGGAGTGTCTCGACCGAATACGGCCCGATGGCCTCCCTGTAAGGCTCCGCCCAAACAAGCTTCGATGCTAACAGCAATGCCAAAACAAACAGCCAAAGCAGGATTGGCAACCGAAAGATCCGATTCATGGCGGTACAACGCACCAGGGGGGGCTCCATTGCAGGTCTGCCATTGTCTACAAAGCGTACCGGCCGATCCGGTTTCGGTTTCAATGATTACGCGGGTAACACAGGCTTTCCTTAAACGTCATTAACCCCTCGCCTTGAGCCAGAGAAGAGGTACAGCGTTGTCGGATCGTCTCATCCTTGCCTTATTGCTGGCAACGGCCCTCCAGGTTGGCTGCCATCCGTCTCCACCGATCGATCAGGCTCTTCATGCTAAGAAAACCGCAGCATTTAACCCGCAGGTCTCTACCCAGCATCAATTCCGGATCAGCTACAACGAGTACCCAGGCCAGACACGAGCACAGAAGGATGCGTTTTTTTTACGAATAGTGCTGGATCATGTAGATGCACCGTATGCGACGCCGCGCACGCTCTTGGTTGAAGCCGATCCGAACAGTATCAGCGCAGGTGCTGCCTTTTTGTTTGATCTCTCGGATGAAGTCTATGATGCGACAACTGCTTATGAGCGGGTCTACTTTACGATGCGGATCGATCAGCAGGAACGTGATAGGCGATGGTCAGGCCCGTATGGCCCGAAGCACCCGCGGATAGTTGAGCTGCTTAAGAAGGAAGCTGGGCTGCTCAATTGCTTCAAGAAAGCACGTCTCTCAGCGGATATACACGCTTTCCTCCTGGACATGTATATGGCTCACGGCCCGCTGCATCAGTTCGACGATGAGCCGTTTGAGATTGACTGGCGGAGCGTCGCGCTTAATATCGCGTCGTTGACTCGGGATGGCGAACCAATCCGATATTCTGAAGGCACGATAGAGATCGGCGAATCCTGGAGTTATTACTGGGTGCCGATCGTCGTGATCCATAACAAGTATATATCGATCAATGGCTCAGGCTACGGGGGACTGACCATCACGCTCGACCACAAAACAGGGCGTGTTGGAACACTCTGGATCGACCCAAACTGACACTATCGTATTGTGTGTCAGACCCGCCTCGGCCGAGCCGCCCAGTGCATCTTGTGCGAGAGCATCGTCCAGTAGCTCAACTCGGGGTTGTGGATCAGGGTAAGTGTCTTGGCGTACTTCTTGACCTGGACCTGCTGCCCCACGGCAAGAGGGGTCGAGGTCTGGCCATCTAAAACCAGAGATGTTCCTTCGTTGGCTCGGTGTAGGTGCATCCAGCAGTCGCACTGCCCGGAGAAGACAATCGGTCGGAATGCCAAGGACTGCGGGTTCAGGGCGGAGACGCACATCCCATCGATGCCTGGCGACATGATCGGCCCGCCCGCCGACAGGTTGTAGGCCGTTGAGCCCGAGGGCGTCGAGATCACCACGCCGTCACCTGCAAACGTCGTCGCGCTCTGCCGTGACCACTGCGGCTCGATGATCAGTTCGATCTCGACCATCCGGTATGGAGGCCCTGCCACGACGACCGCATCATTTAGCGCGGTGCCCCTGAAAAGCGGCTCAGGCATCTCCGGGGGCACGTGGCCCCCGCCGCCATTAAGCCCGCCCCACTGCGGCGAACCCTCCGGATAAACTGAGACCTCAAGCATAATCCGCTCTGACTTCCTCGCCCGACCGGAAGCGATGAGCGGCCAGTGCTTCTGTACGTCTTCTACCGAGAACTCGGCGAGGAAGCCAAGCTTGCCGAAGTTGATACCGAGGATCGGGATGCCGCGCTCGACCATGACACGGGCCTGACTCAGCAGCGTGCCGTCACCGCCTAGCACGATCGCCATCTCCGCTTCGGGGAGGTCGGCGGGCTCGATGTCGTAGGCCTTACGTGTCCCGAACTCGCCGACGATATCGGCGTGGTCAGCGAGCCAAGGCCTGAACGACTCCATTGCCTCCGTCACCAAGGGCTTGCTCAGGTTGCAAAGCAGCAGCACTCGGGAACGATTATCCATGCAAGGATTGTACCGGATCACTACAGAAGAACTTACATCACGGCTTGATCGATCGCCGACACCAGTCGGCGGGTCCAGCACCGAGTTCCTCACTAGGAGCGACCATCAGTCGCCTCGGTGGGGTCTGCCTGACATGGTTTCTGGCTTGTCTTCTTTTCTCGAAGCGGCTCGAACGCGATACGTAGTTCATGGAGACGCCACATACCGCCCGGGAGTAGTACGAAGACCGCCGTGGCAAGAAAGACAATCAGGGATCCTGAAATTGCGATCACGATCAGGCCCGGCAGCGAGCTATATACCTCTCTCAGCGCGTGAACTACGACGGAGGCAAAAACGCAGCAAAGCACCGGGGGCCAGATCGCGCGGACAATCGTCCATGCATTGAGCGGCCCGCCATGCGCACAGACCCAGATCGTTGGCAGGAAGAGCAGCGCGGCCGCAGAGGAATAGGCGATCGCGACGCCTGTGACCCCCCAGTACGCACCGATGCATGATGCGATCAGCATGGTCGGACTGAAGACCAGCGTCCAGCGCATGATGGTTGTCGCACGGCCCTCGGCCTTGAGGATCGAGCGGACGATCTGGAATATGCTGGCAAACAGGGTGCCCACGACCAGGATCTGAAACAGCGGGATCACCTCGCCCCACTGGGGGCCGAATAGGATCATGATCACGTGGTGCGCTTCTGTAAACAGCACCGTGAAGAGGGGTGTGATCACGCTGTAAAGGGCTAAGACGGTCCGGAACACACTGGTGCTGTACGCTTTGGGGCTGTCCTGGAGCCGGCTGAACTTGCTCATCGCGACTTTTGAGATCGGGATGTAGAACTGCTGGAACGGCATCCGCGACCACTTGAACGCTTTCTCGTAGATGCCAAGCGGCGCAGTACCGAAAAACTTTCCGACCAGAACGAAACCAAACATCAGACCAACGTAGTTGATCACCATCGCGCCGCTGATGTTAAGGCTGTAGCCCGTCATCGCCTTGAGACGCTGCTGGATCTCTGGTGTGCGTTTCTTAAGGCGGGGGAGCCACCGCGTAAACCAAACCATGAGCAATGCGGCGAGGAGTTCGCGTACGGCTTCCTGTAGGACAAGCGCCCAATAGCTCAGCCCGCTATAGGCCGCGATGATAACAGTAGCCGTGCTGAGCACGACAGCGATCACATCGATCCGCACGAGGTCGCTGTAACGGACCTGCCTACGAAGGACGCCCTCGTGGATACCGCTCAGACCTCGCCCAAAACTAATACAGGCGACTGCAACAACCACTAGAACCAGGTCGGGCTCTCCGAACAGCCACGCCATGAAGGGCGCCGCGATCAGAGAGAGCAGGAGGATCAGGATGTTGAACTTGGCGTTGCGCCAAAACAGCGCGGAGAGTGTTGGCTCGTCTAGGTCTTGTGCCTGGACGACGGCCTCGATCCAGCCTAGATTCCTCAACTTCATCAGCAGTCCGAACAGCACCGCCGACATCGCGAACAGCCCGAACTCGCTGGGGGTCAGCAGGCGTGCGACAACCATTGCCGACCCGATCGAGACGACGAAGAGCACCATCTTGGACATCGTTGTAAGCACGCCGCCGCGGACGGCCCGCTTATCGCGTTCTCTTGATGTGGGCAGCGCAGAGGGGTCACGCTCACGCCGAATATCCTGATCGGTCTCGTCGTTTGCATAGGTCATGACACAACCGTATCAGCCGGGGACGCTGTGAGCATCTGCTCGTACAGCTTCAGGAAGTGGTCGATCACCACCTCTTCGGTAAATTGGGCGATTGCGTGTGCACGCCCATGCTTTCCGAATCGCTCGGCCTTGTCACGGTCACGCAGCACTTTGAGCAATGCCTCGGCCAACGCGCCCGCATCACCCGCAGGCACGTGGTACCCGTTGGCATCGGGGATGATCTGCTCCGCCAGCCCACCGCACTCGGTCACGACTGCTGCGGTGCCACGCATCAGCGCCTCTGCTCCGACCAGACCGAACGGTTCTTCCCACACCGACGGGACAGCTTGGACCCAGGCGGCTTCGAGGGCACGCTCCATATCGGGGCGCGAGAGGTGCCCCAGGAATGTGGTGTTCTGGTTGATCTTGAGCCGAGCAGCCAGCGCTTGATGCTCCTGCATGAGCGGCCCATCGCCAGCGATCAAGAGGCGTGTATCGGGTAATTCTGCTGCCACACGTGCCATGGCTTGAATCAGGACATCGACCCCCTTCTTAGGAATCAGCCGGCCCGCGTAACTCACGGTTGGTGGATCAGATAGCGGTGGGCGTGGCGCCGTGACCGGGACCCCGTTCCAGACAACGCCGTCAACGCGCTGGCCCTCATTCATGAGGCGATCTCGGACCCAGTTGCTGTTGGTGATGATCAGGTTGAACGCGCTTTCCCAGCGGTCCCACATCCTTTTCTGAGTTTCCGCACGCATTCGGCCAAGTATGGGCAGGCACCCGTTGCTCCGGCAGGCGGGGCCTTGCGGGTCGTGGCAAGGCGAACCATCGGGCAGGACCTTGGTGTTGAGCGGGCAGATCAGGTTATAATTGACCACGTGCAGCAGGCTCGGGATACCGCGGATCACCGGTAGGATCAGCGGCGAAAGCTGATTCATGAACATCCTGCAGTGAACAATATCGGGCTTAAAGCGCTTGATCACTTTTTTCAGCGCGATCGCGGCAAGCGGGTTGAACGCGCGGGTCACGCGGTTGAACTGACTTGTTGTTCCGAAGCAGGTGTGGTCGGACACGATCGGCAGGGGCAGCGGCTTGGCACGACTGCTAAAAAACTCGACCTCGTGGCCACGGTCGCGCAGGCCCCCGCGCAGCGTAACGGTCATGTGTTCCGCCCCGCCGTTGAGCGTACCAAAATCATGGACAAGCAGGACCCTCACGCGGCCTCAGTCGTCGTCGTATCAAATGGCTTTGATGGCGGCATGCCGCCACCCGATACAGGCCAGTGCTGATTAATGTATCGGATGTCGGCTTTACGGAGATCATTCTCCCGGTGGAATTCGTGGCCGCAGATGATCGCTTCCGCTTCGCCGGGCCCCGCCCAGACCCCGAGCAGGTAGCCGTAGCACTCGACGGCCGTCAGCAGCAGTGAGATGAGGCTGATCGGCACCGCGCGGAGACGAAAACGGCGATACTTTTTCAGCTGAGGCCGGAGCCGCCACCAGAAAATCCGTGGTACATGGAGCGATGCGGCGAGCTTACGGGAAAGACCGCCCTGCAACCGGGGCCGCGAGCCACTGGCTCTGCCACTCGCGACACGTATGCCCAATGACGGACGCCATACACTAGGGCTGAGATGGTATAGGCGTGCCTCTGAAGCCATGAATAGGCCGCCTTCTTCTGCCGCACGTTCGATGATCCCGCCGCCGCGTGGAAGCAATGCTTCGAGTTCATCATCGTGTTGGAGCAGCCAGGATGTTCGATAAGCGACGTGGTGTCGGCTGACACGAGGGACGAGCCCGCTGTCTACCGGCGGCGTGTATTTCGAGAGCGCAAAAAGGTGATTGGCCCAAGCAAGCGCTGCAGGCTTGTTGGCTATCTCAAGCGCACAACCCACACCTATGATCTCGGGATACGCGTCGAAGCTCTCGATCACGATCTGCGCCCAATCGGGCTCGAGGTAGACATGGTCCTCAATGATCGCGATCAGCGGCGAATCGGCCGCACGGATGGCCACCGCGGCAGCAAGATCGACATTGGAAATCGGCTCGCCCCAAGAGAGCCTCTGAACTCGGCCAAAGCCCGCCGTCTCGTGGGGCATCAGATCATTGAAGAGTGAGGCCTCTTGCCCAACAAGTAACAACTCGACATCCGCCGCATTCTTCAACGCCCTTAGACATGCTAGGGGCCTCCGAATATCGGATGCCTGCTCTGCTGCGACAAGAATTAATCCGATCTTCGTCTGTCCGGATAATGACATAGCGGTCTCCCATATCACTATCGAAGAGATCGCTATAACACCTCAAGCATGTTCCTGCGATAATTTTTAAGGGGACCTCGCAATACCGCTGTCGGAATCGACAGAATACCCATCCGTAGCTTGGTTACGGATGATGGAAAGCACATAACCGCAGCCATGGATATGTATCGATCCTAAAGCTCAGAAAAGCAAGATGATCCGATAATGCCTGCGCGATGCCCTGCCTTGTATAAGAAAGCACTACTCATCTTTTCTGCCTGATCCATATGTTGCACTACAGTTCGAGCAGCAAATCATGGTTTTAGCACAAGAAGATTTACTCGATTAAAGCCCTGCCAGAGTGAAAGACACAATGAGTTGTGTGCCGCGCCTCAATCGGACAGGCACCGCGTACTCAGACGGGCTGACTGAACGTACTGCGGTCTTTGGCGTTGAGGTGTCGCAGGCGGTCGTATTCAAACTCGGCCAGCCTTTCGCCCGCCTTGCCTGGACCGGTCAGGCAGCCCAGGAACTGGCCAAGCCCATCGAGCGTCATCGCGTAAGCGAGCGCGGGCAGCAGCCGGAGCAAACGGCCGCGCTGTACCGGCGAGAACACCTTGCCCGCGATACGCTTGAACCGCCGGACCGGCTGTAGCACGCAAAGCACCGCCTCGACCAGCCGCTTGGGTAGCGACCAGCCCTCGCGCGCCCCCTTGGAGCCCGCCGCAAGGCGCCCGGCGAAGAAACGCAACTCGCTGGTCGAGCTGATATTCGACGGGTTGAGGTGGTGGATCCGGGCATCCTCGGCGAGATACATCTTGTGGCCGTCGGCGCGCAGCGTCTCGATCAGCCCGCCGCCACGGATAAACATCGCTTGCAACCTGTCGCCGTAGGCTTCGAGGACCGACTTCTTGTACGAGGCGTTGTGGCGCGAGACAATCGATCGTTCTCCGCCTTGGATCGGCTCGCTGTAGTGGCCGTACGCCATGAGTTGGTTCGCCCAACTCAGACCTGAGTCGGGGTTCGCGTTAATCACCGCGGAGCCAACCATCGCCCAAGGCCCATCGTGTGCCGCGAGGATCGCCTCGGCCCATCCCGGTTCGGGGAACGCGTGGTCTTCCACGCAGGCGACGATATCCGACCTGCCCTTGAGCATGACCAAGCCTGCTGCGTCGTCGACATTGTCGATAGGCTCGCTGGTGTAGAACGGGTTGACCTCGGCGAAGCCTGCGTAGTCCGCCTCCGTCGCGTCCGCGAGGCTCTCGGCGTCGGGGGCAACCGGGATCAGCTCGATCTTATCGGCAATGCTCTGGTCGCGAAGGTGTGAAACCGTCCTACGGATATAGGCGAAGTCCAGCGGTGACACCACGATCACCGACAATTTCGGTTCGTCAGCCATGGCTTGTCAGCTCCTCTTTCTCAGGAAAGGACGCGGCGTTCTCGGCTTGCAGGCTTGACTTGCCCCCGCCGCGGCACGTCCCCCACTTAAACGACGCGGCCCCCGCTCCAAGCACCGCCCACATCCGGGCGCGTTCCAACAGTGATAGGCCTTCTTCCACCACAACACGTTTCCAGATCATGAGCCGTTCGGAGGTGGTCACCGGCCTGGCCTTGACAACCTTGCTGTACTTGCTCCAGCTCTTGCCGTAGAGATAGGACTTATGCAGGAAGTCGCGGACGGTCTCGACCTCCAGATGGAGCACCTGCATCTCGGGGAAGTACCGCACGGCATCTACCCCGAACTGCTCGACCACTCGCTGCACGAAGATCGTGTCGCCTCCGCGGGCGCGTTCTTCGAAGGGGCAGCAGGCATCGACAGCCTCTCGCGTAGCAGCGAGGTTGTTGGTGTGGCCGTAATAAAGTGTCGGATCGTCTCCCTCGAAGATATACCGGTGCCGTTGATGGACGTACAGGTGCAGCAGGCGGAGTGCCTCTGACCTATCCGGCGGGTAAACCCTGCCCAGGGCAATCTGTGCGCCGGGTTGTTGCAGGGCGTCCCACGCGGCGGACAGCCAGTCTGAAGCCGGCACACAGTCCGGGTCGGTAAAGACGATGGCTTTACCCTTGGCTTCATGCAGCGCTTTATTCCGCGCGGCATACGCGCCCTGCTTGGGTTCGTGTAGAAGGCTGACATCGTGATCGTACTGACGGATGATTTCTGCCGATCGATCGGGCGAATTGTTGTCCACAAAAAGGACTTCAAACCTATCGCGAGGGAAATCCTGAGCAAGCAGCCCCGCGATACAGCGCTGGATGTATGGCTCTGCCTTGTAGACCGGGATGATCACGGACAGGTCGATGCTCATGCGCCGACCTCCTGCGCAGCGGATTGGTCTGCAGGCGTAGCCGTAGGCCGACCTGGCGAATCACTAACATGCATAATCTTGCCTGTCCGTGCTGATTCCTCTGCGGCCTCTACAACGACTGCTGCACGATAGCCCGCCTCCAAACCTGGCTGAGGAGCCTGGCCTGCGAGGACTGCATCGACAAAAGATGACAACGCTGCGTGATAAGAGGGCTCTGGCTTGGGTATGAGTTCCTGTATGACGCGGCGGGGGAGAGCGGCGGCTTCGCGAAGGGTTGAAGCGAGGCGAGCTTTCATCGCAAAGCTGCGCTTGATCGGAGCATAGTTCGGCTTGAACTGGCTGAAGCGCCCTGCACGGAGCAGGCCTTTGTCACCGGTCACTTGGAACTCATCGGTCTGAGCAGCAACCGCGCTCACCGTGGTCTGGATCGCGATACCGCTCGCGGTTGTCATGGTGATAGAAGCCGTGTCAGCTTCGGTGCGAACGGATCGGCTAGCTGCAAAAACCGACGCGACAGGTTCATCCAGCAGGAACGTGGCCAGGTCGGCGTGGTGCACGAATAGATCAAGGAGGACCCCCCCGCCGGTCGCGCGGGACGACTTCCAGCCCTGCAACTCACGAGGGGGCGAGCAGAACATGCTGGTCGCCGCAGCAACCTTGCCGATGCGTCCGGCCCGTAGTTCATCGCGCAGCGCGATATAGGCCGGGTGAAAACGGTAATTAAAGCCGAGCTGCGCCGGGACGTCCGCTTCGGCGTAAGCCTGCATCACACGTTGTGCTTCTGCGACATCCACGCCGATCGGCTTTTCGAGGTAGACCGCTTTGCCGGCCATGATACTTGCGATCGCTGCGTCTGCGTGCAACGCGGTCGGCAGGCAGATCACCACCGCTTGCATATCCGGATGGCCCAGCATGTCGGAATAATCGCCATGCGTCGTCGCATCGGGGGCGAAGCGTGAGCCGGCCTTATTCAATGACTCTCCATGCGCATCGGCCAAGGCAACGAGTCTGACGGTAGGGAGCGAAGCGAGCACACGCAGGTGCTGGGCCTGAGCGACGCGTCCGCAACCGATGACACCAACGTTTAGCTGCTCACTCATTAACCAGCCCCGCCCTCTCAGACGCTTCTGTATAGAGCTTGCCACGCAGGTGTGTGTACATCCCGATGCCGTAGGCAAGGATGCTGTACAGGTAGTACATCACGTGAAGCGGCACGACGAACATCGTAAAAGTAAGTGATCGGTTCTTGACGAAGAAACGGTAGAAACGCAGGTTGAGCAGGATGATCGCGAACAGCGGCAGGCAGATATAGACCGACCACCAGCCGCTGAAATACGAGCCGACCGTGAATAATGCCAGCACGGTGAACTCAAAGGCGCGCCGGAGCGGCTTGTGGCTGAAACGCCTGACGCGCCAGTAGTCCGCCGCGAGGACGCCTACGATCGCAAGCAAGGGGAGCAGTGCGGTCACCGGCCAGTCGATGATGGCGAGCGTTTGGATCACAACATAAGCCAGCGCACACAGAGCGCTGAGACGCTGTGAGATCCTTAGATTCAAGTCGTTGGGCATCGATCCCTGGGCAAGCATCAACTGCGTCCATGGCACGCCGCGATCGAAGACGTCGGTTTTGATCATCTTCCAGAAGGTCCAGTGCTTCAGATGCGTCGCCTGGACATCCCGGTTGAGCACAATCCGGTGCCCGGCGTTGTGCAGCCTGACACCCAACTCAATGTCTTCAATACACGGCCTTGCGTAGTTGACGTCAAACCCGCCATGCTCAAGGAAGACCGACTTGCGTATCGCGCCACAGCCCGACCAGAAGGTGGTTGCCTCGGGGTTCGAGTCCTGGTGAACAAAATGGTGGAAGAGGTTGCGGTATTGCGAGAAGAGGCCTCGGTGGTCCGGGGCATCGCAGTATGAACCAAACACCGCGTCCGCGTCCGGATACTCCTCGAAGGTCTGGGCAACACGGGCAAGTGTCTCTTCGTTGACGCAGACATCGGCATCAATAAATTGAAGGTACTGGCCTTTGGCATATTCCGCACCGAGGTTTCTCGCTCCGGCAGGGCCGAGATTCTTCTCGAGCCGGATCACGCGTGCCCCCATCCGCTCGGCGACATCAGGTGTGTCGTCGGTGGAGGCGTCATCCATGATGATGACCTCGTAACCCGTAAACCGGCTCGTCGCCAAGGCATCTAGGCAGCGGACAAGGTTGGCCTTGTCGTTGTGCACCGGGACGATCACCGAGATAAGCGGCGGCTCGGTCTCGACGGGCTGCTCGGTCGTTGGCTTGGTTTGCACAAGCGTCATGGTACTGGACCCTAAGGCTAGGACTGTTCGACAACCTCGCGGGCTTGCTCTTTCTTCACTTCCTGCGACTTCGCCGCCTCTTGCCGCTGTTCCTTCTCACTCACTTGCTCGTGATACGACTTGTCGGCATTCACACTCCAGAGGTCGTGCTCTTCGCCGTGCAGCAGGCTGCGGACCGCGTACAGCCCGGTCAGCATCGAATGATCTTGGTTATTATAACGGTGAAGACCATTACGCCCAATCGTCTTGAGGTTCTCAAATTGGTCGATGAAGCCCTTGATCTTATCCAAGTGGCGGGCGTAGTCGGCGTCATACACCGGGTAAGACTTGGGCACGCGGTACACCACGCCGTCCTCGATGTCGGACGCCTTGGCCAGGCCGATCTGCTCCAACTCTTTCTTGGCTAAAGCGATCAACTCGTCGTCTGGCGTGTTCCAGAGGTCGTCGCCCTCGTTGCAGAAGTACTCAAGCCCCAGGCTGGATTTGCTCAGGTCGGGGACAAGGTCAGGCTGCCAGTTCTTGAAGTTCTGGATCCGGCCGACAACGACGTTCGGATCGTGGATGTAGATCCAGTTGTCGGGGAACAGTTCTTCCTTGTTGACGATCACGCAGACGGTGAGGAAGTCGCGGTAGCTGAGCTGGTCACACGCGTCGAGCACGTCCTGCGGGGCGGGCGGGTCCATCTTGCGGATCAGTTCGGTCAGAGGCATGGACGTGATGACGTGGTCCGCCTCGTCGCGGACGGTGTTGCCACCCTGCTGGTAGGTCACACCGGTCACACGGAAGCCGTCGCGGTGCACAGCCACAGCCTCGCTCTCCATCTTGACCTCGCCGCCCGCTTCATTGACTTTTTCCTGCACGGCTTCCCACAGCATGCCCGGCCCGAGGCGGGGGTAGTGGAAGCTCTCGATCAGGGTCTTCACCCGTGTCCCGGGCTTCACGAACATGCTGAGGATCGCAGTCTTCAGCGAAAGGTCCTTGATCCGCTGGGCGGCCCACTCGGCTTTGAGCTCGGAAGTGGAGATGCCCCAGACTTTCTCGGTGTAGGTCTTAAAAAACGTCAGGAAAAGGCGCTTGCCGAAGCGGTTAGTCACCCACTGCTCGAAGGTCTCTTCTTCTTTATAAGGGAAGAGCCGCCAGCGGAAGTAGCTGGCCATGATGAGCGTGCTCTCGATAAGCCCCAGGCCCGCGAGCGCGTTAAGCGGCTTGAGCGGGTACATGAAGAACTTGCCGTTGTAAAAGATGCGCGACAAGCGGTTGCGGACGAGAAAGTCGTCAACGAGGACCTCTTCCCAGATCTCCTGAACTTCGACCGACTTCGTAAAAAAGCGGTGGCCGCCCATATCGAAGCGATAGCCCTTGTAAGACTCGGTCCGGGCAATACCACCAACGATGTTGTCTTTCTCCAAGACAACAGGCTTGACCCCGTGCTTGGTCAATTCGTAGGCGGCGGTGAGTCCGGCAGGACCACCTCCAATAACAATCGCACTCGGCATCTTCTTTGTTCCTTAAATTCTGACAAGCGAGCAAGCTGTGGGCAGGGACGCTGAAATGTAATTGTAAATTCCTCTCAGAGCGAGAAATATTGCCAAAAACACTGCATGGCCCCAACAAAATTAACCATAGTCGAATTCTAAATCGCAAAATTGCTCAAAAACTAGGCAAAATCCATATCTAAAAGCCTCTAACCGAGATCCACTCCGCCCTTTGTTTCGGCGTTCTTGAAGGCGAGAAACAGTGCAGGTACCGCCAATCCTGCGGTGACCAAGGCAAGCACATCCAGGACCGCTACAAAACCGGCCGATAATGGCCAGAGGTCCGCGATCCGCTCGCACTGCTGCCACCAGCTGATCTCGCCGTAGTATCTGGGCGATAGCACCCGGTGCAGGGTGAAGAGGTTGAACGCCATTAGCATGGCTGCGAGACCGCTAGCGACCCACACCCGCTTGCTGGCCTTGAAGCAACCGACCAAGCCCCAGACCATCCAGAGCATCTGGACGGCTGCAACGGGGATGTAGTACTGCGCACGGACCGTAAAGAAACCGCCGATCATCGATGCGAAGCGGTAGTCGATGGCGTAGAGCAGCAGGGCCATCAATGCCGGCCCGGTCAAGAGCCAAAGCATCATCTTGCGTCTCTGCGGGTCCAGTCCGCGGAGCATGAAACCACCGATCACAAGCGAAGCGATTGTCAAAGCGGACCAGAAGTAGTGCAGCTTGTATGGCATCCACGCGTCGGCCCAGCCCGCCGACCCGATCTGCAGGCCCCAGTACCACCGCAGCATCTGCCCGTGCTCCCACAGCCTGCCCCGGCTGAACATTTCGGCTGGGAACGACCTGACGGTGTTTCCGCCCGAGTCGTAGCTGTCTTTGAGCGACTCCCCGCCGCCCAGCGGGATCAGCAACCACAGCAGCGCGGACGCAAACATGAGTGCGACGGCCCAGCCGCTGCAGACCTTGACCCACCGTGGCGACCGGCACAGCACCAACGCGATCAGGCCCATCGGCAGCATGATGACCATCGTGATCTTCGTCGCGCCCGCCAAGAGGCCGACCAGCACCATCGCGCCGATGACCCAGACGCTCGGCTTGCGCACAATCGCGACCGCGCCCAACGCCATGAATGCGCTGAACAGAACGTACGCCAAGACCTCGTTGTTCAACGCCGAGGTATAGAACGCGACCAGGACCTGCATGCCGGTCATCAGCCCTACGAGCCAGGGCAGCGCCCACTGGCCGGGCCAGAACACCCGCGCCATCCACACCGCGAAGCCGACCGCAAGCAGGCCCAGCAGCACCGAGAACGCGCGCCCCACCAGCAGGCGCCAACGCAATCCCAAGCCTGCGTCATGGCTGATCCGGAGCACCTGCCCCAGCGACATGAAATAGAGGGGCGGGTGGTATGCTTCAAAATCCGGGTGGCCGACGATGGCCATATCCTGCGGCTCGATGTCATCGACATAAACGCTGGCGAGCGCGGGGTCGTCTGCCTGTTCCTGGAGGCTCTGCATCTTGTCGGGCCGTAGCTCTGAGGGGTTAATCAACCGCTGTGTCGTCCGGTGCGGGCCGAAGTCCACCAGCTCCACATATGCCACGAGATCGCTTGGCACCTGGCCCGGGCCTGTATCACTGTCGATTGGAGCCACGCCGTCGTAATGCGTTGCATAGAGGTAGTGCTGCTGCTCGTCATTGGGAAACCAAGCGGGGAAGCGTACCGCCCAGAACAGACCGTTTGCCACCAAAGCGAACAGGATCACAGCCGCGAGCACGACTGGCTTTCCGAGCCATGATTTCGCTTGTTTGCCTGCCAACCCCTCAGTCCTTCGACAAGGATAAGCGCTCGAATCAAACTCCGTCTGTAACCAGAGGCACAGAGGACCACTGATCGGATAAGCAGGCCGACGCGGTCTACCGTTGGTGAGATAGAGAGATACATAGTATGGATGTTTCGACCTGAGTCAATGAGTGCCACGTATCAGATGTGGTAGCTCGCCTAGGCGTGAACGGCACTGCTGGACTTAGTCTCCAAACGCGCATTGAAAAACCGTAAGCAGGCGTCGGTTTAGGCAACCCAGCTTACGGCTTGTCAAAATGGAGCGTATCGGGCTCGAACCGATGACCTGCTGCTTGCAAAGCAGCCGCTCTCCCAACTGAGCTAACGCCCCTACAAAGGTCGCAGATTGTATCGGCAAACAGCGAGTGCTTCCACCACAACGGCACCAAGCAGCTTTAGGTGTTGAAATACTTCGCCTGCGGGTGGTGGCAGATGATCGCGCTCGTGGACTGTTCGGGGTCGATCTGCCAGTTCTCTGTCAAGACACAGCCGATACGCGTCGGGTCGATCATCCGCCAGAGCTTGTCCTGGTCGGACATATCAGGGCAGGCTGGGTAGCCGAAGCTGTACCGGCTGCCGCGGTACTTCTGCGTAAAGAGCTGGGTGACCTTCGAGGCGTCGTCGGTTGCGATACCGAGTTCCTGGCGGATGCGCTTGTGCCACATCTCGGCCAAGGCCTCGGCACACTCGACACCCATTCCGTGCATGTACAGATACTCACGGTAGTTGTTGTGCTGGAACAACTCGGCTGCACGGACACTGACCTCGTTGCCCATGGTGACACACTGCACAGGGAGCACGTCCTTCTTGCCTCTGTCGGCCGATGCAAAAAAGTCAGAAATACACAGGCCCTTCCGCCCTGCCTGACGCGGCCAAGAGAAGCGTTCGATCTCGCGATCATGGTCCACGGGGTCGTAGACGATGAGGTCGTTCGGGTTGGCCGGGTCGCTGTTGCACGGGAAGTAGCCGTACGTGACCTTGCCCTGCAGGACGTTCTCTTCGAGCATTTCTTGCTTGTAGCGTTCGAAGATGGGCTTGACCTCGTGATCGAGCTGGTCGTTGTAGGTCTTCGAATCCAGGTCACCGCGGACGTACTGCCACTGGGTCTTGAACAACGCGCTGGTGTTGATGAAGGCGTAGACCTGTCGCAGATCGATGTCTTCTACAACGCGGTCACCCCAGAAAGGCGGCTCGGGGATATCAACGTCCGTCGCAACCGAAGCCGAACGCGCGACCAACGCGGCTGGCGCATCCACGACCGCAACACTGTCTTCGCCCGGGCGTAGCGGTCCCATGACCTTGTCGGGGGCGTTGGATGGGCCGGTCTCTGACTTCGCCTTGAGCGCCTCGATCTTCTTCTCTTTCTCGATGCGGCCCTCGGCACGAGCATCGATCTCTGCATTAAGCGCGGCCTCATCGTCACCCGCGATCATATCCATGATGCGTAGGCCTTCGAAGGCGTCCTTGCCGTGATAGACATGGCCTTCGTAGATCCCGCGCAGATGGCCCTCGCAATAGGGCTTGGCCAGCGCGGCGCCGCCGAGCAGCACAGGCACCTTCACGCCTTTGGCATTCATCTCGTGCAGGTTCTCTTCCATCACGTTGACGGACTTGACTAGGAGCCCGGACATACCGATCGCGTCGGCCTTGGTTTCTTCCAGGGCCTCAAGGATCGCGTTGACCGGCTGCTTGATGCCGATGTTGTGGACGGTGTAGCCGTTGTTGGTGAGGATGATGTCGACCAGGTTCTTGCCGATGTCGTGGACGTCGCCGCGCACCGTCGCCAGCACGATCGAACCCTTGGTCTGGCCCTCGACTTTCTCCATGAAAGGCTCGAGGTGCGCGACCGCCATCTTCATCACCTCGGCCGACTGCAGCACGAACGGCAGCTGCATCTGTCCGCTGCCAAAGAGTTCGCCGACCACCTTCATGCCTTCGAGCAGATGGTCGTTGATGATGTCCAGCGGCGGGTAGGTCCGCATCGCCTCGTCGAGCGTTTCATCGAGCGCCTTCTTCTCACCATCAATGATGTGCTTCTGCAGGCGTTCTTCCAGCGGCAGGTCTGCGAGTACGACCTTGGTCGACTGCACTTCCGCATCGTCGGCAAAGAGGCTAACAAAGATCTGCAGCGGGTCCGCCGTCCTGCTGCCATCGGGCAGTTCGACCTCTCTGCCCTCCTCGCGCCAGCGGTTGTAGATCAGGTCGAGCGCACCCTCCCACTGCTCGTCGTCGATTTTGTTCTTCGGTAGGATTTTGCTGGAGTGAACGATCGCGCTGGTCAGCCCGGCGTGCTGCAGTTCGAACAGGAAGACCGAGTTGAGCACCTGCCGTGCGGCGGGTTTGAGGCCGAAGCTGATATTGGACAGGCCTACCGTCGTCTGACAGCCAGGGAATTCTTCCGCGATCAGACGGACGCCCTCCACGGTCTCCAGCCCGGACCGGCGGTCCTTGTCCATGCCTGTCGAGATCGGCAACACCAACGGGTCGAACATCAGGTCTTCATCGCGCAGCCCGTATTTGTCAACCGCCAGATCACGCATCCGCCGGGCGATCCCGATCTTGCGTTCTGCGGTCCGTGCCATCGCCTCCTCGGGGTCCTCATCGATCGTACCGAGGACAAGGCCGGCGCCGTACTTCTTTGCGAGGCAGCACATCACCGCGAACTTCTCCTCGCCGTCCTCTAGGTTTCCAGAATTGATCAGGCACTTGCCGCCCGCCGCCTGGAGCCCCGCCTCGATAGTCGTGGGCTGGGTCGAGTCGAGCATCAGCGGGGCATCCACCTGCCGGACCAGCCGCGTCACGACCTCGTGCATATCCTTCGCATTGTCTCGGCCGGCGTAGTCCACGTTGACATCCAACACGTGCGACCCCTCGCGCATCTGCTCCCGTCCGAGCGAGACGATCTCGTCCCAGTCCTCGGCTTCAAGCAGCCGCTTGAACTTGCGTGAACCCGAGGCGTTGCAGCGTTCGCCGACGTTCAAGAGCGAATTGTCTTGGCGGTAGTCGGTCGGCGCGTAGAGCGACGTGATGGATGGGGCCATCGGTTTCTTATCTTGGGTATCAGGCGGTCGTTCGCCGATCGACTCGCGGACCAGGCGGATGTGTTCGGGCGTGGTGCCGCAGCAGCCTCCGACGATGGAGAGGCCGAAGCGGTCGACAAACTTGGTCATCGTCTCCGCGAACGGCTTGGGCTGCAGCGGGTAAACCGTTTGCCCGGCGACGAGCGTAGGAAGCCCCGCGTTCGGCAGGACCGAGATGTGCTTGGGCCAATGGCGCCCCAGGTACTTGATGTGATCGGCCATGTCCTCCGGACCGGTCGCACAGTTCATGCCGAGCGAAACAATCGGGTAGTCCTTCAGCGCATGCGCCGCGGCGCTGATCTCGGTGCCGGTCAGCATCGTGCCGGTATTCTCGATCGTGACCTGCACCATGATGGGCAGGCCCTCGTCTTCAGGCGTCAGGGCGGGCTTCACGCCCATCTCGTCCATCGCCTCAAGGATCGCGTTCACCGCGCACTTGATTTGGAGGATGTCCTGACATGTCTCAAGCAGGAACAAGTCGCAGCCGCCCTCGATCAGGCCCTTGGCCTGCTCCTTGTAGGACGCAAACATCTCTTCCCAACCGATGTTGCTCAGCGTGATCAGTTTTGTGCCCGGCCCGATCGACCCGATCACAAACCGCGGGTTGTCTTCGGTCGCGTACTTGTCGCAGGCCTCACGCGCAAGCTGGCAAGCCTTGATGTTGATCTCCCGGCATCGGTCATGCAGATCGAACTCACAGAGCACGTGCGGCATCCCGCCGAAGGTGTCCGTCTCGACAGCATCGGCTCCCGCGGCGAGGTAGCTCTCATGGATCCCACGGATCGCGTCCGGCCGAGTGAGCACGAGCACCTCGGTGCAGTTCTCCAGGCCCAGGTAGTCCTTCTCCAGGTCCAGTTCCAATTCGTGGATGGACGTCCCCATCGCGCCGTCGAAGTAAACGACGCGTTCTTGAAGGAGTTGGAGGAAACGTTTCATGGATTACTCTTAAATCCTTTCATCCGGATTAATGGATGATATATCGGTCAAACAGCCTCGGCAAGTCTCAAAAGCCCCAAATCCTACTCCCGCTACCCCATTCAGATCGCCGATAGCTACTTCGCATGGCGGGTTCTCGATCGAGCCGGCAATGATGCAGGTGGTAGACGGCTTGTCTCGAAAACGGCCATAAGGTCATTTATCGGCAGGATTCAAGGCGATGACTTGGTGGCAGGCAATCATTTTGGGCGTGGTGGAGGGGCTGACCGAGTATCTGCCGGTCAGTTCTACCGGGCACCTGCTGATCATCCAGAACCTGCTGGGTATCGGGATCGAGAACGCCGAAGCCCGCACCGCCGCGAACGCCTACGCCATCTGCATGCAGACCGGGGCCATCGCTGCTGTCCTCGGGATGTACTGGCAGCGCGTCAAGATGGGCATCAAGGGCATGGTCGGCGCGGTCGGTATCGGCCCGGGCGACCCCGCAGGGTTCCGGCTGTTCGTCAACCTGCTTGCCGCGTTCCTTCCCGCCGCGGTCATCGGGCTGCTCTTCGATGACCTGATCGAGAAGTACTTTTTCAGCGCCTGGACGATCGTGATCGCTTGGGGAGTCGGGGGCGTGGCCATCCTCGCCGTCGCCGCTTGGAAGCGGAAGAAATCCGGTGACGAGCACGCGGGCAACGACCTCGACCTGCTCACCTGGCGCATGGCCATGACCATCGGCTTCATCCAGTGCCTCGCCATGATGCCCGGCACGTCGCGGTCGCTGGTCACCATCGTCGGCGGCATCCTCGTCGGGCTCAACATCGCCTCGGCGGTCGAGTTCTCCTTCCTCCTCGGCGTCGTGACCCTCTTCGCCGCAACGGTCTACAAGGCCTTTCTCGATACGGCCGTCATCACCATCGATGGGCAGGAGCAGGAAGTCATCCACGCCTTGATCATGTACAAAACCTACGGGTGGCTCCCGATGATCGCAGGCGCCCTGGCCGCGTACCTCTCCGCCGTCGTCGCGGTGAAGTGGATGGTCGGCTACTTGAAGAAGCACGGCATGTCGATCTTCGGTTACTACCGCATCGCCATCGCGATCCTCGCCGCGGTGCTGATCCTGACCGGCTATATCCAAGCCGATCAACCGTGGTAAATCCCTTGTAGATCAAGGCTCGAGAAGCAACTTGACGATGCCGGGCTTGTTCGCCTGCTCGAGCAAGGCGGGCCCATCGCTGAGCTTCATCCGCCGGCTGATCAGGCTCACAACGTCCACCGCCTCGCACGAGAGCCACTCCAATGCCTCGGCAAACGGTCCGCAACGGCTGCCGATCACATTGAGTTCGTTGATGACGATAGGCGAGAGGTCAAAGGCCCCGCCCAGTTGCCCGGGCGCAAGGGTGGTCTTGAGGACGAGCGTCCCGCGCGGGCGCAGCATGGCCATCGCCGTGGTCAGGCCGCTCGCCGAGCCCGTGCAATCGACCACGATGTCCTGGTCCTGCCGCAGCCCCACGTCGCTTAGCAGCCGGTGCTTGATCCCCCACTTCTCGCACAGGCCGAGTTTCGATTCGTGCTTGCCGACACACCGGACCGTCGCGTTCAGCGTGCTGAGCACTTGGGCGCAAAGCAAGCCAAGCCGACCATCGCCGAGGACCGTGACATACGGCCTGCCCTCGACCGTCAACTGCCGGAGGATCTGCAGCGCCGCTGCAAGCGGCTCAACGAACACCGCGCGGTCGTTATCGACGTTGTCTGGCACCTTGTGGAGGTTCGACGCGGGCAGCATGAAACGCTCCGCAAAGCAGCCGTCCCGACCCATGATCCCAAGCACCGTACGGTCTCGGCAGTGCTCCCGCAGCCCACCCCGGCACATATCGCAGACCCCACAGACACAGTTGATCTCACCCACGACGCGCTGAGCGATCCAGGCCTTATCGACGCTCGGCCCAACCGCCTCTACGACGCCAACAAACTCATGCCCGAGCACACCTTCGAAGGCCATGTACCCCTTACAAAGCTCAAGATCCGTCGAACAGACCCCCATGCGCGTCGGCCGGATCAGTACCTCGCCAGCGGGGATCTCGCGATCTGCAATATCTGGGTACCGGCTGTCCAGTACCGGGCCCGATTCGGTGAGTACCAATGCCCTCATGCCATTCCTTTCGGCTACACACCCGCTACACTCTAAAGAACTCGATGACGCAGGTGTGTTTGACATCGAGGTGAGAGATCGTTTCGGCCTTGGCCGTTCTATTACCATGCGACAACCGTTGGTTTTATTCACTTCAGTCTGGGTCGTGGTCGCGGTACTCTGCGGGTGCAGCACCAGCCAACCCCTGCCCGACTTCGGCTATCTCAGCCCGGATCGGTTCGAGCAGGAGATCCGGGCCTTCGAGGCCGGCGATGCCGAGGCGATGCCGCCCGAGAACGCCTTGCTGTTTGTCGGCAGCTCCAGCATCCGCATGTGGCACAAGACGCTCGCCGAGGACATGGCGCCCCTGACCGTCATCGGCCGGGGGTTTGGGGGCAGCAACGCGAATGACCTGCTGCACTTCTACGGCCGTATCGTCCTCAAATACCAGCCGCGTGCCGTGGTCATCTACGAGGGCGACAACGACGTCGACCAGGGCATCACGCCGCTTGGCATCCTCGCGACGTATGAACGGCTGCTGGACCGCATCGAGGCGGACCTGCCCGGCTGCCGGGTGTACCTGCTCGCGGTTAAGCCCAGCCCGATGCGGTGGGCGCTGTGGCCCACGATGCTTGAGGTCAATCACGGGCTCGCGGAGTTGGCAGACGAACGCAAGTCGGTGGTGTACGTCGACATCGCCACGCCGATGCTTGGCGAGGATGGTAAGCCACGGGCCGACCTCTTCATCCAAGACAACCTGCACCTGAACCGCAGGGGCTATCAGCTCTGGCGCGACACGATCCGCCCTGTCCTGATCGAAGTCGAAAAAGAACACGAATAGACTGCCTTGGCCCCCTCCTACACGGCCGATCAGCAGGATTGGGCATCATTGACGCAAGCCCCTGTGCTTCTTTCACCCGCGGCTGGCCACCAACGCGTCGGCCAAGGACGCCAAGCCAAGCGTGGCACACTTGAAACCGTGCGCATAAAACCGGTATCGTGCGCACCAACCCGGTGATTCAATGGCTTTTATAGTGCATTTGGGTAATCGGACTACCACCACAGCGCGTCAAACCGGCCAAGACTGCCAGGCCGTTGGCAGTCTTAGACGAACGCTCAAACATCCGCATGCGTGTGACGCCGCGGCCGCCAAACCGTCGTGATCGGCCCCCTCGTGACCCGGCTTAGTCCTCCACCACCGGCGGGTTCTTGTCCGCCACATAGCTGCCCTTGGATTGGTGCGGTGTGATCGGCCAGGTGTCGGTGCGGAACGGGTAAGCGGGGATCTCCCGGCCGTTCATCAACGACCCCACCGGCAGGTTCGAGATCGCGTAACGCACGGCCTCCGGCTCGGGTACCTTCGCCGACCAGACACTTACCGTCCCCGCGCCACGGTCGACCGCGGCCGACTCCGCGTGGTGCCAGACCCGGTCCTCGCCCGCGATATAAAACCCCAGCACATCGTCCTTGTCGAGGCGCAGCCCGTTTGCCGTCGCCTTATCGAACTGCACAACAACCTTGTTGCCCTCGATCTTGTAGGACAGATAGGTCGGCCCGCGCCACTCGAGCGGGTTGCCCCGGCCGTCCCTGGCACCGTAGACCGTGGACAACGCCCAGCGGGCGCTGCGCTCGCCGATCGGGCGCTTATTTTTGGGGTGGATGTTGCCGTCCGAGTTGGTGTCGTACGTCACGATCAGACCGGTGTTCGGCGTGCCCTGCCAGGTCTTGAACTGGATCTCGCGGACGACATTGGTGTGGTGGTTCTGGTCGTAGGTCATGGACCGGCGGTTGGACCACCCCGCGATCTGGATCAGGCCGAAAGGCAGTTCGTCGTCATCAAGCACCGCCCGCCAGTCCTGGATCAGGCCGGGGTAGGTCGCGTAGAACGGCTTCCATGCCTCGCCGAAGGAGTTGTTCTCGCCCTGGTAGAACAGCACCCCTCGAAGGGACAGCCCCGCCATCGGCGCGAGCAGCGTGTTGTACATGCCCGAGGGCTGACGCCCGAGCCTGGGGTCCACCTGGATCCTCGGCCGACCGGGCGCTCGCTTGCCTTCTTTCTCAGCCGTAGCCTTGGCGAGTTCCCAGTCCTTGAGGGCCTGTTCGAGCCGCGCTTTCGCGCCCGCTTCTCCACCCCCATCGACCCAGGCCTTGACCGCGGTGCCGAACTGGTCGATCGCCGGCTTCATCTCGGGGATCGCCGAAAGCGTCGCTGGCGAGCACCAGTGGTTCGCGGTGGTGCCGCCCCACGAGTTGTCGATGATGCCGACGGGCACCTTCAGGTAGCGTTGCAGCCGGCGGGCGAAGTGGTAGCCGACACCGGTGCAGTCGCGGACGTGCTCGGGCGTGCAGGGCCGCCAGCCCTTGCCTTCATCCAGCGGCACATCGGCCTGCCGCTCATGCGACGCGACCAGCTTCAGGCGGAGGTAACGGATAGCCGGCGTGTCCGCGCTGGCGATCTCCATATCTGGATCCAGGCTGCCGCCGACGGACCAGGCCATGTTGCTCTGCCCGCCGCAGAGCCAGACCTCACCGACCAGGACGTCGCTGAATGAAAGGCCGCCCGACTTTGCGGCGATCTCCAGCGTGCGTGGCTCAAACGAGGCCTGCATCGGTTCAAACACCGCGACCCATTTGCCATCCGCCCCCGCTTCGGCGCCAACCGATTGCCCCGCAAAACGGACAGATACGAGTTCGCCGGGCACCGCCCAGCCCCAGACCCTCACGGGCTCGTCGCGTTGCAGCACCATACCGTCGCCGAAGAGCTTAGAGGCGGTGATTTTTGCGGAAACGACCGGACCAACAAGGGTGAGCGCGATCAGGAGCAACACAAATCGGCTCAATCGTGTAGGCGGGGTAGGACAAGACAGATGACTTTTCATAACGGTGCTCTCTTCAAGTTAAACAGAAACAAGGATTGACAAATCATTAACGTGGGTTGTCGGCATTGAGAATACCGCATGTGCTAGGATCATTCAGAGGAGCTACTCATGGAAGACAAGGCCGGCGCGTTTGTGAAGGGTGGGCTCGGCTGCCTCGCTGCGTTCTTGGTGATCGGGCTATGTGCCGTGGTACTGGGCGGGAGTATGCACATCGACGCGGGCGGGGCCTGCTGCCTGTTCGTCGGCGGTGGGCTGCTCGGGCTGCTGGTGTTGTGGATCTATAACAAAGGCAAGCAGGACGGCGGGGGTCACGATTACTGAATAGCGTGTTTCACACACGAATGACAAGGAGGCTCAAGGCATGACAGTCAAAGCGAACTCACCGTATCTGTTTATTGGCGGCCGGGGCCGGGTGTACGCGCTGGACAAGATCGGCGGCCAGATCGTCTGGGAGATCCAGCTCAAGACGGGGTTCTTCCGGACGGGCAGCGACTTCGTCACACTCAGCGAGGGCGTCGATTTCCTCTTCGCGTTTACCTACGGCATCGCGTTCTGCCTGGACAAGTACACCGGCAAGATCGTCTGGCAGACGCCGATCAAAGAGCTGAAACACCACGCGAGTTCGATGGTCGTGGACGCGACGCTGCTCGGCGGCGGGTTCGACGCGGGCTCCAGCGACTCGGCCGAGAGCGATGGTGACGGCGGCGACTGAGAAGGTGTACGAGCAGTGCCTTAGGTGACATAGGCGTCCCGCTTGTCGTCACGCCGCAGTCGTGAATCAAACGGTTTCGGGCTGCGCCTGAACGACGGGCAAGATATTCGCCCCGCCTTTTCGTACAGGTTCTGAGCCACGACACTGCCAAGCGGCCGGCAGGCTTGAAACTCGCGCGGGGCCCACGCGTCGGTATGATGCGTCGCAACAATCAACCGGACCCGGAGGCCACTGTGTTCAATCAAATCCGACTTGCCATGCTGGCCGTGGCCTGCCTGTTTGTACCGCAGAACCTCCTGGCGCAGAACGCACCCGACGCGCCCCGGCCCAACATCATCCTCATCATGTCGGACGATATGGGCTACTCCGATCTGGGCTGCTACGGCGGCGAGATCCCGACGCCGAACCTCGACGCGCTGGCCATGGGCGGGCTGCGCTACACGCAGTTCTACAACACCGGCCGGTGCTGCCCGACGCGGGCGTCGCTGCTGACCGGGCTCTACGCCCACCAGGCCGGCATCGGGCGCATGATCGGCAACGACAACCTGCCGGGCTACCGGGGCGACCTCGGCTTCAACGCCGTCACCATCGCTGAAGTCCTCAGGCCCGCCGGCTACAGCACCTACATGGCGGGCAAGTGGCACGTCTCCCGCCACCTCACCTACGACAAGCCCAAGTACAACTGGCCGAGGCAGCGCGGGTTCGACCGGTTCTACGGCACGATCATCGGGGCCGGCTCCTTCTTCGACCCCTGGACCCTGACCCGCGACAACACGCAGATCACCCCCGACAACGACCCGCTCTATTCGCCCGACGCCTACCACTACACCGACGCGATCTCTGATAACGCGGCGATGTTCATCAAGGACCACGCGGACAATCCCGAGGCGAAGGCGCTGGACAAGCCCTTCTTCCTCTACATGGCCTACACCGCGCCGCACTGGCCAATGCACGCGCTGCCCGAGGACATCGCTAAGTTCAAGGGTGAGTTCGGCAAGGGCTACGGCCACTACCGGCAGCAGCGCTTCAAGCGGATGAAGGAGCTCGGCCTCATCAAAGATAGCTGGCAACTCTCGGAAACCGTTGGCGACTGGGCCGAGGTCAAGCCCGAACTCTCCGAGTGGGAAGAGCGCGGCATGGAGGTCTACGCCGCGATGATCTACCAGATGGACCGCGGCATCGGCAAGGTCGTGCAGGCCCTCAAGGACACCGGCCAGTACGAGAACACGCTGATCCTGTACCTGCACGACAACGGCGGGTGCCACGAAGGGATGGGCCGACGCGCAAGGAAAAACCGCATGGGGATCCAGCCACGCGAGCCAATGCGCAAGGACGAACTGCAGACCAAGATGATCCCCGACCACAGCCGCGAGGGTCAGCCGGTCGTCATGGGTACAGGCGTGATGCCCGGGCCGTCCGAAACCTACCACGCCTACGGCTGGAACTGGGCCAACGTCTCCAACACGCCCTTCCGCCTGCACAAATCAACGGTCCACGAGGGCGGCATCAGCACCCCGCTCATCGCCCACTGGCCCAAAGGCATCACCAAGCACGGCGGACTCCGTGAGCGCATCGGCCACCTGATCGATGTCATGCCGACCTTCCTCGAGGTCGCCGGGGTCGACTACCCCGAGACCCACAACGGCCACGCCATCACCCCGCTTGAGGGCGCGAGCCTCGTCGCCAGCTTCGACTGGGACGAGCAACTCGACCGCGTGTTGATGTTCGAGCACTATGGCCGCGCGGCGATCCGCGACAGCAAGTGGAAACTCGTCCGCCCCGGGATAAACAAGCCGTGGGAGCTTTACAACATGGAGAAGGACCGCGGCGAGGTCAACAACCTCGCAGACGCGATGCCGGACAAGGTCAAGGAGCTGGCTGATCGCTGGGAGGAAGAGGCCAAGCGCACGCTGATCCTGCCGAGGCCTGGGCAGAACAAAAAGTAAGCGTGTCAGACCCCATAAAGCGGCCTCAGCTTACCTTCCAGATGCCGCATCAGCGGGTCCGCCGACAGCGGCTTACCCGTCACGTGCTCAACCAGTTCGGCTGAACGGTACCGTTGACCGTGGGCGTGGATGTTGTCGTTGAGCCATCCGCGCAATGGGCTGAAGTCGCCTTCCGCGAACATCGCATCGAGGTCGCCCAGGTCTTCGGCCGCCTTCTCGAAGAACTGCGCTGCGTACAGGTTGCCCATGGTATAGGTCGGGAAGTAGCCGATCGCGCCCATGGACCAGTGGATGTCCTGCATGCAGCCGCGGGCGTGGTCCGGCACGTCGACCTGCAGGTACGCTTTGTAC
>JBCDKD010000033.1:0-47462 GCA_039024275.1 Planctomycetota bacterium | reverse complement strand
TCGGCGACGGATATACGTACACCCTCGAGGAGGTCGGCCGGATCTTCAAGGTCACCCGTGAGCGCGTCCGCCAGGTCGAGGCCAAGGCCATCCGCAAGCTGCAGCACCCGGTACGGTCGCGCAAGCTCGCCGGCTTCATCGACGGTGAAGAGGAAGAGATCCTCAAGTAAACCAGTTAGGGAGAGCGTTGCCCAGCGGCAGCGTGATGGAGGTGCCGGCCCGTGCGAAGTGTTTCGCGTACGGGCCGGTTTTTATAGCAGCCGCCGCGTCACCACGCGGGCGGAGGAGCCATCGTAGGTTCGTCCGCCCGGGGCGTGGCCCGGCGGCTACGTCGGGTGGCCGGTGCGGAGTTTAAAAAGCTTTCGTCTGACTGTACGATCATTGTAAGGTTCTAAAGGGGACGCGATGCGAGTTGGATTATTTGTCGTATTGATGGTTACGGTGTCTGGCTGTGCAACTTCGAAGCCAGCGCTTCATGACAAGCGGGAGGACCTTGCAATTCAGGTTGACCGCTTGATTGAAGAGGCAGTGAACGAAAAAGGGTACTCGATCGATTTCGAAGGCCCGGTTTATTTGTTACAGAGGCTGCCGCCTGAGGCGATACCGCATTTAGTGGAATATCTTTCGGATACCAGGATGACCCGTTGTTATCCCGCTACAACAAAGGCCTGGCAGGACCCAACGCCGTACTCGGTTCATCAACTCGTGGCGATGGCGATTACACGTATCGCTGATCATTATTTTTGGATAAGAACCGACTATGCGACCTACTCGTTGAGGCAGGATAACCCTCCTGAGATAGCCACCGCTTTCCAATACACCATTGCCAAGTGGTGGGAGAAGAATCAATCACTCACCATGGAACAGCGCAAGTTGATTGATCTGCACGACCCTGTTGAGCACCTCAATCGCTTCGCTGCGCTTGACTGGCTCAAAAAGCAGCATTCGGTTTCGTATGACTCAAGGAAAGCGCTGATTGAACGGCTTGAGTTCCTTGTGCGCGAAGGTTTGAATTCTTTAACGGGAGAAGAGGCCGTTCGCTGCGCCAAGCTGCTCGCAAGGCTAGACGACCTTGGTGCGCGAGAAGCGGTTGGAAGTCTGTGTAACAAGATGGCGAATGGCAACCCTTCTTTATCCAACATTAATTCACTCACAAGAATGATGGATGCACATTCTGCCTGGGCCAGAATGGGTGCTAGAGAGCGGGAATTGGCCGCGGCAAATATGAAAGCGCTAAAAGAGCAGTGGTATTCGAAGCCTCGCAAACTACCACCTCACGACATGAAACGGATCGAACATGCGTGGAGTACTTACACGCTTATAAGTGAAGAGTAGCAGCTATTGTATTTGGATTAGAGCGGTATCCACAGTATCTTTCATCTTGTTGTAGTGGGTATCTTTCCGCTCCATTCATCCTACAGGACAGAATCACGTCGCGTAGCGCATCGGGCAGGGACTCGACGCCCTTGAGCAGGGTCGCGCGGTAGTGGGCGCTGCCCAGCCACCAGGGGCGGCGGAGCAGTTGCTGCCAGAGGAAGGCCCGGCCGGTCGAGTCCCTGCACTCGGCCTCGGCCAGGGCGTAGATGCGGCGTCGCTCGTCGCAGTTCCGCCAGAGCTGGTAGCGCTGCGGCAGGCTCAGGTGGTTCGCGTACGCCTTGGCGGCCTCGATCGATAGCGAAGAGGAAGAGGTCTTCAAGTAAAAGCCTAAAACAAAAACCTGTATGTACAATGAAATTGTGCCGATCGTGCGTAACGGTAGTGCATTGCATTAGCTACCTTGAATCCGAATTAGTGTTGGGATTGAAACAGGTCAGGTGATTATTAGCGAAAAAATATGGAACGAAAGCCAAACCTTTTCATCATCGGTGCAATGAAGTCGGGTACTACCTCGCTGCATAATTACCTTTCGTTTCACCCTCGTATTTACATGTCCGGCGTTAAAGAGCCGATGCATTTTTCGAGACAAAAGAATTACGGCAAGGGACACCGTAAGTACATGAAGCTGTTTGCTGCTGTGGTAGAGGAAGACTACTTTGGCGAATCAAGCACGGAGTACGCGAAGCGCCCTAAACACCGAGGGGTGGCGATAAGGCTTCATGAATTTAATCCCGATGCCAAGCTTATCTACGTGATGCGTGATCCGTTTGATAGGATCATTAGCCAATTTAAGCATATGGTTAAAACAAACCGCACCACCAATACGCTTGTCGAAGAGCTTACGTCCGATCGAGATTACCTAACGAATAGTTATTACAGCTATCAGCTAGAACCTTACATCGATACGTTTGGTCGTGAGGCTCTCTTCGTCGGCCTGTTCGAAGAGATCATTGATGACCCATCTCGTTTTTGCTCGCAGGTGTTTCAATGGCTCGGAATCGAAGACCTTGAAATAGGAAACACTGAACGTATTAGTAATTCCAGTCCCAAAGAGTACAAGTCTTACGATCGTCATACGGGCTTGGGAAAATTATTTTATCTGATTGATGGGCATCCACGTATCAAACAGTACGTGCCCGCGCAGTTGATCAATCCTCTGAAGGACTTGCTTTTAGATCAGGTTACTTATGATTTTCGATCAAATAGCTTCAAAGCAGATGTAGCGTACGCCCGTAAGCTTCTTGCACCGATGCTGCGTGTTTGGATTGATGAGTTGCGGGAATCGACTGGTTTAGACTTTGGGCGCTGGCCGATCTTGCAGGCGGGTACGCAACTAACTGCCAACGAGCAGATTGTGGCAGATAGGATCAGGGCTAATGTCGAGAAAGCGATCGGGCGGTCGTTGAAGGGCGGTTAAATGGCTTCCACAGCAATAAGGGTTTATTTGGGTCTCATCAAGTATTCCAGTTTTGCCTTTTAAGCCGCGTCGCGCAGCGTGTCCGGCAGCGACTCGACGCCCTTGAGCAATGTTGCCCGGTAGTGGGCGCTGCCCAGCCACCAGGGGCGGCGGAGCAGTTGCTGCCAGAGAAAAGTTCGGCCTGTCGAGTCCTTGCACTCGGCCTCGGCCAGGGCGTAGATGCGGCGTCGCTCGTCGCAGTTCCGCCAGAGCTGGTAACGCTGCGGCAGGCTGAGGTGGTTCGCGTAGCTTTCTGCGGCCTCGATGTAGTCGTTGCCCTTGGCCAGGGTGGCCGGCACGGCGCTCGGGATGCCGCTGTCGCGGACCGCCGCGAAGGTCAGCGTCGACAACTCGGGCCAGACGTCTGCGGCGATGAACCGGGCAGCGATCTCAAAGCCCCAGGCGTACTGCAGGTCCGTCTGCAGGCCGTTGTAGTCCTCGAAGAGTTCCCGCCGGAAGAAGCTGGATGACATCGGCAGCAGCCCGGTGTCGTGCATGAGGTAGGACGCGAGCGAGGCCGGGCTCGAAGGGGTCAGCGAGCCGAGCGACTCGTCGAGCGGGCCGATCTTGTGGGCGCTGCCGACGAGCCACTTGGGCTTGTCCTCGCGGGTCATGCGTTTGACCGCATGATCGATCGCCCCGGGCAGCAGGATGTCGTCGGCGGCGAGGATACAGACGATCTCGCCGGTACTGCGAACCAGCCCCGCGTTGATCGCCTCGGCCGGGCCGGAGTCCCACTCGCTGTGCCAGTAGGCCAGGTCCTCGTCGTACATCGAGAGGATGTCGACGCTGTCGTCTTCGCTGCCGCCGTCCAGGACGATGAGTTCCAGGTTCTCGTAGCCCTGGTCCAGCGCGGAGCAGATGGCCTGCTCGACAAACTGGCCGTGGTTGAGGCACGGGATGATGACGGAGACGCGTGGCTGATTGGGAGCGGTTGGCATCGCGGGGTCCTTGGGTCGTTGCAGAGCGTGTAGGGGTACGCCCGTGCTACGTCGACTGATTAAGGACCCGGATGAAGCGCACAACCGGAATAATCGGCATGTTTTAACATTGCCGATAATGCATTTATTTTTAGCGGTTTATAGACCGCGGGGTGCCACATAACTGCCGTAGGCAGCGATGTACGAGTGACTCTGGACTCGCCGAGAAGTATTCGCACACAGCTTGCTGAAGCAAGTTGTGTGGCACCCAGGCTTTGATTCAAGGCTGTACCTTGACGACAGGCTGGAAGCCTATCCCACCTAAGGCGCATCTCGTATACGCTCTAAGCGGCTTGGCGGATCGGGGTTGTTTGACCTACCTCCATCCCCATCGCCTGTAGGTACCGGTCGATACAGTCTGCCCAGGTGTAGCTCGCGGCGCGGAGCCTGGCGACACAGCCCATCTCCTCGGCGATGTCGCGGTTCATCGCCATCAGCAGCAGCTTCGCGCCGAGCTCGGCCGGGTCGTGCGGGTCGACGACGTAGCCGGTGACGCCGTTGTCGATGAGCTCGCCGCTGGCGGTGTAGACGGGCGGGGTGCTGGTGAAGTCGGCGGCGCGGGCGAGGGCGGGCAGCCCGTGCGCGTGGGCCTCGACGACGACATTGCCGAAGGTCTCAAAGCGCGAGGGCAGGACGAGCGCGTTCATCGCGGCGTAGGCGGGTGTGGGGTCTTCGAGGTCGCCGGTCCAGATGGTGTGCGGCGCGAGGCCGGCGTCCTTGACCCACTGCTGGGCCTTGGTGAGCCCGTCGCCGCCACCAACGACGAGCAGCCGGGCGTGGTCGGGCATAGCCTGTGACCTGAGTGCATCAATCAGGAACGGCAGGTCCTTGCACGGGTCGCCCGGCCGGCCGACAAAGCCGACGACGAAGTGCTGGTCGGTCAGGCCGAAGCGCTGCCTGAGGCACTCGGTTGGCGCGGGCAGCGATGCCGGGTTGGGGATGACGAGTGTATTGGGGCGCGGGCCGTAGTAGTGCTGGTGCTGTTGTAGCAGGTTGTGCGACTCATCGATGACGGTCGCGGCGTGCTGGTAGGCATACCGGTCGAGCCTGCGGGCGAGGTAGGTCCGGCCAAGCGGCGCCATCTCGGGGATGGTTCGCGCGGCGTGGGTCAGCCCGTCGTAACAGAAGACCGGTCGGTAGAGCAGCCGATCAGCAAGCCCGGCTCGGATCACCGCAGTCGCGGCGGTGGGTTCGTTGGCCCAGATGATGTCGCTCGGCGGGGCCTTGGCTAACGCTTGCTTCCACCAGCGGACCTGCAGCAGTTCACCGACGCGCCAGAGCCTGCCCATCTCAACGGGCTGGTGGCGCTGCACAGTCAGGCGCTCACGCGCTCCTTCAAAAGCCGCAGCGTTGCCGGGCTGCTCGCTGATCACGTGGGCGTGCACCCCGCGGTCTGCGAGGCCGTTAGCGAACTGCCACAGCACGCGCTCGAGCCCGCCGAAGCGTTGCGGCCAGAACAAGCGGTTCATGATGGTGATGCGTGGGGTCTGCATCATGCGGCGTCCTTGCGAAGCGGGGTGGGTGAAGCCGAGAGGGGTGGATCGATAAACACATCGCCGTGCTGGCAGCGGGGCGCCACGCGTTCGTCGTAGAGATGATTGAGGCCGAAACGTGAGAGCATGCCGAGCATCGCATCGGTGTGCTTTGGTTCAACGTGCTTTTGCCAGTCCGCGATGAGGTCGCCGCCCCGAAGGATGGCGGAGTCCCGGCGGAAGTGCGCGGAGCGCTGTTGAGCGGTATCGTGGATATTACTTGGTACAGGCCGATCAAGGAACGCAAAGAGCCGCGTGACTTCACCATCAAAGTCCCGGCAGAGGTCTTCATACCGCATCACGTGGGCGTCGCCTGGCCAAAGCTCTCGCAGTGGCACGAGGTTCTCGATACACCACATCGCAAGGTGCTTCTGCCAGTTGTCGTCTGAGCGCTCGGCCCGTTCGATCACTCCGCGATACGGCTCGAGGTGGTCCCGCATCAGTCCGGGCTGGGCGAGCAGTTGATCCAGGTGCGTGTCCCACCGTAGTTTTACACGGGAGTGCACCACCGCGCAGGGATGCCGCATCGCGAAGAGCAGCTTGACCTCGGGGCAATGGTTACGGATCCAGCCGAGCACGAGGTTCGTACGGATCGCCTTGATGAGTCGGCCTTGCGGAAATATCTTTCGGTTGTACTGGTCTGTCCAACGCGAGCGGACCCGGCCTTCTAGCAATGCACGGATTTGCTCGGTCGATTCGTTCGCGCCTTGATTGGCACGTATATACCGCATCGCTGGCCAGCCTTTTACTTGCCGGACGTGTTGCGGGTGGAACGGTTCAAAGATGTCGCGGTATCCACTGCCGTGGTGGATGATCCGGCTCATCCAAGTGGTTCCGCTTCGGCCAGAGCCCGCGAGCAGGACGGTGCCCGACAGGTCGTGCGTGTCCCAGTGCACCAGGCCGCGGGCGATCGCGAACTCTTTGCTGACTCGTTTCACAGCTTGTTGCAGTCGGTAGGGCATCATGCGGCGCTAGACTCGTCCGGGGAAGAGGGCGTGGGCTTGTGGATCAGCGCGTTGGCGCGTTTGAGGATCGGCCAGACCGGCCGGATCAGCGGTTGTGCCTTGAACCGGCGGGTCCTGAGGTTCTCGTACTGCTGCTTGAACAGCTTGGTCGAGGTGTAGAAGGTCTGCTCGTACCGGCATGCCCGCGCGGCCATCATCGCGGCGTGTCTAAAACGCAAGAGGTCGTCGGCGGTCACATGCAGGTCCTCCGGCTTACGGACGAGGTCGAGCAGGCGTCGCCCCGCGACCGGGTCGGTGCCGGGCAGCAGGCGGTCGATCAGCGCGTTGCGGAGCCGGTAGAAACGCTTGCCGTGGTCGTTGTCCCAGCCCGCGGTCGTGGCGTCGCCGTGGACGCGGTAGCCCAGCAGCGGCTGGTCGAGCGTGCCAAAGCGGACGATCAGCGCCATGCGGACCCAGAGGTCGTAGTCTTCGTTGCCCGGCGGGAGGTCACGGTAGTTGCCCGCTTCGAGCACGGCCGATCGCCGCATCATCACGGTCGGGTGGCTGACCGGGTTGGTGAAGCGCAGCGCCCAGCGGATCTCCGCGTCGTCGCTGGGGTGGTTGGTCAGGACCTGCCTGCTGTCCAGGCGGCGCATCTGCGTGCCGAGGACCCCGACCTTGCGGTGGTTGCAGAGGTACTCGACCTGGCGGCTGAGGCGGTCGGGCTCGGCGTGGTCATCCGAATCGATGCGTGCGAGCAACTCGGTCTGCGCGTTGACGGTGAGCTGCGCGAGCGCCCGGCCTAGACCGATGCGCTCGGTGCCGATGATCCGCCCGTTGACCTCCCGGCCGATCCATTTGCGGAGCAGGTCGGGCGTCCCGTCGCTTGAGCCGTCGTCCCAGACGTAGACGGTGTGTGCGTTGGCGGGGTAGTCCTGCTCGGCGATGGAGATGAGGGCGCGTTCGAGGTAGCGTTCGCCGTTGCGGACAGGCAGGAGCCAGGTGACACGTGGGGGCATGGTGGGTCTCCTTAAGCGGCCTTGCGCGGTTGGGGTTGCGCGGGTGTGACGCCGGCCTGCTCAAAGATCGAGGTGAAGCGTGCGGCGTAGGTGTGCTCGGCGAGTGTGCGTCGGTAACCCTGGCTGGCGATCGCGCGACGCTCGTCTTCGTGCTTCAGGTAGTAGCGGACGCGCTCGACCAGGTCATCGACCGAGTCGAACGTCGCGCAGTCGAAGCTGGGCTCGAGGTAGCGGTGCAGGTCCTCGGCCGGCTGCGTCAGCAGGAAGCCGCCGCACGCGGGGGCTTCGAAGACCCGGCCCTTGATCTGCCGTGGCGTGGTCGCCGACTTTTTCGCGACGCGCTGTTTGTCCCACGCGGCCAGGCGCTGAGTACCGGACCACACGCGCCAGAGCACGGGCTTGTCACGCAGCACTGTGACCGGGTGTGAGACCGCGAGCGCTTCCAGTTTCGTGCGCGTGCTGCTGGACGCGTCGGCGAAGTTCAGGTTGATCCGGCTCTGGCTGAACACCCGGATCATCTCGTCTTGCGTGATTTTGCCCGTCGGCCAACCGCTGCCCCAGGCGTAGGCCTTGATGCCGGCGCGTCGCAATGCCTCGATTGCCTCCCGGCGGATGCCGTAGGGCTGGCCGACGAAGGTCACGTCGTAGCGCGGCACCTCGTAGCTCGGCTTATAGAGCATATGGTTCGCCCCCCACTGGCTCTTGATGACGTTCGTCAGGCCGTGCTCGTGGTAGCGCTGATACGCGCGCTGCGAGGTGGTGACGGCGTAGTTGAAGCAGGGCGTCCAACCCCGCGCGTGGCTGTCGAACTGCCAGTGGTCGTCGCAGAACCAGTTGATCGTGGTCGTGTTCGTCTCTTCACTGATCCGACGCATGGTGCGCTTGCTGATGAGGTCGCGGCGGACGACCCCAAAGAGAACATCCGGCTGCTCGGTCTGAACGATCGACTCGAGCTTGCGGTTTGCCTGCGCCCGACCGAGCGTTTCGATCTCTGTGGGGTAGTCGAAGTAGGCCACCTCGTGCCCCATCGCAACGAGCGACTCATAGAAGTTGAAGTGCTCAAAGCTCAGCCCATTGGACGGGTTGCCGAAGTCGTAGCGTTGGGCGAGGTAGAGGATGCGCATGGTGTTCTTTACTAGGCCGCCTGTTTCCCACCTTGGGCTCTCTTTGTTGCGCTGACGTGCAGTCCAAACGCAAGGTACTCCGACGACCCGCGGTCGCGTTGTTCGAGATTAGACAAACCGCGGAGCAGCACTCGGGTTGCGAGACGGTTTACCCAGCCAAGCCTTTTGCCCGCGTACTTCTCCGCCATCTGTGGGATGCGCCGGACTTCTTGGGCGAGCGATGCGAAGTAGCTGCCGTTGGTCTCGATGAGGTCGATCTCCATACCCAGCTCACCAAGGTGCCTCTCGTAGAAGTACCGATTAAAGCCGGTGCAGAAGTGGTAGGGCGAGAAGTGCGTGTTGCTTACGAAAGGCGCGGTCAGGATCAACCGGCCGCCTGGTCTGAGCACCCGGGTCAACTCGCGCAGCGCAGCGACCGGGTCGGGCACATGCTCGATCACCTCGGTGCAAAGCACCGCGTCGAAGCCTGCATCGGGCACCGGGATGTCGGTGATGTCGCTGACCAGGTCCAGGCCGCGGTTGTCCCAGTGCTTGATCTGCCCGCCCCTGCCGTCGCCGGCACCGTCGTATTCGGCGAAGTCCTGCGCGACATAGTCGAGATGGCCGCACGCATCGCGGTACGGCTGCATCCCGGCACCGGCGTCCAAGAGCCGCGACCCTGCAGGCACAGCAGACAACTGGGCACGGACCCAGTCGTGCCTTGTCGCTTCGTTGGTTGTGCCGATCGGTTGGGGCATGGCTACGCGGCGTTTTTTGGGGTGCGGGTGATCGTCTGCTCTTGCGGTGGGCGCAGCGTCCGGGCGGGTGGCCGGCCAACGTGGTCGCGCCAGGCTTTCCGCTGGACGAATAGGCCGTTGAGGTACGTGCTGGCGTAGAGGAAGTAGCCCCGCTCGTCGAGCAGGTTGAAGATCTCGTCGCGCAGCGGGCCGAGGTTGTCCTCGCAGAACTCGGCGGACTCGACGCAGATCAACTCGGGCGCGTGGCGCTCGAAGTCGTAGCTGCTCAGAATCGCGACGTCCAGGCCCTCCGCGTCGATCGAGAGGAAGTTGGGCCGCCCGGCGTGCTTCGCATCGATCGCGTCTGCAATCGGAACGACGGGCACGCGCATCTCTTCAATGACCCGGTACGGGCCTTGCGTACACGCGTCCTGGGCATCATGCCAGGAGAAGGTGTTGAGCGTCGGCTGGTTCAGGCGGTAGAACGGCGCCTCGCCGTAGATATCCGGGCTGATCCCCGCCGCGAGGACGGTGTCGCGCCTGCGCTTCCGCCGGAGTTTCTTGACGCAGTCCGGGTCCGGCTCGATGAGCAGGCCGTTCGACCCGAGCGTATATAGCAGGTACGTGTTGCTGAGGTGGACCGGGTCGTGCGCGCCGATGTCGACGTAGGTCGGCCGGTCGATCCGCAGGTGCCCGCAGAGCACGCGGTAGGCGAGGATATCCTCGCCGCTCTGCGCGTAGCTACGCAGGGGTTGCTTCTGTCTCCCATGTTTTCTGAAGCGATGGATCATGCGGCGTCCTTAATGGGTTGCTCCGGCTCGCCTCGGTAGCCGACCACCCGCGCGGGCACGCCCGTGGCGATCGCCATCGGGGGGATACTCTTTGTGACAACCGCGCCCGCGCCGATGACGGCACCGCGCCCGATGGTGACCCCATCGGTCACGACCGCCGAAGCCCCGAGCCAGGCGTCGTCTTCGATCACGATGGGCCCTTGCGAGATGGTGCCTGCAAAACGCAAGGAGACCTCGGTCTGGTGGTAGTCGTGGTTGCCCGCGGCGATTGTGCAGTTCGGCCCGATCATGACGCGGTCGCCGATGGTCACGCCGCTGCCGCCGAGGATGACCGTGTTGAAGTTGACCTGGCTGTGTTCGCCGATGCTGACGGGGGCGCCCGGGCTTTGGATCGCGACCTGGTGGTTGATCAAAGCGTTGTGGGCAATCTGCGTCCGTCGCGGGTGGTATAGCCTGGCGGAGAAAGCCACGCCTTGAACGTTTTCGACGTGCGTAAGCAGCCGCGGCAATCGGCGAGCCACCGAGCAGGGCCCGACGGCCCGGTCGGCGATCGCTTTCATCAAGATGGAGAGCTTCCCACGCGGCATCGCTTACGCACTCCTCCTCAGTTCGGCCCGGCTTTCACAGCGGGCAATCAGGTCGGCCTCGTCGAGCAAGGTATAGGCTGTTTCGCGCTGCGACTCTGTGAGCGAACGCCAGGCCGGCTCGTGCCCCGCCGAGCGGTAGATGCTGTAGGGGTCGTGCGATTCATCACGCGAATGGGTCTGCTCGCAGAAGGCGGCGGCCTCTTCGCCGAAGCTCAGCCCGAGCTGCTCTGCTGCGGCAGCGAAGACCGCGGCCGGTTCCTGCCGAGCTACTTCATACGCGACGGTCATCACGCGGTGCGGGGAGCGCTCGGCTGTTTTCTCAAGCACACGCTGCACGATGGCGGCCGCCCAGATTGTCGCCAGCACACGACGCTCGGTGGGGTCTTCGGTCTGCGCGATCCGGTTCCAGGTCGCCAGGCGGTGGTGGGTCTGCCCAGGCGTGCCGATCTGCTGCAGAAGCCGGGAGTCCGCGCACGCATTGAACTCGTGGTGCAGGTAGGGCGATCCGACGCCCTGGCAGTCGAAGATGCTGTCGGCGACCCGCACCGGGTCCCGCGTGATCACAACAGCGCGGGCCTTAGTCGCGCGGAGGATCGCGGGGGTCGCGAGCAGCGCGTGCACTTCTTTAATCAGTACCGCTTCGGGCGTGTCGATATCACGCCGAAGCGCGCCCGAGGGCGGGTGGACCCGCGGCGGGCGGTCGGCACTGAGGTCGTGATACGCTCGCAGCAGGGGGTGTCGGCAGTCTAATACGTCCGCAAAGCCGGCGGCGATACGGTCGGGCGAGTCGGAGATCGCGATCCCCGGACGCAGGTGGTGCAGCGGCTCGCTGAAAACACGCAGCCGGTTGTCGCATCGCGCGAGCACCTCGAGCGACCAGGTCGTGCCGCTGCGCCCGAGCCCGAGCAGCAGCCGCAGCCGCGATGTGTCTCTGCGGCCCAGGCGCCGCGTCGCGGGCTGGACGCGGTGCCGAAGCGCGGCGAGTTTCTGGCGCAGGCTCAACGGCGAAGCGATGTTGGCAGCCTGTTTGATTTCGCGGAAGTGCCGCTTGCCACGCTCGAAATACCATTGGTCTTGACCTGCGCCAAGCATGTAGTCCCGGTCCCTGGGGTGTACGCGGTGGAGGAACGGCTTGATGAGTTCGGTCGCGGCGAGACCCATCGTGCCCTGACGCCGGTGGCGGGTCCAGTACGAGTCGTGCCCGCATCGGTGCCAGTAGAACGTTCCGGGCACGACGTCGATCGCCGCGTTTGTTCCCGCCAGCCGCAGGCCGAAGCCCCAGGCATCGAGTGCACCAGCATCGTCCGGGAAGCCGCTTGCGTGGTCATAGGCACTCTTTGTAAACAGCAGGTTCCCCCCGCTGGCAGGCGCGTGCGCGCCGTTGTGTCCGAGGTAGCTTGCGAAGCCTGCTCGGCCCACGGGGTACTCGGCGGTGTGGCTCTCGTCGGGATGCGGCTGATCTTCAGCGGCTTCGTTGTCGCGGAAAAAACGGATCGTTTGTGGGACGACCACCTCGGCGTCCGAGCACAGCAGGTGTCGCCGGAAGGTCTTGGCCAAGCCGGCAGGCAGGCGGTTGTCTGAGTCGAGACAGAACAGCAGGCGGTTGTTGGCGTGGGACACCGCGGTGTTCCGCGCGGCACCGCCGCCGAGGTTCGTGCTGTGGTGGACCACGCGGACGCAGGGGTTCGCATCGGCCAGCGCGTCGAGCCTGGCCGTGGTGCCATCGGTCGAACCATCGTTGACCAGCAGGTACTCGTCGCCTGGGACGAGGTTGTCTTCGAGCACCGACTTCGCGGTCTGCTCGATCCACTCATCGCAGTTGTAGCAGGGCGAGAAGAAGCTGATGGGCAGGGCCTGCCGCCGGACCCACCACACGCCGTTACCCAGTTCGTTAACCCGCCAGCCGAGGCGTGCGAAGTACCGATCGACCGCGTGCTTGACGCCCGGGAAATCGCGGTGGCCGTAGTCATGGCCGGCGATGATCCCGCCGGTGCGGACCTTGACCGCCCAGTGGCAGAGGTCGTTCATCACGCCCGTTTCGCTGTGGTCCGCGTCGAGGTAGACGAAGTCGAGCGATCCGTCTTCAAAGCGCTGTGAGCCTGCGGTTGAGTCTTCGCGGATGAGTTGGAAGCGATGGCCGAAGGGGGACAAGCGTTTGACAACACGCTGGGCCAACCGGTCGAACACCGGCTGGGGCAGGTTCATGGGGTCGTCGTAGTTGCCGCGGTGCCGGTAGCTGTCGACGCCGAAGAGCTCTGCCACGCCGCCGCGCTCGAGGATCGCGCCGGCGTGCCCGCCGAAGGCGACACCGACCTCGGCCCCGCGTTGCAGGCCCAGCTTATAGACCAGCGCGGGGAACGCGTCGTACCCGCTGCGCCAGGCGCCCTCGTACCGGCGGATGAGCTCGTCGATCTGTTGGTCTTCGTTGCGCATCGTTGGGTCTGGGTCAGGCGGCGCGGGAGACAAGCCTTGCCAGGCGTTGTCGGATGGCGTGGATGTTTAGGCTAAGCATGCTGCGGCTTCGGCGATCGCCTTCCAGCCGAAGCGGGTGTTCGGACAGGTTGGTGAACCAGTTCTCCTGGTTCTTGCTCTGCAAGAGGTAGAACTGCGAGTCGGACGACAGCCGGTCGACGAAGGGCCGCAGGAGGTAGAGCGCGAGCCGGTCGGTCTTGCCGGGCTGGTGCTCGCGTTGCCAGTAGCTGTTGTGGCCGATGCGGTGGTCGTAGTAGCCGTGCGGGCAGACGCCGAGCTTGCTGCCGGTGGCGACGACACGCAGGCCGAAGCCCCAGGAGTCGAGCGCACCGACGTCCTCCGGGTAGCCGCCCGCGCGCTGCCAGGCCTCGCGGGTGAACATCAGGTTGCCGGCCGCGCCGGGCGGGTCCTGCATCGCGCAGTATTGTGCGAGCGTGGCCTGCTCCTTGGGGTACTGGTGGGTCCACGCGGTCATGCCCGGCTCGTCGCCATCGCGGAACAGACGGATCTCCGAGAAACAGGCCGCGTCCGCGTTGGTCCGGATCAGGTGGTCACGCAGCGCGTCGGTGCTGTCCGTCGGCAGCACGTTGTCCGCGTCCAGCATCATGATTAGATCGTGCTTCGCGTCGGTGATCGCGCGGTTGCGGGCGACCCCCGCGCCGTAGTTCTGCGTGTGGTAGATCGTGCGGATATCGGGGTAGGCCTCGGCGAGCTCGTCCATGATGACACCCGTCGCGTCGGTTGAGCCATCGTCGAGGACGATGAGTTCGTCGCCCCCGACCAGGTTGTCATCCATGACCGAGGCGACCGCCTGCCAGAGCGTTTCTTCCGCGTTGTAGGCGGGGATGATGTAGCTGATGGAAGGGCGCTGCTTCTCGACCCACCAGACAAAGTCGCCCGCGTGGTGGACGGCCCAGCCCAGGCGTTGGAAGAACCCATCGACGGCCTGCTGCACACCAGGCTCTTCAGGGTTTTCATAGTCGTGGCCAGCGATCACGCCGCCAACACGCACCTTTTCAAACCAGGCGCCGAGGTCGGCGGTTACCGAGTCGAAGGACTGATCCCCATCGAGGTAGATGAAATCGAGCGAGCCGTCTTCAATCCGATCGGCCGCCTGCTTCGAGGGTTTGCGCAGCAGCTCAAAGCGTCGTCCGAACTTAGCCAGCCGGTCCAGCGCGAGGTCGTGCACGCGGTCCATCTCCGGTTGGCTTAGGCCCTGCTCTTCGTCTTGATTGGTCGTGGTATACGGATCGATACCGACAAGCGATTCGATGCCGCGGTATTCGAGCAGCGAGGCGCAGTGGCCGCCGAACCCGACACCGACCTCGACGCCGGAGCTGAACCCACGGGCCTTGACCAGGCGCAGGAACTGGGTGTACGCGGGCTGGAGCACGCGGTCGGCCTGCTGCTGCAACTCGACCAGGTTGACGGCGGGGATGTTGGGCTTATTCATGCGGCGAAGCTCCCGTTCGGATTGGTGGCGATCGCTGGGTGGTGTTCGGTGTGACGCGAGCCGTAGCCCGGCAGGTTGACCAGGCCGAGGTTGATCGGGTCGTAGTGCTCGGACCACACCTCCGCGACAGTGAAGTCCATGAGGTCGGCGCCCCAGATGTACTCGCGCATCCCGTCGCGGTAGCCGCCGATGCTGACGGTGTAGCGCCCAGGGCGGAGCAGGTACGCGGGCAGCTCGACATCGGCCTCGAACCGGCCGGCGGGCAGGTCGGTGGGCGTCGGTGTGTCGTGCTTGGTGAGCAGACGGACGCCATCGCGGTAGATCGAAAAGGTGATGCGGAAACTCGGGATCGCGCGGTCGACCGAGCCTGCGACGTGGAGCTTGATCGGCTGCTCGGGCTGGATGATGCGTGGCCGGCTATTGTTGACGCTGTTGATCGTGAGCTCGTCGAAGCGCATGCTCTGTGTCAGCGGGCCGTTGAACACGCCTTCCGGTTCGTTGCGCCAGTTGGAAACGAGTTGAAGATACCGGTCGATCGCCTGCTGCGGGTTGCAGATGGTCTCGATCTGCCCGCCCTCAAGCAGCATGACCCGGTCGCACAGCCTTGCGACCGCGCCCATGTCGTGGCTGACGAAGAGAACCGTTCGGCCGTGGTCCGCGATCTCGCTCATCCGGCCAAGGCAGCGCCGCTGGAAGCCCGCGTCACCGACGGCCAGGACCTCATCGATCAGCAGCACCTCGGGCTCGAGGTGCGCCGCGACCGCGAACGCGAGCCGGACAAACATCCCGCTGGAATACCGCTTCACCGGTGTGTCGATGAACTTCTCGAGCTCGGCGAACGCCACAATGTCATCAAACTTGGCGTGGACCTCGCGCCGCTTCATCCCGAGGATCGCGGCGTTGAGGTAGATGTTCTCTCTACCGCTGAGCTCGGGGTGGAAGCCCGTGCCGACTTCAAGCAGCGAACCCACCCGGCCCTTGATGAGTGCTTCGCCGCTGGTGGGTTCGGTGATGCGCGAGAGGATCTTCAGCAGCGTGGACTTGCCCGCGCCGTTGCGGCCGATGACGCCGAATACTTTGCCGCGCTCGGCCTCGAAGCTGACATCCCGTAAGGCCCAGAACGCCTCGCCGTTGTTGGTGTCGGCAGGCGTCTTCCGGGTCAGGCGATGGATCGCGCTGCCGGCCATGCCGTAGAGCCGCTCGCCGAGCGTGGGCTGCGCCGCGACGACAGAACCAAGCCGGTACTGCTTGCTTAAAGCGTCAACATGGATGGCGGTGTCGGTCATACGGTTTGGGTTAAACGATGTCTGCGAAGCGTTTTTCAACGCGTTGGAAGTAGATCAGGCCGGCGAGCAACGCGATGAGGCCGATCGAGGTCGAGATGAGCCAGTCGGTGTAGGCGATGGGTGTGCCGAGGATCGCGCTGCGGAGCCCAGCGATGGTCCCGCCGACGGGGTTGAGCGAGAGCAGCCAGCGGTAGGCTTCGGGGATGATCGTGACGGGGTAGATCACCGGGGTGAGGAAGAACAGCAGCTTGAGCATGAACGGCAGCAGGTGCCGGAAGTCGCGGTAGGCGACGGTGATCGCGGACATCAGGATGCCGACGCCGAACACGCCGATGAGCAGCGACGCGATCATGACCGGGACCAGGAGGATGGACCCGGTCGGGGGCACGCCGAGCAGCGCCATCGCGAGAAGCAGCACGGCGAAGCCGATGGCGTAGTCGACCAGTGGGGCGCCGGTCGCGGCGAGGGGCACGATCAGGCGGGGGAAGTAGACCTTGCGGACAATGCTGGCGTTGGCGACGACGCTGCCGCTGGAAGCGGTGACGGCGGACTCGAACAAGGCCCAGGGCAGCACGCCGGCGAGGACGAAGATCAGGTAGGGCGTCGGCGCCACCTTCGCGTCCATCCCCATGAGCAGTCCAAAAAAGACAAAGAGGATCAGCGACATCGCGACCGGCTGGATCAGGGCCCAGCCGATGCCGAGCGCCGCCTGCTTGTAGCGGACCTTGATGTCTCGGAGGGTGAGCAGGATGAAGAGGTCGCGGTAGCCCCAAAGCTCGACCAGGCCAAGCCTGGCGAGTCCGCGCGAACGCTGGATGCGCGTGACGTGGATGTCTTGTGCTGTTGAGATTGCTGACACTGGATCACTCCGCGCGAACACCGCCCGGCCGGTAACCGGGCTTGTTGGGTATCGTCGCGGCGGGGTATCGGGCCCCAGACGATCCTGCCAGCATGCTGAGGCCGTGACTTAACGGACGTGGGGCTTTGATCGCGTCCGATAAGTTCGCGGCTTAGTGAATACTATTCGCGGATACGAACGCCTGGGGGCCGATCTGAAAAGTTGAACAGTTGATCACGAAACGCTGAATACAGATCACGCCAAGCGAGGATCTTCTGAAGCGCAGCTTCAGATCGGCCTGGCACCTTGCGGCGCGGGCTCTTCCTGAACCTCCGTCGGGATGGCCTCGGTCGGTTCGGGTTTGACCTGACGCCTATCCTTCGTCTGACGCCCATCCGGCTTATCGAATGCGTAGAGGTTGTCTTTGTGCTTTTCGAGTTCCCGTTCCTGCTTGGCTCGTTCTTTTTGCTCTTGTCGTTCAGTCTTGGCGAGGCGTTTGGCTTCGCGCTTGGCCTCGTCGATGATGACGACCGGGCGCTTAGCGAGCAGTCCTATCGCCAGCACGCCGACCAGGGCGAAGAGCGGCAGACGCAGCATCTCGCTGGGCGGGAGCGTGCTCCAGGCCATTGCGATCAAGGGTACTGCGAGCACGAGCACCTCGGCGAACCTGCGTCGGATCAGCATGACCCCGATCGAGATCGCCGCCAGCCCGGCGATCGCGCTGTTCAGCAGCAGCCAGCCGTCGGCCAGCGCATCGGCGACCGGGTCGCGCCTGACGCTCGGGTCGATCGGTCGGGTCGAGGTCACCTGCAGCCGGCCCGCATCACCGACCGGCAGGTGCATCGCGTCGCCCAGTTCCACGAATGATGGGTGGGTCATCGTGACGAGCAGCCGGTCGGTGGGCGCGGGTGTGTTGGTCTGTGTCGGCTCGCTGTGCCATTCAGCAAGCAGAGATGAAGCGTCGGGCCCGAGCAGTGCGGAGCGATACGTGGCGGCGGGCGCTATGGCGAGCAGTGTTGCGATCACTCCAAGCCCAAGTGCTCTGCCCAACCCGTGCCGGAGCGACAACCTGAATATCAATGGCCCCGCTAGTGCGCCGACCAGCCAGCACAGGGGCGCGGTAAGCCCGGCGATGCCGAGCAAACCCGCGCCCACCAGCGTGGTGCGCGGCCCGCGCTTATCGGCCAGGCAGACACACGCCAGCCCAATCGTGACGAGCCCCAGCGCGATCGCCTGGCTGGCAAAGGTATTGGACACGGTAAGTACCGCGGGGTGGACCGCGACGACAGCAGCGGCGAACAGCCCTGCAAATCGCCGACCGGTCAGTACGAGTCCGATGAGGTACGCCGCGGGGATCGCGAGGAGTGACAAGAGCGAGCCGATCAGGACCACACACCAGGCCGGCAGGCCGATGTTGAGGATACCGAGCGTTAACAGATCAAAAAGCGGGTAGGCGTTGCCTGGCGAAGCGTTAAGGACCGCCTCGCCGCGCTCTTGGGTTTGTGCAACGGTCCCGGTATCCAGCCCTTGAAGTGGACCCAGCAAGCCCAGCACCAAACGCAGCAAACCGCCCGCGATCAACAGAACGAGCAGGATCGCAAGGTTATCAACCTGTTGATCGGGCTCCTCCTGCGGCTCCGCCTGCTGTGGTTCAGGAGCGTGTTGGGCATCGGGGGCATCATCGATTTGGCCGATCGGCATGCGATGAGCCTCCTCCGAAGGGTCCACCCTCGGAGCACCGTTGCTTGGCTCAGGGATCGATGAAATTGAGTACATCTATATCAAAGGCTTCAATCAGCTGTTAACAACACAATGACTTATCGGCACGTCCGGGTGGCGAATAAAGCCTCAGAGCGTCACAGCCACTCTACAAGTCACACAATGGTTTGCCGGCTAAACGCTCTGTGCCATTTGTAAGGATGATTCATGCTTGGTGTGGCGTATCCACCGGTCTTATGTTTGGTAAAGGCCGTGTCGGGTGTTATTGGGCGTTCGTGCCGCGGTGCTTGGCTGGTATGACTTCTACTAAATCGCTTGGCGCATTGAAAATATGAAACAGATGGCACAGTGTGTTGTGTGATACACCCTGCTGTCACAGGTGAAGTCCTTAGGCCCGATGTTCGATAGAAGGACAACAGGGGGAGGAATACGCGCATTGGTCGCGTCGCCAAACGGCTCCCTATTGAAGCTGTGCTGCAGCCGTGTGCCTACGCGGTGTGCATGGAGCATCCGACTTGACTGCGCAAGCCGATCAGAACCAGTCACCGATCTTGCTGGACCAGATCCTCTCGCACGGCTCCGTGCCGACACTGCCCGTTGTCGCGATGCAGCTGCTGGAGATGACGAGCAACCCCGATGTTGCGCTCAACGAGATCGCCGAGTTGATCCAGAGCGATCCCGGGCTCGCCGCGAAGGTGCTCAAGACGGTGAACTCGAGTTTCTATGGCTTGCCCAAGCCCTGCCCATCGATCGATCGTGCAATCGTGATCCTCGGGCTCAAGGCGATCAAGTCGCTTGTGCTCGGTTTCTCCATGGTGAACCTCACCAAGGATATGGGCGACCAGATCGATCTCGGCGACTTCTGGAAGCACACGATCCTCGCGGCGGTGGCTGCCCGCCAGATCGCTCAAATGGCGGGGGTTGCAGAGCCGGACGAGGTCTTTGCCGCGGCGTTAATGCAGGACATCGGTTTGTTAGCGATGCTGGCGGTCCATACCGAGACCTACGCGCCCTTGATCGCCCAGACCAATGACTCGCATGCGAAACTGCAGCCTTTAGAACAGCAGCAACTCGGGCTGGACCATATCCAGGTCGGTACCGCGTTAGCGGAGAAGTGGCGCATGCCCGCGCCGATCGTCGTCGGCATCCGCCATCACCACGACACCTCGCCACCGCGGGACGACCACGAGACGCTGGTAAAGTGTGTGGTCGCTGGTGAGCTTGCCGCAAACGCGATGGCAGACAATCACATCGGGCAGGCCATTGCGGACCTCTTCTCGGTCGCCAACGCCTGGTTCGGCAAGGGTGAGCAAGATATCGAACAGCTTATCGATCACGTCAGCGAGGCCAGCCGAGAGGTCGCCAAGCTGCTCGAGCAGCAGATCGGCAGCATCCCTTCTGCGCAGGAGCTGATGAACCGAGCCAACGAGCGCTTGTTTGAAACACAGCTGGAAACACAGCGCGAGGCAGAGCAGGCCAAGCGCGACGCGGTGACCGACGGCCTGACCGGTATCCCGAACCGCGCACAATTCGATAAAGTTGTTGTCAAAGCTCTCGCCGAAGCGAAAGCAGAGCGTCAGTCGATCGCGGTGCTCTTTAGCGACGCGGACAAGTTCAAGTTTGTGAACGACACCTACGGCCACCCGTGCGGTGACGCCGTGCTGATCGAGCTCGCGAAGCGCGTTAGTGAGACGGTGGGCGAGCGTGGCACGGTCTGCCGGTACGGCGGTGAGGAGTTTGTTGTCGTGCTGCCAGGCTATAGCACCGCCTCGGCTGCGGAGGTGGGCGAACAGATCCGCCGCGCGGTTGCCGACGAACCATTTGATTTGGCCGGCGTACCCGGCGCACCGGATGAACCCTTGCCGCGCACGGTCAGCGTCGGCGTGGCGTCCTGGCAGCCGGGCTACGAAGACCTCACCGCGGAACAGCTCACCCAGCGTGCCGACAAGGCCGTATACACCGCGAAGGAGTCCGGCCGGAACAACGTGAAGTGCTGGGGCTCCGACACCGGCCGACGCAAGGCCGACCAACGCGCCGATGAAGCCGTGGGGCTGGACATCGACCTGAATACGGTGCCGAACAACGGGGAGTACCAGGTCCTGCTGGTTGAGGACGACGCGTTGGCATCGAGGCTGATGCAGAGCATGTTGGAGATGAACCCCGGCGTCACCGTGGAAGCCAAAGCCGACGGCCGAGAGGCGATCGAGTACCTGCGTGACTGCCAGGCCCCGGGCCGACGCAACCCCGACCTGATCATCACGGACATCAATATGCCCGGGTACAACGGCCTGCAGATCATCCGGGCGCTACGCTCGAATGTGAAGTTCCAGCAGATCCCGATCACCGTCGTCACGGCGACGCTTGATGGTGAGCTGATGCAGTCTTGTCTCGATGCCGGGGCAGACGGTGTCCACAACAAGGTCGAGATCAGCGCCGACCTCAAGGGCTGGTGCAGCGACTTGATCGGTTCTCTTTCCAAGGCGGCGTGAAGCATGAACAGGCGCACTGTGATCCTGTCGGACACCCACCTCGCGGGCAACGGCCAGGGTGCTGGCTCGGCCGATGCGCTGCGCCCGCTGTGGCAGGGCGCGGATGAACTCGTCCTCAACGGTGATATCGCGGAGCTGTCGCACCCCACGCTCCGGGTGCAGGCCGCCCGCGAAGTCATGCGCATCCAGGACCTCTGCGAAGCGGACGGCGTCCGCCTCACCTTCCTCTCCGGCAACCACGACCCGATGATCACCGACCGCCGGTTCCTCCGCCTCTGCAGCGGCGAGGTCTTCCTCACGCACGGGGACATGCTGCACCCGGCGATCTCACCATGGACCTCCTACGCCAAGGAGCTGCGCAGCCTGCACCGGGACGCGCTGGGCCAGCTCGAGCTGATCGACCGTGCGCAGCTGGACCAGCAGGCCCAGGCCGCGGCGCACGCGTCCAGCCTGAAGTGGGACCACCTCGCGGCGGACGAGCCCGCGGCGTTGGGACCGATCGCCGACAAGTTCGACAAGGCGAGGAAGGTCGCCAAAGTGCTCTGGTTCTGGCAGCGCCTGCCCAAGCTCGCCGCGGCGTTCGCGCAGCGCTACGCCCCGGACGCACGCTTCTTCATCTTCGGCCACATCCACCGGGCCGGCGTCTGGCACTTCGCCGAACAAACCATCATCAACACCGGCGCCTACCAGAGCCCACGCCGACCCCACGCCGTCGTACTCCAAGACCAGACCCTCTCGATGCACCGCGTGATCTACGACGCGTCCAACGGCCACCGCATGGCCGACCACCCGCGCTTCACGGCGACGCTCCAAAACGCCCAGCAACTCCCGCCGGATGAAGAACCTTCTCAGACGACCGAGCCCATGGAAGCGGCTTGAGCATGTTCAACGAGCGCTATCCAGCGATCTTCCGAACAAAGCACGAGCTGTAGATTAAGTTCGGCATGCTCGGTCTGTACCCGCATGACGATGCGGGCTCTCGACCAGATTGCCGTAAGGCATGTCCCCTTGGCCAGCCGTTTCACAAACCCGCGATTGCCCGAGACCGGGCCCTGGTAGTCGAAGTAGGTTCGGCGGTGGGGCGGGATGACGGTGAGGTCGAAGCGTTTGAGCCCGGGCCAGTGGTGCGGGGGCGGGGTGACGCGGGCGGTCCAGAGTTTGGTGTCGGGGGCGTGGGGGTTGGGGAGGCGCGGGTCTTCGATGAGCCAGTCGTGGTGGACGCCGGCGGCGGTGGTGTGCTCGAGGATAGCGGTCTGGAGGCGGTACATATCGGGCTTTGCGGGTGTGATGGCGGGGGTGGAGGTTGTCTTGGGGGTTTGCCGATCATATCCTCATGGTTTGACGCTGTGGCTGCGCCCGCGGGGCTCGGCGGGCGTGAAGAATCGATCGAGAGGCTTGTCATGATGACTGGTTTGAAGATGGCCGCGGCGTTGGCCCTGTGTGCGGTGGTGTGGTGCGCGGGCTGCTACAACCCGCCGGTGGAGAAGATGAAGAGCCGGCAGGCGATGGACGCGGGCGACTACACCAGCGCAGAGCAGCGGCTCGTCGGCGTGGTGGACAACGACCCGTCGGACTGGGAAGGCCGCTACCTGCTCGGGCTCGCGTACCTGGGGCAGGATCGGCCGGTCGAGGCGCAGTCCCAACTCGAGCTAGCGCTCGCGGTGAAGGACCGCAGCCCAACACAGACGCCGAAGATCCTTGATGCGTTGGCTCGGTCACTAGAACAGCAGGCGTCGTACGACCAGCTGTACGCGTTCCTTGATGCGCAGATCGAGCGTTACGAGGGCTGGGAAGACTACGCCCGCAAGGCCCGGTTCCTCGCCAAGGCGAACGATGTCGACGGCGCGGCGCTGGCGTATCGGCAGGCGGCGTTCTTCTCGCGCAACGAGACAGAAGACATCTACCTCGAGATCGCGGACTTCTACAAGGAATTAGGCGACTACCCCAAGGCGGTGCAGGCGTTGAAGTGGGCGTACTACATCAACGACGAGAACACGTCGATCCCGAACCGGTTCCGTGTGCTGGGTGTGGTGCCCGGGCCGACGCTGAAGGAGGCCCCGCCCCAGCCCGAGTACGCCGGGGCGACGCTGTTTGGCATCCCGATCGAGCTGCCTTGAGTTCGAAATACACGGCAGACCGGCGCGTTTAGCAGCCGTCCCAAAGCTCCTGGCGGAAGCCAGGAGCAGCCACGCCCGTCGTTTAAGATGTGAGAGTCTTGACCAATCACTGCTCCCGGCTTCCGCCGTGAGCTTTGGGAGGCGGGGTCAGCGCAGTGTCCGCACAGGTACAATATCCACATGAATATCCTTATTTGCGGCGCCGGCGAGGTCGGCCGGCACTCGGCCGAGGTCCTCGCCGGCTCGGGCCACAGCATCACGATCCTTGACCAGTCGCCGACGCGTCTTGCGGAGATCGACGAGGCGATGGACGTGCGCTCGATGCTGGGCGACTGCGCCCAGGCCGAGGTGCTGCTCAAGGCGGGGGTCGACAAGGCGGACCTGCTCATCGCCGCGACGAACAACGACGAGGTCAACCTGCTGTCCGCCTCGGTCGCGAAGGGCGTGGGCTGCAAGACCGCGATCGCGCGCGTCCACCGCTCGGGCTACTACGAGGACCGCGGGCTGAGCTACGCCAGGCACCTGCGGATCGACCACCTGGTGTGCCCGGAGTACGCCACGGCCCGGGCGATCGCAGCGGCGCTGCGCAGCCCGGGGGCGCTGGCGGTTGAGAACTTTGCGCAGGGCATGATCGAGATGCAGCAGATCGCGGTGAGCGAATCGAGCAAGGCCGTGGGCGTTGCGCTGCGCGAACTCAAGGCGCCGGGGATGTCGCTGATCGCCTGCATCGAACGGCCGGACCGCTCGTTTGTGCCGAAGGCCGACACGGTGATCAAGTCGGGCGACCTGCTCACCCTCATCGGCGAGGCGAAAGGCATCCAGCAGACGAGCAAGTTCTACAACCCCGCGTACGCTGGCAAACGCCGGATCATGGTCATGGGCGGTTCGACGCAGAGCGTCTGGCTGAGCCGGGAGCTCCGCCGGGTCGGCGCGTCGGTGCGTCAGTTTATTGAGGACGAGGACCGCGCGATCGAACTGGCCGAGAAGCTCGACGGCATCACGGTGATCAACGCGGACGTGATCAACTCGGACATCCTCCAGGAAGAGCGGGTGGACCAGGCCGACGCGTTTGTTGCCGCGACGGACGACGAAGAAACGAACATCCTCGGGGCGGCCTTGGCCAAGACGCGCGGCGCGGCGATGGCGGTCGCGGTGATGCAGCGGCCGACGTACCTGCACCTGATCGAGCACATCGGGATCGACCGCGCGTTCAGCCCGCGTGCGACCGCGGTCAACGAGATCATCCGCCTGCTCGACACGCGCGACCTTCGGCAGCTCGCGACGCTGTCCCGCGGCGTTGCGGAGCTGTACGAACTGCACCTGGGTGAGGACCTGGCGAAGGGGATCGTCGACAAACCGCTGATGGAGATCGAGTTCCCGCCGCACTGCCTGGTCGCCGCGCTGAACCGGGGCGACCGGGTGTACATCCCCGGCGCGCAGGACAAGTTCGAGCCCGGCGATGTCGCGATCCTCCTCGGGCCCGCCGAGGTGGAGAAGCAGCTGAACAAGCTGTTTGGGTTTAAGCACAACAAGAAGCCGCCCGTCGTGGCGGAGGTGTGAGTTGAAGGACTCGGCAACAGGGACTAAAGAATCGGTTCTGCCTACCCCCTTTGGGGATTCCCGAGTCCTGAGTCCCGATTCTCGAGTCCCTGCTAAGCTATGGCTACGGTGCTGAACGCACCGTTTTTTGTTCACACGGGACCACGCCCCGAGCGCTCGAATGAACTACCGCTTCGTTGTCCGACAACTCGGCCTGCTGCTCGTGGTCATGAGTATGGCGCTGGCCGCGACGATGATCTACGAGTTGATCCTGGTCTGGGGCGGCAAAGCCGACGCGGGCGAGGGCGCCGCGGCACGGGCGCTGGGCATCTCCACCTCGCTGGGCGCGTTCATCGGCGGGGCGGTCTGGTTCTTCACCCGCAAGCACGACAAGGACTGGGCGCTGGCCCGACGGGAGGCGCTGCTGCTCGTCGCGTCGAGCTGGGTGCTCGGTGCGGCGCTGGCGGCGCTGCCTTTCTATATCTGGGGGCAGATCGGCGACACCGCCGCGAGCCACCCGTTCCGCACGTTCACCGGCTGCTACTTCGAGGCCATGTCCGGGCTCACCACCACCGGCGCGACCGTGCTCGGGTCGGACCACTGCCGGATCGCAGACCTGCCCAAGGGCCTGCTGCTCTGGCGCTCGACCACGCACTGGCTCGGCGGGCTGGGCATCGTTGTCCTCTTCGTCGCGGTCCTGCCGATGGTCGGAACGGCGGGCAAGAAGATGTTCTCCGTCGAGTCCACCGCCGACAAGGGCGGCGTGCGCCCGCGCATCACCGAGACCGCGCGCGTCCTCTGGCTGATCTACCTCGGGCTGACGGTTGCGTGCATCCTGCTCCTGCAGGCGACCGGCGAGATGACCTGGTTCGAGTCGGTCAACCACGCCTTCTCCGTCCTCGCGACCGGCGGCCTGAGCACGCACGACGCGAGTATCGGTGGGTTCGATTCGATCGCGGTCGACCTGATCCTGATCGCCTTCATGATCCTCGCGGGCGTCAACTTTGTGCTCTACTTCCATCTCTCGCAGCGCCGCTGGAAGCTGATCCTCGAAGATGTCGAGCTGCGCATCTTCCTCATCCTCAAGCTCGTCGTCGGCGTGATCATCGCGATCAACCTCATCGGCGTGCCGTACACCACCACCGCGGGCACAGAAGTCCAGGGCGGGTTCTTCACATCGCTGCGCTACGGGCTGTTCCAAACGGCGTCCCTGCAGACCGGCACCGGGTTCTGCACGGCCGACTACGACGCCTGGCCGATGCTCTCGGTCACGCTGCTCATGGGCCTCATGCTGATCGGCGGCAGCGGGGGGTCTACCGCCGGCGGGCTCAAGGTCTTCCGCTTCTGGATCCTGCTCAAGGTCCTCTTCGCCGCGCTCGAACGCGCGTTCCGGCCCAACGTCGTCCGGCCGATCAAGATCGGCAAGAACACCATCGAAGAGGAGACCAAGCTCTCCGCGATCGTCTACTTCGCGCTGCTCATCATCGGCACCGCGCTCGGCACCATGCTCACGCTCCTCTTCGAGCAGGGCCACTCCAACTGCGACGTGCAGACCGCCGCCAGCGCGAGCTATGCGAGCCTGTGCAACGTCGGCCCCGGGCTTCACCGCGTGGGCGCGACGCAGAACTACGGCTGGATGCAGGCCCCGACGCTCTGGGTCCAGAGCGCCCTGATGTGCCTCGGCCGGCTCGAGTTTTATGCGCTGCTGGTCCTACTGGTCCCACGGTTCTGGCGCGGCGACTGACTCTCAAAACAACCCGCGTCAGTCAAGCGTTTTAACGGCGCGATTCGTTATCTGCCCGCGTATAATGCCCGCATGCCGATCGCGGAAACCGACATTATCAACGTCGACCAGGCCCCGCTCAACGCGGCCGAGGCGTTCTACCTGCCCGAGGTCTTCAAGGGCCTGGGCACCACGCTCAAGCACATGGCCGGCAGCGTCGGCAAGTGGGCCGGCGGCGGGAAGAACCTCAAGACCCTCGAGTACCCCGAAGAACGCCGCGAGCACCTCCCCATCGAGGACGGCGGGCTCTACGCGGGCAACTTCCGCGGCGTCCACCGCCTGAACCGAGACGAGGACGGCCGGGTCCGCTGCGTCGCCTGCATGATGTGCGCGACCGCCTGCCCCGCCAACTGCATCCATATCGAGGGCAAGGAGTCCCCCTGGGACGACCGCGAGAAGTACCCCGTCAAGTTCGATCTTGACGAACTCCGCTGCATCTACTGCGGCATGTGCGAGGAGGCCTGCCCGGTCGACGCGATCGAACTGACCCCGATGTACGACGTCGTCGGCATGTCCAGGCAGGAGATGATCTTCGACAAAGAAAAGCTGCTGAGCATCTACGACGCGACGATCGATCAGAAGCCGATGTGACCGGGTTGTCTCCTTTATCCATACAGCGGCGCAGGCCCCTGAGCTATTATTGCTGTGTTCCTGCACGCATTACGGGTACACTGCATGCCTCTCTACAGCTCCATGGGGACCCCGATGCAACCACACCGACGAATCTGCCTCGCCCTGATCCTGCTCGCGATGATGCTGCCGGCATGGGCGGAAGAGGCTGAAAAACAAGCTGATGACAAGCCCACGATCTACGGCGTCTGGTACCTGCAGTCCGCTATGGAAGAGATGTTGCCCGCGGGCATGATGAAGATCGACTTCACCAAGGACGGCGTCGTCAGGGCTTATCAAGACGATGAGCAAGACGACACCAACCCCTTCAAGATCGATCAGGACAGGTCGGAGATCGTGCTCTACGATAGCGACGGCGAAGAGGTCGAAGTTACCCTGTCATTCGCCATCAAGGACGGCGTCCTCACACTGACCGGTGAAGAGGAGTTCGACGGCGAGAAAATCGTCTTCTCCATGGAGCTCACACGCAACCCCGAGGGTACCAAGCAGCACCAGCAGGCCCGCGAAGCGCAGGGCGACGGAGAAAACCCGCTCAGCCGCGCCCGCAGCACCGCCTACGCCATGCAGTCTTCCACCCAGATGCGCGGCATCCACCAGGGCGCGGTCGTCGCGGCGCAAAGCCGGAGAGGGGCCTACCCGCCGAGCATCGGGGCCATGCTGGTCGAAGACTACTTCACCCCGGAATACGCGCTCTCGCCGTGGTCGGAGGTCGGGATCGCAGAGGACTTCGACGACTGGCCCAGCCAGAAGAAGATCGACTGGGCCAACGCCAACACCAGCTACGTGTACCTGCTCGCCGGGAAGAAAGAACAGCTCGACCCGGAGATCATCGCGCTCTTCGAGATCCCGCGCAGCGCCGACCAGGAGCAGGTCCGCGTGGCCTTCGAAGACAACAGCGTCCAGGCGATGCCCTTTGAGGACGCCGACAAGCTGATCAAGAAGCAGACCAACGTCTCGCTCAAGGAGTGGATGACCACGACGTCGCCGGGCACCGGCGAATACCTCCCGCCGGAGGAAGGGGAGTAGTCCACCACCCCATAAGATCGGGACAACCCTGCTGACCGGAGGTTCGCCATGAAACACGGCTGGATAAAAACCCTTGGGCTTGTTGTACTCGTGATGCTGGCTTCGTCTGCGTTCGCACAAGATGATCAGGCAGCCGAGCCCCTGCCCGAGGACGATACTATCCTCGGCACCTGGTACGTCCAACTCGACGATGACGAAGTGATGGAAGAGCCCCTCCGTCTCGTCTTTGAGGAGGACGGCACCGTTAAAGTCTACGAAGACGGCGACCACCAAGAAACCGCAGGCTACCTCCTCGACGAGAACCAGTCCAAGATCACGATCTACGAAGACAACGACCCGACCGACATCGAGGCGGTCATTAAGTACAGCTTCGTGGACGACCTCTTGATCTTCCTGATCAATGATGGTGATGGCCGGGGAGAGCATGAAGAACGCTTCGAACTCACCCGCAACCCCGAGGGCACCGAGCGGCACCAGCGGGCCCGCAAAGACCTCGGCGAGGGCAAGCCCGGCGTCAACACCGCCAAGCGGTCCATGACCCAGCTCCGCGGGCTGCACCAGGGCGCCGTCACCTTCTCCGTCAGCGCCAAGGACACCATGCCCCCCGGCATCGGCGACCTCGTCGTCGGCGACTACGTCACCCCCGCGTACATCCTCCCGCCTAACTCCAAAACCAAGGTCCCCAAGGGCTTCGACGACTGGGAAGACGACAAGAAGCGCGACTGGGCCAACAAGAACACCGGCTACGTCTTCCTGCGTGCCAACAAGAAGGTGACGCTAGACACCGAGCTGATCGCCTTCTTCGAGCTGCCCGCGAGCAAAGACCAGAAGAACGTGTACCTCCTGTTCGATGACAACCACGCGGAGTCGCACCCGTACGCCGATGCCGACAAGCTGATCAAGAAGCAGACCGGCTACACGCTCGAGCAGTGGACGAAGAGCAAGTCGCCGGGCACGGGCCAGGCCCCGCCGAAGGAGGGGGACGAAAAGGGGTAGGACTCACAAGTTTCTAACACATTTCAATCTAGTGTTAAGAACATTGGGCCACTTACTGTTTTGGCAGAGGCTATGCTGGGTAAGTATTTGTTATCACGCAGGCGAACGGTTATGAGTATGTGCTGTCGCATTCGGTACGATACTGCCGGCGAAGGGTGTATTTGAAGTGTTGACGAGACAGGGGTGAGACCTTCTCAAATCAATGCGCTTTTAGGGGTCCAAACATGAAAAACGGTCGCTTGATTGTAAGAGTATTCGTCTGCTTGATTATTTCATCGCTTGTATCCTTGAGCGTTGCTTCTCAGGACAAGGTCGAAACTGTTTCTTTAAATACCCCTGAGGCTTGGCATGTCTGGCCCAATGATTCTCCTGATGGTAATGGTAGATCGGGCGCACCACTCGCCATTGAGATTGCCAGGCAATCCATCTTAGTCGCGCTAAGAGATGAGTTAGGTCTTCGTACCCTTGACGCCTCATTGATTGAGCCCACTAATAGTGACAGTGTGATACAGCTCCGGGTTGATTTAGAGTGCATATGGACCGCTGGTACAGCACTTAAACTATGGCTGGATGATGATTTACTTCTTAAAACGACCGTACGTGCCGAGTGGGAAAGACTGAACGGGATCGATGAGGCTGTTGGTCACCATGAAGTTTTTAGTCGGGAGGTATTGCCGGCATCCCTGCGTGAAGCTGGCTTTTTTGGTCAAGCAAATAAGTGGATGGATTCTGCAGAGGTGCCTGATAACCTTTCATCATTGATGGATGATGTGAATCTTATCACGCAGTTCCGTGCTGCAAGGAAGCTGCACCAACTCATGCGTGAGGGGGGAGAATCACCTGAAAGGCTTTGGGCATTATCCAGGGTCTATGCGAATCTCGGCCAGGAATGCCGCTGGTTTTTACGTTGTCAGTTCGCTGTTTTTCAGGCAAGATCACTCCTGTATGCAAAGCGTCTCGAGGCCAAGGCGCCAGATAGCGTCTATGCAAGTCTGGCGACGGCTTATGCGTGGACACTGGCTGGCTACCCGGCCTACGCAGAACCCTATCAGGCGCGGCTCGATCAGTATGCAGCCAATGCTGAGCAAGAAGCCGAACAAGTTCCCGAGTGGTTGGCGTGGGCCAAGCTCACGCGTGCCTGTGCATTGCACGACAGCCCGGCTCTCAATCAATTGATGCGGTCTGACGGCCCTCAGTCGGCGATTGCTGCCATGTGGGCTGTGTTTGAAATCGAGCTTTTAGACATGAAGGGGCTGCTTTTTAATGCAATCGATAAGGCGGTTGATGTCAATCCGTTTTCAACGCGGCTTTTATACGGTGGCTATAACGCGATGGGTATCAGTACTGGGCATTGGCTGACAACCACGGCACCAGAGCATTTTGCTTCTATGAGCGCTCAACAACTCGGTCAGATTAAAGATGCCCCAGATGTGCTTCTCGAACTCCTCGACGGTATTGGTGACAAGCGTTTGACGCCGAATCAACTTGCTGAATTGGGTTGGGCAATGGAAGACCTGACCGCCGACGGTAAAGACCAGGGAGAACTCAGTTACGCAGTACTTGGGGGCTTGATTGGTGAGGCAAATGCCCTTCACACGGTTTATCGTGCCCGTTTCATGCGAACCCAGTGGGATGTGGATAATTCTGACTATCTCCGAGTTGCTCTTCCCTCTTTAGCGCGTCATCCATACAAACCTTTGATTCACTCACACGTCCAGAAACGGCGCACATCGAATGCATTTACACAAGAACTGATGGCCGATTTCGAGCCCGGCTATATCAATGTTTATAGTATTAGTCTTTTCTCCAAGCATCTTCCATTCCGTGGTCCTAGATTCGCTAATGGTTGGGATATGAATGCGTGGTGGGATCGTGTGATCGACGGAGGTCTATATTCCAGCAGTGACTGGCTCTGCAACGTCAGATGGTTTGAATCTGATAATTACTCGGAATTAGCAAAGAACGCGGACCGCATGCAGTGGTCAGATAAGCACCACCCCGGTCGGATCGCTTGGGTACTCCTCGACCCGAACCTAGATGAGGAGCAGATCAATAATCTTACCAATCAGTACGGTAGTCACCCGCTCGTTGCGACCGCGATGTCGAAGAAGATGGAACTAGCTGGCAACCTTTATGCTGCACGTGATCATGCCGAGACCGCGGCGAAGGCTTCACCCGAGCGCGACACGATTGAGAGGTATGCCCGGCTCGAATTGCTCCTAGGTAACGAGGTACGTTGGCTTGAGCTTATGAAGCAGATTTTGCGTTTGCCTGACCGTGGCCTAGAACATGCAGGTATTAATCAAACGATTGCGAATACATATATGAATCAGGGTCGATACCAAGAGTCATTGCCCTATGCCAAGGCGTCTGCGGGGTCTGGTGCCGAGTGGGCGACCTCTACATATATGCTTAATCTCGCTCTACTCGGAGACCTAGAAAAGGCAAAGGCACTTGGTGATGCTGTAAGCCAGAGGTATGGTCCGAATCGTCTTTACGATATCCGCATAGCCGCTTGGGTGGGCGAGATCGATGTTGATGTCATGACGCAACGTGCGGAAAGTGTTATTAAGCAGCACTACGGAAGTGATCCATCGAAAGTCGTTTGGAATATGGCCTATATCGACATGCAATTTGGCCAGTATGATCAAGCTCTTGAGCGTGTGTTATCTAATGGTGGTCAGGACGTTCAATCTGCGCGCGAACTCTTGTTTGGTGTTGTGGCAGCGCAGGCGCTTGGCCGTTCAGAGGTGCGCGATCAGCTCTTGGATAAACTAATTGATTATCCGCTTTCCAGAGGTAAACGCACGCGTTTTGCTTTGCTCGCAGATATCATGAAAAAGGCGGTTAATACGGGGTCGATCGACTGGGGTGAAGCTGCGAAATGGGCGCAGCGTTATGATGAAAAACAGGTCGAGTTGGCTGGTAACCTCGGTTTATTTGCTCTGACATTTCCTGGCGACAAGGATCGCGGTATCCAAGAACTCTTGGCCCTTGCAAGAAAGCCATCTGGCACTGATTTGATGGTTAACGCTGCCAGGACGGCCTTGCGTCGAATGGGTTTCACCAATAAGCAGATGATGCCCACAGGTTTTGCAGGCCATGAGTGGCCAAAGCAAGAATAAATGAGATTCCGGCGTGGCTGCTGTACTTGTGAGTAAAAGGTATTCAAGCCTCGTTGTGGCGGCGGCACCCTGCTAATTTACTAGGGGAAGGTACGAGGTGTGTCGAGTCTTGGGGGATTGGTATGTCGCACGCGGTGAATGGAAGCCGGGGGATGGGGTCGGTCGGCGGGGTCGGGTGTGCTGTGCGTATGGTGTCAAGTGTGCCACGCTTTGCTTGGCGTCCTTGATCACCTTGGCCTGCGGGTTCAAGGCGTGCAGGGCGTTGTGTTCTGCGCCAAGTCACAGCGGCTAATCGGGGTGGGTTGTGCCGGTTGTGTGGGGGGGCGGGTTAGGGAATTGGCTGAAAGCGGGGTCCGGGGCTGTCAGCGGGGGGTTGGGGTTCCGATAGGCCATGGGACCTCTGCTCCGTAGCGTTGTGGGGGCCCATGGAGACCCCTATGAGGCGATGGAAGCTGGTGACGGTGTTGGCGCTTGGCGTGCTGTGGATGCTGGCCTGCGAGGAGCGGGCGGAGCGGTCGGCGGAGGTAGCGGTCGGGGCGGATTCGCCGGTGGCGGGGGTGTGGTACCTGCAGTCGGAGGGTGAGGGCCGGCCTGTGGCGGGGGATGTGGACGTGCGGTTCGCGTTTTTGGCTCAGGGCTTGGCGACGTATGAGCGGAGCAAGGGCGGGCCGGAGGGGCCGCTGGCGTTTGAGCTGCGGTACAACCTGCTGGACCAGATCATCAGTATCGATAGCAACAGCGACGACCCGGCGGTGCCGAGGATCACGGGGCGGATCGATCTGTCGGGCGATGGTGAGACCCTTCGGATCCGGACGCACAGCGACGCGGTGTGGGTATTGACGCGGGACGCTCGGCCGGGCGGAGACTTGGAGGCGGCTCGGGCGGCGGTAGAGTCTGATGCGGACCCGATGCTGATCCGCGTGCAGCACTTGGTGTACGCGGTGGGTCGGTACCGGCAGACGTTTGGCGCGCCGCCGGGGCATCTAAGCGACTTGGTGGATGCGGGGTTGGTGTCTGCTGCGGCGTTGAACGCGTCGGGGCATGCGGACGCGTTGCCGGCGCGGTACCCCCGGATGACGTCGCAGGAGCGTGCGAACTGGCTGGACGGGCACAGCGCGTTTGTGCTGCTTGGTCAGGCGGCGGGTGATGCACACACGGAGCACGTATGGGTCTCGACGCTGCCAGCGGATCACAAGGCGGTGGTGATCGTGGGGATGTCTACCGGCGCGGTGTACGAGAAGTCGGGGAAAGAGGCGGCGGCGCTGATCCTGCAGCAGGAGGGCTCGCTGCCGGAGCGCTGGCCGGGGCTGGGCTGGTCTGAGGACGCTGCGGCGGGGCTCGAGCCTTTGAGTGATTAGCCGGGCTCCCACTTGCGTCTTGCAGGACGCCTGCACGGGGTTCAGCCACGCGTTGGTTTTAGAGGATTTATCGGCTCGAAATTTTGTCTTGGATGGTTGGAGCAGCGGGGCTAGACTGAGGTACTTGTCTGCTACTGCCTGGTCTGGGCGTGATTTGGTTTTCTACATCCGAGGTATTGATCATGAGGTTTGATGTCCGTTGCCTTCACCTTGATAACAGTGAGCATGTCGATCGCCACGCGCGTGAGCGTTTAACCGCGAGTCTGACCCATTTTGCGTCGCGTGTCGAGCGTGTTGACGTTCTGCTCGAGGACATGCATGGTCTGAAGCACGGGGTCGAGCGCCGGTGCACGGTGCGTGTCACGCTGTCGGGCGCGAGTGACGTCCTGGTCCAGCATATCCACGCGGATATCTATCAGGCGGTTGATTTAGCGGCTCACCGGGTGAAGCGGACGGTTCGTCGGAGGATCAAGCGCCGCCGGGACATCGCCCACCAGCGTTCGGTGAGCGCGCGTCACGCGGCTTGAGTTGCACGGGCGCTAACGGGTTGGGCGGAGAAAAGGCCCGACCGTTTGGCCGGGCCTTTCGTGATCGCGGCTGTGGTCAGAGATCACAGCGCGTGGGGGCGATCAGAGTTTAAGCGTATGCGGTGATGGTAGGGGCTGCTCCGGGCTGGACCTGAGTGGTGGTCTGTCCTTTGGGCTTTGCGATCCCGGCGAGGTGGTTGCGGAGTTCGTCGAGTCGGTTCCGAACCTTGGTGGTGGGCAGGTCTAGCACGCGGCTGATTTCCATGGGTGTCAGGCCGTCGGCGTAGTAGAGCAGCACGATGTAGCGGTCGTCCCGTTCCAGGCCCTTAACGTAGCTGCGGACCTGCGTCGCCTTCGAATCAGCCATACCTTGCTCCTTAACCTTGGAGATTGAATTGAGATCGGATCGTGATGATGCAGAGAGACCACGCCCTAAACGTGTGAATAACAGGCATGTGCATTATCGGAACCGGCTTGAACAAGGCTTTACATTTTCTCAAGAATTGAAGAACAAACGTACTGCAGCCTGCTATTTGACGTACCTCGCGGCTCTTTTGGACCAGGCAATGGTTTGGAGCCCGGCTCGTACTGGTCGATTCATTTTCAGCCAAAATTTCTCTTAAAGAAGACAAGAAATGGACTTATGTGAATAAATTATTGTTTTGTAATCACGCCTAGAGGGGTTTATCAGTGGCTTTGACTATTACCAGATTGGCTCATTCCATAGCGTCACGCTGAGTTAGGGCCAGCTTAATATCAGCAGCGACTAGGATCCGGGTGACCCGCTCGATTCGGGTACCCCGCACGCTGTCCTTGCGGATCGTGGTTTGTAAGTCGTCGGCGACAGGGGCCGGATGTCGATACCAGGCTTCACCACGATCCATTCATCGCGGATGTGGCCCAAGGACGGCATCCCCATTCAGCGTAAAGGGTTCTGCCTGCTCGTTGATTGCTTTTTCCTGCCAGCTTTGCGAGAACCCGGTTCTTATCGCGGGTCAATATCCCGGTGGTTTTGGTGCCCCAGCATCTTTTTATTGCAATTTTTCTGGGTGTAGCGCCTACTTCTAATGGCTGTTGCTGCTCAGGCGGGACATGTTTCGCCTGTTGTGTGTAGTAACCTGTCGGTATCCCGCCCCGTATTTCCTATGCGTGCGACACCACCGCCCGCAGCATCGCTTGAAGGGCTATGCACGGATTGTTGAAGCGGTCTCTCCTTGCGTTACTCGCGTCGTGTGCCACTGCAGGCGTTCATGCCGAGCAGGGCCACGGCGGTATGGCAGGCTATGAGAAGGTCATTGCGCCGTATTTTGAGCAGCACTGCGTGCGGTGCCACGGCCCGGAGAAAAGCAAGGGCAAGATCACGGTCCATTCGCTTAGTGGCGATCTCTCGCTGGGCCAAGAGTTGGAGAAGTGGGAGTCGATCCTGGATATGCTTGAGTTCGGTGAGATGCCGCCGATCGATGAGCCGCAGCCCAAGCCAGCCGAGACCGAGGCGGTAATCCGGTGGATCGAGTCCGGCATGCGGGACTTTGTGGAGAAGGCGAGCCAAGAAGCGTCCAAGCCGAAGACGCGTCGGCTGACCAATGCCGAGTACGAGAACACGCTCAAGCAGCTTCTCGGCTTTGAGCTCGCGGTCATCGACGACCTGCCCGAGGACCCGGAGCACCACTACCACTTCAACAACACCGCGGACCTGATGCGGATCGGCCCGGAGCAGTTGGACCGTTACCTCGAGATCGCACGCAAGGCGATGAAGGCCGCGATCGTGGACCCCGGTGAGCCGGAGGTGTATAAGGCCCGTCGTGAGTGGAAGAACAGCGGTATCGACCGTGGAGCGGGAACGGATGAAGTCAGTGTCTGGGGGGGGCGGCGTGGCTCGGCAGCCCAGGGGATGACGCTTCGTGACTTCCCGCTGCACGGCTCGTATCGTATCCGGATGCAGGCCTCCGCGATCCTGCCTGAGGGTTTTGAGGAAGCGCCTCTGAAACTCGACATGGGTGCACCGCCCGGCCGGACCGAGGGTCCGCACAAGACAGTGGCACGGGTTTACCTTAGCAATTCGCCGGACGAGCCACAGGTCTACGAGTTCGTCGGTCGGATGGAGAATCACCCGTACGCGCCGGCTCCATCACGCAAGAACGGTCCACTGATCAATCAGATGGCGTTGATTCCACGGGTTGATTTTGATGACGGCACGCTGAATGATCACTATCAGAACTCGGCCGCCCTTGAATACCCGCGTGTCGTGATCAACTGGATCGAGTTTGAGTCGCCGGTGATTGATGCCTGGCCGCCCAAGCACCACACCGACATCATGTTTGATTCGCCGCTGCGTGCGTCGGACCCACAGGCTTATGTCCGCAAGGTGACCGAGCGGTTTATCACGCGTGCCTACCGCCGACCCGCGACGCCGCCTGAGGTCGATAAGTTCGTGAAGATCTACCGGCTGATCGAGCCCAGCACGGAATCGATGGAGGAGGCGGTCCGTGAGACGCTGGCGATGGTGCTGATCTCGCCGCAGTTCCTCTACCACACCGAGTCGGACCCGGCGACGGACGAGCATTATGCGATGGCCTCTCGTCTTTCGTACTTCCTCTGGGCCTGCATGCCGGATGAAGCGTTGTTTGAACTGGCGGCTCAGGGCAAGCTCAATGATCCAGAAGTGATCGAGCAGCAGGTGTTGCGTATGCTCGAAAACAAGAAGGCGGGGGACTTCGTTGAAGACTTCACGATGCAGTGGCTGAGCATCAGCAAGTCGCTGATGGTTCCGATTAACCGCGACCTCTATCCACGTTTTCTTCACGTCGTGGACCGTGGCGAGACGGCGGGGACCGAGGTGCCGTACCGCACCTCCGTGCGAGACTACATGATCGAGGAGTCGGTCGGATTCGTGCACGAGATGATCCGCCGCAATGCGAGCGTGCTCAATGTAGTGGACTCGGACTTTGCTTTCCTGAACGAACGATTGGCCGTGCACTACAACGTGCCGGGCGTGAAGGGCATGCAGATGCGGGCCGTGCCCATCCAGCCCGAGCACAACCTCGGGGGCTTGCTGACGCACGGCTCGGTCCTCATCGGCAACGGCACGGGTACCGCGCCGCACCCGATCTACCGCGCGGTCTTCCTGCGCGAGGCGATCCTGGGCGACAAGGTCGCGCCGCCCCCGTCCGAGGTGCCCGCGCTGGAAGAGACCGCGGGCGACACCACCGAGGGGGCCCTGTCGATCGCGCAGCTCTTAGAGAAGCACCGCACGGTTGAGAGTTGCAACGACTGCCACTTCCGGCTCGACCCGTGGGGTATCCCGTTCGAGGACTACAACGCGATCGGACAGTACCAGCCGAAGGTGCCGAAGGATGGTACACGCGTCAGCGGGTTCAACGCCCAGAAGCACAAGGACATGGCGGGCTACCTTGCCTACCTCGACACGCTCTACACCGTCGACGTGGATGCGGAGGCACGCGTGCCGCACGGCCCGGAGGTCGACGGCATGAAAGAGCTCAAGGCCTACCTGATCGAGGCCCGTGGTGATGATATTGCAGAGAATGTGATTCGCCGTCTGCTGTCCTATAGCATCGGTCGGGTGTTGACCTACCGCGATCGTTTTGCGGTTGAAGAACTGTTTGAGAAGGCCGAGGCAAACGATTTCAAGATGCGCGATATCATCGTTTCGATCTGCCAGAGCGGAGTATTTAAAGACGGATCCCCCAAGAAAGAAGATTGACCATGGCACGGAAATCCTGGCAACTGAACCGGCGTGATCTGCTGAAAGGCGCAGGCGTGGCGCTCGCGCTGCCTTACCTCAACGCGATGGCGCCGAGCAAGGCGATGGCCGCCAGCGCGACCAAGGAGATGCCCAAGCGCTTCCTGGGAACCTACATCTCCTACGGCGTCTACCAGCCCGAGGGCCCGACAGGGATCCCGCGTAAAAACGAGGATGGGACTTACCAGCACCACGAGTGGAGCTGGTGGCCGCAGGGCGAGCCGGGTGAGCTCAAGTCGTTCAACAAGTCGACCGCGCCGTTTGAAAAGTTCAAGGGCGACATCACGTACCTGCGTGGCCTGGACCACAAGGGCGGCTGGAAGCTCGGCGGGCACAGCAGCGGCGACGTGTTCCTCACCGGTGCGGACATGGCCGAGGTCGAGACGACCAACAACATCTCGATCGACCAGGTCATGGCCAACCATCACGGCCACAAGACCCGGCACGCCTCGCTGGTCATGGGCACCGAGGGCGGGACGGGTTCGTACCTCCGCACCAAAACGATGAGCCACCGCGGCCCGGGCAAGGCGATCCCCTCGATGCACAAGCCCGATGAGATCTTTAACCGGATGTTCAACCCCTACGGGAACAAAGGTGTGGATCAGGTCCGCGCGGAACTCGAGCGTGACGCGTCGATCCTCGACCTGATGATGGACCACAGCAAGAGCTTCCACAACCGGTTGGGCAAGGAAGACCAGCGGAAGATGGACGAGTACCTCGAGTCGGTCCGGGAGATCGAGAAACGCGTCAAGCGGACGGACGACTGGACGCACGAGCCATTGCCCGACGTGGACCGCGACAGCGTGAATCTCACGGTCGATCACCAGTCGGGGCCGCACGAATACATCCGAACGTTGTACGACCTGGCCTACCTCGCGTTCATCACCGACCAGACGCGCTACGCCACGTTCATGACAGAGAGCGAGCAGTCTCAGTCCAGCGAGCTCTGGAACTACGCGAACTATGTGCTGGGCTACAAGGGCGCGACCCACGACATCGCCCACAAGCGGCCGCAGGTGATCTCCGGCCAGTGGGACCTCTGGCGGGCGCAGAACCACGCCTACTTCCTTGAACGGCTTGCGAACACCCAGGAGGGCGAGGGCACGATGCTCGACAACACGCTCTGCCTCTGGGGCTCGGCCCACCCGCACGCGTCGCACTCCGGGTTCAACTACCCGCTGCAGTTGGCGGGTGGCAAGAACATGGGCTTTAAGCATGGCTCGCTGCACGAGTGGGTCGGCGATAAGAAGGTCCCGATGGCCAACCTGTTCGTCACGATGCTGCAGGCGATGGGCATCCCGATGACGAAGTTTGCGGACAGCACCGGGACCCTGCCAGAACTGATGGGTTGAATGATGATGCAACGCATTCAACATTTCGTACTTGCGTTCATGGTGGTTCTTGTCCTGCCGACGGCTGCGCAGGACAGCAAGCCACCACGTGTGCTGGTGATCGGTGACGCGGTCTACAGCCAGCATGCGCGTGGTGTAACGGCCGCTTTGAAGGGCAGGGCCGATGCGGTGATCGCCACCTGGCCCGAGGGTGTGGTTGCTAACTCCACGAATGCGATCGAGCATCTGGATCTCTTGCTGGGTTACGTCGACCGCAACGGCAGGCCGGTTCCGGCAGACAAGCGGCCGAAGTGGGACATGATCCACATCAATGTCGGGCTGGGTGATCTGATCCACCGCGTGCCGGACTTGGAGTCTTTCCGGGTACTCCCGATCCGTGCGGGCGGCGAAGTCGCGACCGACCCGGAGCAGTACCGCGCCAACCTGGATCGGCTGATGGGCCAACTCAATGCCACCAAAGCCCGGGTCGTTTGGGCGAGCACGACACCGATCCGTCATTCGCGGAGCAACGTCTTCGAGATGGGATCCGAGATGAAGTACAACGCGGTCGCGGCGGAGGTGATGGCCAAGCACCGTGTCCCGATCAACGACATGTACGCTTTCGCCAAGCACCTGATCAACATGGATAAGCCCGCGGGGCACGGTGCGGACCCGTTCAGCTTCGACAAGAAGCCGATCCACATGCCGATCGTCCGACAGATCGAGCGGGCCTTTGGTCTTGAGGCGATGCCGCAGACACCAGAAGAGAAGGCGGTCAAAGAAGCCCAAGCCGATCAGGGCCCAACTCAGGGCTGACCCGGTCTAGCCGATAGACAAGCGGTCAGTGGCTTGTTGATTCATGAGCCTACTCCGTTCGATGTATTGCGGTATTCGAGCGTGTGAAGCTATGATTATCTCCCGCCTGGTCCGCTGAAGGAGACCGATGTTCCGTAACCTGCCCTTATTGCTGTTGACGTTCTTGCTTGCCGTGCCGGCACACGCCGTGTACGAGAAGCAGGACGGCTTCCCATGGAACCTGAAGCTGCACGGCTACCACGACCGCGAACTCGCGGAGAAGCTGGGCGAGGGCTTTTTCATGAATATCGGGCCGACCGGCATCCGCGCCCAGATCACCCACAAGCATCCGACGGCATTCACGGTCCGCTTTGTGTTCAGCAACTCACCGTCTGCGGGCAAGATCAAAGCCGGAGACGTGATCATCGGCGCTAACGGCAAGGTCATGAAGACCCCGCACAAGTTCGGCCGACGCACCGTCAGCGGCTGGGACGGCCCGATGAAGTCGATGGCGATCTTGATCGAAGAGGCACAGGGCAAGGACGGCAAGCTCGAATTAATCGTCTGGCCCAACGGCTCCAAGAGCGACGAGAAGAAGGTCGAGATCCAGATCAAGCCGGCCGGCAAGTTCTCGAAGACGTTTCCTTACAACTGCGAGCGGTCGGACAAGCTCATGATCGAGTTGTGCGACTTTGTCGCCAACGAGTACGTACGAGAAGGCAAGTTCGGTCGGCCCCACGCGCACGGCGCAGCAATTCTTGCACTGATGGCCAGCGGCCAGAACAAGTACTCAAAGATCATCCGCGAGGTGATGGGCCGGTACAAGGCCAAGCGTTACGACCCAGAGAACGGCGGGGGGTTCCCGACGTGGGGCTGGGGCTACGATGGTATTGTGATGGGCGAGTACTACACGCTCACCAAGGACAAGAGCCTGGTCCCCGCCATGGAGTCGCTCGCCGCTGCCTACCGTGACGGGCAGGACTGGCGCAGCGGCGGGTACATGCACAAGCCGTTCGCTTACATCACTCGGCGTATCGCTTCCGGCGGGCCAAAGGGCTACGGCTCGATGTCCCAGCCCGGTGGCCTGGCGATGGTCGCGATGAGTATCTTTGAGCAGGCCGGCTTGAAGTTCGATGAGGAATGCTACCAGCGCATCCATCAGGCGTTCCTCTACGACGTCGGCTCGAACGGTGAGATCGGCTATGGCTTCAAGTCCTGGGAGCACGCGGTCGTTGAAGTGCTGGGTGATTCGCGCGAGAACGTCAAGAACCAACGCGGCATCGGCTTCCGCAACGACGGGGATATGGAAGGTATCGATGATTTCAGGGTCCTCTGGCCGACGCCTCAGGACCCCCGCTACAAGCCGCTGGATTGGATCAAGGATGAGCGTGACTCGATCCGCGCCTACATCAACAACAAGAACCAGCTGATGCTGGTGCGCGACCGTACTCAGAAGACCCCGACCAAGCCGATGCAGCATAACGGCCGACGCACGGGGCACTACGGCAGGAGCGGTCTCGGCGCGATCGCGCACTCGATCGGCTCCAAGACCCACCCGGAGTGGAAGTACCTCGCCCAGCATCTCGGCCAGTCATGCGCGAACAGCCCCGAATCGATCTTTGACGGCCACGCCTCGACGCTGATGCACACGCACTGGGGCTCGCTCGGCGCGTTCCATGGCGGAGAGAAGGGCTTCCGCCACTATATGGATGGGATCAAGTGGTGGTTCGTGATGGGCCAGACACACGACGGCGGGTTCGTCCCGATGCCCGGGCGTGACTACGCCTCGACCGACCACGTGTATGCGACACGCATCATGCCGTCCGCGATCGCCGCGCTGATCCTTAGCGTCAAGGAGCGGGAGCTGCTGATCACCGGGGCCAGCAGCACGTCTAGAGTGCCAGGCACTGGTAGTGAGAACGCTGAGTTTGATGAGCCAGATGAGCCGCAACAAGCTCAGCGCGAAGAGGTGCCTTCCGTTTACAAGCAGGTCCTCGGCCCAGATTTCCAGGTCAAGCATACGGAGGCCCAGGCGGGGCTGCTCGATTCCGAGGCCACTTATGCACGCGTCCTAGCTGCGCTTGAAACCCTTTCCGCGAAGGGCGGCGAGCAAGGCACAGAAGCGGATCGGTTCGCCCAGAAGCTGCGCGCTTGGCTCAAGACACGCAACAACCAACTCATCGAGCAGGCGCTGGCCCAGCCCGCGAAGACCCTGGCCCGATCCAGCGGCCATATGCGCCGCCTGTCGGGTATCGACGATCTCGGTGCCGCGACACTCCGTTCGATGATGGACATGATCGGCGCGGACGCGAACACCCGCACACTCTCACGCTGCTACCAGCAGTACGACGCGATTCGGGCAGTAGAGTTGGAGAGTGGGCCGACACGTGAGACCCGGTTGGGGAAGAGGCAGGTCGCGAAACTCGTCGAGCGTTTGCTGGATGAGCCCAGCCTGCCGGGTCGTCTGACCCAGGAGGCCCGGGGCCTGCTCGAAACGATCAATGCGCAGTAAGCGTTCGCGAAAGCCGCTTAGCCGACTTGGGACTCGGCTCCGTCGGCTTCTTCCGAATACTCTGTTTCGCCGGACAGCCCTTCGATCTTGTGCTCATCGATCGCGGCTTTGATACGGTTGAAGACCTCGTTAGCGGGGTGGCGTTGGTACTTGAAGTCGTCGATGAGCACGCTCTGTTCGCCGGATCCCGAGTCGTAGTACACGTGCGCAATACCCTTGCGTTCCCACCGGCTGGCGTCGATGTGTGTGATCGAATCGAAAGGCACCTCGACCCCGCCGTTGCTGTACAGCGTGCTTTCGTCGGCACCGATATACCGGCGTGACCAAACCCCGACCGAGATCAGGCAGTACGCCCCGATGGGGAACACGATGGCAAACTGCAGCCACTGCGTAAGGATGTCCCCCTGGGTCCGCTCGTCCGGTTCTTTCGTCGGGTCCCACCCGTTGTCTTTGGCGACCTCTTCCCATTCATCCCGCCAGTTCTCGGGGTAGTCCGCCTGCAGCTGGTTGAACACCTCGTACGCTTCGATCTGATCGGGGTAGCCGATCATGCCGTCGTACAGGCACCACGCGGCGTAGAGCATGGCCCCGAGCGCGATCAGCAGAAGCCGGTTCCTGTAGCCGAACGATTCTTTATCGATAGTCGCTTTGATATCCATGTGCAGGCCTGCGGTTTCGGTTGACGGCGGAGCATGATAGCCGGGTGATTCAGCGGTCGCGGACCCGCTCCAGTGCCTTGGACCAACAGCAGGCGATGATTGCGCCCGCGTTGGGTCGGCTCAGCAGCTGCGAGAACCCCCCGCGGTCCACACGCCGCCTCGGGATGCGTGGCATGGGCTCTTCATTCTGCATCGCCCAGTTCAGAAACGCGTTGGTCTCTGCGATGGCACGCCGCCTAGCGTTCATCGGACGTTTCGGCTTGTTTGAAAAGCTAAAACCCAAGAGTCTTTCCCATGAAAGGTGTCGAGTGACCCGCGTAGTGTAGACCGAAAAATACCCGCCTGCCATCAAATGCAGCCCAGATTATGGGCCCCACAAACCGACTCGGCGTTCGCGGGCGTTCTTCTCCAGTGTTTCGAAATACCCCCCTTGGTCGTGACCCCAACGGCCGTCGTGCTTCGAGAGCCCGTTTTCGATGAGCGCCGCGTTCAAAACACGCCCGTCCGCAAGCACGACATACGCGAGCAGCCGCCCGAAGCGGCCTCGCAGGCGGTGATCCTGCAACCGCAGCACGACCACTTGGCCCGCGACCGCGTCGCGGACGAACGCGGACGCTTCTTCCGCCCACGGCTCGGGCGGGGTGTCGGGGTTGTCGGCGTGCATCTCGGGTGTGTTGACCCCCCACAGCCGGACACGGGTTGTCTTCTGATCGCCGTCGGGGGCTTTTAACTCGAGCGTGTCACCGTCTATGACGCGCAGCACCTCGAAGGACTGGTCGTGATACTTATGAAAGTCATCATGGACAGGGAACAGGCCCGCTGAACGGTCCAGCAGCGCGATACCCAGTACGATTAATAACGCGAAGACCAGGCCCGCGGCTTTGTGTCGTTGCAAGGCCCGGCCCAACCGCACGGGGTCTGCTTTCGCGTGGTGCCGATCCCTCGGTATAACGGTTCGCTTGCTGGGTGATCGGCTGCGGTGCGGCGACATCTCAGCGGAGCATAGCAACTCAAGCGACAATATCCAAGAGCGTGCCGGGAACGATCAACGCGACACCCAGACCACCGAGCGCGGGCGAGCCAACGACCGGCGAGAGTCGGCGGGGCTCCAGTTCGATTTCTTCTAACGAAGGCTCGCTGGTCCGATCCGCCGCAGGTAAGACCGCACCAGGCGTTTCTCGGTTTAGCGTACTCCAAGGGTCGCTGCTCATCGCCTCGGGGCTAAGCTCGACACGATCAACCACACGGCACAGAGGATCGCGATCAGCCGCCTGGCAGGGCTTGCAGAACATTTGCTGGTCGGTAGCTGCCTGGACGTGATATGCGACATCGAACCGCTGGGCTCGGATAAGTTCAACCGTTAGGTTGCTGGAGGTGGCGACTCGCATGGTGCAAGTCAGCCACAGCAACCCCTTCACGACCAGTTGTCCTGTCTTTGCTTGTTTTTAAGTTGTTTGTCGATTCGCCTATCACCCCGATGATGCCGGATGTTGCTTTTTCACAACACCGCCGGTCTGATCTGTTTGGCATGGATGTCCTACACTGCATGCATGCCAGACTCGATTAAAGGCTCCAACCCGGTCCCCGCCTCCGTCCTGCACCGCCGAAGAGAGCGGGTGTTCCTCGTGATGGCGGGGCTGTTCCTGGGCACGCTGGCGATGCTCAACATCCTGGGGATCAGCCGGTTCATCGTGCTGGCGACACACAGCAGCGAGACGGGCCTGCAGATCGGCAAGTGGCTGCCGGAAGGGGTGCTCGGGCTGACGTTTGCTGTCGCGGTGGGCGTGCTGCCCTACCCGATGACGTTCCTGTGCACCGACCTGATCTCCGAGTTCTACGGCCGTCGTCGGGCGAACTTCGTGGTCTGGGTCGGGCTGATCCTCAACCTGTGGGTCATCTTCATCCTCTGGATCGGCGGCGTGCTGCCGGGCAGCCCGTCGCCAGAGTTCTTTGAGATACGCAAGCTCGCGTTCGGCGCGGTGACCGCATCGATGATCGCCTACCTCGCCGCACAGTTTGTCGATGTCCATCTCTTCCACTTCTGGAAACGACTGACCAAGGGCAAGCACCTCTGGCTTCGCAACAACGGCTCGACTATCGTGAGCCAGGCCGTCGACACCGTCGCCGTCATCCTGATCACCTACCGGGTCGGTGGCCTGGATTTCATGATCGATGAGCGGACAAATGTCCCGAACCTGCTGACGACGCTGATCCTGACCGGGTACGTCTTCAAGTTGTCGGTGGCTTTGCTCGATACGCCCATCATCTACCTCGCGGTCGCGATCCTGCGGCGGTACCTCCGGCTGGACCCGGTCTCGGAGCACGAGGCGGATGCAGAAGAGTTGTCGCTCTACGCAGATAAAGAACAATAGCCGGAGAGCTACGGGTTCTAGACGCGGAAGGTGTTGCTTGATGTTTCATACTGCCTGTTCTCTTGTCCGGCGTCAATAGGCCGCCAGCTATTACACTGTGTTTGATGAACAGCAAAGCCGAATTACGCAAGCACTATCGAGCGGTACGTGATGCGATCCCTGAAAAAGATCGAAAGAAGCACGCCTATACGATCGAACGGTTGGTCCTATCAAACGACCGTGTTCAACGCGCGGATAGCGTATTCGCCTATATCGGCACCGGTAGCGAGGTTGCTACGGATATGCTGATTATTGGGCTTCGCGTTGTAGGAAAAACGGTGGTTGTGCCCTTGGTTACAGACGAGCCGGGCATGATGCGCACCGTTGCGATCGATAGTCTGAAACCATGTATCCCCAATCGATTTGGTATTCCCGAACCAGCACACCACAGGCCTTTTAGAGAGACACCGGACGTGACGCTCGTGCCCGGCCTGGCGTTCACGCGTGCCGGCGCCAGGCTGGGGCAGGGCGGGGGGTATTACGACCGCTACCTCGCCCAGCACCCCGCGACATACAAGATCGGTATTTGCTTCAACGAACAACTCGGGGATGTGCTGCCGACCAGTGAGCACGACATCTGCATGGATGAAGTCGTGACCGCGTGAGTTTGAGAAGTGGGGCGGACATTCCTGTCTGCCAAAACGGCGAAGCCGTTATTCAGCTTCGTTTCGGCTAACGCCGATGGCAGGCAAGAATGTCTGCCCCACTAAGGACCCAGTTAGAACGACCCAGCCAAATCGGCCTTGCTTTCCTTGACTTCGTTTTTTACGAAGGTTGATGTCTCGCCCATGTGAACGATCAGGTCCGCGTAGGCCTTGCGGCTCAATCCGCCCTCGGCCGGCATCGGTAGGTCGACCGGCGACGCCTTGAGCCCGGACATGAGCATCGCGTTGCCCAGCTCCAGGCCAAACAGGCCTTCTGGTGCGGGTGTCAGCAGGTTGTCCTGGCCCTTGCTGAAACGGATCGTATCCACCACGTTCTGCACGATCCGCTGGTGGTTCGGCCGGCTGTCCCCATCGGCCGGTGTGATCACCAGCTTGTCCGCGGGCACCTCTGCAAATCGCTCGGGGCAGTCCTTTGTAAACGTATCCACCGGCTCGTGTGTGCGGTAGTAGGTCAGGGTGTGCGCTTCATCGCCGGGCATGAGGTCGGCGATGAGGGTGCCGTTCTTGCCGACGATCTCGAGCCGGTTGATGCCGGGGGTCTGACCGGTCGAGGTGATGAACGTGCCGGACGCGCCGTTGGGCCACTGCAGGATCGCGGTCACATCGTCCTCGACCTCGATATGGTGGTGCTTGCCGAGTTCCGCGATCGCGGTAACCTTGCTCGGTTGGCCGACGAACCAGCACAGCAGGTCCAGGTTGTGCGGGCACTGGTTGAGCAGCACGCCGCCTCCCTCGCCTTTCCAGGTCGCACGCCAGCCGCCCGCGTCGTAGTAGGTCTGCGTGCGGAACCAGTCGGTGATGGTCCAGTTGACGCGCATGATCTCGCCGATACTGCCGTCGGTGCAGAGGCGCTTGACCGTTGCCCAGGTCGCGAAGGTGCGCTGCTGGAACATGCCGGCAAAGATGAGGTCGGCCTTTGTCCGCCTTGCCGCTTCAAACGCATCGATCGTCGCCTGCCCGTCGTGTGCTGTCACGGCGAGCGGCTTCTCGGTGATGACGTTGATGCCCTTGTCGAAGGCCCGCTGAGCGAAGATGGGGTGTGTGAAGTGGGGCGTCGCGATGAGGATCAGGTCCACCTCCCCTGAATCGATCAGCGCCTCACCGGTGTCGTAGGGCTTGCAGCCATGCTTCTCGCTGGATTCAACTGCGGCTGCCGCATTCATATCCGTGCATGCCGCGTAGGTGAGGCCATCGACGTCTTTGAAGTAGGTCTCGTGGAAGCGAGCCATCGCGCCGCCGCAGCCGATCAGTCCCAGTCGTACGGTTTCCATCTTGCTTCTTCCATGCAGTAGAACAGCCGGCGGCCTACGGACGCCGGAAACGAGAAAAACACGTTGGACCCCACCGTCCGGCGTCCGGAGGGCGCCGGCAGGTGTAGTGGAGGGAAGAAGCAAGCTGGTAAACGGACGGGTGGGACTGGTCGGCTGGGGGGGCGCGGTGGCGGG
>JBCDKD010000032.1:0-47990 GCA_039024275.1 Planctomycetota bacterium | reverse complement strand
TTTTTGTTTCCACCACTTGTGGGCGCCACCGCGCCGCGGGCGGGTCCGTTCAATTTTTTTTCTGTGGGGCGGGGGCGTTCGCCCGCCGGCTACTGTTCAAACGTATCACGCACCCACTTCAACTCGTCCGCGATGCCATCCGCCAACTCGCCGCGCTGCAGGTCAGCGGGCAGTACGTTCCACGCGTAGGTCTCGACCTCGAAGTGGTGCAACTCGTCGTCGCCTTGCACGGCCCGGATCAGCTCGCCGATGTCGCTCTGGGTCGCTTCGAGTTCGCCGAAGGCTTCGATGTAGACGGGTACATGGAAGTGGATCCGCCACTCGCCTTCGGGGCTCTCGCCGAACTTCGCGAGCGCATCAGGCAGGTCGTCGTAGTAATGCATCGCGCCGCTGGGCAGGCGGACCGTCGTCTGGTGCATGTACCGGTCCTCGGCGAAGGCCTTGAGCTGTTGAAGCGCGGCCGACTTGGCGCTGGCGTCCTTTGATTCGAAGTCCGCCCTCACCGCCGAGCTGATCTGGACCTTGCCGATCTCGATACGCGCCTCGCGGTAGGTACGCACGGCTTCAAGCTGCGGCTCGAACATCACCGCCGAGTGACACACATCGTGGCAGACCCGAAGGTACCCGCGGATGCTGACGTCGTCGGGCGAGTCGAGCAGGTACTGGTTGAAGAAGTTGACGACGTCGGCGGCGGTGTCGAGGATGCAGCCGGGCTCGGGCTCGAGGTCGAGGTGGATGTGCTTGCCGGTGTCCAGCTCGAGCCGGGCCAACTCGTGGACCAGGTCGTGCAGCCGGCCTGCCGAGGCGGACTTGACCCGGTGCAGGTCGGCGCCGGTCCCGCCGCGGTGCGAAGGCCAGCCCAGCGGCAGGGTCGAGATGCTGCCCTGGGCCGCGTCATCGGGCAACAGCTCCGCGAGCACCTTCGCCAGGGTCAGGCTGTAGTCGTAGCGCTCGGCGGTGGTCCAGTCGGGCTGGTAGACCTTCGTCTTGACGCTGGGCTCGTGGAAGTTGCCGTGCGGGAAACCGTTGACGGTGTAGACGAGCAGGCCCATCCCCTGCATCCACGACTTGAGGTCGGCCAGCGCGATGCGGTTGGCCAGCGCGTACCGCGCCGCATCGGCAGACAACCAGAGCCCGACGCCCATCGGCTCAACGGGCGATACGCGCTGCTTCACCGGCACGGCGTACCTCAGCAGGTTCGACCGCATCTCATCGAAGGATGCCCCCGCATGCACATTGGTGCAGTAGCCGAGCGTGGTGTTGGGGCCGAGGACATCGCGCATCGATGCATTGTAGATTGAACCACGAAGGCACGAAGAACACGAAGCCGAGCCATTGGCCACAAAGAGTCACAAAAAGGACAAAGAACAGAAGGTTTGTCCTTTTTGTGACTCTTTGTGGCTAACTTGCCTTGCTTCGTGTTCTTCGTGCCTTCGTGGTTTATTCCGAAGTCTTAAACCGCCCGCTCTGCGACAGGAACTGCAGCGGGTTGTCGTAGGTGATCTTGGTGACCGTCTCGTCCGGGTGGCCTCGGTGCTTGAGTTCTTGCATGAACTTCGGCACGGCCATCGGGTCGGACGGGCCCCAGTCGGTAGAGGAGTTGACCCAGATCCGCTCTTTGCCAAATTTCTCGATCACGTCCACGGCCCGCTGTGGGTTCATCTTGGTGACCGGGTACAGGGTCATCCCCGCCCAGTGGCCGTAGTCGTGGATCAGGCCGACGGTGTGTTCCTCGGCGTGATCGATCAGCACACGTGCGGGGTCGATGCCGCCGTGGGCCTTGATCGCGTCCATGGTCATCTTGGTGCCCTTGAGCTTGTCTTCAAGGTGCGGGGTGTGGACGAGGATAAGCTGGTTGAATTGCGCGGCGAGATCGATCTGGAGTTCGAGGATCTCCATCTCGTTCTTCGAGTTCTTGTTGAGCCCGATCTCGCCGACGCCGACGACGCTGGGCTTTTCGAGGAACTCGGGTAGGATCGCGATAACTTCCTTGGCGAAGCCGGGGTCCTCGGCTTCTTTGGGATTGATGCACATCCAGCAGTGGTGTGCGATGCCGTACTGCGCGGCACGAGCACGTTCAAAACCGGTGAGCAGGGAGAAGTAGTCGTAGAAGCCTTCGACGGAGGAGCGGTCGTATCCCGCCCAGAATGCGGGCTCGGTCATCGCGACGCAGCCAGTCATCGCGAACCGCTCGTAGTCGTCGGTCGGCCGGCTGACCATGTGCAGGTGTGGTTCGATGTAGTTCATGCTTGCGGGGCTAGGCAACAGGAGTTCGGGAGTAGGCTGCTACTGCGGCTTGTAAGCGCCATCGGCACCCTTCTGCGGGGCCGTGTCGAGCAGGTCTGCCGTCGGGTCGCTGAGCAGTTTCAGGACACGCTCGGCCTTTTCACCTTTTTCGTCAATCAGCAGGGCGATCGCACGCTGCAGCGCCTCGACGCGGAAGTCTTCGTCCGCGTCCGCGGGAGCGGCGCTCCGGTCAAGCCGATCGAGAAACGCTGCAACATCAAGCAGCTTTGCTCGGCTGTCTAAGAAGTACCGCGTCACGACTTGGTCGCGCGGCATCGGGCAGGTGGCTGGGTCGTTGGGCGTCGTCATAGCAGTATTATGCATGAATATAGGCTAGGTATTGCTGCACGTCCCGAAGATCAGGTGGCGGGCATGGCCTGGCCGATTTCGCGCAGCCGGCCGATGGCGGCGGCCATGGTTGCACGGTCGATCTCGTGGACGTTGACGGGCTGTCCGATACCCTTGATGAGGGTGATGGTCAGCTGCCCGCCGAGGTGCTCACGGAACTCATCCAGCCCGGCGAGCAGGGTATCTGCGTCGTGCATCGCGGGGTGGTAGAGCTCAAAACCCAGCGTCTTCAGCGTGCGGCGGATGTCCGCGGCCACTTCCGGATCGAGCATGCCGATGAGCTCGCAGTAGGTCACATCGAGGGCCAGCCCGAGCGCGACGCCTTCTCCGTGCTTGATCGCGAAGTTGGTGAGCTGCTCGAGCTTGTGCCCCGACCAGTGGCCAAAGTCCAGCGGGCGTGCAGTGGTCATCTCGAACGGGTCGCCGCCGTGGGCGATGTGGTCCAGGTGCAGGTGCGCGGACCGTTGGATGACGTCATCGGCCAGGGCGCGGTCGCGTTGCCCGAGCATCTCGGCGCGTCGGCTGATCAGGCGGTAGAGCCCGGCGTCTTTCAGCAGGCCGACCTTGACTGCTTCGCTCAGACCGCTGCGCCACTCACGGTCGTCGAGTGTTTCCAGCAGGTTCAGGTCGTTGACCACGGCCCAGGGCACGGCGAAGCTGCCGATGAAGTTCTTCTTGCCGAACATGTTGACGCTGTTCTTTACGCCGACGCCGGAGTCGGCCTGCGCGAGCGTCGTCGTGGGCATGCGGACCAGGCGGATGCCGCGGTGCGCAACGGCGGCCGCGAAACCGACCATATCGAGCACGGCCCCGCCACCGATGGCGAGGATGTAGCTGTGCCGGTCGAGGTGGTGCTTGTCGATCTCGCCTAAGAACGTCTCGAGGTTGCTCAGGTCGTTCTTGCACTGCTCGCCGCCTGCCACCGCGCGGAAGCCGACGAGCTTGGGCAGTTCCTCGGCGTGCCGGGCGAAACAGGCCTCGATCTGTTGTTGCAAACCGGGCAGCGCTTCGACGATCCCTTGGTCTACGGCGACGAGCACTTTCTGTACGGATTGCCTGTCTGCCTCGAAGACATCTGCGAGCGTTGAGTTGCCGACGGCAAACACATCACGCGTGAAGCGGACGCGGTGCGGAAGCGATAGCGTGATAGACGGGTCGTGGTGCAAGGCAGGCCTTCGATTAAGTCGTACGATTATGCCGGGGCGGTCGCGGCGTCGTGTATTTTTTGCAGGTCTTCCCAGTAGGTGGGGTAGGTCTTGTTAACGCAATCGGGGTCGTTGATCGTGACGGTGTTCGGCGGGGTGGCAAGCCCGATGACACTGAAGGCCATCGCCATGCGGTGGTCGTCGTAGGTATCGACGGATGCGGGTGTGATGGCATTACCCGCGGGGGGGGTAATGTAGATGTCGTCGCCATCGATGCTGACGGTTGCGCCGAGCTTGGACAGCTCCACGCGGATCGCCTCCATCCGGTCTGTTTCCTTGACGCGCAGGTTGCCCACCTTCCGGATACGTGTCGGCCCGTCGGCGAGGATGGCCAGCGCCGCGAGGGTCTGGGCCATGTCGGGCATCTGACTGAGCCTCACATCAACGCCCTTGAGCCTGCCGGACGGGGGTGCCGCGACGGTCGTGGTGTGGGTCCTCTGCTCGACCGAGCAGCCCATCAGACCCAGGATGCTGCAGAACTCGGCGTCGCCCTGCACGGACTCGCCGCCGAGGTGTTCGATGGTGCAGCGTGAGCCGGGCACGGCCGCTGCGGCGGCGAGGAAGTACGACGCGTTGCTGGCGTCCGGCTCGATCGTGTACGGCTTGGCCTGGTACTCGGCGGAGGTGACACGCACCGCGTTCTTCTTCGGACCGCCCCATTCATGGCCGACACCGAAGTGCTTCATCAGCTTGAGGGTCATCTTGATGTAGGGCAGCGAGGTCACCGGGCCATCGAACGTAAGCGTGATCCCGCGCGGCGTGCACGGCCCGGTTATGAGCAGTGCCGAGATGAACTGCGAGCTGAGCGTCGGCTTGAGCGTGATGAACCCGCCCTCGAAGTAGGGCCCATCCGCGATCTTCAGCGGGGGGAACCCCTCTTCGCCGAGGTACTCGATCTCCGCGCCGAGCTGACGGAGCGGCTCGACGAGTTCGCCGATCGGGCGCTCACGCATCCGCGGGATCCCGTCGAGCGTGTACGTGCCGTGCCCGAGGCAGGCCGCGGCGGTGAGGAAACGCATCGCGGTGCCGGCGTTACCGAGGAATAGGTCGGCCTTTTCCGCGGGGATGCTGCCGCCCTTGCCGGTGACGGTGACACGCCTGGCGCCTTCATCGATGCCGAGCTCAAAGCCGAGGGCCTGCAACGCCTCGAGCATCCGTCGGGTGTCGTCGGCAAAGAGCACGCCTTCGAGGACGGTCTCTCCCTCCGCGAGCGCCGCGATCAGCAGCGCCCGGTTGGTCAGGCTCTTGCTCCCCGGCGGCGATAGCGTCAGGTCAAAGGGCTTGACCGGCTCGATCAGCATCGGGTCCGACACGCTCGCCTCACTTCGCCTTGCGGAAGACCGCGACAATGTTCTCGACCGGCACAACGAACAGGCGGTTGTCTCCCTCGAAGTCCACTGGCACCGCGTCCTGTGGTGAGAACAGCACCTTGTCGTACTGCTGGATCGGGTAGTCCTCGTCGTTTTCGACCTCCGCCGACACCGCGACAATACGCCCGGTCAGCGTGGGGATCTCGATCTTGTCGGGCAGGTGGATGCCGCTCTTGGTCTGCTTCTTGTCCTCGTCCTTGCGGATCAGCACACGCGCGCCGACCGGCTCGACGATTTCAAGCTCTTGTTTCTTGGTGGGGGGCGATTCAGCCATCGTTCGATTCTAACCCATGGATGCCATGCGGGTCGGATTTGGGACCGCGTCTAGCCCGCTTCATAAACCAGCTTACACTTGTCGGGTGTTCGGCCGTGCTCGTCGAAGAGCATGAGGCTGTTGGATTCATCAAGCTTCAGCCAGGGTGCAGGCAGCAGGTATCGCTCCTGCGGGCCGACAATTCTGCCCTCGCGGGTCTGCTGCCAGTACCGGCTGACGTTGTGCCCGTTGAGAACGATCTGGCCCTTGCTCATACCGTTGGGCTCGAGGTAGAGCGCGGCGTCGTTTGACTCGATATCGAATACCGTGCAGAACCAGCCCGGCTGGCTCGGCAGGGCCTTGGGCACATCACGCCAGCCCGTGTCGTCGTGTGTAGGGATCGTCCATGGCGCGAAAGCCCAGCCTTCCTTTGGCGTCGCCGTGCCCGCGGTCTGGTAGAAGCGGACGTGCTTCTCGATCTTGATACCACTGGCCAAGGGCTCGAGCAGCTCGAGTCCGACACTGTTCTTGCCGCCGGTCATCGCTTCCAATTCGGCCGGGTCTAGCAGCAGGCGGGTGACCTGGCCGGCGGGCTCGGCGGTGTAGTAGCCGATCGGCGCCTCATTCACGCGGATGACGCAGGGCTGCGCCAGCCCATCGATCTCCAGCAGTACCGGCTTACGCGGCTCGGGCTTGATCGACCATGTCAATGACTCGGATATCGGCCGCGCGCCAGCACGCTGCCGGTATGCCATCCCAACAACACTGAACGGGTCACCCGCGGGTTGCTTGGTGGCAACGGGCTTGCCCGTCTTGATCGCCTTGACCGTGTACAGGTGGTCAGGCAGGCCCTTGGGGTCGGTGCCTAGCGCCGGGCCACCGCTTGATCGGCCCAGGCAGTCGGCAAGCACGACCGTGTCCCCGGCAAGCTTGAGTTGTTTCGCGTTGTGCTCTGCGCCTTCACCGGTGCCAAGCAGGCCGGCAAGCTTCCCCTGCTGGTAGAGGTGCAGCCGGTCGCCGCCGGCGTGTGGGAGGACTTTGCCCGTAACGGCCTTTTTGTTGCTGAAGCGGTACCAGCCGTAGCCGTAGGCTTGGCCGAGTTCGCCCAGCGAGGCCGGGCCGTCGATCGGCTGATAGTCCGCGTCGCTGCCTTCGACGAGTGACCGCACAGACAGGGTGCGCCAGGGTGTCAGGCGCGGCGCGGTGGGCGTCGTTGGTGCGGCGATACGCTTGCGTGTCACCACCCCATCGGTCCCGACGGTGAACCGCGTCCCCCAGCCCTTGAGTGGTTTGGGCTTGCCGTCGCCATCGATGCCGTTACAGCCGATGATGAGGCCGTCGCTGGACCGGTAGGCCGAGTCGATCTGTTCCTGGTTGAGCACCGCGATGTGGAACGGGTCGCCCTGGATCACGGTCGGCGACTTGCCCGTCGGCACGGTGACGGTGTGGTGCTCGCCGTCGATCGAGACCTGTCCTGTCGAGCCGGCGGGTCCAAAGACGACAAGCAGCTTCCGGTCCATCAACGCCCACGGGCTCAGGCTGGTGTAGTCGAGCACCGAGCGCCCGCCCAGGCTGGTGTTGAGCAGGACCCACGCGACGCGTTGGCCGGCGTGAGGCACCTCCAGGGTTAGCCCGCTGCCAAGCATGAGTTCGGTCTGCTTCGTCTTATCCTTGCCAGACTTAAGCAGCATGACCAGTTCGCCCTGGGTGGACTGCTGGTGGAGGACGGCAACAGGGTGATCGGTTTCGTTGAGCGCGATCGTTGTAGCGCTGATGGGCTCGCTGTTGGCAAGGATGCTGCCGAACTGGCTGGCGAAGGTACACACGCGTTTGACGGCGTGGTAGGTATCGCCGCGCTGCCCGGCTTCGCCGAGCGGCTCGCCTTCGCCCAGGCGGGGTGGCCCGCTGCTGCCGAAGCCCAGGTTGGTGCCGCTGTAGAACGGCGACAGGTTGAACTGCGCGCCAACGCCAACCAGGCCGGCGATCCGGTAGGCCAGCGCATCGCTGTCGATCGGCTCGGGCGTGTCAAGGCCCCATGCAACCCGTTTCGTGGTCTTGAAGTGCGAGACGATGGGTGGGCTTTCGGGCTGGACAACCGAGAGCTGCCGCATCATCGCGGGGAGGTCGGCCTCGCCCCGCCAGGTATCGAAGGTGCCCTCAACGGGCTGCCAGAGGTTGTTCGCGTTGAACAGGGGCACGACGCAGCCATGCTGCCGGAGCATGCTGACCAGCCGGTTGAGGTAGAGTTGTTCGGGGTCGGTGCTCTCCCAGGCGTGCTCGACCTGCACCATGAGGAGCGGGCCGCCGCCCTCGCCCTGGTAGCCGCCCGCCGCGCCGCCCGGCGGGTAGGCGTAAGCCGATGAGCCGGTGGGCCCTTGCTGGGCCACCTGCAGGTCGCCGACCTGCTCCATGATGGCTCGGTAGTAGCGGTCAACGGCTTCGAGGTAGAGCGGCTCGTCTTCGCGGAACTTAACGCGGTTGTTCTTTTTGTCGGCGACGCCGTGCAGGTAAGCCGGTAGGCCGCCGAAGTCGTAATCCCCGCCGATGTAGGGGCCGAGCCTGAGGATACAGAACAATCCCTCTTTAGCGGCGGCCTGCACGAAAGCCTTCAGGTCGAGGTCGCCCGTGAAATCAAACTCACCCGGCTGCTGCTCGTGCTGCCCCCAGACGACGGGGACTTCAACGGTGTTCAGCCCGGCTTCCCGCGCCGCCCGCAGGGTGTCGTGCCACTGCTCGCGCAGCAGGCGGGCGTAGTGGATCGTGCCACCAACCACCCAGATGCGTCGTCCTTCGATGCTGAGGCTGCGGCTGTCAAACGAAACAATGGGCATCACGCGTTCCTAAGGGGATTGTAACGCGAAAATCACAAACCGCGTCTGAACCAGAACAGTAGGCACGCGTACTAATAAGATCAACTCCAACCGTGATCTAGTGTGTAAAATTCTGTGGTGTTTTCATCAAAAACACGGCAACATGACGATGCCCTGACGCGTTGACTCGGTTCTTTCAATCGCCCCGCCTGCACCCGCCGTACATGCCGAAAGCTGCCCAAACGAACGCGCGATGGACGACCGGCCTCGGGCTGCCTGCGCTCTTAGGCGGCCTGCTGATGGTGGGTTGCCAGGGGTCGATAGAACGGCTCGATCACCAGGTCGCCGAGATGATCGCGGAGCGTCAGCGGCTCTCGCTTGGCGAAGAGGGCGTCAGCGATGCGTCGGTAGGTTTGCCTAAACAGCCATCGGGCAGCGGCCTGTACGACGAGCAGCCCGTCACGACCAACCCCGCCGCGGACCTGCTGCCCGCGAAGCCCGCGCCGGACATGCAAGACGAAGGGACCCCCGCGGAACCAGAAACGGCTACCGAGCCGATCGCGCTGGACCTGCCCGCACTTCTCGCTTACGCCATCGAGCACGCGCCCGAGTACCGCAGCGAGAAAGAGAGCCTGTTCCTCTCGACGCTCTCGCTTATTATCGAGCGCCACCTGTGGGGGCCGCGGTTCTTCAACACGCTGTCAGCGGACCTCAGCGGCACGCCCGAGTCCGGCGACTACGACACCGCGCTCAACCTCGTCAACGACTTCACCGTGACGCAGCGCCTGCCCTATGGCGGCACCGCCTCCGTCTCCGCGCTGGTCAACTACACCAACCTGCTCCAGCAGGCGAGCACCACGACGAGCCCCGACGAGACGCAGAACAGCAGCATCAACGCCTCGATCAACCTGCCCCTGCTCCGCGGGGCGGGGCAGGTCGCAAGGGAGGACCTGATCCAGGCCGAGCGCGATCTGATCTACGCGGTGCGTGAGTTCGAACGCTTCCGCCGCGAGTTCTTCGTCAGCATCTCCAACACCTATTTCAACCTGCTTAGGCAGGAACAGGGCATCCGCAACCAGGAGCGGCAGCTCGTGGGGTTGACCCGTCTCGCCAACCAGCAGGAAGCTTTCCTTGGAGCGGAAAGGATCTCGCGGTTTGAAGCCGACGATGCGGCTGCCCAGGTCTTGTTTGGCAAGTCAGACCTGGCGCAGGTCATCGATGACTACCAGACCTCGCTCGACGCGTTGAAGCTGCGCATCGGGATGCCGGTCGAGCAGCCGCTGACGATCACCGCGATGAAGATCGACGTGCCCAATCCCGCGCTGGACGAGGCGGGCTCGATCAAAATCGGGCAGTCTGCCCGTCTGGACCTGCAGACCGACGCCGACCAGGTCGATGATGCCCGACGGGACGTGCTGGTCGCGCGCAACCAGCTCAAGGGTGATCTCGACCTCAACGCCGGGATCGACCTCGACACCGACACCGGCCGAGACATTGATGGGCTCGATTTCGAGCTGGGCGACAGCGATTACAACGTCGGGCTGGAGTACCAGGCGCCGCTTGACCGCAAGATCGAGCTTGCTCAGTACCGCAGCTCGCTGGTCAGCCTCGAGCGGGCCGAGCGGGACTTCCGGGTCCAGCGCGACCGGGTCGCCTTGGACATCCGTGACGCGATCCGTGAGATCAACCGCGCCCGGGTGACGCTGCAGCTGCAGGACGAGAACGTGAACCTCGCGGAACGCCGGCTCAAGAGCCTGGAGATCAAGCAGAACCGGGCCCAGGACAACATCCCCCCGCGCCGGATCATCGAGGCAGAGGAAGACCTGCTGGACGCGCGGAACCGCCGTGACCAGTCGCTGGCCGACTTGCAGACCAGCGTCCTAAACTACTTGCTGCAGACCGGGCAGATGCGGGTCGATGGTCAGGGGCGCTGGCTCGCACCGGGCAAGCTGCTGCCGGAGGACCAGGGCCCTTCCGATTTGCTCGAGCAAGAGGCCGAATAAAGCACAACCCTGACGGGTCGGACCGAAAGTACCAGTATGGAACAAGCCAAGGCCTATTCGAAGTCTGAAACGCGCCGTCTGCGCCGCCGTGGGATGGCTCGCAGCGCCGTCGCGTTGGTCGTGTCGGCCTTGGCCGGTCTTGGGTTGTGGCTCGTCATCAATGGCGGGACGGGCACGCGCTCTTCCGCGGAGCGCGACGGCGAGACCCCGCAGTGGGCCGAGGTCCGCATGGAGGCGATCCCGATCACCGTCGTCGCCGAGGGCGACCTGACCGCGAAAGATCAGCTCGACATCATCAACCTGATTGACCACCCCGACGATGAGACGATCGCGGCGATCGTCGAAGAGGGCACCTGGGTCAAGGAAGGCGACTGGCTGTACACGCTCAACGCGCCGGGCCTGGTCGCCGACCGCGACGAGTGGATTTCCCGTGTCCGCGAGGCCGAGGCCGAGTTGGAAGAGGCCCGCCGAAACCTCGATATCGAGAAGGACACCGCCGCGAGCGCCGAGGCCAAGGCCCGGCTGACCCTCGAACTCGCCGAACTCGCGCACAAGCAGTGGGAGCTGGGCACCCACCGCCAGCGCGTCAACGATCTGGACCTCGCGCTCAAGAAGGCCGCGCGGGAGCTCAAGCAGGCCGAGCGAGAGCTGACCTTCAGCAAGGAGTTGTTCGAGCAGGAATTCATCAGCCGGACCGAGCTCGAGCAGGACGAGATCCGTCTTGAAGAGGCGAAGTACGCGATGAAGACCGCCGAACTTGATAGCGATGTCTACTACAAGTACGAGAAGGTCAAGCAAGAGAAGGAAGTGCTCAGCGATATCGGCCAGGCGAAGGACGAGCTCGAGCGGACGGTTCGTAAGAACGAGAATAAGCTCAAGCTGATCGAAGCAACGATTGTTAGCGAAGAGAACGAGGTCGAGCAGCGTAAGACACGTCTTGCAGACCTCGAGCGCATGGTTGGCAACCTCGAAATCTACGCACCACGCGAGGGCATGGTTCTGTACGCCTCAACAGTCGGCAGCGGCTGGGAGCGCCGCTGGCGGATCCGACCCGGTGCCGGGCTTCGCGGCGGGATGCGTGTAATGGTGCTGTCCAACACGGCGCAGATGGTGGCGAACCTCTATGTGCACGAGTCGCGCATCAACGAAGTCAAGCCCGGCCAGACCGTGAACATCCGCGTCAACGCCCGCCCGGAAGACCTCTTCACCGCGACGATCATGGGCAAGTCCAACAGCGCGGTGCAGACCGGCAATAACAACCCGCACCTGCGTCAGTACCAGGTCTACGTCGACATGCCGCCGAACCTGGGCGACGACATCCGCCCCGGCATGAATTGCAGCGGCGAGATCAGTATCCGCGAGATCCCCGAGGCGCTCGCGGTGCCGATCCAGGCGGTGCACACGGAGGGGTCAGAGCACTTTGTCTACGTGCCCGCGGAGGACGGCAAGATCCGCCGGCAGTCGATCGAGATGGGCGGCGCCAGCGACACGCTTGTTCAAGTCAAAGCGGGTGTCGAAGAGGGCACCCGCGTGCTGCTCCGCACGCCGCGCCCGGGCGAGTTGCTGCTTGAAGAGTCGCCCTCGGCACCGCAAGCGGTCCCCGCTGCGGACAAGCCCGTCGAGACCGCCGAGGTGATCTAGCCCCCAAAATGACCAATTCCTCATTTGTGCTGCGACGGCAAGTGTCGCGCCGTCATGTGCTTTTGGTACACTAAGGGATTCCCCTCAGCGAACCGGAGCCGCCGTGCAGGAAGCGATCAACAAAGCCGCCGCCCTCGTTGAAGCCCAGGCGTACATCCGCCGGTTCGAGGGCAAGCAGGTCGTCGTCAAGGTCGGCGGCTCGATCATGGACGACCCCGAGGCCCTGGCCAACCTGCTGCACGACGTGTGCTTCATGCTCGCGGTCGGGATGCAGCCGATCGTCGTGCACGGCGGGGGCAAGGGGATCACCGCCGCGATGGAGGAGGCCGGGCTCGAAGCCCAGTTCGTCCAAGGCCGGCGCTACACCGACGACCGAACACTAGCGATCGCCGAGCACGTCCTGGTCAACGAGATCAACGCGGGCATGGTCAAGACCATCGCCAACCAGGGCTACCAGGGGATGGGCCTGCACTCGCTGTCCAGCTGTGTGGTCTTCGGCAAGCGGCTGTTCCTCGAGGGCAACGAAGGCCGGAAGATCGACATCGGCTCGGTCGGCGAGGTGACGCGGGTCAACGCGGAACTCCTCGGCGCGATCACCAAGGCGGGCATCATCCCTGTCATCGCGCCGATTGCGCGCGATCAGGCCGGCGGCAAACTGAACATCAACGCGGACTCCGTCGCTGGCCACGTCGCCGCTGCAACGAAGGCGGAAAAACTCGTCCTCGTCTCCGATACGCACGGCATCCGGAAGTCGGACGATGTCAATGACCTGGCCCGGCACCTGGACCGCGGCGAGATCGACGGGCTGATCGGCTCCGGCGTCATCAGCGCCGGCATGCTGCCCAAGGTCGAGGCCTCGCTCACCGCGCTCGAAGGCGGCGTGACCAAGGCCCACATCATCGACGGCCGCATCCCCCATGCGCTGCTCCTCGAGGTATATACCGATCAGGGTGTTGGTACCGAAATCGTTTTGTGATTCTTTGACTCGTAGCCGCCGCGTAACACGCGGGGGACAAACGATGAGAGATTTATTTTATTCAAAGAGAGATCAAACCCACTGTGACTTGACCCCCGCGTGTTACGCGGCGGCTAAGCAGAAAATGACCTGTTAACCAAGGCGGACACCATGTCCAACACCACCGCCACCAAGACCGACCCCGTGGCACACTTTCTTAGCATCAAAGACTGTTCGCGCGATCAGCTCGACCGCATGTTCGACCGCGCCTATGACCTCCGCGGCCAGCGGGAGCAGGGCATCGCCAACGAGCCGGCCCTCAAGGGCAAGACGCTGGGCATGTTCTTCGAAAAGCCATCGCTTCGAACCCGCGTCAGCTTCGAGCAGGGGATGTATGAGCTCGGCGGGAACGCGATCGTGCTCGGGCAGGCCGAGGTTGGGCTGGGCAACCGTGAGTCGGTCGCGGACTTCACCCGCGTCCTCAACGGCATGGTGCACGGGATCGCCGCGCGGGTATACAACCACGGCCACCTCGTCGAGATGGCCGAGCACGCCACCGTCCCCGTCATCAACATGCTCAGCGATGTCGCACACCCGGCCCAAGCCTTGGCCGACGCGATGACCATCATGGACGAGTTCGGGCGCGACCTCAGCGGCAAGCACATCGTCTTCGTTGGTGATGGGAACAACGTCGCGCGGTCGCTGGCGATGATCTGCGGCAAGCTCGGAGCGGCGTTTACGCTGGCCAGCCCACCGGATTATGCGTTGGAGCAGGCGTTCGCCGACCGGGTGATGGCCGTCTGCCCGGGCATGGACTTCACCATGTGCCACGACCCGTTCCAGGCCGTGCATTACGCGGACGCGATCTATGCCGACACGTTCGTTTCGATGGGCCAGGAAGAGGAGAAAGCCAAACGGCTCGAGACTTTTAAGGACTTCCAGGTCAACGAGAAACTCATGTCAGAAGCGCCCGACCACGCGATCGTGCTCCACTGCCTACCCGCCTACCGGGGCGTTGAGATCACCGACGGCGTCATGGACGGCCCGCAGTCCCGCGTCTTCCAACAAGCCCATAACCGCCTGCACGCACAGAAAGGGATGCTCGCGGTGCTGGTAGGGTAAGTTTCTTGTGATTTGGTATTGAACCACAGAGACACAGAGGATACAGAAGTGGAACCACCTAGTCGCGCTCAAATCAAGTTGATTTTGGAGAGTGAAGATGATTTGGCTTCCCTTCGCGGCTATCTCTTGGATTGGAAATCTAAAGGATTGGCTCAAGAGCAATGCTATGAAGCATTTATGGATTTTCTGGAGCAAGAACAGCTCTCAGAGTTGATGGATGACCGGCTACGAGAATGGATGGATTTGGTATCTGGATTCTGTAGCGCGCACATGCAAGTTTGGTAACACCCAGGACTCTGTGTTCTCTGTGTTCTCTGTGTCTCTGTGGTTCAAAATCTAGACACCACAATCCTAGATTACGAGTTGTCTTACGCTTGACAAATTAACCTACGGTTGCATGAGGTTAAATCTTGCAGTCGGCCTGCATGCACTCTAGTGCCGAGGTCGCCAGGCCGATGCCCATCTCATTATGCAGGTAGCAGGCGGTGTCGACGCCGGCTTTTTCAAGCTCTTTGATCTCGTCCGGGAACCGGGCCATCGCAACGATGCGACCGGTGAAGCCCGACTTCCGCAATAGCTTGGTGATGGTGCCCGCCTCGGACTTGGACTGCAGCCCGATGAGGATCAGCTCGCAGCCACAGTTGGTATTGAACCGTTCGTAGAAGTCTGGGTCGGTCGCGTCCCCCACGATCACGCTGCGGCCCGCTTCGCGGTGGCGCTCGGCGGAGACGGGGTCCACGTCCAGGCCCACGACGTCGTCGCCCAGGTGTTCGTGCAGCGCGTCATAGGCCGCGGTCCCGGTCCGCCCCAGTGCGATGACGATGACTTTTGGGGGGCGGTCGAACGCGATGTGCTGGTCATCGGGCAGGCGGGTCTTGGACTCGAACCGGCCCAGCCGTCTGCTGTACTTGGCGAAGGTGCTGTGGGCCTTGGCATTGAACGGCGCGGCAAGGATAAAGCTCAGGCTCACCGCGATCGCAAGGATGACCAGCCATTCGCTGCTGATCCACCCCTTCTCGGCACCCAATGCCCCGACGATCAGGCCGAACTCACTGCAGTTGGCCAGCGCCAACGAGCTGAGCATCGCGGTGCGCGATCGCAGCCTGAACCGGGTCATGAGCAGGAAGAACAAGACCGCCTTGAGCGGGACCAGCAGGATCAGGGCGACAGCAATCCCCATCTGCTCGATCCCGGGCAGGCCGTTGAGCCCGATGGTCAGGAAGAAGGCGACCAGCAAGAGGTCCTTGAGGCTCAAGAGGCTCTTGGCCAGCTCGCTCGACTTCGGGTGGCTGCCCACGAGCAGCCCCGCGATCAGAGCCCCCAGGTCCGGCTTCATCTGCACCTCTTCGAAGAGGGTCGTCGTGGCGTACACGAGGACCAGCCCGGCGAGCAGCAGCAGCTCGCCGTGGCCGACGCGGTCCATCACGACACGCAGCATCGGCCGGGTCAGCGGCAAGAGCAGAAGCCCGAGCGCCCATAACGACGGCACCTTACCCAGCGACACCGTGAGGAACACGATGGCGAACAGGTCCTGCACGATCAGCACGCCGATGGCCTGGTGGCCGTGCCGGCTCTTCATCTCCGCCTTCTCTTCGAGCACCTTCACCGCGAACACGGTGCTGGAGAAACTCAGCGCAAAGGCGATCAGCGCGGACGTCTGCCAGGTGAGCTCCGAGAACATCCCGAGCCCAAGCATCGACAGGCCGAACACGGCCCCGCCGATCACGACCGTGGTCATCGCCATGTGGGCGGATGCGACGCCCCAGACCTCGGGCTTGGCCAGCCCGCGCAGGTCGAGCTTGAGCCCGATGCTAAAGAGCAGCAGGTAGATGCCCATATCGGCCATGTAGCTGAGCGTTGCAGATTGCTCAACGCCTAAAGCCGAAAGTAAAAAGCCCGCGCCGAGAAAACCAACCATCGGCGGCAGGCCGAACTGCTTGACGCCGAGTCCCACCCCGAACGCGATAACGACCCAGATGGGATCCATGCCGAACTCCGGTTACACAACGCGTATCGACCTTCGTCATAAATGCCTGGTGACTGAATAGATCGCGCCTGATGGTGATGCTTATCGGTCGTGATGAAGGGCGTCCCGATCTTCAATCATCCGACTCAAACCACCTTGATCCCAAACTGCGACAACGCCCACATCGTCCCGGCGTAGCAGCCGAACATGACGACCGTGCCCACCGCCATCGCCGCGGCGAAGTGCATATGCTTGAGCAGCACCGGCAGCAGCACGAAGAACGGCAGCGTCGGCAGCACGAACCAGAACACGCTGATCGAGTGCTGGCCGATGATCTCGGTGGCCTTGGCTTTATCGTCTCCCTCGACGTAGAGCCAGACGATCGAGAGGTAGGAGACCAGCGGGAGCGACGCGAGCAGCCCGCCGAGGTAGCCGGTGCGATTCGAGACCTCGGTGATGAGGACGATGAGTGCCGCCGTGATCAGGATTTTTAGAGCGGGGTGCATACTGATCCTTTAATGACCAATGTCCAAACCTAAACGACCAATGTCCGATTCCATTTGCCCTCCCATTGGTCATTAAGGCTTGGACATTGGACATTCGATGGGATTCGCTGCCCATCGCCTGCTAGCATACAGCTATGGGACCTGATGTCGAAGCATGCAACGCGGTGATGATCGTGGTCGGCTCGCACCTGCGGGCGGAGGAGCGCGATCGGCCGCTGGCCTACGGGCTGCGTGCACGGATCGAGCACTGGCGCGACATGCACGCGGACCAGCTCGATGTCCCGCTGACCCCGCTGGTCTGTACGGACCTCTGGTACCTCAACCACGCGGACCTGCAGCGCCGGCCGACGATCTGCCTTGGCGGACCGGGCGTCAACGCCCTGCAGGCGATCAACGCGAACCAGTCGGACGAGGAGCCGGGCGAGAAGGAAGAGCGCCCACCCGAAGCGCTCGAGCCCCGCGTCACGATCATGATCGATCCGGACTACACGCATCTGCGCGTCGGTATATGGGGAACCGATACCGAGTTGACTGAGAAGGGCATACAGCTCTTTGAAGAGCGCTACTTGGACAAGTACCTGCGGGCGTGTGTGACGCAGGTCGAACCGAAAACAGACTAGCGATCGGCTTAGCGCCCGCCCGCAAGGGCGGGGCTTCGGTCTTATTGTTCGTAAATCCCCGCCCTGCGGGCGGGCGCTAAAACACCTGTTTTGCGCTACACTGTGACCATGATCGAGTACTCCGTCCTCTTCGTCTGCACCGGCAACACGTGCCGAAGCCCGATGGCGGAGGGGCTCGCCAAGCATGCGCTGGCCGAGATGAAAGGTGTCCCCATCGACCAGCTCGAAGATGCGGGGATACGTGTCCGCTCGGCCGGCGTTTCGACCGGCGGCGGCAGCCCGGCCAGTGCGCAGGCCGTCGAGGCGATGCGTCGGGCCGGCATCGACATCGGCGCGCACACCTCCGCCGCCCTGACCGCGGACCTGATCCAGGACGCCGACGCGGTCTTCACCATGACCGACAGCCACCGGAAGGGCGTCCTCGTCCACAGCCCCGGCGCGGCAGGGAAGACCCAGACCCTCGATCCGGAGGGGGATATCGTCGACCCCTTCGGTGCCCCGGTCGAGGCCTACATCCAGACCGCTGAGATGATCCGCGACGCGCTGACCAGACGGCTTGCCCAGCGGTACAGCGACCTGGCGACCGGCTGAGCCGCGTTATCATACGCCGATGCCCGACTCACTCAACCGTGTTGCCATCGACCGTGTGGATTGGAAAAGCGTGCTGCCCGTGCTGCGACTGGCGAGCGCTTTTAAGCACGCGCTGCAGCCCGGCAAGCTGTTCGTAGCGTTCACCGCGGTCTTGGCGATCCATCTGAGCGGGACCGTGCTCGACCTGGTCTGGACCGGCTCCGATGATCCCTACCAAGCCATCCTGAAAGCCTACAGCGGTCAGCTCCACCAACTCTTCCAATCCATCTTCCAGATAGAACTCGGCATCGGATCACTGAGCAGCGGGGTCATCGGCTCGCTGTTCGCCCTCGCCTTCCGCATCCCGCATGGTTCCTTCAGCGATCACCCCTGGTTTACCGTGGTCTTCGGCATCGATGTGCTCTTCGTCCTCGCGATAGCCAGCGGGGTCTTGACAAGGATGGCCGCGTCCCAGGTCTGTGCCAACCGCTTGACATCGCTGAGCAGCGCGGTCGGTTTCATCGGCAAGCGCTGGGTCTGGTTCCTGCTCACCCCCCTGATGCCCGCGGTGCTGCTTGTTTTGATTGCCGCGCTCTTAGCCCTCACCGGGCTGCTCTTTTTTAATGTGCCCTGGCTCGAGGCCGCCGGTGCGCTGCTCTACGGCCTATTCATCCTGATGGGCTTTGTTATGGCGATTGTCAGCATGCTCCTGCTGTTTGGCCTCTTCCTGATGCCGCCGGCCCTCTCGGTTGAGGGCAGCGACGGGTTCGACGCGATCGCGCGGTCGTTCAACTACATCCTCTTCAAGCCCTGGCAGTTCGGTGCGTACCTACTCGCCGCGATCCTCTACCTCGCGGTGGTCTACGTGTTGATCGGCACGCTGGCGTCCGCGTCGGTCGATGCGACGGCCGAGTTCGTAGAGTTTGGCGCGTTTACAAAAGCCAAGGAAGCGGAACACGCACGCTTCGATGTGGTGTCGGGCCGTGCAAACCTGCCTGAAGGTGCAGACGCGTCCATATCAGCCGCGGTGTGGCTGGTTGCTCGGTGGGCGGAGCTGGTAACTGCGCTCGTGATCGCGATCCTGTTCAGCACGTTGTGCTGCCTGCAGACCCAGGTCTACGTCCTCATGCGGCGGACCACGGACAGCACGCCGATGAACCAGTACGACAGCGGTGATCAGACCGACCTCTGGGCCGATTCGTCCGAGCAAGCCCCGGCCGATGATGCCACATCTAAGGCAGAGGATGGAGCCGATGGCTAACGCGGTAGCGAATCGGTGCCTGCTTGGCCTGGCGCTCAGCCTGACGCTGCTGTTTGCCCCCGCGTGCGATGAGCAAGCCTCTGGGCCGGGCGATTCGTCGCAGGCCACACCCGAAGACCAGCCAACGATCGTCTCGCTTACGCCGGCGATCACACAGATGCTCATCGACATGGGCAAGCGTGACCAGCTGGTCGGTGTGTCGCAGGACGATGATGCCTCCCTTGGCCTGCCGGTCTGCGGGTCGTACAACCGGCCGGTAATGGCCCGGATCATCGAGCTTTCGCCAGACCTCGTGCTGACCGAATCGCCGACGGGGAAGAAGAGCGGCATCCCGCCGCTGCTGCGTTCGATCGCGGACGAGGGGGTGTTTGACCTGAGGGTGGTCCCGCACAGCCGGTCGATCGCGGATGTGGAGCGGGCGCTGATCGACGCGGAGGTCGGCCTGGGTGTAGCCGTGGGCGACCCCGAGGCGGCCGAGCGGGCCCGCAGGCTCATGTCGCTGCGTATCGAGCTGGTCAGCGCGGTGCTGGAGGGCGTCGACCGGCCGCGCGTGCTGATGCTGCTCAACCCGACGACACTCGGCGCGATCGGCACGGGTGTGACGCATGACGAACTCCTGCAACTCGCTGGCGGCACCAACGCGCTCGCCCATGTGAAGACCGGCTACCTCACGCTCAGCCGGTCGCAGATCCAGCAGACCGTCCGCCCAGACGTAGTGCTGATTCTCGAACCAAACGGCAGCGAACTCGCTGACGGCGACCCGCGTCTGCGCGCGTTCGAGGGGTTGTCGATCCCGGTCGTTTCGAGCCGGCGGTTCTCGGTCATCGATCACCCACAGGCCCTGCTGCCCTGCACAACACTGCCGGAGGTCTTGGTCGAGATCGCCGTCGTGCTGCACCCGGACCGCGCCGCCGCGATCCGTGAGGCATACGAGACCGCCGAGCGGGTCATCCAACAGCCCGAGGACGCGGACGGGGACGGCGCGTGACCCGTTGGAACCCCAAGGCCGCATGGGTCGTGATCATCGCGGCCTTGCTTGCTGCGCTGACGGCTCGATTGATGCTTGATGCGAATGGTTTTGGCTTGCCGCAAGGCGATAATACGGGCCTCCTCATGAGCCTACGGATTGACCGGGGCGTCATGGCCGGGCTTGTGGGTGTCGCGCTCGCGGTGAGCGGGGTGGCGATGCAGGCGCTCTTACGCAACCCCTTGGCCGAGCCTTACATCCTCGGGCTCTCGACCGGTGCCGGTCTGGGCCTCATGACGCAGGGCTACCTCTCGCTGCAACTCGGCATCGCCGCAACAACAGGCGGGGTTGGAGCGTTCATCGGAACAGTCGTGACACTCGCCATCGTCTATCTCGCAAGCCGACGCAACGGCGTGATCGATCGGCTCGGTCTCATTCTCGTTGGCGTGGTGCTCGCGACGATCAACGGGGCACTCATTATGCTCCTTAACTACCTGGCCGGGCCCGGCGTTCTGCGCGACAACCTCATGGCCTGGATGATGGGGATGCTGCAGGTCCGTGGTTTAGGCTGGCAGGATGGTTTGGCAGCGGGCGTCTGCGCAGGCTTCCTCGCTCTCCTGCTCTTACAGGGCAGGGCGCTGGATATCGCGACGCTGGATGATGACGAGGCCGCTGCGCTGGGTATCCACGTCGGCCGGCTCAAGGCGGTGCTGCTCCTCAGCGCGAGCGTGCTGACCGCGACCGCGGTGCTGATCGCCGGGCCCATCGCCTTCGTCGGGCTCATCGCGCCGCACCTCGCGCGGCAGCTGCTCGGGCCGATCCACCGCCCGCTGCTCATCGGCTCCGCACTCATCGGTGCCACCCTGCTGATCACCGCCGATGTTGCGAGCGATCTCGTTGCTTCGATGAACGAGCACGTCGGCCAGATCCCCATCGGCATCTTCACCGCGCTCATCGGCGGCCCGGTGTTCCTCTGGATCCTTCGCCCACAGCTCGGACGCGGGATGGAGTGACACGGCCCGCAGCAGACCTGCTGCGCGGCGAGTATTCTTTCGCTTAACGCTCACAGCACCCGTGCTGCAGGGCATCCAAAAGCATGCCTGGAACCCAAAATGTCTCAACACTTCGCCGACCGACTGCTCGATGCCTGTCAACTCAAGGGGGCACCGGTCTGCGTCGGGCTCGACCCGGTGCTCGAAAAGCTCCCCGATCGGTTCGACAAAAACGACCCTGTCTCATCCATCGAGCTGTACTGCCTAGGCGTCATCGACGCGGTGGCTGAGATCGTGCCGGCCGTGAAGCCGCAGTCGGCATGCTTCGAGCGCTACGGCGCCAAAGGTGTCGCCGTCTATCACGAGGTCGTGGCCCACGCCAAGCAAGCCGGGCTGATCGTCGTCGGCGACGCGAAACGCGGCGACATCGGCACCTCCAGCGCCCACTACGCCGCGGGTCTGCTCGCTGGTGAGGCGGGCTGCGACACACTCACGGTCAACGGCTACCTCGGCGGAGACGGGCTCGAACCCTTCATGCAGGCCGCGGAGAACGGAGGCAAGGGCCTGTTCGTCCTGGTCCGCACCTCGAACCCGGGCGGCGACGCGATCCAGTCGTTACCGCTTAGCGATGGCCGAACCGTCGCCGAGGCGGTGGGCGATGTCGTTGCGGAACTGGGCTCGCGCTGCGTGGGAGAGGCCGGCTACAGCAACGTCGGCATGGTCGTCGGTGCGACCAAGCCCGGAGACGCCGCGAAGCTGCGCGAGCGCTACCCGGAGCAGTTGTTCCTTGTTCCCGGCTTCGGCGCCCAAGGCGGCGGCGCGGACGACGTCAAAGCCTGCTTCAAGCCCGACGGAACCGGTGCGCTGATCACGGCGAGCCGGTCGGTCATCTACGCATTCGAGCCGAGTGAATCCAACTGGCAGAACGCGATCGCGAACGCCGGGGTAGAGCTGCGGGATGAAATAGCGGGGATTCTGCGAAGTTAAGCCCAGTCGGGCTTTACGCCTCTTTCGGCGCCGGGTGCTCGGCGAACCGGCTGCGCATCCACGCCGAGATCGCGGTGTCGTACTCGGCGGTACGCGTGAACGCCGCGGCGGCCAGCGAGCGGCGGAGGTCCAGCGTTGTCGCGCCGTCGTGCCGCTCGATATTGTTCGCGACCGAGTCGTACTGTTTCGGGTCGGTCACGATCGAGACGTAGGCGTGGTTCTTCGCCGCGGAGCGCACCATCGAGGGCCCGCCGATATCGATCTGCTCGATCGCTTCCGCGTCACTCACCTTCGGGTCGGCGATGGTCTTTTCAAACGGGTACAGGTTCACACAGACCAGGTCGATCGGCGTGATGGCGTGCTCGGCCAACGAAGCGGCGTGGTCTTCTTTGTCGCGCAGTGCGAGCAGCCCGCCGTGGATCTTCGGGTGCAGTGTTTTGACCCGGCCGTCCATCATTTCGGGGAAGCCGGTGACCTGGTCGATCGGGGTCACGGCGATGCCCGCTTCGGTCAGGGCCCGCGCGGTCCCGCCGGTCGAGATGATCGTTGTGCCGCAGCAGTTGATCAGGCGCTGGGCGAACGGGAGCAAGTCGGTCTTGTCCGACACCGATAGCAGGGCGGTCTTGATAGGGACGAGGTCGGGCATGCGGATGGAACGGGGCCGGCATTGAACCGGGGACTTACTTCGGGCTGAGCTTAAGCAGGCGGCCCTCGGCATTGACAAGGAGGATGCCGCCGTCGTCGCCGACAGGGATGACGGTCATCAGGCCGAGCGTAGGGACCTCGTTATTGATCGTGCCGTCGTCCAGGTCGATGGAGATGAGCTGGTTCTTCGTGAAGAGCAGCATGTCTTGCTGGCGGGTGAGAACGGGGCTGGCGGTAATCTCGGTGCGCCAGATCTCTTCGCCATTGATCGCGTCGATGGCGACGATGCCCGGGTTGGGGACGAGCGGCTGGATGATGAGCCGGCCGAGCGCGATGGGCGAGGCGGACAGCTCTTGCTCCGCTTCGAGGTACTTCCACGTGTCCCGGCCGGTGGTCCGGTTCAAGGCGTAGAGCTTGCCGTCTTGGCTGGCGACGATGACCTCGCTGCCCTGGATCGCGGGGGTGGTGTTGACCGGGCCCAGCGTGCGGTTGCGCCAGAGCGGGTTGCCGCTGGAGGCTTCGAGCATGGCGTAGGTGCCGCCCGAGTCAACGATGAAGACGTCTTGGCCGGCAAGCACGCTGGAACTCGTGATCCGGTTAGCCAGCCGGTAACGCCAGCGCGTGAAGTTGCTGTCGACGCTGTGAGCGAAGACCAGACCGTTGGTGCCGGACATGATCGCGAGACGCTGCTCGGGGGCGTAGATCGCCTTGGCGCTGACCGCGACCTCGAGCGGGGCGACAGAGATGACATCTCCCGTGCGTGCATTCAAGGTGGCGAAGCGCGAGGCGCTGTGGATGAAGACCTGCTGGCCATCCCGGCTCGGGGGGAACAGGCTCTCGATGTCGCTGCCGATATTAATCTTCCACAGCAGCCGGCCGTCGTCTGCGCTGAGCGCGGTGACGATGTTCTTCGGGTCTTCGATCACGAAGACCATGTCGCCCAGCGCGGTGACGGAGGTGATCTCCTGCCCTTCTAGCAGCTTGATAGGCGACGCCCAGCCGAGGCGGTAGCCGATCTTCGCGGCGGGCTCGGGCTCGATCAGCATGCCGATCGGGTCGCTCGGGGCCTGGAAGAAGCTGTTGTTGGTTTGTTCCGGCTCGGGCTTGTCGGTTTGCTGGCCCGATGAACAGCCGAGGCTGAATCCGAGCAGGGAGACCATCACCAACCATTGAACTGTCTTCAGACGCATACGCACGTACTCCGGCCATCGATTGGGTGGCGGGGCAGCAGGCATCGGTCCCACCGCCTTCCACCAGAGCCGTAAGTATCACGCCTTAAAGGGTTTTGGTCAAGCATTGGGCAACGATTCATGCCCAGGCCACGTCCTATCAGCCCTTGGCCAGCTCGGCCCGCTTAGCGGAGATCGTCTGGATCAGCTTCTTCTGCGGGTCCGCGAACTTCTCGGTGCCCTCGGCCATCAGGGTCGCCTCGAGCTGCGGGATATCGACTTTCTGCTTGAATTCCTCGGTGACCGCGGCGTCAGGGAGGCTGCGCGAGACCGCGTTGTACGCCTGCCCCAACGCCGCGATCGCGGCGTTAGTCGCGGGCGGGTTGGTCAGGATATCGCTCCCGGCCAACTCGGCGATGTAGTAGTCCTCGGCCTGCCAGTCGAGCTTCTTGCCCGTCGAGGCAAAGATCATCTCCTGCTTTAATGGCAGGTCCTTGTCCGCCCAGAAGGCCTCGTTGGCGATCCCGATCTGCTTCGCGTTGAGGATGCCGACCCTGCCCTGCAGCGCGTCGGAGAGGCCTGGCAGTTGCTTCGCAGTGTAGACATCGACTCGGGAGATGAAGATCGAGTAGACGCTCTTGAAGCTTTCGAACTCGCCGAAACGTTGCCGGCCTCGCCAGATCGCGTCGCGTGCGGCCAGGTACTGCCGCTCGGAGAAGATCAGCGTGACATTGAGCGTGATGCCCGCTGCGGCGAGCTCTTCTAACGCGTCCAGGCCGGCGGCCGTTGCGGGGACTTTGATCATCCGGTTCTTGTGGCCCCTGGCCCACCGCTTGCCCAACGCGATGTACTGCGCGACAGCGTCGTCGTGCGGCGTGGGGTTGTCGATATCTTCCAGAAGCGGATCGAGTTCGAAACTGACCCAACCGTCATCGCCTTTGCTCTTGGACCACACGTCGTAGAACGCTTCCTGGGCACCTTGGACCAGGTGATCCGTCATCTTCCAGGCAAGGTCTTCATCGCTGATGTCGTCGGTCGTATAACCGGCCATGGTGCCATCGAAGCGGCCGGACTCGATCAGACCCGCAATGATGATGGGGTTGGAAGTGGCCCCGCTGATGCCGATGGCTTTGTTCTTGGTCACCTCGTCGGGGTCGACCGAGTCGAGCCAGACTTTTGAGCCGGTTTCAATAAGGGATTGGATGCCGCTCGCCATGTCGCTTCCTTTCGATGGGTTGTTTCGGTCGTCCAGTGCCTGCAATCGTACAGCGCCGCGAGAGGTCGCTGTCTCTAGTAAGCAATCTCATGTGGTATCGGCCTATTCCCGCCCGCTGTTTCGCTGAGGCCCACTAGGTTAGGGCGATAACAAGCACCGCGATGAGCACGATGATCGCGGCCGCCTCACCCAAGGCGACCCAGAAAAGCGGCTGCTCGGTCAGCGGAGCCGCTTTCCCGCCGGCACCGCCATCGGACTGCACCGTCAGAACCGCGGTGTCGTCCGGTTCAAGGGCCGCGAGCGAGGACAGGTCGATCATCTTCCGGGCGATCACCGGCGGCTCCCCGCGCTTCACCGCTTCGAGATCGTGCAGCAGGTCTTCGGTCGTGCTGTATCGCTTCTTCGGCGACTTGGCCATGCAGATCTCGATGATCTCCGAGAACCCCGACGACAGGCTCTCGTTGATGTGGTCCGGCGGCTCGACCTCTTCGCTCAGGTGCTTACGCATGACCGCAGACGGGTTGGGCCCTTCGAAGGGCACCCGGCCCGTCACCATGTGGTACGCGGTCGCGCCCAGGGCGTAGATGTCCGCGCGGGAGTCGATCTCGATCTCGCCACGGATCTGCTCGGGGCTGATGTAGTACGGCGTGCCGTAGGCCTTGCCCGCTTCGGCCTCGGCGGCCTCACGGTCGGTGACCGCGCGGGCGAGCCCCATGTCGGCCAGCTTCACCGTGCCGTCACTCGTGATCATGATGTTCTTAGGCTTCACATCGCGGTGGATAAAGCCCTGGTCGTGCGCGTGGTTCAGCGCTTGTGCCACGTCGCTGGTGATCTTGAGCGCTGCTTCTTCGCTGTAAGCGCCCTCGCTGGAGATGTCGTCGTAAACGGTCCGCCCGTCGACGTACTCCATCACGAAGTAGTGGTACTCGCCGGACTGGCCGACGTCGTACGCGCCCACGATGTTGGCGTGGTTGAGCTTGGCCGCGGCCTTGCCCTCGTCGTAGAACCGCTGGATAAAGTTCGGGTCGTTGCTGTGCTTCTGAGGCAGCACCTTGATCGCGACGATCCGGTCCAGGCTCAGCTGCCTGGCCTTGTAAACGGTCGCCATCGCACCGGCGCCGAGTTTAGACAGCATCTGGTAGCCGGGGATCTGGCGGTTGGATTTCTGCTCGTCGAGTTCTGGCTTGAGCCGCTGCAACTGCCCTTTGGTAACAACGCCCTGCGTCACGAGCACACCGGCCAGCCCGCCAACATCCTTACCGTCATGCGCCGCGGACTCGGTCAGCATCAGGCATTGATCGACCTCACCCTGCGTGGCCAGGCCCTTCTCGACGATGAGACGACCGATCACGGTGTCCATACTGGTAGCGGTGTTGTCTGACATTAAAACCCACCACGGGATGAAGCTGGGTAAGCTTGGGCAAGGCTTTTGTGAAGAAGCACGGATGCAGGCCGGTGCAAGGGATTTGATGGACTCGGCAGACTAGAGCCGGCGCCAGCAACTGTCAACCCCGCTCATCTGGCCTAAACGTTGGTCGGATCGTTGCTCTGGGCAACGTCCGAATATCTGTTTCATCGGCTTTTTTCCGCCGCAAGGTGTGTAGTCGACTTACAATCCTCTAACCGCCGCGCTAGTGTGGCCTAAAAACCAACCCGCCGAGACCGGATGCTCTTACAGACGACCGAAGAAACGACGCTTGGCCCAACCCTCGCCGTGATCTTAGACGAGGTGCAGGACCGGTTCAGCCAGGAACTGCTCAGCGACCTTGACTGTGTCAACGAGCTGGTGTCTCACGTCGAGCGGTTCCGTGGCAAGATGCTGCGCCCGACCCTCGTGGTTGTTTCCGCGATGGCGAGTGTTGGGGGCGAGGACCTCGGCGACCTGCGTGACCCGTTGGTGACAGCCGCCGCGGTCTGTGAGATGGTGCACATGGCGACCCTGGTGCACGACGACGTGCTGGACGACGCGCACGTCCGCCGGCGCGGCGCGACCATCAATCAACTCCGCGGCAACGAGGCCGCAGTCATGCTGGGCGACTACCTGATCAGCCACGCGTACCACCTCTGTTCGTCACTAGGCCGTGCCGATATCAGCCGAGCGGTTGCCGACGCGACCAACACGGTCTGCGAGGGCGAACTGCTTCAATTATCCAACCGGCACAACCTCGAGCTCAGCGAAGCGGTCTATTTCGAGATCATCCGACGCAAGACCGCCGCGCTGTGCGGGCTCTGCTGCGAGTTGCCGATCCGCTTGCGTCACCCCGGTGCCGAGGTCAACGGGGACACCGCGCTGGCCCGCGCGCTCTTCGGCTACGGCGAGAAGCTCGGCGTCGCCTTCCAGATCGTCGACGACATCCTCGATCTCTCCGGCGACCTGCAGACAGTCGGTAAATCGGTCGCCCGCGACCTGGCCAAGGGCAAGCTGACCCTGCCTGTGATCCGCCACCTGCAGCAGGCCGAGGCAATCGAGCAGCGCACCACTGCGGACCTCATCACGCGGGCGGCCGAGCCGGACATCAGCGAAGACGATGCGAGCGAACTGGCCAAGGCGGTAGCCCAGCGTGTAACCGATTCCGGCGCGATGGACTACGCCCGGCAATGGGCAAGGCAGCTGGTGGGCGAGGCGGTTGAAGAAGTGTTGGAATCGGTTGGGCCTTGCGATGCACGGGACCTGATGGAACTGATGGCCGCCGCGGTAATCGATCGCCGGTTCTGACTGCCTGAACGAGACGAGCTATGAGTGGTGACCGTCCACGAGTCCTGGTGTTTGGTGGCAAGGTGCTGGGGGACCACCCGATCGCGCAGCTGCTGGGCGATAGCTTCGATGTCGATCTCGTCGCGTCCAGCGATGAGGCGATCGAGGCGCTCAAGGCCAAGCCCTACCACGGCGTCTTCGCGGATGTCGGCGACTTCCTCCCGCTCGAACGTGCTATCGTCAGCGACAAGGCGAGTGTCGTCTTAAACACCATCGGCGAAGGCGTCTGCATCGTCGATGAGAAGGGCGTCTGCAACTGGTCCAACAATAAGATGGAGACCTACCCCGGCGAGGTCTCCGAGCAGGTCCGCCGGATCTGCGGCCAGGCGCTCCAGCTCTTCGGCTCCTCGCAGACCAGCCAGAGCGGCGGCGCGACGAAGTCGACCAGCAAGAAGTTCACCTTCGCGGTCGAGGACCGCTACTTCGAGATGATCTGCTCGCCTGTGACAGACGACCAAGGCAAGGCTGTTCAGGTTGTTGCCGTGGTCTGGGACGCGACCAGCGGCAAGCGTCTCCAGCGAAAGATCGATGCGATCGACGCATCGGGGCGTGAGTTGGCAAAGCTCGACTCCGAGGCGATCGCTGAACTGGCTCCGCCACAGCGTCTTAAGCTGCTTCAGGACAAGATCATCAAGTACTCCAAGGACCTGATGCACTTCGACCACTTCGCGATCCGGCTGCTGGACAAGCGGTCCAACAAGCTCGAGGTCGTGATCGCGGAAGGGCTGCCGCCCGAGGCGCTTGAGATTGACCTGTACGCGCAGGCGGATGGCAACGGGATTTCGGGCTACGTCGCCGCCACGGGGCGCTCGTACATCTGCCACGACACCGAAAAAGACCCGCGTTATGTGCTCGGTCTCGAGCACTCGCAGAGCTCACTCACCGTCCCGCTGATGCTGTTCGACGAGGTCGTCGGGGTCTACAACATCGAATCGCAGAAGGTCGGCACGTTCAACGAGGACGACCGGCAGTTCGCGGAGATCTTCGGCCGATACGTCGCGCTCGCGCTCAACATCCTCGATCTACTGGTCGTCGAGCGGTACACCATCTCGGGCCAGATCAGCGACAGCGTGTACCAGGAGATGTCCGAGCCGATCAACGACATTGTGCACGAGTGCGAACGGCTCAAAGAAGCCCGCCTCGGTGATGAAAACCTGCACGAGTCCTTGGACAAGGTCGTGCGTGATGTCGAGATGGTTCGCGAAGCGCTGAACAACGTGAAGGCCGGCCCCAATGCTGTCATCGGCAGCCAGGCTGTCAAGCAGCAGCAGGGCGATGCGTTGCTCAGTGGAAAGCGCGTGCTCGTCGCGGATGACGAGGGCAACATCCGCGACACGATCAGCACGGTCCTGGGTAAGCACGGCTGCGAGGTCACGGTGTGCAAAGACGGCTACGAGGCCTGCAACGCGCTCGAGGGCTTTGTCTTTGACCTGGTGATCTCGGATATCAAGATGCCTTACCGCAACGGGTACGAGATCTACGCCGCCGCGCAGCGGTCGGTCGATGGCATGCCGGTCATCCTGATGACCGGGTTTGGATACGACCCGAACCACTCGATCGTCCGCGCTTCGCAGGACGGGCTCTCGACCGTGCTGTTTAAGCCGTTCAAGGTGGAGCAGCTGATGGATGAAGTCCGCAAGGCCCTGACGACCGACCAGGCAGCAACGCGTGAGTAAGGCAGGGGCAAAGCGATTATCCGAGGCTTCCCAAGGCGGGTCGGCCAGGCAATGGGCCGTTCAGAGGCTGGCGCGTGTCGCCGAGCAGTTCCCGCATGTCGAGCCGCCTGACAATGATTTGTCGGGCCTGTCGTCCGCAGACGCCGCACTGGCGCTGGCGATCTACCGCACGACGGTGCAGCGGTGGTTCACGCTGCAGCACCTGCTCGAACTCTACCTGCCCAAGCAGGTGCGGCGGTTGGAGCCGTCCATGCAGGCGGTGCTCATGTCCGGCGCGGCGCAGCTGGTGTTCTTTGATCGTCTGCCCGCCTACGCGGTGGTGGACGAGTCGGTGCGGCTGGCACATCAATTCGTGCGGCCCGATGCGAAGGCGATGGCCAACGCGGTGCTGCGCAAGGTCGATCGCCTGGTGAGCAAGGCCGGTCGTGCCGCGAACTGGACACCGGACCCATGCATGATCCCTTTGCCCGGCGGCAGGGCGATCCAGTGCAACGACGCGGTGCTGCCTGCTGTTGAGCCGCTCGATCAACACCTCGTGGCCGCGGCCAGTGTCCCGCTACGGCTGGTGCGCGAGTGGTCGCAGCGGTGGGGCGATGACCGTGTAACCGAGCTGTGTGTGCACGCGATCCAGAACCCGCCGACAACGATCGCGGTCGAGACGGGCTTTGCCGTCGACCCGGACAGCCTGGACTATTCAACGCATTCGATCGAGGGCTTGGTGACATGGATCGGTCCAGCCAGTGAGCTTGGTGGATTCCTAAGCCAGCACGCCGATCGCCGCGTGCAGGACGCCGCATCGACCCTCGCGGTGCAATCCACGAAGGACCATCAGCCCGGCACGATCCTCGACTACTGCGCGGGGCAGGGCACGAAGACCCGCCAGATCGCGCTTCTGCACCCCGGTGCAAGGGTCACCGCGACCGATACCCACCCTGTTCGACGCGGGGCGTTGCGTGAAGCGGTGGCCGATCTTAAAAACGTCTCTGTCATCGAGCCCGATCAAGCGGGGGCACAACCCTACGACCTGATCCTGCTTGATGTGCCCTGCAGCAATACCGGCGTCCTCGCCCGCCGGCCCGAAGCACGCTACCGCTACGCGCAGCAGTCGCTAGGTGAACTGGTCAGGCTCCAACGCGAGATCATCGGGCAGGCCCGCGGCTGGCTCGCCGAGGACGGCCTGCTGCTCTACTCCACCTGCTCGATCGAGCCGCCCGAGAACCAGAACCAGATCAAGCGGCTGGTCAAGCAGGGGGCTCAGCTGCTCCACGAACACCAGCAAATGCCCCAAGGAACCGGCGACACCTACACCGACGGCAGCTATCATGCTTTAGTTAAGATCTGATTCATAGGCGGCGGCCGTTCCGGCGGCCGGTTCCGCCAAACTGGAGCCCCCATGCCGGTCAAGATGGAGTTATGCCGGGTCTTGATCCGCGAGACAGACGATACGCACGTCGTCGAGCTCCGCGAGGCCGAGGTTCCCGAAGAGCAGGCCCGGGTGTTCCCGATCGTGATTGGCTTGACCGAGGCCGCCGCCATCGAACGCCGGCTGATGGGCCAGATCCCGCCACGGCCGCAGACGCACGAGCTGCTGGACGACGTGATCACAGAGTTGGGCTACAGCCTCGAACGCATCGAGATCAACGACTTGCGCGAGCACACCTTCTTCGCCCGGATCTACCTGCGCAGCGGCTCAGACATGCGTGACATCGACGCCCGCCCGAGTGACGCGATCGCCTTGGGCGCGACGGGCGATGTGCCGATCTACGTCGCCGAACACGTGCTGGACGAGGTCAGCCGCAGCGACTTCTGATTGGATGCAACGCGCTGCCGTCTGCGGTTTAGCAGCAGCGTTCCGCCGAGTGCCAGCAGCGCCAGCGAGGTCGGTTCCGGGACGCCGGTCAGGCCCGCTTCTTCGAAGAGCGTGATCTGCTCGGCGGTGAGTGCTCCACCGCCACCGAGCGCGCTAACGAAGCCAAAGATATCAAGGTTGTCGAAGACCCCGTCGCCGCTGAAATCGCCACGTACACCCGGGTCGACCGAGGCAAAACTGGCGGCGTAGCCAGGCTCGTCGGTGAGGGCCTGCACAAACGCGTTGATGTCGTCGTTGCTGAGCAACCCGTCGTCGTTCATATCGCCAAGGATGAGCGAGAGCGGGTCGAAGTTAACGGTGGCCATGTCGAAATCAAGGTACTCTGCGACGACGAGGATATCCGCCTCGGTCAGCCCGTAGCGTACGCCACTCAGAAGGATCGGCGACATCACCGTCGGGTTGTAGGTGGAGTTGTTGAACCAGCTGTTCGTGCCCGGGTCGTAGGGGAAGTCGCTGCGGCCGGTGCCCTTGGCGTCGTTGCCGGGCGAGCCGATGCTGAAATCGGTGTGCGAGCGGTCGAGGGGCCTGATCGGGATTTCGGCCCCGTCGAAGGCGCCGCTGGTGATATCGATGTCGCTGTCGCCGCCCGCATCCGCCGTGCTGTAAAGCGGGTAGCCACCGAGGAAGCCGATGGCGTGTGACATCTCATGGAGGGCGACGCTCAGCATATCGCTGTTGTCAAAGACGCTGCTTGAGGAGGCGTCGTAGCTGACACGTTCGATGTTGACCGAGACGCCGCCGAGCGTTTGCGAGCGTTCGCTGGTCTGCCGCCACTCGCTGCTGTCGGCTGGCGTTGGATCGACAAAGAAGGTGCTGGAGTTGTCGCCGTCCCAGTTGATGGAGCCGGTGCCGAAGGCGAAGCCCGGTTCGAACCAGGATGTCCCGCCCGTGGCGAGGACGTTGTCGGGTTGGTCGGCCCAGGTCACGTTGATGGTCTGGGAGATGACGCCGTTGTTCGCCCAACCCAGATTGGAGTAGGCGTTCGCGAAGACGTCCTCCCAGATCGCGGCGGCGTGGTCCATGACCGCGATGGCGTCGTTGAGGCTTGCCCCATTGAGGATCGTGCTCACGTCGCCGGAAGGCCCGGCGAGGAAATTAGTGTAGTCCATCGTGATTTCGAGCTGAGCCCGGCTGCTCAACGCGGCGCAGGAAAGAACTAGCGCAGTAGCGAGAGCAGCACTCGAACAGATCTTCATATGCGGGCCTTCTACCTGAAATCAGCGTATAAGTCGGTCCAAGCCCTCTGCAGCACGCTCATCCTAACTCCTGAGCGGCCGAATCAGTATTAGATTTTTGAATATTTAATGGATGCTTAAGGCTCTTAACTAAAAATATGGCTAGATCCGGGCTTTCTCGCGTTGACAGGGGCGTGGGTTTGAGTAAACTACGCGGCTCCCTCGAAAGGGCCGCTGTGGTTGTGGTCTGTTGACGGGGTGGCAGAAAACGGCCCCGCGGGGCAAGAGGCTCTTTGAAATGACGGCAGGCAAGATTCGAATCAGGATGGAAGCGTACGATCACCAAGCCCTGGACGCCTCGGCCAAGGAGATCGTCGACCACGCCAAGCGCACCAACGCCCGTGTCTCCGGGCCCGTGCCGTTGCCAACGCGTATCGAGCGTTACACCGTCCTGCGTAGCCCGCATGTCAACAAGAAGAGCCGAGAGCAGTTCGAGATCCGGACCCACAAGCGGATCATCGACATCAAGGACTACAGCCCCCGCACGATCGAGGCGCTGAACCGGCTGATCGTCCCTGCCGGCGTGTTTGTGAAGATCCTAGCGTAGTGAGCCGTGCCGTATCGGCACGGATGACAGACAAAAACTAAATCGGCCGGGCCGACACGGCCCGGCTCACGAAAGAATTCAATACGGGGCATGATCCTCTGATGCGTTCATGATCAAGCGGAAGCAGCCCCAGGAGACTTCAAGATGGCAAGCGTAATCCTAGGTCGGAAAGTCGGCATGACCCGGCTTTACGACGATGACGGCAAGAACATCCCGGTCACGGTGATCCAGGCGGGCCCCTGCTTCGTCAGCCAGATCAAGACCGCTGAGACCGATGGCTACGAAGCGGTTCAGATCGCGTTCGAAGACATCAAGGGTCGCAACTCGACGTTCCCGATGATCGGGCACGACGCCAAAGCCGGCCTTGGCCCCAAGCGTTTCCACCGTGAATTGCGGCTGGCTGAAGGCGAGGCGGCTGAGTTTGAGCTCGGCCAAGAGATTAACGTCGGTGTCTTCGAAGATACGAAGTTCGTGGACATCACCGGCGTGAGCAAGGGCAAAGGCTTTGCGGGACCGATGAAGCGGCACGGCTTCAAGGGCCAGGAAGCCAGCCACGGCGTCAAGCGGAAGCACCGGTCGCCCGGTGCGGTCAGCGGCCGATCGAGCAACCTGGGTACGGGTAAGCCGAAGAAGGGCATCCGTATGGCCGGCCGGATGGGCGGCGAGCAAGTGACCTGCCGGTCTGTACAGATCGTCGGGATCGACAAGGACAAGGGCCTGCTCTTAGTCAAGGGGCCGGTCCCCGGTGCGAATAAAGGCTTGATTTACGTCAAGGAGGCCAAGCGGCTTTACAAGCAGAAGGCAGCGATTGCCAAGGCGTCGTAAGTCGGACACTAAAAGTGGAAACACTTTTGGCTAAACCCCGAAACTGCATCGTCGCAACAACACGGCTCTTTAACCGAGTCCAAGGGACACCATCATCGGCTGATAAAGCCTGTCCCTCGCGGCGAACACAACGCATGCCACTGGCACCAACCAGAACAGGCACCGTAGGTAGATAACGATGATCGAAATCCCCGTATACAACTCGACCGGCAAGCAGACCGGGACCCTCGAAATCGACGAGCAGAAACTCGGCGGTGAGGTGCGTCCCGCGCTGCTCAAGCAGGCCTATGTCCGTGCACACGCCAACCGTCGCCCGGACAACCAGTCCACCAAGACGCGCAGCGATGTCGAGGGCTCGACCCGCAAGCTGTACAAGCAGAAGGGCACGGGCAACGCCCGCCGCGGCGACAAGAAGGCCAACCTCCTCCGCGGCGGCGGCCACGCCAAGGCCAAAGTCCGCCACTCCTGGCGGCAGGACATGCCCGCCAAGATGCGCAAGCTCGCCAACCGCAACGCCCTGCTGGCCAAGGCGGTCGATGGCGAGATCCGGCTGGTCGAGTCGTTCGGGATGGACAAGCCCTCGACGAAAGCCTTCAAGGCCCTGATCCAAGCCCTCAAGATCGATCGCACCTGCCTCGTCGCGTTCAGCGACACCCGCGGCCCCGACGCCAAGTCCGCCGCAAACCTCGAAAACGTAGACCTGACCCAGATCGACCGGCTTAATGCCTTCGACCTGCTCAACCATCGCTATCTCGTCGCGGAGAAAGCCGCGTTCGAGGACTACATCGCCCGCGCGACCGCTTCGGTGAAGGAAGTCGCCGCGGAGCAGGAGGTGGCCGCGTAATGGAACCGACCCACGTTATCAAGCGACCGCTGATTACCGAGAAATCGACGTTCGAAGCGTCCGGGCAGGTCCCGCGTGGCAAGCGTGCGGGCGAGCCGATGAACCGCTATTCCTTTGAGGTCGATATGCGTGCCCGCAAGGGCGATATCGCCAAGGCGGTCGAAGCGATCTACAACGTCCGCGTGATCAAAGTGAACACGCAGGTCCGCAAGGGCCAGTACTTCCGCACACGCTTCGGCCCGGGCAAGACATCGAGCTCCAAGAAAGCCCTGGTCACGCTCCACGCGGACGACCGGATCGACCTGTTTTAGGAGCCGTTAGCGGTTGGCCGTTAGCCATTAGCAGTCAACCGAGAAATCCGAACAACCTGCTCAAGCATGATGTTTGAGCTAACAGCTAAAGGCCAAAGGCTAAAGGCTTAGAACCCATGGCAGTCCGCATCTACAAACGAACCACGCCCGGCCGGCGTAACGCCTCGGTCAACCTCTACAGCGAGGTGACCAAGACCAGGCCCGAGAAGACGCTTCTTGAAAAGAAGACGAAGACCGGCGGCCGGAACCACCACGGGATCTTGACCGACCGCAACATCGGTGGCGGCAACAAGCAGCGCTACCGCCGCATCGACTGGTCGCGCAAAAAGGACGACATGGTCGCCACCGTGGTCGGGATCGAGTACGACCCGAACCGCTCGGCCAATATCGCGCTCGTCCAGTACGAAGACGGCGAGAAGCGGTACATCATCGCCCCCAAGGAGTTGACCGACGGCGACAAGATCATCAGCTCTAGCGAGAAGTGTGAGCCGAAGGTCGGCAACTGCATGCCGATCAAGTACATCCCCACTGGTCTGAACCTCTACTGTGTCGAGCTGCAGCCCGGCAAGGGCGCTCAGATCTGCCGGTCGGCCGGCACGTACGCCCGCCTGACCAACCGCGAAGGCAAGTGGGCGACCATCGTGCTGCCCTCCGGTGAAGTCCGCCAGGTCTCGGTCAACTGCCGGGCCACCATCGGCGGCGTCGGCAACAGTGATCACAACAAGACCAAGCTCGGCAAGGCCGGGATCAGCCGGAAGCTCGGTAGGCGTCCCCACGTCCGCGGCATGGCCAAGAACCACCACGAGCACCCGATGGGCGGCGGCGACAACAGCTCGTCGGGCAACCGCCCGCCGGCGTCAAAGACCGGCGTGCTAGCCAAGGGTGGCGGCACCCGTAAGCGCGGCAAGAACTCCAACAAGCGGATCATCCGCCGACGCACCAGCAAGCGTTACGGCCAACTCAAGCTCCGCGGCTAAGAAACAACCCCGCCGAGCCAAACCCTTTCGCCTCGGCAAAACCTTCAGACAGAACCCAGGAAACTGCGAATGTCACGCTCTCTGAAAAAAGGCCCCTACGTCGACCTGAAGCTCTACCGCAAGGTCGAGAAGCTCAACCAGCAGGAGCGGCGCGAGCCGATCAGGACCTGGGCCCGCGCCTGCACGATCGTGCCCGAGTTCGTCGGGCACACGTTCATGGTCCACAACGGCAAGAGCCACCTGCCCGTGCTGGTCACGGAAGACATGGTCGGCCACAAGCTCGGCGAGTTCGCACTGACCCGCGTCTTCAAGTCGCACACCACCGGCACCAAGGCCCAGCGCGCCGCCGGCATCAAGTAACACCCGGAAAGACCGCACCCAGCCGCTTGCGGCTTAGCCCGTTTCGACCAAGTTTCGACCAGAGACCCCACGATGGCTTACACCAGCAAATACCGGATGGCCCGGATCAGCCCGACCAAGGCACGGCCTGTCATGGATATGATCCGTGGCAAGCGGATCGACGAGGCGAACGTGATCCTGCAGATGAGCAAGCTGCGCGCGGCAGTGATGATCAAAGGCGTGCTCGACGCGGCCGTCGCCAACGCCGACCAGGACGAGGCCAATGTCCGCAGCCTCGTGATCACGGATGCGCGTGCCGACGCCGGCCCGACCATGAAGCGGTTCCAGCCTAAGGACCGCGGCCGGGCCCACCCGATCCTGAAGCGGACCAGCCACCTGACGATCGCCGTGGACGCGGCGGCCGAGTAAAACGCAACGAGCAGCAACACGCGGCCAAGGCCGCACAACCCTGAGATACCTATGGGACAAAAAGTTCATCCATTCGGATTCCGCGTCGGGATCACCGAGGCCCACAAGAGCCGCTGGTACGCGCCCAAGGCGCTGTATGGCGAGCTGCTCGTCGAGGACTTCAAGATCCGCAAGTTCCTCGATAAGGAACTCAACCGCCGTGGCCCCTTCGCCGCCGTCTCGGACATCCACATCGAGCGGACCCGCGAAGAGCTGAAGATCATCGTCAAGACCGCGCGGCCCGGCCTGGTGATCGGTCCAAAAGGTGCGAACATCGACGCCCTGACCAGCGAGCTCCAACGCATGACCGGCCGGAACGTGTCGCTTAACTGCGTCGAGGTTACCAACCCCGACGCCGACGCGCAGCTTGTCGGTGAGTCGATCGCCGAACAGCTCGCTAAGCGGGCCAGCTTCCGCCGCGTTATGAAGATGAAGGCCGAGGCCGCCATCAACGCCGGCGCGAAGGGCGTGAAGATCCAGATGTCCGGCCGCCTGGGTGGCCACGAAATGTCCCGCACCGAAGACATCCGCATGGGTGCCGTGCCCCTGCAGACCCTGCAGGCCGAAGTCGATTACGGCTTCGCCGAGTCGCTGACGACCTACGGGATCATCGGCGTCAAGGTGTGGATCTATAAGGGCATGTACCACGAGGTCGAAGAGGGCGAGATCACCTCCAAGGCCGCCGGTGCCCGACCCCGCGCCCGTGGCCGGCGCTAATTGATTTCAACTGAAACACCGTCGCCAATGGAGCGACAAACCGGAGCATAAACGATGCCCCTGATGCCCAAACGAGTGAAGTTCCGCAAGGAACACCGCGGCAACCTGAAAGGCAATGCCTCGCGTGGCAACTTTGTTGCGTACGGCGAGTACGGCCTGCAGCTGACCCAGGGCGGCTGGCTGACCGCGCGTCAGATCGAGGCCGGCCGTATTGCCGCCCGCCAGTACGTGTCGCGTGAAGGCAAGCTCTTCGTCCGCGTCTTCCCCGATAAGCCCATCTCCAAGAAGCCCTTGGAAACACGTATGGGCAAGGGCAAGGCCGAGCCCGAGTACTGGGCCGCCCGCGTGAAGCCCGGCACGATCGTGTACGAGATCTCCGGCGTGCCGAAGGACCTGGCCAAGGCCGCGTTCGCGCGTGTCGCCCACAAGATGCCGTTTAAGTGCCGTTTTGTGGAGCGTCGCCACGCGTAAACCAGCCGCTCGCGGCTTAGCATTGCACAACCAACTGGGATAGACCCATGCCGATTAAGAAAGAAGAACTCCACAAGATGAGCGGCCCTGAGATCGCGGAAGAGACCCAGCGTCTACGCGACCGCCTCTACGAGCTGCGGCAGCAGGCCGTTACCGAGAAGCTCGAAAACAACCGCGAGCCAGGCAATATCAAGAAAGATATCGCCAGGCTGCTGACCGAGAAACGTATGCGTGAACTGAGCACGAGTAAGGAAACCGCCTAATGGCCGAGAGCACCACCCCAAAAGTCACCGGCACGAAGGTCGGCATCGTCACCAGCGACAAACGCGACAAGACCCGCACCGTCGCGGTCGAGTACCAGAAGGTCCACGCCAAGTACGGCAAGCGCCTCCGCCGGGAAGCGAAGTACCAGGTGCATGACGAGACCAACCAGTCCGGCGAAGGCGACCGTGTCGAGATCACGCAGTGCCGCCCACTGAGCAAGACCAAGAGCTGGCGCCTGGTCCGTGTCATCGAGAAGGCTCCCGAGGCGGTGACCCACGAGGCCGAAGCCCCGGCCGCAGAGTAAGCAAGCCACGAAGCAACCCACCCGCGACTAAAGAAGCTTTAGCGCGAAGGAACAAGCGATGATCCAACAGGAATCCAGAGTTGATGTAGCGGATAACAGCGGCGCCAAGATCGCGTACGTGATCCGCGTGCTGGGCCGGTCGACCGGCCGTGACAAGTCCACCCGTCCCAGCGCCTCGCTGGGTGATACGGTGGTCTGCTCGGTCAAGAAGGCGCTGCCCGGCAGTGACATCAAGACCGGCACCATCGTCAAGGGCATCATTGTCCGGACGAACTACCCGGTGCGTCGCAAGGACGGCAGCTATATCCGCTTCGACAAGAACGCCATCGTCTTGATTGACGACAACGGCAACCCCCGTGGAACACGTGTCTTCGGAGCGGTTGCGCGTGAACTGCGTGAGCAGGGCAAATCAGGAACGATGAAGATCGTCTCGCTGGCCAGCGAGGTGGTGTAACCCAACCAACGATTGTGCGGACCCGCCCGCATGTGACAGATAAGGATCGAACCATGGCACGACACATCCGAAAAGACGACCAGGTCATCGTGACCTCCGGCGCCGACAAGGGCCAGAAGGGCAAGGTGCTCCGCGTGCTCACCGGTGAGGACCGCGTGATTGTGGATGGCGTCAACGTCCGCCGCAAGCACGTCAAGCCGACCCAGTCCAACCCTCAGGGAGGCGTCGTGTCTGTGGCCATGCCGATCCACATCAGCAACGTCTCGCCCGTCGACAAGAACGGCAAGGCGACCCGCGTCCGCTTTGAAACCAACAAGGACGGCGAGAAGGTCCGCGTCGCGGTGACGACCGGCGAAACCCTCTCCGTCCTGAAAAAGGCACGCTAGACCGACCGACCACTCGCATAAGACGACCACGCACATACCGTGGCGCAGAACGAGAGCAAGACCATGACCCCCCGTTTGAAAACACAATTCGAAGGCCCGGTCCTTGAGAAGATCAAGTCCGAGTTCGGCGTGACCAACCCGATGGCGATGCCCAAGCTCGAGAAGATCGTTATCACCGTCGGCATGGGTAACCAGCTCGATGGCACGAAGCTCAACCCCAAGGCCCGCGAGCAGGTCGTCCAGGACCTGTCTCTTATCACCGGCCAGCGCCCGATCATGAAGAAGGCGAAGAAGGCGGTCAGCAACTTCAAGCTGCGGATCGGCTACGAGGTCGGCGCGATGGTCACCCTCCGTGGCAACCGTATGTGGGAGTTCTACGACCGGCTGGTCAACCTGGCCATGCCGCGGATCAAGGACTTCCGCGGGATGAAGGACACCAGCTTCGACGGCCGGGGCAGCTATTCGTTCGGCCTGACCGAGCAGGGCATCTTCCCCGAGGTCGACATGGCCAACGCACAGTACACCCACGGCATGAACATCACCCTGGTCTTTAAGAACTCGACCAACGCGATCACTAAGACCTGCCTGACCGAGATGGGCTTCCCGTTCGTGAAGCCCGAAGTTAAGAAGAAGCGAAACTGATTAAACCGGGCTGACACAGCCCGGCTCACTTGAGAGAACCTTATGAGCTCTAAATCCACCATCGAACGAAACAAGCGTGTGAAGGCAACCGTTGCCAAGTACGCCGAGCGCCGCGCCAAGTATAAGGCCGAGGGCGACCAGGAATCGCTGCAGAAGCTGCCGCGTGACGCGAGCCCGACCCGGGTCCGTAGTCTGTGCGAGCTGACCGGCCGTAGCCGAGGCGTTTACCGCAAGTTCAAGCTCTCGCGGATCAAGATGCGTGAGCTCGCCCTGCAGGGCAAGATCCCCGGGATGCGGAAGGCCTCCTGGTAGTTGCGAAGCGACAGCCGACCGCGTCGTGACGATGCGGCTCACCTTGAACCGAACACCTTGTGCACTTGCAAGACGCAGGAGCCCCAGCCTTATGTCCATGACCGACCCTATTGCTGACATGATCACCCGCATCCGCAACGCGGTGCGTAACCAGGCCGACCAGGTCCGTGTGCTCAATTCGAAAGTGGCACGCGGCATCGCCGAGGTCCTCAAAACAGAGGGCTACATCACCGGCTACGACGTGATCGAAGACGGCCGGCAAGGCCTGATCCGCATCGACCTGAAGTACGGCCCGGCCGGCGAGCAGCTGATCCATGTGCTCAAGCGTGAGTCCAAGCCCGGCTGCCGTGTGTACAAAAAGGTTGCCGAGCTGCCGCGTCCGTTGGCCGGCCTGGGGATCGCGATCCTGACCACGCCGCGGGGCGTGCTCTCCGACCGCCAGTGCCGTGAGCACAAGGTCGGCGGTGAGCTGCTTTGTACCGTCGAGTAAATGAACTCCCGGCCGCGTCGTGACGACGCGGCCCACAACCAAGAGACATAACCGGGCCGACACGGCCCGGCTCGCAAGAAACCCCACGTTTTGCATTAAGGCAGGTCCGGAACAAGGCCGCCTGAAAGGAACGGAAACAAGTGTCACGAAACGGGAAAAAACCAGTCGCCATCGCAAGCGGTGTGACCGTCAAGGTCAGCGGAGATGAAGTCGCGGTCAGCGGACCCAAGGGCAATCTGGCGATCCAGACCAAGCCCGAGGTCAAGGTCAGCCTGTCCGAAGACGGCAAGGAAGTCAGCGTCGAGCGCGTCGGCGAGACCCGCTTTGCCCGCGCGATGCACGGGACGACCCGCTCGCTGATCCAGAACATGGTCACCGGCGTCACCGAGGGCTATACCAAGGAGCTCAAGATCGTCGGCGTCGGTTGGTCGGCCAATCTCAAGGGCAAGACCGTTGAGCTCAACGTCGGCTACGCGGACACCCGCAAGGTCGAGGTGCCCGACGGCGTGACCGCCGAGGTCAAGGGCCAGGACATCAAGATCACCGGCGCGGACAAGCAGAAGGTCGGCCAGACCGCCGCGAAGATCCGCGAGCACCGTAAGCCCGAGCCTTACAACGGCAAGGGCATCATGTACACCGACGAGAAGATCCTCCGCAAGGCGGGCAAGGCCTTCGGCGGCTAATCGAACGAGATCAAGCGACGCGGGCTGCCGCGTAACTAGAGGCTTAGAACCATGAACGCACAGAAACTCAACAACCTCCGCCGCAAGCGCCGCAAGACCGGCATCCGCAAGGGTGTCTTCGGCTCGCCGGCCAAGCCGCGTCTGTCGGTCTACCGCAGTTCCAAACACATCTACGCCCAGCTGATCGACGACTTCGAGGGCAAGACCCTCGCGTCCGCGAGCAGTGTGCAGGCGAAGATCGACAAGGGCGGCAACATCGATGCCGCCAAGGAGGTGGGAACGAAGATCGCCGAGGCCGCGAAGGCCGCAGGCATCGAGACGATCGCGTTTGACCGCAACGGCTTCAAGTACCACGGCCGGGTCAAGGCCCTGGCCGACGCCGCGCGTGAGGGCGGCCTGAAGTTCTGAACCCGGAGTTCTGAACACTGATAGGCAGGACAGGCACCCCTGCCTGTCGTTCGGCGAAGCCGAAATGAAACCTCAAAACCCTACAGGCCTTCGGCCTGATGACAGGCAAGAATGCCTGTCCTACCGACCGCGACGCTAACCTACGAGACACCTATGGCAGAAGTCCTCGACGAATCGCAAGCACTCGAATCCACCACCGTGGCGATCAACCGCACGGCAACGACCGTCAAGGGCGGACGGCGCATGAGCTTCTCCGCGCTCGTGGTCGTCGGCGACCGCAAGGGCCGTGTCGGCGTGGGCTACGGCAAGGGCCGTGGCGTCCCCGCGGCGATCGAAAAGGCGCAGAAGGCGGCGAAGAAAAACATCTTCAAGATCACTAACCGCGGCGGTACCCTGCCCCACCAGGTCACCGGCAAGTTCGGTGCGAGCCAGGTCCGACTGATCCCCGCGGCGCCGGGTACCGGCGTTATCGCGGGCGGCACGGTCCGCGCCGTGCTGGAGATGGCCGGCGTGCAGGACGTGCTGACCAAGAGCTACGGCTCGACCAACTCGATCAACCTGACCAAGGCGGTGGTCCACGGGCTCAAGTCGCTGCGCAGCCGCGAAGAGATCGCGGCGCTGCGTGGTGTCGAGATCGAGTCGTCGAGCGTGGACGAGATGCTCGACGCGAGCAAGAAGCTGATGGAGGAGGCATCTGAGATCGCCCCGGCGAAGTCCCTCAAGGAAGCCAACGACTCGATCAGGCCGAAGGAAGAACCTAAGGCAGAAGAGCCGGCGGGGGCCGCTGCTGCGGCCGGGCCAGATGAAGCGGCCAAAGAAGCCAAGACGGAAGAAGCTCCCGCTGAACCCATCGCAGAGGCACCTACAGAGGGGGCCGCCCCCGAAGCGCCTGCCGAAGAGGCGCCTGCTGAAGGCGAAAAGAAAGAGGACTAAAAGATCCAGGTGGGGCGGGCGTCCCGCCTGCCGTTCGGACGCAGTCCGGCACACTGACAAAAACGCACGGTTCCGCCGTGACAGCAGGCGAGACGCCTGCTCCACTTTGAAAGGATTGACCCGCCATGATGATCCATGAGATCACCGAGAAAGTCGGACGGCACAAGAAGCGTAAGCGTATCGGCCGTGGCCCGGGCTCGGGCACCGGCAAGACCGCCGGCCGGGGCCACAAGGGCTATGGCTCGCGTTCGGGCAACTCGAACCCGCACGAGGGCGGTGGCACGCCGCTCTGGAAGGCGATCCCCAAGCGCGGTTTCAGCAACGCGATGTTCAAGAAGCACTTCTCGGTGGTCAACCTGTCCGCCATCGACGCCCGCTTTGACGATGGCGCGGAAGTGAACCCCGAGATGCTGGTCAAGCACGGCCTGATCCGCGACACCAAGCTGCCTGTCAAGGTGCTGGGCGAAGGCGAGACGACCAAGAAGTTCATTGTGACCGCGGCGAAGTTCTCCAAGTCCGCTGAAGAGAAGATCATCAAGGCTGGTGGCAGCGTCACCGTCGCCTGATTTGTTATAGGCGGGACAGGCTTGCAGCCTGTCATTAAGAGGTACTGAAAAACAACACGGCAGGCCGGAAGCCTGTCCCACCAGTAAGACCCTATGCTTCAAGCGTTTTTCAATATCTGGCGGATCAAAGAGCTCCGCAACAAGCTCCTCTTCACCATCGCGATGCTGGTGATCTACCGCATCGGCTTCTTTATCCCGTTGCCCGGTGTCGACCAGGAAACGCTCAAAGATGCGATGTCCGACCAGACCGGCGGCATCGGCTCGGTCCTCGCCTACATGCAGATCTTCACCGGCGGCTCGCTGAGCCAGTCGACGATCTTCGGCCTGGGCATCATGCCCTACATCTCCGCGGCGATTATTTTCCAGCTGCTGGGGTCCGTCTCCGAACGGCTCAAGGCGCTGAAGAAAGAAGGCCCGGTCGGCCAGCAGAAGATCCAGGAGTACACCCGGTACACGACCGTCGCGCTCTGTGCCGTGCAGGCGTTCTTCTGGCTGCAGTACCTGCCGCGCATCGGCGCGGTCTACCCCGCTTATGTAGGCAGCCCGATCTACTGGGTCTGCGGCGTGCTCGGCCTGACCGCGGGCTCGGTGTTCCTGATGTGGCTCGGCGAGCAGATCGACCGATTCGGCATAGGCAACGGCATCTCGCTGATCATTACCGCCGGCATCATCGCCTTCATGCCTAACGCGATCATGATGGTCGCCAGCGAGTTCTCGCTCGACGGCAGCGGCACGTACGGCATCATGACGATCGTGTTCCTGCTGCTCGCCTTCCTCGTGGTCACGGCCGGCTCGGTCATCATCACGCAGGGCCAGCGCCGCATCCCGATCCAGCAGGCCAAGCACACCCGCGGCAGGCGTGTATTCGGTGGGCAGAAGAGCTACCTCCCGCTGCGTGTGAACCACGGCGGCGTCATGCCGATCATCTTTGCGTCGTCGCTGATGATCTTCCCGAGTATCGCGCTGGGCTGGGCCGCCGCCGCGGTGACCCCGCCCGAAGACGCCTCCGGTTTCCTGGGCTTCTTCTCCGCGACGGTCTACTTCCTCAACGACGAGCTGGGCAACATGACCGGCTACCTCTACGCCCTGGTCTACGTCGTGCTGATCTATTTCTTCAGCTACTTCTGGACCACCGTCCAGTTCAACCCGGAGGAGACCGCGACGAACCTCCGCGACCACGGCAGCTTTATCCCGGGCCTGCGGCCTGGGCCGCGGACGGCGGAGTACCTCGAGACCGTGATGGAGCGGATCACGTACGTCGGTGCGGGCTTCCTCTGTGCGATCGCGATCGTGCCGACCATTGTGTCGGGCTACTTCGGGATCCCGTTCCTGGTGACACAGTTCCTCGGGGGCACGGGCCTGCTGATCACGGTGAGCGTGATGCTGGACTTCGTGCAGCGGATCGATGCGCAGCTGTTGATGCGGAACTACAAGGGCTTCCTCGGCGGCGGGGAAGGCAGCGGCGGCGGGCGGATCCGGCCGACGCGTGGTTGATACGGGAAAGTTGAGCGGGAGGGCGGATTTGGGTACAATCCCCGGTTCGCCACTGACCCGCGAAAGTGGGCGCAGAAGCGAGATGGTCAAGCTTAAAACGCCCGAACAGATTGAGAAAATGCGTGCCGCCGGCAGGGTGGTCCGCAGGGTGCACGACCGGGTCGCAGGGCTCTGCGAGCCGGGGATCACCACCCGCGAGCTCGATGACGAGGCACAGCGGGTCATCGACGAGAGCGGGGCGACGGGCCTCTTTAAGTGGTACCCGACGTATAAGCCCGGGACGGGCTTCCCCGCAACGCTCTGCATCTCCGTGAACGAGGAAGTCGTCCACGGCATCGCGAGCGATCGGCAGATCAAGGACGGCGACGTCGTCGGTATTGACTGCGGGGTGAAGGTAGACGGGTGGTGCGGCGACGCCGCGAACACCATCCTGGTCGGTGATGTGAAAGAAGATGTCAGGCGGATGTGCGAAGCGACGGAACGCTGCCTGGAGATCGCGATTGAGAATGTCAGGCCCGGCCGGAAGTGGAGCCAGGTCGCACGCCTGATGCAGAAATACGCGGAGACCCGAGGCTATGGCGTCGTCCGCGAGTTTGTAGGGCACGGCATCGGCTCGAGCATGCACGAAGAGCCAAAGGTGCCCAACTATGTCAGCCGCGAAACGCTTCGCGATGACATCGACCTGCGGGAGGGCGTTGTCCTCGCCATCGAGCCCATGCTCACGCTCGGCGGCAGGCAGGTCAAGACACTGAGCGACCAGTGGACGGTCGTGACAACCGACGGCAAGGCCTCGGCTCACTACGAGCATACCGTGGCTGTGACCAAAGACGGAGCCGACGTCCTGACGGATGGACGCTAGCGAAAAATAGGGCGGGCGTCCCGCCCGTCACAGGTAAGACAGGCTTCTAGCCTGTCAATAAAAACGAAAGACGACGTTTGCCCAAAGAAGACGCGATCCAACTCGAAGGCGAAGTGATCGACACCCTGCCCAACGCGATGTTCCGCGTGAAGCTGGAGAACGACCACGAGATCATCGCCCACATCTCCGGCAAGATGCGGAAGTTTTACATCCGCATCCTCCCGGGCGACAAGGTGACCGTCGAGGTCAGCCCGTACGACGTTACCAAGGGCCGGATTACCTACCGACACTAGTAGGATGGGCGTCCCGCCCGTCACAAACGACAAATGACGAATGACGGGCCAGACGCCCATCCCACCGAAGCAGAAAGAAAGGCAACCGCGATGAAGATCCTCAGTTCCCTCCGCAGCGCCAAGCGCCGCCACGCCGACTGCAAAGTCGTGCGTCGCCGCGGCAAGGTGTTTGTTATCTGCAAGAGCAACCCCAAGTTCAAGGCCCGCCAGCGCTGAGCTGATGCGGTTAAGAATGTCCCGGGCGACACGCCCGGGCTCGCAACACCCCGAAGCCAGGCTCCCGCCCAGCCAGACGTTTTTTAGGAAAGTGGAGCCGCCAAACTTCAAGGAAAGACCTATGCCCCGTATCGCAGGTATCGACGTCCCCGACAACAAGCCGCTGCGCATCTCGATGCGCTACATCTACGGCATCGGCCCGAAGTTCGCTGAGGATATCCTCAAAGAAGCGAACCTCGACGGGCAGATGCGCGCCAGAGACCTCACCGAAGACGACATCGCGAAGATCAACGGGATCATCGAGGGCGGCTACATCATCGAGGGCGCCCTGCGTCGTCAGGTCGGACAGAACATCCAGCGCCTCCGCGATATCCGCAGCTACCGCGGCGACCGCCACCGCTTTGGCCTGCCCGTCCGTGGCCAGCGGACCCAGACCAACGCGCGTACCCGCAAGGGCCGCAAGAAAACGGTCGCCGGTAAGAAGTCCGTCAAGGGCATGAAGTAGATCGCGCAGCGATTTGCCGACCGCAACGCGGTCCATTGCGCAGCAATGATGAAACGCCGCGACTTGTCGCGAGGATCAAAAATAGATGTGAGCCTCGCCTCACGCGTCCGGTGTCCGTAGGCCGCCGGCTATTGAAACTGCCCGAACACGATCGCGTCGTGCGATCTCAACAAGCCAGGACCCCGCCCGCCAAAAGCACTCAGGGAAAGCGGGTCCGCCAAGCTTAAGGAGCGCCAACCATGGCCAAGAAGTCCAAGAAAGTCCGCAAGAACGTGACCCGTGGCGTCGCCCACGTCAAGGCGTCGTTCAATAACACCATCGTCACCATCACCGACGTCAACGGCGAGACCCTCTGCTGGGACTCAGCCGGTACGGTCAACTTCAAGGGCTCGCGTAAATCGACCCCTTTCGCCGCGACGCGTGCTGCTGAAGAAGCCGCCGCCAAGGCCAAGAAGTTCGGCATGCAGGAAGTCGAAGTGAAAGTCCGCGGCGCCGGCCCGGGTCGTGAGTCGGCTGTGACCGCGCTGCAGCGTGCAGGCCTCAAGGTCACCGCTATCGAAGACCACACCGCCGTGCCGCACAACGGCTGCCGCCCCCGTAAGAAGCGGCGTGTGTGATGTCTTAGGTGGGATGGCCATCCCGGCTGTCATCAATACGCCTTCGATTGTTCGTGACGGGCGGGACGCCTATTCCACCGTCACTCCAAAGAAACACCACAGCCATCGAACAGAAGCAAAGCCCGGCCCGCAGCAGCCGCGCGACGCGTGAATCGATTGGCATTCCCTCCCCTGGAACGCTGCGTTAGAAAAGGAGCACCACCATGCGTATCCGCTGGCGTGGCCTCGAACTTCCCCACCGTGTGATCCCCGACGAAGAGACCCTGTCGGACACCTACGGTAAATTCACCATCGAACCCTTCGAACGCGGCTTCGGCACGACCGTCGGCAACTCGCTCCGACGCATCCTGCTGTCTTCGCTCGAAGGCGCCTCCATCACGGGCGTCAAGATCAAGGGCGCTGCGCACGAGTTCAGCTCGCTCGAAGGCGTCATGGAAGATGTCACCGACATCATCCTCAATGTCAAGAACATGGTCGTCGCGCTCGAAGGCGACGGCGACGCGATGCAGACCATGCGTCTACAGGCTGAAGGCCCCGGTGAAGTTACCTGTGATCTGATCGAGGCCGATACCTCGGTCACGATTCATAACCCCGAAAACGTGCTCGCGACGCTGACCAAGCAGATCGACTTCGACAT
>JBCDKD010000031.1:0-49122 GCA_039024275.1 Planctomycetota bacterium | reverse complement strand
TGACCCCGAGGCCGGTTGATCCGACAAACGCGCCGGTGTCCCTCTTGGCCCAAGCCAGCTCGTTGCTGTAGGGCTCGCCATAGAAGAGGCGGTCTTTGTAGACCGCCGGGCTGTTGCGGAGGTTGCCGAAGCTTCTGCCGTTGGCGCGGCGGAAGTCCCTTGCCTTGTTGAACCAGGCCGGCCCGCCGTCGAGTGTGAAGGCAGCCAACGCCGGCACGTCGTATGCCGTATCGCGTGCGAAGGCGATATAAACGTGATCGTCCGTGAGTGTCGGCGCGGGATAGACCCGTTCCATCACCGAGCCGTTGGGCTGTGGCAGGAACGTTTCGTTCTGCCAAATCAAATTGCCATCTAAATCAAGGCAGCAGACACGGCCGAACAGAAACACCGCGTAGATACGGCCGCTCAGGCCGCTGAGCCCGCCACGGATCGCTCCCTGGCCTTCATACTTCCACAGGACTTCACCCGAGGCGGCATCGAGCGCGACGATTGTGCCTTGCCCATCGCCTACAATCACGCGCCCAGCCATCACAAGCGGCTGTGCGAACACGCTCTCGGCAAAGCGGGTCGCCCATACCACCTTGCCAGTTTCACGGCCCAGGGCATAGAACCGCCCGGAGTCATCGCCGACGTAAACCCGCTCACGGTCGATCGTCACCCCGCAGGCGTCCTGGCTGGTTTTGTAATGCCAGAGGACCTCGCCGTTTTTCAGCAACACGCAGTACACCCCATCGCGCTCGTCGGGGGCGTTGTGCCGATCGCCGGAGGACGTGACGAAGACAAGGTCGCCATCGATAACCGGGCAGTTGAGGTAGCCCATGATGCCTAACCGCGTAGACCACGCGATCTTGGGGCTTTTGATCGCGGGGTAGTCGCAGCCGCCGGTCCTGGCGCTGTTGCCTTGAAACGTCGGCCAGTCGATCGGCTGCTCGTTTTTCGCAGAAACCGAAACCGTGAAGCTCAGGCAGGCCAACCCGATCCATAAACAAGAAGCGATCCATCGCATGCGGCGTGACTCCGTTCATGTGTTGGTTTTCTTTCCGGATGATACCAACACGGCCTCAGCCCAAAACCATCGGCATCACGATCCGGTAACCGGCGATCAGGACGATCCCGCTGAAGATCGAGACGAGCCCACCGAGCTTGAACAGCGTCGAGGCCCGGACCTCGCCGGTGGCGAACGCGATCGCGTTAGGCGGGGTGCTGACGGGCATCGCCATCGCGAACGAGCAGCCCAACGCACAGAGCACCGCGAGTTGGGTCTTGTCTTCGAGCGTGAACGACAACGCAAGCACGATCGGCACGAGCAGATTAGCCGTCGCGGTGTTGCTCATGAATGTTGAGAGCACGATCGACAGGACCACGATCACCGCCGCGAGCCCGAGCAGCCCACCGGGCAGGCCCGCGAGATCCGCGCTCGCGACCAGGTCGCTCAGCCCGGACTGCTCGATGCCCACGCCCATCGCGAGGCCGCCCCACATCAGGATCAGGATGTTCCAGTCGATCGAGTCGACGTCGTACTTGTCGAGGACCGACAGCGCGGTGAGCGCGACGGCGGCGAGCAGCGCGACGGTGCCCGCGCCGATGCCGTGCCACTCCCCGGTCAGCCAGAGCGCGACCGTCGCGAGCAGGATCGACAGCGTCAGCTTGCCGTACCACGAGATGCGCTTCGGGCCTTCAACGTTCGGCAGGGCCAGGTCGCTTGCGGGCCGGTGCGTGCGGTAGAGCAGCTGCCCGACGAGTACGAGCAGCATCAGCGCAAGCGGCACGCCCATCATCATCCACTGCAGGAACGTGATCGTGCCCGGGCCCCCCGCGGCGTTGATCGCGGCGTAGGCGACGGCGTTAGGCGGCGTGCCGATCGGCGTGCCGACCCCGCCGATGTTTGCGCCGAACGGCACGGCCAGCACCAGCCCGCGGTGGTACTTGTCGTTGGCAGGCAGTTGCTTGAGGATCGGCCGGAGGATCGCGATCATCATCGCGGCCGTCGCCGTGTTGCTCATCCACATCGAGAAGAACGCGCTGATCAGCAGCACGCCGTACATCAGCATCATCGGGCTGCTCAGGAACGGCCGGATGACCTTGGCCGCGATCGCGCGGTCGATCTCGTGCTTGGTCAGCGCGGCGGATAGCAGGAACCCGCCCATGAACAGGATGATGATGTTGCTGCCGAACGCCGCGAGGAAGCCCTTGGACGAGATCGAGGTGCCCGCGGGGATCGCCTGCACCCCCGGCAGCACCCCGGCCAGGCCGCCCTCGGTCGCGAGGAAAAGGATCATCATCGCGATGACCAGCAGCGACGTCGCGTAGAGCGGCAGGACCTCGAACGCCCAGAACAACGCCGCCACCACGAAGACGCAGAGCATCCGGCGTTGCAACTCGCTGATACTCGGCGGCAGGAAGAAGTAGAGCCCGACGGATAGCACCGCCGTGATGACGATCATCACGACCTGCGAGCGCTTCGGCCGGGGGATCGGTTGGTGCGCGAGCTGGGTCATATCGGACGATGCATAGCGGGGGGCAGGCATTGCTGTCCGCCTTTGGCCGCAGGTCGATGCGAGTGTACAACAGAGCGTGATCATCTTCGCCATTTGGCAGGCAGTCGCGTCTGTCAAACGGGTTAAGAATCGGTTTGCGTGCCGGGCCGGGCGCGCGGCCCGTTGAGCCAGCGGCCGATGACCGTGTACCGAACGAGTTGCTGGTAGCTCACCAGCGTCAGCGCCGACGCCGCCGTGACGATGATCAGGAACTTAACCCAGGGCCCGACCGGCCAGTCCTTCATGACGATCATCATCAGCGCAACGATGGGCAGATGCACAAGATAAACCCAGTACGCCGAGTCGCTGAGCCAGCGGACGACAGACCTCGGCTTGGCGAGCAGCGTGAGCCCGATGCCGGTGAGCCCCCAGATCATGAGCCAGCAGAAGAGAGCAATCGAAACGGCATGGACCGGCTGCACGTACCAAGCGACGCCATCACTTGCCTCATCCATCGCCCACTTAAGCCCGTAGACCATGGTGAATACTAACGATCCAAGCACAAGGTATACCCACGCATACTTCTTCATTGCCTCTATCTCGCGGTGCAGTCGGAACAGGTACACGCCGGTGACGAAGAAGACGCCTTGGTACGCGATCTGCGCGGTCTCGTAACCCCACTGTTCAATCGACAGCGGGATGACGTGGTGGTAGCCGAGGTAGAAACCCGGGTCCGCGAGCAGGAACAGCGCCGTCGGGATGGCGAACACGACGGGCCGAAACGCCGAGGTGAAGCACCACGCCCGCGCCGGCCCGAGCGTCGGCTCGTTGTCCGTCGGTGAGCTCTTGCGCAGCTTGAGGATGGCCCAGTACACCAGCGAGAAGACAATCAGATAGTTGAGGAACCACAGGTGGGCCGGGCCGATGAAGTGCTCTTCGATGCCCGGGTCCTCGAAGTCGAACTGCCAGACCTCCTCGCCGGTCGCGCGGCCTTCGAGCAGCCAGCCCCAGCCCCAGAGGTAGTACATGATCGGCAGCAGCGTGAGGCTCGCGACGATGACGGGCTTGAGGATGCGGTCGACGCGGTGTTTTAGAAACCCTGCCGGCCCACGGCGGCGCGCGAGCATCGCCGCGAAGAAGCCCGCCATCACAAAGAACAGCGGGATCCGCCAGCCGTGGATCCACCAGAACAGCACATCGAAACCCACATGCGTCGGCTGGTTACTCAGGGGCCAGAGCAGCCCGTCCATCGGCCGCTCCATGTAGGTGATCGCCGCGTGCAGCACGATGCCCAGCAGCATCGCCCCGCCGCGCAGCGCATCGAAGCCGTGGAACCGCTGCGGCTTGGCAATAGCCGGTTCTGGTTGTGTCTCGGAAGCAGGCAAGCGGAGAGTTTAGCGTCTAGGGCCTAGCGTCTAGCGTCGAACCATCCGATGCTTTTCTTCAGAGCCCCTTAAGGCTGCTTGTTATGTGTCTGCATTGACGAGCCTGGTAAACAGCCCGACCTCCGAGATGACCCCGAAAGGATCATTACAACGCTAGACGCTAGACGCTAGACGCTAGGCCCTAGACGCTAAACGCTACGCCCCGCCCATCTGGTTGATGAACGCGTTCGCTTCTTTAATGGATTTCTCCATCTCGTCGATCAGCGAACGGATGTCCTTCTGGATCCCCTCGGCGGTGCCCTGGATCGAGGCAATCGCCTGCGCGTTCAGGTTGTGCTTCAGGAAGAGCACCTGGTCCTGCATCGCGGTCAGCACCGGCGGGATAGACGCCTCGGCCCGCTCCATCGCGCCGATCAGCTGCTCGTACTTGGTCCGCGTCTTCTCTAGACGCTGCGCGCTGATCGTACGCAGCTCCTCGCTGTTGTACGAGTTGAGCTCGTCTTCCCATTCTTCGAAGAGCGCCGCCGCGACGGACTCGACCGAGTCGATCTTGTCGCCCACATCCTTCGCGGCGCGCTTGGATTTCTTGTACCCCGCGTCGAGTTGCTTGTACATGGCTTCGAGGTTGTCGCCCTCGAAATCGATCACTTCCTTGAACTGGTCCAGCGCGCTGGTGAACTGGGCCTTGGCTTGTTCCTGTTCATCGCGGGCATCCTCGACACGATCGACGAGGATGTCGCGCTTCTCGTAGCCGAGGCTCTCCATCGTGCTGTAGTAGGCGCTCTTGCAGGCGGTCATCGTGACCATCAGGGCAAGGCAGAGGGCGAGGCGTGCAGGGTGGGTCATGGCGTTCTCCGTAACATTCAGGTCCATGATGATAGCCGGATGGTTTGTAGGGGTTCTGCGGGCGGCTTATTGGCCTGCCGGGCTTGATAAGCACATCTGAGAGGCCGATATCACCAAGGAGCGTACCGGGGCACCGGTCGGTTGGAGGCAGAAGTTGCAGGTCGATGTATCGGATCAACGTGATCGCAGCCGGTTCCGGCCGCGCGGGATGGAGTGCAATCTCGGGCGGGTGGTTGACTTGTCGGCCAGCGGGGTGCGTCTGCTCAGCCGGCGGCGGTTGGCCGGCGACCAGGCCGTCGTGTTCACGGGGATGGACCGCCAGAAGATCCGCCTGCGGGCGCGCGTGCTCTGGCACCGCCAACACAGCGCGACCGAGCACGTGCACGGCCTGCACTTCGTGCGGATGACCCACGAGCAGCGCGACGCCCTGGAAACACTCGTGCTTGCGCTCGCTCAGGGCGCCCCGGCCCCCAGGCGTATTTCGATATTCGGCTTGCACGCGGTCAGCGGCTGGATGGGCGCGGTTGCCTGTGCCCTGCTCGGCGCGGCGCTCCTATGGAAGAGCTACAGCCCGCTGTTGCAGGCGAACGTGCCCTGGCTCTACGACCTGCTTAACCAGGTGCCCGAGCTCGGCGCGCTGCTCGTTATTGCAGCCGGCGGGTGCGGGCTGCTGTCCATCGCGCAGCGCAGCTCGCCGATGCAGAGCCGGGTCGAGTCGCAACGCCGGCACTACGCACAGGCCGAGCTCGATACGGTCCGCCGATCGCAGAACATCCTCAACGGCATCCTGGAGAGCTCGCTTGGCGGGGTCTGCGTCCTGCAAACACGCCGCGACGACGGCACCAAGCGGCAGGGCTTCCAGATCCAACTGATCAACCCCGCCGGCGAGCAGCTCATCGGTATCAGCGAGCAAGAACTGGTCGGCAAGCCCCTCGAAGAAGCGCTCCCGGGGCTGGTCGAGCACGAGCTGTACGGGGACCTCAAGAAGATCGCGGTCGACCAGCAGCCGATCCAGAAGAACTACCAGGTCGGCTCGTCCGGGCACTGGTACCTGGTCGCGATGGTGCCGTTGGCGGATGGCGTTGCGGTGACGTTCCTTGACAACACCGAGTCGCAGAAGAACCGTGCCCAGCTCAAGCATATCGCGTACCACGATGAGTTGACCGGCCTGCCCAACCGCAAGGCGCTGATCGAGCACGTCGATTCGTCGCTGCAACGCTGCCGACGCACGCCAGGCCACAAGTCCGCGTTGTTGTTCATCGACTTCGATCGTTTCAAGCAGGTCAACGATACGCTCGGCCATGAGGCGGGGGACCAGCTCCTGATCAGCATCGCCAAGCGGTTAAACGAGAACCTCCGTGACGGCGACGCGTTTACCAGCAACGCCGGCTCGTGCCTGCCCGCCCGGCTGGGCGGTGATGAGTTCGTGGTCCTGCTCGATGGGATCCACGGCAAGGAAGACGCGCTGGTCGTCGCCCGCCGGCTGCTCAAGGTCTTTAAGGAGCCGCACCTCATCGCCGGCCAGGAGGTCACTTCGACCGCCAGCATCGGCATCGCGGTGAACCACGGCGAGTATCAGCAGGCCGACGATATCCTCCGTGACGCCGACAGCGCGCTGTACATCGCCAAGCAGAACGGCAAGGCCCGCTACGTCCTCTTTGACCAGGACATGCAGGACAAACTCATCCAGCGCATCCGCCTTGAGCAAGACCTGCAGCACGCGCTCAGCCGGGACCAGCTGACGCTGGTTTACGAACCGATCATGGACCTGCAGACCGGTAAGCCCGCGGGCTTCGAAGCGCTGTTGCGGTGGAACCACCCGCAGCACGGCGAGGTCTCGCCGTCGGTCTTTATTCCGATCGCCGAGAGCATCAACCTGATCGGCGACATCGGCCGGTGGGTCATCAAGCAGGCCTGCCAGCAGTTGGCCGGGTGGAAAGCGGTTGGGCTGACCGGCCACTTTCTGAATATCAACCTGTCGCGCGTCCAGCTCTACGAAACCGACTTGGTCGATCTGTTCCGTGATCAGATCCAGCTCCACGGGCTCGACGCGGGCAGCCTGCACATCGAGCTCACCGAGACGGCGGTCATGAACGATCTCGAGTTCATGGCGGCCCGCTTGAGCCAGCTCAAGGCCCTCGGCCTGAGCCTGGCGCTGGACGACTTCGGCACGGGTTACTCGTCCCTGAGTGTGCTGCACAAGCTGCCGTTCGATACGCTTAAGATCGATCGGGCCTTTTTGGAAGACGCCCGCATCGCGATGAAGATGGATAAGACCCACCGCAGCAGCGCGATCATCTCGACGATCACACAGCTGGCGGACCACCTCCGGCTGAACGTCATCGCCGAGGGCATCATCGCCCAGGAACAGATCGCGACGCTGCAGACGCTCTCCTGCCAGTACGCGCAGGGCTGGTTCTTCTCCAGGGCCCTGAAGCCGGAGGACGCAACGGAGTTATTGAAGAACCCGTCGCAGCACCCCGCCTGCCTCGCAGCGATGCTGGATACGGACCTTGGTAGGGACGCGGGCGCCTGAGTGAAACACTTGTTTCAATGCGCTCTTTGATACAAACGATTGATTCTACCTGATCGCTTCTTGGTATCGGGCTGGGTGTGACCGTGGTTCAAACAGACACCAACACATGTTTGAATCAAGCGATTCAGCCCTCCTCCAGATGGAAATCCCGCGCGAAGATGCGTTGCATCATCAGGAAGGTGAAGGACGCGGACCAGGTGATCAGGACCAGCCCGGCCAGCGCTTCGATGCCAACGAGCAGGCGGACCGGCCCCAGCGGCGCGATGTCGCCGAAGCCGACCGTGGTATAGACCGACAGCGAGAAGTACAGCGTGTCGCCGAAGCTCGCGTCGTAGGGCCCGGTGAGCAGGCCCGCCTCGGTCGGGTGGATCGCAAAGATCAGCTTATACGCCAGCGCGAAGATCGCCGCCTCGATCAGGTGCACCGCCAGCAGCACGAGCACGGTCACGATGAGCACCGGCCGGGACTTGACGCCCTGCCTGGTATGCAGGACCGCGATCAGCATCCGGATCGTCTCGTAGTGCAGGCCGACGCAGATGAGCGTCGCCACCGCGGCGATCGCCATCACCAGCACGACGTAGCCCGGTGGGGCACCGGTAAAGGCCAGCGGCAGCGGTGGGCTTGTCCACATCGTGTCGATCGCTCCCGGCCTACTCGACGTTCTGGACCTGCTCTTTGATGCGGTCGATCGCGCTCTTCAGTTCCACGACGCACCGGCTGATCTGCGCATCGTTGCACTTGCTGCCGATCGTGTTCGACTCGCGCAGCATCTCCTGGGCCAAAAAGTCCAGCGTCCGACCGGCGGGCTCGTCCGCCTCGGCCGCGAGGACCTCCTTGAACTGGTTGACGTGCCCGCTGAGCCGGGTGATCTCCTCGCTGATGTCCGCGCGGTCCGCGAAGATCGCGACCTCCTTCAGCAGGTCCGGCTCGTTCACCTTCAGCTCGGCCTTGGCCAGCAGTTCTTCGACCCGCTTGGCCAGCTTGTCGTGGTACTCGTTGACGACGTGCGGCGCCCGCTCCTGGATGACCGATAGGCGGTCGAGGATGACATCCAGCTGCTTGGACAGGTCCTCCGCCAGCGAGACGCCCTCGACAGTGCGCATCTGCTTGAGCTTGACCAGCGCCTGGTCGAGCAGGTCCAGCACGACCGGCCGGGCCTGTTCGACGACCTGCTCCTCGTTGTGGGCCGGCTGCAGCACGCCCGGCAACGCCAGCAGCTGCGTCAGGTCGATCTGCACCGCCTGGTCGTGCACCTTGTTGCGGACGGTCTCGAGATGTCCCAGGTACGACAGCAGCGCGCTCTCGTTGATGCGCGAGGCGGCCTGCTCCTCATCGATCTTCACCTTGATCGTTAGTACAAACGACCCCCGCGCAACGCTTTTTCGAAGGGCCTGTTCGAGTTCAGCCTCAAGGAGGGTCAGCTCGTCCGGCACCCGGCAAGAGAGTTTAAAGAACTTGTTGTTCAGGCTGCGCAGCTCAAGGGAGAAGCCGATGCCGTTGGTCCCCGCGGCCGCTTCGCCGAAGCCTGTCATCGAATGGATCATGCGTCAAATGCCTTGCGAGAAATGGGCGTGCAAGGCCGCATCATACCGCATGGCGAGCGCTTACTCGGTCGTGTCGGTCGGCCCGTCTTCGGGTGCGGGCTCTTCGTCTTCGGCCGCCGCTTCCTCGGCCGGTTCGTCTTCGGCGGGCTCTTGTTCTGTTGGCGCTTCCTCGGTCGGCTCGTCCGGTGTCGTCTCGGGGATGGTTGCAGGGGCGGTGTCCGGGTCGTCGGCATCCGATGGGGCCGCGCCGTCCAGCGTCTCAGACTGCTCGGGTTCTTCGGCCGGGTCGTCGCCCGCGTTGATCGCCAGGGTCATCGTGCCGGCGAGCAGGAGGAAGACGAGGAAGCAGACCACGGTGACCGCGGTGAGCACGTTGCCCACGCCGCCGCCGATGAAGTCGCCCGCCGAGCCGCCGCCCGCCCCCCCGCCGAACGCGCCGGACAGGCCGCCGCCCTTGGGCTTCTGGATCAGGATGACGACCATCATGAACAGGCAGATGAACGTGAAGCCCAGCGCCATGAGCCAGATCATCGCGCCGGGCGCTTCGCCGCGGGCCAAAGTGATTGAGGCGGTCAAGGTGGTATCGAGCAGTTGCATGGTGTGTTCTTCCTTACTCATAGCTTAGGCGGGCACCGCGGCCGCATCGATAATCGCAGCGAAGTCGTCGGCCTTGAGCGACGCCCCGCCGATGAGCCCGCCGTCGATGTCTGCTTGGGCCAGCAGTTCGGCCGCGTTGCCCGGCTTCATCGACCCGCCGTACTGGATCCTCACGCCGTCGGCGATCTCCTGATCAAACATGAACGCGATCGACTGGCGGACCACCATATGTGCTTTCTGTGCGTCTTCGGGTGTCGCAGTCTTGCCCGTACCGATCGCCCAGACGGGCTCGTAGGCGATGGTCACGCGTTTCATCTGTTCGTCTGTTACGCCAGCCAGGCCGTAGCCCAACTGCCCGGTGTTGATGTAGTCGGTCTTGCCCGCCTCGCGCTGCTCGATGGTCTCGCCGACCGCGAGGATCACGTCCATGCCCGCTTCGAGCGACGCGAGGACCTTGTCGTTGATCAGCGGGTCGGTCTCGCCGATGACGTGCCGGCGTTCGCTGTGGCCGATGAGCACGGTCGTGACGCCGCAGTCCTGCAGCATCGACAGCGACACCTCGCCGGTGTACGCCCCGTTAGCCTCGGGATAGACGTCCTGAGCACCGACGGCGATCGGGGCACCTTTTTCGTGCAGCACGGTTGCGACAGGCAGCAGGTACGGGAACGCCGGGAACACCGCGACCTGCACGCTGTTGTCCGTGACCTTATCCGCCAGCTCGAGGGCGAGGTCGATCGCCTCGTTCTGGTGCAGGTTCATCTTCCAGTTGCCACCGATAAACGGCCTGCGGTTCGCCACGCCGGGACTCCAGTCTTGCAAGGTTTGGTTTGCGGGCAGACCCACCGCCCGCGCGGATCGCGGATTATAGCGGAAATCCTGCCCTCGCCTAGCGGTGTCAACCTCGATAAAACCAATAAAAAGCCCCAGCCGTCGTTCGGCTGAGGCATCCTGAGTCGTATCGTGCTGAGGGCCAAAGCCATTCAGCGACGACGCCGGGCCGAGATCAATGCCGCACCCAGGCCGAGCAGCGCCAGGCTGCCTGGCTCGGGCACGGGTGTCGTGAAGTCGAGTTGCAGTTCGATGCCTTCTACGTCGATTTGCCAGCCATCGTTGTCGAGTTTGCTCACAACGAAGCCGTAGTTCTCATCGCCGTCCAGCCAGTTCTGAACGATCAGGGTCACGTCGAAGACGGCCTCTTCGCCTTGGCTCAGCGCATCGAAGCCCGCGTTACCCACGGACGACCCATCAAGGAAGTTGCCGTTCAGATCGACGAAGGCCGCGGATGCTTCGCCTTCGGAGACCTGGATGCCCGCTTGGCTACCGAACTCGGAGGGCAGGGTCGGCAGAGTGGCATCGGTCAGGAGGTCCCAATCGACCAGCATCTGCCGGATGCTGATGCCCGCATCGTCGTTGTTCGTGTCGCCGGACTGGGCGTTGGAGGCGATCGCGGTCGGCAGGATGAGCCGTGCTTGTTGCAGGACCCCGTTGTTGGGGATCGCGCTGGCGATATCGAACTCGATCAGGCCTTGCTCGAAGTGCTGCTCGAGGGTTCCGTTGGGATCGTCGGCCTGGTCCAGCGCGTTATCGATGCTGAGCTGGCCCGTCGTCAAACCGGCCGTGCTGTCGACGGCTTGGCCCCCGGATTGGTCTCCGACCTGAGCGATGACGGCCTGCGAGGACCCCAAGACCACGGAGTTCTGGATCCGGCTGGCGTCGTAGGTGATCTCAAGTGTGGGCCGCTTCGTCGGGTCCGCCGCGATGCTCGTTGTGAGCTGCCAACCGTCGGTGGAGTTGTTGGTGGCCAGCAAGGCGAGGTTCTCTGGCGAGACGATGCCCGCAGAGACGGTTCGGATGTACTGGCTGACATCGTAAGCGACCGTCTCGCCGGTGTAGACCCCCGAGCCCGGCGCGGTCTCGGTGCCGCGACCGTGGCCGTCGACGAAGGACTGCCAAGGCGTCAGTAGCGGTGAGCCGCTGGCGTAGATGTACGTGCTTCGGTCAAGGCTCTGCGCCGTGGGATCGAATCCGGAAAGCGCTTCGTAGGTCGTGTCTTTGCTGACCGGGCCTGTGATGCCGTGGACACGCGGGTCGCCGTTGGTGCCCGAACTGCCGCTGCTGCCCGTTGTGATGCTGAGGCTGGCCGAAATGATCTCGTAGCCGAGGCCGACCTGCCCCGCACCGGTGCCAAAGACATCAGCGAACTTGTAGATGACGGCCCCATAGGTCGTGCCACCCGCGCCGTCTTGATCGATAAAGAGTTGATCCACAAAGATGTTGTCGGTGGCGATCGCGGTCGCTGGCAGGCCGGGCACGAAGGGCGCACCGGAAGCGGGGGTGTCCGGCATTTCAAAAGCTCGGGGGATGTAGATATCCGTCGCGCCGGTATAGCCACCGACGTTATCCGTAAAAGACACCGACGTGGCAGCATGAACAGCCGGGGCAAGAAGCAGTGCTCCCGTGACAAGCACCTGGTTGCGGAACATCACTCTTTTCATAACACACTCCTGTAGGAATTGGTGGGTTGGTCTAGCGGCACTTCACTGACGTTCTGCCGAGCATTCAGGTGAGCACTATGCACCGCTTATGTTTGCTTGCTGTAAGACGATTTGAGAAACGCGCTAGTAACAAAGCGGTAACACACTGTTGAGGTCTTTAGTGATAGATTGACATCGATCATTCTTGTACACCAAGGACAAAGCATGAAGCTCAGAGCGTTTACTTTGATCGAGCTGCTTGTTGTGATCTCGATTATCGCGATCCTGATCGCGATCCTGCTGCCTACGCTCGGCGCAGCACGCGAATCGATGCAGGACATCGGCTGCGCGTCGAATCAGAAGCAACTCACCATCGCCTTCACCGCGCATGGCAACGACAACGACGGCTACTACTCGTACACCAACACCGGCTCGAACGACTGGTTCTCGATCCACTACACGCAGGGCTACTTCACGTCGCCTGAGGCAACCATCTGCCCACGTACTGAGAACACCGTCAGCCTCGACTCCAAGGGCACCATGAAGGTGCCTCTTCCCGACCCCAGAGACCCGACAGGCACGATCGATGGCAAGACGATCGAGTTCTACCCCGAGCTCAACGACGCGGCCGACAACGCGCAGGACGGCACCGGCGGGCACAGCTACGAGACCTTCTCCTGGTCGAGCCCGGGCATCTGGCTCGGCGGCGCGAAGATCAACGACAACCGCATGATGAGCTTCCAATCCGTCGAGAGCTCCACCGGGCCCGACCGCACATACATCATCCTCGACTCGGACCAGGACCCGGTCAACGGCCCAACGGTCTGGAACAACCTGCCCGACGAGTTATCCAACAACCACGGCGAGCGCGGCCTGTACGCCAGCTTCCTCGATGGGCACACATCCTTCTTGAACCGCTCGGAATACATCGAGGCGGCGATGTACGCGGGGAAGATGGGCGCGATCAACCTCGGCCGGGCGATCCAGCTCGAGCCGGGCATCCGCCGGCTTGCGAGGCCGGATGGCGGGCCGGGCTATCTTTGGCAACTCCAGCGATAGGCGCGATCGGTTCTTTGTGCTTGTCTTTATGACCCGCTCAGCAGCGCCGCTGAGCCGTCCACCTCCAGCCGCTTCACCAGTTGCTTGACCACCCGCCGGAGTTCGCGGGTCTTGCACTGCTCGTCGGCTTCGAGCTGCGTTGAGCCGTCGGGCGAGAGCACGCGGGCGCGGATGCGGAACCAGTGCGAATCAGCATTGCGCTTGGCCCGGGTCTTGGCGGGGTCGACCTGCTCGGCGAGGACCGCGATCGGGCTGTGGCAGTCGGCGCCTAACCCTGCGACGACCTCGCGCTCGGCGTGGATGGCGGTCGATGTCGCCGGGTCGTTCAATGGAAGCAGGCGGGTTAGTGAGACGTGGTCATCGCGTCGGCACTGGATGCCCAGCGCGCCCTGGCACGCGGCGGGGAGCATGTCGTTGACCGGCAACGGCTTGGCGGCGTGGCCTTGCATGCCCAGGCGCTTGAGCCCTGCCACGGCGAGCATCGTTGCGTCGTAGAGCGGGTGCTCACCCATGACTTTATCGATGCGCGTGCCCACGTTGCCGCGGATGGCGTGGACGTCGAGGTCGGGGCGGTGCCGACGCATTTGTGCGGCTCGGCGGGGGCTGGACGTGCCGACGCTCGCGCCCTGGGCGAGCCCATCGATCGTGATCGGGCCGGTCTTGCCGATCAACGCATCGCGTACGTCCGCGCGCTTGGGCACCGCCGCGATCTGCAGGCCCGGCGTCACCTCGTCCGCGGGGACGTCTTTCATGCTGTGCACGGCCATATCGGCGTCCCCCGCCAGCACGACCCGCTCAACCGCTTTCGTGAACAGGCCCTTGCCGCCGACGTCCGCCAGCGGCCGGCCCAGCACCTTGTCGCCCTCCGACTCGACCCAGACGTACCGGACCTCGAGCGTGGGGTTGAGCCGGGACAGGCCCCGCCCCACCATCTCGGCCTGGACACGGGCAAGCGGGCTTTTCCGCGAGGCGATCACGATTGGTTTTCGGCTGCGTCGCAAGCAATAACTCCGGGAATGAGCACACTATACAGACCCCGGCGGAATCCGCGGCGCTTCATCGCAGTACAATCGCAACATGACCACAGGCCTCCTCACCGCGCTCATCGTTCTGGTCCTTGTCGCCATCGCCCTGCAGGTCATCTTGCTCCGTCGGCCCGATAAATCGGGCGGCTCGCAGACGATTGAAACCTTGGAGCGTGTCGAGCAGGCGGTCCGTCAGCTGCCCACCGCCGAGCATCTGCGCGAGGAGTCCACCGCGTCACGCAAGGAGCGGGCCGAGCAGTCCAAGGCCGACCGGCAGGAGCAGGCCGCGCAGGCGAAGTCCGCGCGCGATGAGCTCGCCAACAAGTTCGACAGCTTCGGCCGAAAGGTCGCGGCCGACATGGACATGCTCGGCAAGCACCAGCGCAACCAGCTCAAGGACTTCTCCGATAACCTCGGCAAGCTCACCGAAGCGAGCGATAAGAAAGCCGATGCGCTGCGTCAGTCCGTCGAGAAGAAGCTCGATCAGCTGCAGCAGTCCAACGAGCAGAAGCTCGAGAAGATGCGGCAGACAGTCGACGACAAACTGCACAAGACGCTGGAGACGCGCTTGGGTGAGTCGTTCAAGCTGGTGAGCGAGCGCTTGGAGAAAGTACACCAGGGGTTGGGCGAGATGCAGGAGCTGGCGGGGGGGGTGAGCGACCTGAAGCGGGTGATGACGAATGTGAAGACGCGCGGCACGTGGGGCGAGGTGTTGCTCGGCAGTTTGTTGGAGCAGCTGTTGACACCCGAGCAGTACGAGAAGAACTGCAAGGTCAGGCCGAGGGCAGACGTGCATGTTGAGTACGCGATCAAGATGCCCGGGCCCGACGACCAAGACGGGCGCGGGCACATCTATCTGCCGATCGACGCGAAGTTCCCACGCGAATCCTACGAGCGCTTGGTGCAGGCGTCGGAGTCGGCGGACCCGGCCGCACTCGAAGCGGCACACAAGGAGCTCGACGCCGCGGTCCTAACCTTTGCTCGGGATATCCGCGAGAAGTATATCGCCCCGCCGTATACGACAGACTTTGCGATTTTGTTTTTGCCCACGGAAGGTCTGTACGCGGAGCTTGTGCGTCGGCCGGGCCTGGTGGACCGTTTGCAGCGGGACTGCCGGGTGAACCTCGCGGGTCCGACGACGCTAGCAGCGCTGTTGAACTCCCTGCAGATGGGCTTCCGGACGCTGGCGATCCAGAAGCGTTCGGGCGAGGTGTGGAAGCTCTTGGGTGGCGTGAAGACGGAGTTCGGCCGCTTCGAAGACTGGATCGCGGCGGTGCAGAAGAAGCTGTCCAGCGCGAGCAAAGAGATGGATAAAGCGGCCGTCCGAACCCGGCAGATCACCAAGAAGCTGTCCAAGGTGCAGGAGCTGCCAAGCAGTGAAGGCGACGCTGTGTCGAACGCGATGCCGCTGCTGCAGAACGCCGATGAAAATGATGAATGAGGGTCGGATGTATCGCGGGTCCGGGCCTATCGTTCCGCAAGTCCTTGCTCGGAATAGTCCGCTTGATTTGGTGGTTGAATACGCATGCACACAACGAGAGACATGAGAGTCAACCGTGGTTCTGCATCGTTCGGCTGGGTCGTGGCGGTGCTGCTGGTGGTCGTGGCTTGGGCCGGGGCCTACGCGCTGCGTGGCGGTGGGAGCGGCGAGGTCATGGCCGGCTGGGCGGACGGGATGCCGGCCGGGCAGCAGCTGGCCAAGGAAGCGGACAAGCCGATGGTCGTGCTGTTTACCGCAGGCTGGTGCCCGCCCTGCCGGGCGCTGAAGAACAATGTCTTTACCGATGGCGAGGTGCAGCAGGCGTTGCAGGCCGGGTTCGTGCCGGTTCAGATCGACCTGACCGACCAGTCCGCGGGCAACCCGAACATGGAGGTCGCGGCGAAGTATGGCGTGCGTGGCATCCCGACGGTGCTCGCGATGACTCCGGACGGTGTCCCGTTTGCGGAATACGCCGGCGGGGACAGCACCGGGGCGTTTAATCAGTGGCTGGATGGCTTGTCACAATGACCAACGGCAGCACGGTGTAGCGGGCGACGCGCAGCGTCCACTGGTTTGGTCAACCACTGTCCTTTTTCGCGGCAGTCAGAACGGGACGCTCCGCGTCGCCTACTACCTCAGCTGTGCGGTGATCTGTTATTACGCAGGTGGCGTCTCAGGCAGGTGCAACGCAAGCGCGATGTTGGCGGCGTTGAAGACGGCGTGCGAGAGGATCGGTACGACTAGCGAACCGGTACGTTCGTAAAGGTAGCCCCACACCAGCCCGAGTACGAATAGCGGGATCAGCCCCTGCGTCGGCACGACCCATCCGTGGATCGAAGAGAACACCATCGCGGTGATTACGATCGCGATCCAGCGCCGGCCCTTGAACCATCGCATCAGCGACGTCTGTAGCACGCCACGGAACACGAGCTCCTCCAGCAGCGGCGCAATGATCACCGCGGACACGATGATCGAGATGAGCAACTCCAGGCTGAAGCTGGTCTGGAGCGTGACCAGTGTCTTGTGCGCGACCTCGGGGGCCGGCTCGTTGAGTAGGCTGAATAGCTGTATCGCGAACAGGCCTGACAACCCGGCCAACCCAAAGCCGACGACCCCACTCACCAGGCCCCAGCGCAGGTCGCGCCCGGGCCATCGCGGCAGGAGGCCTAGCTTGCGGAAGCCCGCCTCGGCTCTGCGGGCCCGGCCCAGCATCAGACCAATGAACGCGAACGGCACGAGCTCCATCGCGAACTGCAACTCGAACGGCGCGTCGCTACTGACCTGCAACTTGAGCGCCGCATAGAACATCACCAGGTAGATGCCGGCCAGGTAGACGAGCGGGTGCTCGTGCAGGTTGCGTGTCGGCGCAAGGCGCAGATGCTTTTCGCGCAGCTCGCCCCGACGCAGCAGGACAACAAGCACCCCCAGCGACAAGCCGATGATCCCCACTTTTAGGATTAGGATGACGGCGTTCGTTGGCATGAGCCCAGCAGCTTAGGCCCCATCGCGCCGCGCGTCACCCTGACCGCTACAGCCGGCGCAGCTTCACAGGCTTGATCGTGTGTTCGTCGACGCGGCGCGAGCCCCGCCTGCGAAGCGTCGATAACACCTGCAGGGACCCGGAGGCAAGGCGATGCAGGCGAAAACCAAACAGTGGATCAAGCGGGGGCTGGTCGTTGGTACGCTTGGGTTTGTGCTTGCTGCGGGGCTGACGGTGTACCTGCTGCAGCGTCCGCCGGTCGCCTGGCGCGAGGTGCAGGCGGTACTCGAGCAGTCCTCCCCGCAGATGCGCGAGCAGATCACCGCGAGCATCAAGGAGCAGCTCGCCGAGATCACGCAGACCTCGAGCCGTGATTTCCAACGCATCGACCTGTACGGCGGGGCCCCGGCCAAGAACCCGGTCCCGGCCGACGCGCCCGAGCTCTCGGAGACCGCGCTGGACGAGTTCGCCGAACTGACGCTGACCAACACCGAACTCATCGCGATGGTCAACGAGTTCTTCGTGCAGTGGACCCAGCAGCGCGGCTACATCGTGCCCGGCGGGATCAACGACCCTTCTGTGGTCGCGCGTGACGGCCGCCTCTACCTCGCGTTCATGATCGACACACCCTACTGGCAGCAGGTGTTCTCCGGCGAGGTGTCGCTGGCGTTTCGACCCGACGGCATGGCGGTCGGGCAGGTGGAAGACCTCTACGCCGGCTCGCTGCCGGTCTCGGTTGTCTCGGTCGGCGAGATGCTCCGGATGAAGCTGCCCAAGAGCCAGCATGCGACGGCCGACCGCCTCGGCGAGTGGCTGGACAAACTCGAGCGTTTCGAGTTCCGCCCGGTGCTGGAGCTCGAGCACCGCAGGCGGGCGCGCATCCTCGCGATGCAGGTCGGCGACGACGGGGTCACGATCAAGCTGCGCGTGCAGGACCACCAGACGTACAAGGCCCACAACCACCTGCTTGGCCGCAACCAGATCGCGGTGACGGACCTGCTGGACGCAAAGCTGATCGGCGCGGGCAACGCGATCGCGGACGTGCCGACAACGACGGACTGACGGGCTTAATCCTGTGTAGCGGGTGACGCGGAGCGTCCCATTCAGATTGTTTGAGATGCTTCGCACGGGATGCTCCACGTCGCCCGCTACGCCGTGCTGACTACCTACGGTGGCTTATTACTTCAATGCCCCGATCACCACGGGTTTACTGATGCGGTTGGCGATGACCTCGTCGGTCGCGTGGCGGGCGATGTCGGTAACGACGATCGCTTCTTCGCCGGTGCACAGGTCGCCGGGGTCGCCCTTCTGCAAGGCATCCGCGAAGTGGTCGTACATGACCGCGAAGTTCTTCTCGCCGGTGTGCTTGAGTTTCTCGGTGAACTGGTCGGTGCGGAGTTCGAAGAGGTTGGTGTTGCGCTCGTAGCGGATGATGCCGTCGGTGCCGATGAGCTCGTAGATGAACTCGTTGTACTTGTTCTTGGTGGTGTGGCCGTAGGAGTAGGACATCTCGACCATGGTGTGGGCGCCGTTGTCGTGGTCCATGTGGAGGAAGACGTGGTCGGGCGCTTCGTACTCGTCGACCCAGGACCCCTGGCCGGTGTAGCGGACGACGGGCGACTGCAGCCACCACTGGGCGAGGTCGATCTGGTGGACCCCGCAGTCGACCATGGGCCCGCCTTCGAGCATGCGGTCGATCCTTCGTTGGTATTTGACCCACTTGCCGGTGGCGTCCTGCTCGTACTTGCCGTGGCAGTCCCAGTTGTAGATCAGCCGGAGCGAGCGGACCTGCCCGATCGCGCCGTCCTGCACGAGGTCGCGGATGGTCTGGGCGCATCCGGCGAAGCGGTAGCAGAACCCGACATACAGCGGCAGGCCGGCCTTGTTCATGATGTCGACAATCTCTTGCGCCTCATCCGCGTCCATGGCCAGTGGCTTCTCGCACAGCGCGGCGAGGCCGTGCTCGGCGCAGCCCTTGATGTTGGCCAGGTGGACCGGCGCGGGCGAGCAGATGGCGACCGCGTCGAGGCCGCTCTTCATGAAGCCGTCCTGATCGGTGAAGGTCTGGGGGACGCCGAACCGCCGGGCGTAGTCCTGGACACGGTCCTTGTTCGGGTCCATCAGCGACTGGACATCGAACCGCGGGTTGTCTCGTAGCGGGGGCAGGTGGCCGTATTCCGATACGACCCCGCAGCCCATCACACCGATCTTGATCGCACTCATTGCAAAAAACTCCATGGTTCGCCGCAGCCACGCGACAGCACGCCGGCGGTATCGTATGGCAGCGGTAGTATCGGTACAGCCTTCGCCGGGGGGTGATTTGCGTTCGTGGGTTATTGGGCCTTAAGGCCGCGTTCGCCGCCCGGGCAGCCGACAGGCGACTACGCCCGGTCGTTCGCCCTGCCGGTATACCCGGCCGGGCGTGACACGGCGGCTCATAGGGTTAGCAGCTAAAAAAACCGCCTCTAGCGAGCGGTGCTCAGCTAGAGGCAGCTTCCGGGGGCACAGGTTTTCTCAACACTGCAATAAGCGTAGCACGCGTTTGCCAGAGATGCAAATCGTGTTTAGCACTTCCTGATGCTAGCCGGTCAGGACCTCGGTTTCGCCCTCGGTCCTGGCGATGGTCACCGCGCCGACCGAGTCGGAGAAGATATTCACCGAGGTGCGGGCCATGTCAAGCGGGCGGTCCACCAGCCAGATCAGGAACAGGCCGGCGACGAGGCCTTCGGGGGGCAGGCCGGCCCCGGGGCCGAGTTGTGCCGAGACCGCATCGAGGATCAGGACGATGGCCACGATCGACGCCGAGGGCACGCCCGCGACGCCGATACTGGTCAGGAGCGCGACTATCACGATGAAGAACTGCTGGGCAAACGTCAGGTCGATGCCGAAGGCCTGGCAGATGAAGATCGCGGCGACGCACTCGTACAGCGCGGTGCCGTCCATGTTGACCGTCGCACCAAGCGGGAGGACAAAGCTGGTCGTCTTGTTCGACACGCCGGCCCGCTCCTCGACGCACTCCATCGTGACGGGCAGGGTCGCGCTGCTCGAGGATGTCGAGAACGCGGTTAGGATCGCGGGCAGCATCGCCCGGTAGTGCCGGATCGGGTTCACCCGTGCGACGAAGCAGAGGATGAGCGGCATCATCACGAAGGCGTGCGTCAAAAGTGCCGCGAGCGCGATCCCCGCGAACCAGGCGATCCCGCCGACCAGGTCCCCAAGCCGGTCGTCCGGCACGAGCGCCGCGTACTGCCTGGTCAGCGCCGCTGCGACGAGGAAGCAGACTCCGATCGGCGCGAGCCGGAGCACGAGGTCCACCACCATGAGCGTGAGCTCGTACACCGCTTTCGTAAAGCTCAAAAGCACATCGCGGAGGTCAACGGTGAGCCGGGCGAGCATGTACCCGACGATGAGCGATACGACGATCAGCCCGAGCAACTGTCCGTTGTCCGACGCCGCGGCGATGATGTTGCTCGGCACCATCTTGCGGAAGACATCGAGGAACGAGCTCGCGCTGGTGCCCTCGGTCCGGCCTGTGATATCGGACGACTCGCCCTCGAACGCGGTGAAGTCGGTCTGCCCCTCGAGGATGCCCGTCCCATCCGCCGCGAGCCCGGGCGTGAACACATTGACGAGCGTGAGCCCGATGAGGATCGCGACCAGCGAGGTCGTCAGGTAGTAGCCCAGCGTCTTCGCACCCAGCCGGCCAAACCCCGACCGCTGGCCCAGCCCGGCGACGGCGAGCACGATCGAGCTCACCACGATCGGCACGATGATCAGCTTCAGGCCCTGGATAAACACATCCCCGATCAGGTCAAAGATCAGAAAGTCCCACCGCTCGTTGACCAGGTCTTTCGCCTGGATCGCGTCGGCGGCGGCCCGCGCGTCTTCTTCAACGAGTCCTGCCTTGATCGCGTCATCGTACGCCTTGGCTTTCGCGTCGCCCGCCGCGCTGACCGCCAGCGCGCCGCTGAGCCAGCCGATGAGCACGCCGAGCACCAAACCGATGAGGATCTGGGTGTGCAGCGGCCAGCGCCACGGCATCTTGCCGCCGCGTTTGGTCGCGCCGTTTTCATCGAGCAGGTCATCGCTCATGCGTTTGATCATAACAACGTTGCACACGCTGTCGTCATGCCGATCGGTCGGCCGATGAACAAGGCCGACGGCGTGGATTAAAATCACGCCACGCCAGCACGGAGGCTCGCCGGTTGCAACTCGACGCGCTCATCAAAGACCTGCCGATCACACTCGCCCGCGGAGACGCCGCGGTCGCGTTGGCTGGGCTCACGGACGACAGCCGGGCGGTCCAGCCGGGCTCTCTGTTCATTGGTCGGCTCGGGGACCATGGCGGGATACAGACCCTGCCCGGCTATGCGGATAGGATGCGGTACGTGCCCGCCGCGCTCGAAGCCGGGGCGGTAGCGCTGCTCTTGCCGCAGATGAAGCCGGGCGAGATGGAGCGGTTCGAGGTACCCGATGGCATCGCGGTCTGCTTCATCAATGAAGGCGCGATCGATCAGCGGCTCTGCGGCACGCTGGCCGAGCGTTTTTACGGCCATCCTTCCAAGAAGCTCAAGCTCATCGGCGTCACCGGGACCAACGGCAAGACCACGACGGTGACCCTGACCAAGCAACTGCTCGCCTCCGCCGGCCACAAGTGCGGGCTCATCGGCACCGTCGAGCTCGACACCGGCAGCCCCGACGGCCCAACCCCGGCAATGCTCACCACCCCCGGCGCGATCGAGCTCAGCAGGCTGCTCGCCGAGATGGTGGATAACGGCTGCGGGTTCTGCGTGATGGAGGTATCCAGCCACGCGCTGCACCAGGGCCGGACCGACCACCTGCGCTTCAGCGCCGCGGCGTTCACGAACCTGACCCAGGACCACCTCGACTACCACGGCTCGATGCCGCAGTACGCCGACGCCAAGGCGATCTTGTTTGAGCAGCTGGACAAGGACGCGTTCGCGATCCTCAACGGCGACGACATGTGGTCCGCGCGCATGGCCCGGGGCTGCTGCGCCTCGGTCGCGTTCAGCGCGGTGCTCAAGCACGCCGGCGAGCTCCCGCCCGATGCGATCGGACGCCGGCGATGCTGTGTCCGCCCGATCGCATTAACCGCCGCATCGAGCACCGCCGAGTTCCATGGCCGGCTCGACCACTTCACCGCCACCGTCCCTATGCCCGGCCTGCACAACCTCAGCAACGCCCTGCAGGCCATCGCGCTGGCCTATGTCGCCGCCGACATCACGCCCGAACAGCTCAAGCAAGGCATCGAGTCCGCCAAGCCCGTCCCCGGCCGGCTCGAACCGGTCGGCCCCGATTGGCCTCAAGCCTCAAGCCCCAAGACTCAAGCCCAATTCCCCACCGTCCTCGTCGACTACGCCCACACCCCCGACGCCCTGCAGAACGTCGGCAAGGCCCTTCGCGACCTCACAACAGGCAAGCTCATCACCGTCTTCGGCTGCGGCGGCGACCGCGACCGCGCCAAGCGCCCACTCATGGCCAAGGCCGCCCAGCAGCACGCGGACATCGTCGTCCTCACCAGCGACAACCCGCGTACCGAAGACCCGCAGCAGATTCTGGATGACGCCGCGGCCGGCTTCGATGCCGCTTCAGGCAAAGCAACCCACACGATGATGGACCGCGCCAAGGCCATCCGTTTCGCCATCAACCTCGCAGCCGAAAACGACACCGTCCTCATCGCAGGCAAGGGCCACGAGGACTACCAGGTCGTCGGCACGGAGAAGGTCCACTTCGACGACCGCGAGCAGGCGGCCGCCGCGCTGCGGGAGATACTGAGCCATTCACCAGATGATCAAAAACAAGCATGACAATAGCCGGGGACCTACGGGCCCCGGACGCGAGAGCGGCTGCTTGTATGGACAACCCGCTTGTTCTCTTGTCCGGCGTCCGCAGGCCGCCGGCTATTCCTGACCCGTGTTACGGATAACGCAGTTCAAACCTGAAACCCGACTGATGGCCTTCTGGACCTACCAAAACATCGCCGATGTCACCCAAGGCACCTGGCTCGTCGAACCGGAGGACCTCGGCGCCGAGGTCACCGGCCTCTGGCACGACACGCGCGAGATCAAAGAAGGCCAGGCCTATCTCGCGATCCAGGGCGACAACTTCGACGGCCACGACTTCATCGACAAGGCATTTGATGCCGGGGCGGCGCTCGCCATCGTCAGCACAGACCCCCCCTCCCTTGAAGGAGGGGTCGGGGGGAGGGTTCCGAGCCAACCGGTGCTCCAAGTCGATGACACCGTTGTCACTCTGCAAGACCTCGCCCGCGCCTATCGCGATGAGCTCAAGGCCGGCGGCTGCAAAGTCATCGGCATCGCCGGCTCCAACGGCAAGACGACCACCCGCCACCTGATCCACCACGTGCTGACGCATGCAGGACTCGAAGGCACGCAGAGCCCCAAGAGCTTCAACAACCACCTTGGCGTGCCGTTGACGCTGCTGAGCGCGAAACCCGAGCACGACTTCGTCGCCTGCGAGATCGGCACGAATCACCCCGGCGAGATCGATTTCTTGGCAGCTATTGTCCGCCCCGACATCGCGGTGATCACGAGTATCGGGGAGGAGCATCTGGAGTTCTTTAAGGATTTGGAAGGAGTGGCGAAGGAAGAGTTGTCGATCATCAGCCATATCCAGCCCGGTGGGGATGTTGTCGTTGGCCCCATGCAGTTCTGGATATCAAAGGTGCGACAACTTGCCGAAAACGGAGCGTTCGGTCTCAGCCTTTACTCCGAACCCGATAATGAGCCGCCGAAGGATAGTCACCTGCTTGGTGAACACAACCAGCAGAACGCAGCAATTACTGGCGTTGTGGCGAGACTCGTCGGGGCAAAGTTCCCAGACTGGTACGAAGCATTGCGTGCTGTGAAACCTCCGCCGCACCGATGTGTGCCAATGGCGTTTGGTTCTTCGGTCACAGTGATTGACGATTGCTACAACGCGAATCCAACAAGCATGATCGCCGCACTGCATGTTTTGGAACAGCACAGCCCTGGCACGCGGAGGGTCGGCATACTCGGCGATATGTTCGAGTTAGGAAGTCAGGCTGACGAGGCACATCGGCGCGTTGGGGCATACGCTCAGGGTATACCGATCATGCTTGATCAATTGATCGCAATCGGGGGCTACGCCCAATCGATGGTCGATGCTTTCATACCCGCAAAAGGTATTCAAGAAGCAATCGCTTTCCCCGAATGGACCGACGACCTCCCCAACCAAGTCGCCGAACTCCTCCAGCCCGGCGATACCGTCCTGCTCAAGGCGTCGCGGGGGATGCGGCTCGAACGCCTGATCCCCGCGATTGAACGGCGTTTTGGGCCCGCGCAGGGCAATGAGCCGACATAGATCATGCATGAAGCCCACGCCGTCACGGCGTGGGCTCGGAATGATCTGACCCTAATCACCCGGAACCCGCCCCGCTTGCTCTACCTGCTCATTCAATTCATCGATTCCAAGATCGACGGCGGGCTGGACTCGACCTTCTTCAGCTTCCTGCGCATCTTCACCTTCATCGAGTTCCGCGCGGTGCTCGCGATGATTGTTGCCTTCGCCGTGGTCGTGCTCTCGGGCAAGCGTGTCATCCGCTGGCTGGTCACGCAGAAGATCGGGGACAACCCCGAGTTCCACAACAAGGACATCAACGAGCTGATGAAGTCCAAGGCGAACACGCCGACGATGGGCGGGGTCATGATCGTCGGGGCGATCGTGCTCGTCACGCTGCTGCTCGCGGATATCTCCCGGCAGAACGGGTTCTACGTCTGGATGGGGCTGGTCTGCCTGGTCGCGATGGCCAGCATCGGGATGGCCGACGACTGGCTCAAGCTTACCACGGCCCGCCGCAAGCCCGGCTCGCGCGACGGGCTTCGGTCTTGGGAGAAGCTCATGTTCCAGCTCGGGCTCGCGGTGCTGCTGGGCATCTTCGTGTACCACCACGGCGTGTCGAAGTTCTCCGCGCCTGATGAGCAGCACGTCCAGCTGATGTCGCAGTCGCTGAACCTGCCGGGGCTGAAGACGTGGGTCTACAACGTCGCCGAGGGCGCATGGATGCCCTCGCAGAACCTGATCATCCTGCCGGGCGTGGTCTTCGTGATCCTCGCGGTGCTTTTTATTGCGGGGACGAGCAACGCCGTGAACCTGACGGACGGGATGGACGGGCTGGCGGGCGGGATCACGCTCATCGTTGCGTTCGCGTTCCTCGTGCTCTGCCTGATCGCGGGCTACGAGCGCGGCGACTTTATCCTCGCGCAGTACCTGCTCGTGCCGCACATCCCGTTCGCCGATGAACTCGCGGTGCTGGCCGGGGCGATGGCCGGGGCGTGCCTAGGCTTCCTCTGGTTCAACTGCCACCCGGCCCAGGTCTTCATGGGCGATACGGGCTCGCTCGCGCTCGGCGGGACGCTCGGCTACCTCGCGATCGTCACCCGGCAGGAGCTCCTGCTGCTCATCATCGGCGGGGTCTTCTTCTTCGAGATGCTCTCGGTCATCCTGCAGGTCGGCTCGTTCAAGCTCCGAGGCGGCAAACGCATCTTCAAGTGCGCCCCGGTCCACCACCACTTCCATATGGTCGGCTGGACCGAGCAACAGGTCGTCGTGCGATTCTGGCTGATCACCGTGCTGCTGGCTGCGATCGCGCTGTCGACGATCAAGCTGCGATAAAAGCTTCTCTACAAATAGCCGCGATGCGACGCGTCGCGGGCCAAGCCATCGGACACCCACACCACTCGCCGGCGATGCGTCGCATCGCGGTTCTTGTCACACTGCTAGATATGCGGCACTTGTTTCTCTATCTCTGGACCTCACCCAATACACTCGTCGGTTTGATGTGGGCGTTCCTGGCCCGGCTTACCGGCGGGGGCTGGTCGGTGCACACCGGTGTTGTCGAAGCGCACGGCGGGTGGGTCAAGCCGATCCTGCAGCGGCTGCCTTTCGTGAAGGACGGCGCGCTCGCGATCACCATCGGGCATGTCGTGCTGGCTCAGACCGAAGCGGCGCTGAGCGTGACGCGCGAGCACGAGCGGGTGCACGTCCGGCAGTACCAGCGGTGGGGACCCTTATTTGTGCTCGCGTATGTCGGGGCCGGTGTATGGATGTGGGTGTGCGGCAAAGACCCTTACCGGGACAACCCGTTCGAGGTCGAGGCGTATGGGTTTGATTCATCAGAGCAAGACGCGTAAGCGAGTGGCATTGCTTTAACGAGCCGAGACCGTAAGGGAGCGGTTTCAAAAGAACATCAAAAAGCCTGACTTATGCCGCTTCGCTTTGCGGCGCCTCGTCCTGCGTTTCCGTGAGCTCGGTGATGAGCTTGAGCGGCTCGCTGATTTCGGCAGCGGCACTTTCCAGCCAGGCCTTGGCGCGGTCGCGGGTCTGCTCGCGCATCTTGGCGACCTCGGCGGCCTGCTTCTGGACCGCCTCGCGTTCCTTCTGCACCTCGCCCCACTCACGCGACATCGCCGACTCTTCCGCACGCAGCTTGCTGGTCAGCTCGACGAGCTTGATGCGCTGCTGCTCGACCTCGTGCAGGTGCTGCTCGAGCGTCTTGCGCTGCGATTCGATGGCCTGGGTCTGTTGCTCGGCCTGTTCTTTAAGGGCCTTGGCCTGCTCTTCGCTCTCCGCCTTGAGCGCCTCGCGTTGCAGGGTCATCTCGTCTTCGAACTTGGCCTTGTCGTCCTCAAACTGGCCGACCTGGGTCTTGTGCCAGGCCATGAGCTCGGACATCTTGTTCTCGACCTCGGCGATGAGTCCGCCGACGTTGCCCGGGGCCTGTGGTTCGTGGTGCTTCGGTTCGCCTTCCATCGCGGGTCCTTGGGTATGGGTTTTCTGATCCGTGTTATCGACAGGATCGGCACAACCCGCAGGGCACTTAAATTGGAAATGCAAGGGTTTTCATGCCTCACTCGCCTGGATGAACTGGCGGTAGAGCCTGGCGTACCGGCCCTGCTGTTCGAGGAGCCCGTTGTGCGTGCCGCGTTCGATAATCTCGCCGTTGTCTAAGAGCAGCACGCGGTCGGCGTGGCGGATCGTGCTCAGCCGGTGGGCGACGACGAAGCTGGTCCGACCGGCGAGCAGCCTGGCCAGCGCGACCTGCACCCTCGCCTCGGTCATCGTGTCCACCGCGCTGGTCGCCTCGTCCAGGATCAGGATGCGCGGGTCGGCCAGCATGGCCCGGCAGAAGCAGACGATCTGCCGCTGGCCCAGCGAGAGGTTGCCGCCCTTCTCGCCGACCTCGGTCTCTAGGCCCTGCGGCAGCGCTTCGAGGATGTCCAGGCAGTCGAGCGCCTCCGCGGAAGCGAGGACCTCTTCATCGGTAGCGTCGGGCCGGCCGACGCGGATATTGTCCATCACGCTGCCGGTGAAGAGGTAGTTGCGCTGCAGGACGATGCCGAGCTGCCTGGCGAGCGAGTGGCTGATAACGCCGTGGGTGTTGATGCCGTCGATGAGGACCCTGCCTTCGTCTGGCAGGTAGAACTTGGCGATCAGGTTGATGATGGAGGTCTTGCCGCTGCCGGTCTCGCCAACGAGTGCGATGGTCTGGCCCGGCTCGGCCTTGAGTGAGATGTTGTGCAGCACGGGTTTGTCCGGCAGGTAGCCGAAGGTGACGCCGTCGAGCTCGACCCGGCCTTCGATCGTAGGCAGGTCGATCGCGCCTTCGTCGTCGAGGCGTTCGGGCTCGGTATCGAGCAGGCCGAAGACGCGTTCGGCCCCGGCCATGGCGGTCAGCGCGTCGTTGTACTGCCGGCCGATCGTCGCGACCGGATTGAAGAACTGCGGCATCAGCAGGGCGAATACGACCAGCGACTCGAAGCGGTCGACCGGGTCCGCCGCGGCGTACTCGGCGAAGAACATCGTGAGCAGCACCTGCGCCCCGCCCAGCGCGAGCAGCACCGCCATGAACACCTGGCTGTTGAACTCGAGGAACGGCAGGAAGATCGCCTGGAGTTTGGACGAACGGACGTGGTAGGACGCGTGGTCGTCGACGAGCTCGCCGAAGAGCTCCGCGTTGGTGTCCTGTCGGACGAAGCCCTGCGTGACGCGGATCCCGTTGACCGACTCGGCGAGCGTCGCGGTGACCCGGGAGAAGCTCTCCTGCGTCGCGCGGTAGGCGCTGCTGAGCCGGTCGCGGAAGAACTTGCTCACGAACCAGAGCACCGGCGCCATCGCGAGCACGACCATGAACAGCGGCGGGTCGTAGTACAGCATGATCGCCGCGGCGGCGACCATCGCGCCCAGCTGCACCAGCGTGATGAACAGCACGCTCTGTACGCCCATGCGGACGTTCTCCGCGTCGGAGGTGACCCGGCTGATGATCCGGCCGAGCTTGGTCGAGTCGTAGAACCGCATCGACATCGTCTGCAGGTGCGCGAAGATCTCGGCCCGCAGGTCGTGGATCACGTCCTCGCCCAGCTCGAGCGCGAGCTTCATGCGGTAGTGGAAGACGACGGCGGTCGAGAGCGCGAGGAGGAAGAACCCGCCCGCGCCCCAGAGGGTGCCCTGCCAGTCCTGCGCGAGGACGGGCCCGTTGAGCACCGCCGCAAGCGCCCACGCCAGCGCGGGCAGCTGGATCGCCCGGATGAGCGCGAGGGTGATGAGGGTGTTGCGTTTGAGCGCGTACGGCCGGGTGTACCCCAATAAACGCTTGATCACCGCGAAACTCAGCGGCGCCTGCCGGGCTTCGTCATCAACCTGCTTGACGTGCGTAAGCAGGCGGGGTTGCTGGGGGGAGTTTGTCATGGTTTGGTTTTGAACCACAGAGGGCACGGAGGCATGCGCAGTTAGGACAAACCGATTACTTCACAAAATTCGTCAATGTTATTGGCAAGTTGGGTCCACCCTTTCTGATTTGAGACCTCGCCATAATCCATGCCCGTAATTTGAGGGTTTTTCAGATCAAATTGATAGTCCAGAATGAAGATTGCATCAGTTCCAGGGCCAAAGTCACCTAGTATTACAGCCAATTCAGGTTCGATGCCATGTGTCAGTGACTGTCCGAAGTATTGAGTTAGTGCTTTGTCTTTCCAAAAATGATCGCCATCAACGATGTCCTCACTCACTAGTACGAAGGGTGGTGGGTAAAGGAAGAGTGTGTCCATTTCAAATCTATCCTTGTAGGCATGCTTGTTTCGGTAAATAGGTTTGAGATTCTGTCTCTGCGAGTTGTCACTTGTGGGCCAGATTCCCTTGCTAATTAATGCAAGCAATTGATCCGGAAGCACCAAATCCGTATCTCCATGTATCAGAGCCTCACTCATACCCCTGTGCTTTCTGTGTCTCCGTGGTTCACTTACCTTCCCCGATCCCCAGTAACCGTTTCGAGTCCTCGTCTGCGAGCTGGATCTCTGCGGCTTTGCGATAGTGCTCGCTGGTTTGCATCAGCTCATCGTGGGTGCCAATCTCGGTGATGCGGCCTTGTTTGAGCACGATCACGCGGTCGGCGCGTTTGAGCGTGCTCAGGCGGTGGGCGACGATGAAGGTCGTCCGGCCGGCCATCGCGCTCTGCATCGCGGACATGATCTGGTGCTCGGTCTCGGGGTCGATCGCTGCGGTGGGGTCGTCCATCAAGAGGATCGGTGGGTCGAGCAAGAGCGCACGGGCGATGGCGAGGCGTTGGCGCTGCCCGCCGGACAGGCCGTTGCCGCCCTCGGTGAGGACGGTGTCGTAGCCGTGGTCCAGTTCGCTGGTGACGAAGTCGTGGGCCTGGGCAATGGTCGCGGCCTGTTCGATCTGGTCTTGGGTCGCCTCCGGGTGGCCGAAGGCGATGTTACTTGCGACAGTGTTGGAGAAGAGGAAGGTCTCCTGGAAGACGGTGCCGATGTTTTGTCGCAAGGAATCGAGATCGAGATCGCGGAGGTCGTCGCCGTCGATCCGGATCGAGCCTTGCGTGGGGTCGTAGAAGCGCGGGATGAGCGAGAGCAGCGTGGACTTGCCCGCACCGGTCGCGCCGAGGATGGCGATCGTTTCACCGGGCTCTGCGGTGAAGGTCACGCCCTGGATGGCGTGGCCGTCGTCGTCGTTGTAGGCGAAGGTGACGTTGTCGAAGGTCACACGGCCGTGCGCGCGATCGAGGGGCGACGCGTCGGGTTTGCTCTGCACCTCCATGGGCTCGTCGAGGACCTCGAAGACGCGCTGGGCACCGATGACCGATCGCTGCACCGCGTTGGTGATCTGCGCGAGGTTGCCGACCTGGTTGGAGAACTGCATCAGCAGGCCGGCGAAGACGAAGAGCCCGGACCCGAAGGCGAAGTCGGGGTCGTTCGCGTAGAGGTACCCGCCGTAGATCAGCAGGACGAGCAGGTTGATCGCGGTGATCATCCCGACCGAGGGGATGAAGAGCGCGACCTGCTTGAAGATCCATCGGTGCTGGTCGGCGACGGCGTCGTTGGCTTTCTTGAACTTCTCCGTCTCACTGTCCTGCAGGGCAAAGCCCTTGACGACGTGGACGCCTTGCGCGTTCTCGGAGAGCGCGAGCACGGCCTTGTCGAACAGCCGGCGGTTCTCGCGGTAGGCCGGGCGGACGATCCGCGAGAACAGCACGGTGAGGAACCAGAGCAGCGGCGTGGTGGCGAGGCAGGCGAGCGTGAGCGTCACGTGGATCGAGAGCATGTAGCCGAGGAAAAACGCGAGCGAGATGATCAGGATGAGCAGCTCGATCATGACGCCGTCGATGAAGCGTCGGACGGCCTGGACATCGCCCGTGACGCGGTTGATGATCGAGCCGGACTCGTTTTGGTCGAAGAATCGGAAGCTGAGCCGTTGCATCTTGTCGTAGACCGCGTTGCGGAGGTCGACGACGATGTCGCGGACGAGGTAGGCCTTGTAGACCGTCGATGCGCGCTCGACCAGGAAGCGCAGGACCGCGAGCACGAGCACGGCCCCCGCGATGACGAGGACGCTGGTCATCGCGGACCACGCGTTAGGCGGCTCGATCCCGAAGGGCCAACGCGGGGTCTTGTCGGACGCGCCGACGCCCTCGCCGATGACGTCGATGCCCAGCCCGACCAGCCCGAGACCCGAGAGGGCGAACGCGAGCAGCCCGACCTGCAGGGCGACGATGATCAGTGCGCCGGTTTTGTAATGCCAGGTCAGCTCGATCAGCCGCCAGAGGATCGCCGCCGTGCTTGGCTGGTTGGGTTGTGGGGGCGTCGAGTCGGGGGGCATGCAAAGACAACTCTAGCGACCAAAGGCCGCTCTGGTTTGGGTATGAATAGGAACTGTATAGATTCGCCTAGCACCTTTGCAGCAGCGACGCCGCCAGGTACACCTTGACATCGATCGCGGTGCCCCGCTCTTGCTGCTCGGCGAGCCAACCGTCGAGCTCATCGATCTTCGCGAGGTGGACGGTGATGTCTTCGTGGTCGACCCCGCCGCCAGCGTGCTTTTGAGTTAGGCCTGTCGCGCGGAACAGGTCGATCGTCTCGCTGCTCAGGCCCGGGCTGGTCGCGACCGAGTAGAGGTGTTCGAGCGTTGAAGCGGTGTAGCCGGCCTCTTCGAGCAGCTCCCTTTGGGCCGCGTCGAGCAGCGCCTCGCCCTTGTCTTTTTCGCTATCGCCCACGAGCCCGGCGGGCAGCTCAAGGCAAGTCATACCCATCGGAACGCGGTGCTGCTCGACCAGGACCAGCTCGCCGGCGTCCGTGATCGCGATAATTGCGACTGCGCCCTCCGCTGTATGCCGGCGGACGTATTCCCAACGCCCCTGCCGGACCATCTGCATAAACCGGCCCGAGGCCAAAACGTTCAACGTCGTTTCGTCGTCCATCGCCGCATCGTACATGGTTTGAACTATTGCTTTTTTGTTGGGAAATACGACAATTAGGACATATGATGTGTCGCGCGACTCCGCAGACCTGATTACCGACTTGCTATGCCTAATCCAATCAGAAAAACCCATGCCTGTTTAACGCTTGCACTCCTGCTGATGCTTTTCACGAGCTCGGCGATGGCGCAGGCGACCCGCCCGCCGGACCGCGATCAAGGTGATGGCTACGACGAGGGCCCGGAGTTGACGATCCGCGAACGTGCGACCCACGCCCTCAACCGCATGGCCTTCGGGGCGAGGCCCGGCCAGGTCGAACGCGTCATGGAGATGGGCGTCGAGAAATGGATGCGGCAGCAGCTCGACCCCGAGTCGATCGACGACGTGTACGTCGACGAGTACCTCGCGAAGAAAGCGCCGACGCTGTCGATGACTAACGGCGAGTTGTATCGCGAATACCGCCCGCCTTACACGCCCTACAAGAACAACCCGCCGACCAAGGCCGAGCGCGACAAGCGACGCGAAGAGCAGCAGAAGCGCAACCGGATGGAGGCAGAGGTCGAGAAGGAGCTCCGCGACAGCGTCCTGCACCGGGCGGTCTACTCCGAGCGCCAGTTCCAGGAAGTGATCGTCGCGTTCTGGCGTGAGCACTTCTCGATCGACCAGCAGAAGGGTGAGGTCGGCCTGCTCGCCAATAACTGGGAAGAGGAGGTCATCCGCAAGTACGCGTTCGGCAAGTTCGAGCACCTTCTGATGTCGTCGGCCAGGCACCCGGCGATGCTGGTTTACCTCGACAACATCGTGTCGCAGAAGCCGCTGACCGAGAGCGAGCAGCGGATGGTCGACCGCTTCGAGGACCGTGAGAACGTGCCGCGTTCCGTCCGGGCGCTGCGTCGGCAACGCGGGCTTAACGAGAACTACGCCCGTGAATTGATGGAGCTGCACACCCTCGGCGTCGATCGGGAGTACCGGCAGCGCGACGTCACCGAGCTCTCCCGCGTCTTCACCGGCTGGACCGCGCGGTGGACCGGCAACGGGCAGAACCAGCAGGGTGACTACACCTTCTACTTCAACGCGAACGTGCACGACATGCGCAATAAGGTCGTGCTCGGCTCGCAGCTGCGTGGCGGCGGCGAGGACCAGGGCATCACGGTGATCCGCGCGCTGGCCAAGCACAAGTACACCGCCGACTTCATCGCACGCAAGCTCTGCGCATACCTCCTGCGGGATACGCCGTCTGAACAGCTCGTCAAGCAAATCGCGGGCGTCTTCCGCAAGACCAAGGGCGACCTGCCCAAGGTCTACGAGGCGATCGTGTTCTCAGACGAGTTCTTCTACCGACAGAACCACCGGGTGAAGTTCAAAACGCCTTTTGAATACGTCGTCTCCGCGATGCGGGCGACCGGCGCCGAGGTTGAGCGTTACGACCGCGTCGACCGTGCTTTGGAACTCATGGGCCAGCCGACCTACCGCTGCCCCGACCCGACGGGCTGGTACGACCAGAAAGAGGCCTGGCTGGACCCGGGCGTGCTGGTGTACCGCTGGACGTTCGCGTTGGACCTCGCGGGCAACCGGATCAGCGGCGTCCGCGTGCCGGATGCACTCTTGGCAAACCTGCCGGTGAAAGAGCTAAAAGAGAAGATGCAGAAAACGGTCTTGCCCGCGGGATTGAACGAGCGGACCAGCCGAATTATTGACGAAGAGCTTGGCCGGAGCCCCAGCGCCGAGCAGATGCTGGCGACGATGCTGGGTTCGCCGGACTTCCAGCAGCAGTAAGCGGATCGTAAAGCTCCAGGCGGAAGCCAGGAGCGACCAACGCGGTCAAGACACTGATCGAAAGCATGACAGATCGCTGCTCCTGGCTTCCGCCCGGAGCTTTGAGGTAAACAGCAGATAGGAGCAACCCATGTCCCCAACCCGACGACAGTTCCTCGCAGGCTCCAGCGCGTTTATGGGCGCCGCCGCGCTCGGCTTGTCGCCCGCAGCGCTCGCGCAGGCTCTGCGCGAGCAGGGCCACCCGCCGACGCTCGTGACGATCTACCTGCGTGGCGGGGCCGACCCGTTGAATGCGATCTGCCCCGCCGGCGACCCGGACTACTACAAGGTCCGCCCGACTATCGCGATCCCCGCTAAGTCGGACGACGCGAACAGCCCCGCGGTTATCCCGATGACCAACCTGTTCGGCATGCACCCGGCGATGAAGCCGCTGCACAAGCTCTACCAGGACAACCGCATGGCCGCGATCATGAACACCGGGTCCACCCACCCGACGCGCAGCCACTTCGATGCGCAGGACTTCATGGAGCGTGCCGCGCCGGGGATCAAGAGCGTCACCGAGGGCTGGCTCAACCGCTACCTCACCGCGACGCAGTCCAACGCGGACCGGACGCTGCGCGCGATCTCGCTGCAGCCGACGCTGCCCCGCTCGCTGCGCGGGCAGTACCCGGTCCTGGCGGTACCGACCGGCGGGGCCGATGCGGCGATGAACGCGTTCGAGCGGATGTACTCCTGCGACAGCAACGCCGAGGCCAACCAGAAGAACGGCCTGACGATGAAAGAGGACGCCAAGCCCGCCAACGAGGGTGTCCCACGCGTCAGTGGCGGCGCGGCGGTTGCCCCGATCGAGAAGCCGGAGGACGACCTGAATGAGTACATTGCTGAGAAAGGCGAAGAGAGCATCGAGAAGCTCCGCCACCTCAAGGGCATCGTCCGCGGCCAGGGCGGGGGCAAGTACCCGAACTCGCGATTGGCCCGCCAGCTGTCCGACATCGCCAAGGTCATCAAGGCCGGCGAAGGCCTGGAGGTCGCCGCGATCGACTACGGCGGCTGGGACCACCACGCCTACCAGGGCGGCAATCAGGGCACGATGGCGAACATGCTCACCACGCTGTCCGAAGCCATCCGCGCGTTCCATGACGACCTGGGCAACCACATGGACAAGACGCTGGTGCTCGTGATGTCCGAGTTCGGCCGGACGGTTTATGAGAACGGCAACAACGGCACGGACCACGGCCGGGGCGGCTTCATGATGGCCGTCGGCGGCATGGTCAAGGGCGGAAATATCTACGGCAAGTGGACCGGTCTGGATAAGAAGAACCTCGTCGCCGGCCGAGACCTTCCGGTCCACGTGGACTTCCGAGTGGTCTTCGCCGAGGCGTTGTTCTCGCTGTTCGGCTTCCACGCGGACAAGGAAGACTTCTTCCCGAAATACAAGGCCGAGGACCGCCCGGTGGGTTACCTGACGCCGATCGCGAACGCGTGAAATACTTGCTGTGTAGCGGGTGACGCGGAGCGTCCCGTGCGAACCATCTGAAATACGTACAACCGGACGCTCCGCGTCACCCGCTACAGCGTTCTTGATCTGATTACTCAGCCTTCGTTGGCTCGATCCGCAGCGTGAACTGCTTGCCGTCGCGCTCGATCAGGACCCAATCGTCGGCGACACTGACGAGGATCGCGCTGCCGATCGCGCCGCCCTGCTCGTACAGCTTGCCGTTGATCACCGCGAACCGGCCGTTGTTCGTGGTCACGACCGACTGGAGCTGGAGCACGGGTTTATCGTTTTCGGTGGGCTGCGTCGGGGGCGGTGTGATGCGTAGTTGCTGTTCGATCGCGATGGGCGGGTCGTCAGACTGTCCTTCGCCGCTGCCGCCACCGCGTGCGTTGAAGACGTTGCGCATCGCGTCGTCGGACTGATCAAGTTCAGCCGGCTCGAGGACATCGCTGAAGAGGTCCTGGCCGAAGACGAGGTCCTCATCCTGCGCCTGGATCGCGTTGGGCTGGTGGATGAGGACGTAGTACGCCCCGGCGCTCATGCCCAGCAGCAGGAGCAGCACGATGCTGAAGACACGCAGGCCGGAGATCTCGCTGCCGATCGGCTCGCGCTGGCTGGCAGGCGCGGCGTAGGTCGGCCGGGTGATCGCGTTGACGATGTTCGGGGTCGGTGTGGCTACGGGCTGCGGCGCCGGTGCGGCGGGCTGCGTCATCGGTTTGGGCTCTTCGGGCGGGACGACCTCTTCGATCAGCTTGTCCGTACGCTTGCCGGCCAGGGCCTCGGCGGCCTCGGTGGAGAACAGCTCGTGCTCGTCTGGCGGCTCGGGGGTCTCCTGCTTGATCCGGACGATGTGCGTCGTCTCGATCTGCATCTGCTCGGCCTTGACCTCGGCGGCTGCCTTGGTCGCCGCCTCGATCACCACCGATACATCTTCACCGGTCTCGGTGTTGACGCCCACGACGCGGAATGGTTGGGTTTGCACAGACATCGGCCAGCCTTTCGTTGATGCCTCCGCTGTGTTATCGGGTGCGCCGGGCTCACGGTTTAGCGGGTCACGGCGGGTTGGTAAGGCGTAGCGGTTGTAGGGGCCAACCACCAATGGTTGAGCCCAAACGCCCCACCCCAATGCACGCCCAGGCTGAGCAAGGCCAAGCGTCTGGTCGGCTACAATGCTGCCATGCAGACGACTGAAACGATCCAGCGCTCGAGCCGGCGGGTGACGCTGCGGGACTGGCGCAAGTGGGCGGAGAACAGGCAGGCCTTCGCGATGCTGACGTGCTACGACGCGACCACCGCGAAGTGGCTCTGGCGTGGCGGGGTGAGCAGCTTCCTCGTGGGCGACACCGCGGCGCAGCTGATCCTGGGCCACGACTCGACGCTGCCGGCGAAGATGCCGTTCATGCTCGAGCTCACCGCGGCGGTGCGTCGCGGCGCGCCGAACGCGCTCGTCATGGCGGACATGCCGTTCGGCAGCTACCAGGCGGACGAGGCGGAGGCGGTGCGCAACGCCATCGCGTTCATGCAGGACGCCGGCGCGGACTGTGTCAAGCTGGAGGTCGATGGCAGCCACGCGACGCTCGTCGAGAAGCTCGCGCAGGCCGGCGTGCCGGTCGTCGCGCACATCGGCAGCCGCCCGCAGCAGGTCCGCGTCGACGGCGGGTACAAGGCGGCAGGCCGAGACAAGCGCGAGGCCGATGCCCTCGTCGATACCGCGCAGCTGATGATCGCGATGGGCGCGACCGTCCTGCTGGTCGAAGCGGTGCCCGACGGGGTCAGCCAGCGGATCGTAGACAAGGCGCGTCACCCACGCACCGGCGAGCGGGTCCCCGTTGTCGGCTGCGGGGCCGGGCCGGCCTGCGATGGGCACGTGGTCGTGCTGCAGGACCTGCTGGGCATGAGCGACTGGCAGCCGCCCTTCGCCCCGCCGCTGGCGCAACTGGGCCGGGCGATCGGGGACGCGGCTACGAAGTGGTGCAAGCAGGTCGAGAGCGGAGAGTACCTCGCCGAAGGCGGGGTTTATGGCATGAAGGATTGATGCCGGGGTAGCTATGGATGATATCCGCCAGCACATTCTTGATCAGGTCAAAACAGCTTTCTGGAAAGTTCGTCTGAATGGTGGTTTGACGCTTCATCAAGCGCGTGCATGCGACGATTATAAGAGTGATCATGAGATAGAACAGGCTGGAAGGCACGACCCCGAGAAGCATTGGATCAGTATTGATTCGGAAAAGCTGTCACGGTTGGCAGATGCCGTTTTCTTTTTGGATGCCCGTGGTTTCCTGTTTTACGCTCCCGCATACATGATACTGGGCTTGAAACAGATCGATACGAATGAAGGGCTTGAAACCGAAGCAGCAATCGTTGGTTGGTCTAAGTTTCCGGATAATTTGGGTTACGACGCATCGTCCAAAGATAAGGATATGCCAGCGATCAGAGTAACCGCTCAACAGAAACAGGCTGCACTGGCTTATATCAACTACATCGTTGAATATCGTGGAGCGCCGGGGTATTGCTCTGAAGAAGATTTGAAAAAAGCCAGGTCTTTCCTCCAAGCGTGATTGGATTCTTGAACTGTTCGCCGTAGACTTCGTATAGATCAATGCGGGATGCCTGCCCGCTCGGAGTTACCCCTATGACACGCATCCGCTGGTACGGCCCGACGCTGCTGTTGCTCGGCACGCTGTTCCTCGCGATGCTCGTGGGGCCGGGCATGGTCCGGCAGATCGCCAAGTCCTACGAAGGGGCGCAGATCGAGCAGGTCCGCAAGGACCTTGTCGAGAACCCAACGCTGCTGACGCTGTCTGATGCGTTCAAGGATGTTGCCACGGTGGTGAGGCCGAGCGTGACGAGCATCTCGCTGCTCGCACGCGACCCCCGGCTGGGCCGGCTCGAGGGCGTGAGCAACGGGTCGGGCTGGGTCTACCGCTACTTCCCGGATTTCGCGGGTGACCCCAATACGTATACCGACTACATCATCACGAACTTCCACGTGGTGGAAGACCTGGTCCGCGGCCGGGCCGAGCAGGCGCTGGTGCGGTTTGATGACGGCGGCGAGTACCGCGCGACCGTCGTAGGCACCGACCCGAAGACCGACATCGCCGTCCTGAAAATCAATCGGACGGAGCTGATCCCCGCGGCGCTGGCGACCGAGCCGGCGGTGCAGGGCGAGATCGTGTTCGCGGTGGGTTCGCCGTTCCAGTTCGAGTTCTCGATGAGCCAGGGCATCGTGAGCGCGACCGGCCGACGCCTGCACGACGCGCGGATCAACAGCTACGAGAGCTATATCCAGACCGACGCGGCGATCAACCCCGGCAACTCGGGCGGGCCTTTGACCAATGTCCGCGGCGAGGTGATCGGCATGAATACCGCGATCGCCGTCGAGGGCAATCCCGCGGCGACGTTCTCCGGCCTTGGCTTTGCGATCCCGATCGACCTGACCGTCAATGTCGTCAACCAGCTCATCGAGAACGGCGAGGTCAAGCGCGGGTACATCGGCGTCTTCGTGAACGATATCGACTTCGCGACCAAGCGAGAGCTCGGGTTTGACCGCGATGGTGTGCTGTGCGAGCCCGTGCCCGGCGGCCCGGCAGAGCAGGCGGGGATGCGTGTCGGCGATATCGTGACGCATGTCGCGGGCAAGCCGGTGGACTCGGCGGAGGCGCTTCGGATCGCTGTATCGAGCCACCCGCCGGGCAGCGAGGTGCCGGTGCGGGTCTGGCGTGATGGCCGAGTAAAAACACTGCGTATCCTGCTCGTTGAAGACCCGCGCGAGGTCGGCTCGCTCGCGCCGTCGCCGACGATCGACAACCCTTTTGAGCCCGGCCTGGAGAGCCCCGCGACCGCGGCGGGCCTGAGCCGGTTTGAAACGTTTACGCCAGGCCTGGCATCGCGCTTAGGCTGGGCCTACACGCCGGGCGTGCTTGTCCGGCTGATCGAGGACGGCTCGCCGGCCGACCGCTTCGGCGTCAAGCGCATGTCGGTTATCACCACGGTCCAGGACACCGCGGTCCATGACCTCGAGAGCTTCGCCGAGGCACTGGAAGGCGTCACAGGCGGCACGCTCCGCCTGGCCGTCAAGCAGTGGGATCCGCTGGGCGAGGGCGGGTTCGAAGCCCGCGAAGTCCAGCTGGATATACGCTAACCAGGTCTATGAAAAGCCGCGACGCGTCGCTGGCAAAGCACGACACGCCGATCACGATCTCCCCACGATGCGTAGTGTCGCGGCTAATTTTTACCGCGTTATCATGTCCCTATGAGCACCGCCACGATGCCTGCCGTTGAAGCACCGAAGCAGACCGCCAAGCCGTTGTTGCAGGTCAACAACCTCAAGACCTACTTCCCGGTCAAGCGCGGCCTCTTGCGCAGCCAGGTCGGCAACGTCAAGGCCGTCGACGATGTCAGCTTCACCGTCCACCAGGGCGAGACGCTCGGGCTCGTGGGCGAGTCGGGTTGCGGCAAGTCCACCGTTGGGCGATCGATCCTCCGCCTCATCGATGCGACCGACGGCACCGTCACCTTCGACGGCGAGGATGTGCTTAGCGCGCATAACTCACGCATGAAGCAGCTCCGCAAGGAGATGCAGATCATCTTCCAGGACCCGGGTGGCTCGCTTAATCCGCGCATGACCGTCGGGCGGATTATCGGCGAGCCACTGAAGGTCCACAAGATCTGTGGCGGGGCCGAGCTCGAGTCCCGCGTCCAGGACCTCCTGCAGAAGGTCGGCCTGCAGCCGCAGCACTACGACCGCTACCCGCACGAGTTCTCCGGCGGGCAGAAGCAGCGCGTTGGTATCGCGCGGGCGCTGGCGCTTGAGCCGAAGTTCATCGTCTGCGACGAGCCGGTCTCCGCGCTGGACGTATCGGTGCAGTCGCAGGTCTTAAACCTGATGCAGGACCTCAAGGACGAGTTCAACCTGAGCTATTTATTCATCGCGCACAACCTCGCGGTGGTCGAGCACTTCTGCGACCGGATCGCGGTGATGTACCTCGGTAAGATCGTCGAGATCGCCGACCGCGACACGCTGTACAAGAACCCGCTGCACCCTTACACCCGCGCGCTGCTGTCGGCGGCGCCGAGCCCGGACCCGAACCGCGAGAAGAAGCGGATCATGCTGCTGGGTGATGTGCCCAGCCCGATCAGCTACTTCGCCGACGAGGCCGAGGGCCGGGAGCACTCGATCGAGACGACCGCCGAGGAGAAGGCGGAGATGAACGCGGAGAAGATGGAGGGCGTCGAGTTCGTGACGCGCTCGAGCCTGCTCGACCGCCCGCCGCTGAAAGAGGTCCCGGGCGAGCCCGGGCACTTCGTGAGCGTGCACGGGTTTGAGGAATAGGCGATGCCAAGCGCTAGCGCCGCGGCATCATCTGCAATTACCACGCGTAAAGATTTGGAGCGCTGGCGACATCGTGTGAAGACACGACGCCGTTTCCTGCTCACTGCTTATTTAATCGGTGCCATCCCCTCATACTTGATTGCCATCTGTATTGGCATCTATTCGTTTAGTCAATCTTCACATAATCTGACTTTTGGTGAGATGGCTTTCAGACTTCTATTTGCGCTTATCCCCAGCTTTTGTTGTATGGGTCCATTTATCTTGCTGCCCTGTTGGATGGTTCTGGCCGGCGGATTGGGGAGTTACCAGGAATCGATGAAGGAGCTACGAGATCAACACCGTGTCTGCGAGGTCTGTGAAGCGGTTGCTCTCTATGATGACAAGTATGTCTACCCTTCGAAACGCAAAGGCCACACCAAAGCCGACCTCATCCCGCACATGAACCTCATCAAGGAAGCGGGTGTCACGCATATGCTCTGCGATGCCTGCCTCGCGGATATGAGCGCAAGCGATGCAGGCGGGTAAGAACGTGTGAACGAAATGCTTTTGCAGGTTGCCGCAAATCGCAGAAACGCTTATCTACCTGGATGCCCTACGGGAGGGCGAGGCGAAGATCCTCGAGTCCCTGCTCAAGAGCAGGCATGGCACTTCCGATGCTTTGGGATCTACGTGCACGAGAGCTTCGACCAACTGTACGACCTGTACACGGGCCTGGGCATGTAGAATCGGCTCGATGGCCAGCAACTTTGAACTCGCAACCTCGATCGAAAAGCGGTCTCAGCTGGACCGCTGGGCGAAGCGTTCGAAGACCCGAAAGCGGTTTTTGTGGACGGCGTACCTGGTCGGCGCGGTGCCGGTGGTGCTGGCCAGCTGGGTGTTTGGGGTCTACGCCTTGATCCAGAGCTCGCAGTCGCCGTCGATCGGGCAGTTTCTGGCGGGGGCGTTGTTCAGTTCGTTGTGGGGTGTCTGCTGTACCGGGCCGATGATCCTGCTGCCGTGCTGGGCGCTGATCCGAGGCGGGCTGAGCAACTACGAAGAAACGATGGAGTCGCTTAAGGAGCAGCGCCGCGTCTGTGAGGTCTGTGGCGTAGTCGCGCTGTTTGATGATAAGTATGTTTATCCGATCAAGCGGAAGAAGCACACCACGGCCGACCTCGTGCCGCACATGAACGTGATTGAGGAGGACATGAAGATCAACGTGCTGTGTGATGCGTGTCTTATTGAAGTTAACTCGATCGAACAGTCACAGTAGCCGCGACGCTACGCGTCGCCCGGGTTGCTGTGACACGCCTGTCATGCTCTGCCCGCGAGGCGTAGCCTCGCGGCTCTTGTTTTTTAATTACTGCGACAACATCACCAGCGCAATCACACCGCGCGCCGACCATAGCGCGGTGCGCAGCCAGTTGGTGGTGACGAGCCTGCGGTGGGCTCGTTCATCGAACCCCTTGCCGAGTTTGTTGTGGCAGGGCACCTGCAGCATCGCGGTGCTGAGCCAGAGCAGGGCGACGAGCAGCAGGCCGGCCCATGCGAGCACGGGTGAGATGGTGTCGGGCGTGCGCAGCGCGAGGTAGGCCGCGCAGCCCAGCTCGGTAAACATCGCCGGTGCGACGGCGAGGGTGGTCCTGCGTTCGTGCAGCTGTTGGTAGTCGCGGTAGTCCTGCCCGCCGACCTTGGCCATGAGCGGGTAATGCACGAGCTGGACGAACCAGATGAGCCCGGCCATGTAGAGCGTGGCGGCGGCGTGGGTCAGGAGTAGCAGTTGGTCGCTCATACGCTTGACCAAGCCCGATGGGTGCGGTGCTTGGAGCGGGCCTTCGCCGTGGGCTCGCCGGTCTTTTCTGTCTGAGAATAGCCTCTTAAACCACAAAAATGGCCGTTTTGAGCCGTTGTTGAGCATAATATTATGCATATAAAGTTCGCCAAGCTGGAAAACCTCGAATACAATGAACGAGTTGGACGATTGTCTGATAAGAGTCAAAGGCTTGTTAGCGTGAAATACCTGTCCCCCAAACAACTCGGCCAAGCGATTGGTGTTAGCGAGTCCTCGCTTAAGCGTTGGATCGATGATGGCATGATCGATGTGGTCCGAACGACCGGAGGGCACCGGCGGGTTGAGCTGGCCGAGGCGATCCGGTTTGTTCGTCAGCGTGGTTACACGGTCAAGGACCCGTCGGTCCTGGGCCTGACTGCGGCGGACGACGAGACCGGGCGCGCGGGCAACACGCAGGTCTCGGACCATTTCTATGAGATGCTTTCGACCGGCCGGGACAAGGATTTCCTGGCCGCGGTCACTCGGCTTTACCTCGACAACCACCAGATGAGCGAGATCATCGATGGGCCGATCCGCGCGGCGATGGCGAAAATCGGCGAGCTCTGGCACAACAACCCCGACGGGATCGCGGTCGAGCACCGCGCGACGGATATCTGTATCCGCACGCTGGGCTACATGCACTCGTTAATCAAGCCGTCCGATGCCAATGCGCCGCTTGCGATCGGAGGGGCCCCTGCGGGGGACATGCACCTGATCTCCTCGATCTGCGTCTCGCTTGTTCTCGCCGAGCAGGGCTGGCGCGAGGCGAACCTCGGCGCAAACACGCCTTGGGACCAGCTCCTGGGCGTTGCCAGGCAGGAACGGGCTTCATTGGTCTGGGTCTCGATGACCAACGAGCCTAACGCCGACTACGCCAAGAAGCTCGGCGCCCTCGCCGATGAACTGGCTTCCGAGCCCTGCCAGATTATTGTTGGCGGGATCCAGCTGTCGGACGACATCCTCCGGCTGAACCGGGAGAACCTGCACACCGCCCGCTCGATGGTGGAACTGCAGTCGTTCAGCAAGGGCCTGCTCGTGGCCCACAAGGCAATCAGTGCGCCCGCCGCACGGAACGGCACGCACCAGGAAGCCTGAGCAAGGTTCCGCTTTTCCAAGCCAAAACCCTGATTTCTGCAAGAACCGATGGCCCCATCGATTGATGCCAATTAGTGGGCCCGTCGCGGGGCTTGTGCCGAGCTATAATGCGTCCCCACCAAGGATGTGTTTATGCCTGCAAACAAATGGTCTGCCCCCTTCCGGAACATCGGACGCGCGATCGCGCAGTTCTTCGACGGCAAGGCGGCGGTGAAACAGATCGAACTGCCCGGTCCAAAGAAGGTCGAATGGCTCCGGAATATGCCCTACTTCGGGATGCACGCCGCCTGCCTGCTGGTGTTCTTCGTCGGCTTCTCGTGGGTTGCGTTGGGGATCTGCGTCGGGCTCTACTTCGCCCGGATGTTCGCGATCACCGGGTTCTACCACCGGTACTTCTCGCATAAGACGTTTAAGACAAGCCGGGCCTTCCAGTTCGTGATGGCGATATGGGGCCTGACCGCGGTCCAGCGCGGGCCGCTGTGGTGGGCCGCGCACCACCGCCACCACCACCGCCACTCCGACGAGCACCCGGACCTGCACTCGCCCAAGCAGCACGGCATGGTCTGGTCCCACATGTTCTGGTTCACCACCGAGGCGGCCTTCGGCACCAACCAGAAGTCCGTCCACGACCTTGCGAAGTACCCGGAGCTGCGATTCCTCGACCGTTTCGACACGATCGTATATGTCGCCTTCGCGGTCGCGCTCTTCTTTGTCGGCGTCGCGCTCAACGCGGTTTTCCCGACCTGGGGCACCTCGGGCTTCCAGGTCCTGGTCTGGGGCTTCTTTATCTCGACCGTCCTGACGTACCACGGCACGTACACGATCAACTCGCTCAGCCACAAGTTCGGCAGCCAGCGTTACAAGACCGGCGACGACTCGCGGAACAACTTCTGGCTGGCGCTGCTCACGCTCGGCGAGGGCTGGCACAATAACCACCACCACTACCAGTCCTCCACCCGCCAGGGGTTTTACTGGTACGAGATCGACATCACCTACTACCTCCTCCGCGCGATGAGCTGGACCGGGTTGATCTGGGAGCTGCGCGGCGTGCCGGAGAAGAAGCTGATGGCCAACCGCAACGACGAAGGCGCCCTCAGTTCTGCGGAGCAGGCAGCAGCGGCGAGGCCCGAGCATGTTGCGGCGCCGAAGAAGAAGTCTGGCATCGCGAGCACCCTGGGTCAGAAGGCCCACGTCGCAGGCGAGAGCCTGAGCAAGAAGGCGCACGACGCGACCGACGCTCTGAGCAAGAAGGCCACGGACGCGACAGAGAAGCTCGACGAGCTGGGCAAGAAGGCCAGCGAGAGCATCGCACGCAAAGCGGGCGGGACGGCCTAACTTCCGTTGGTGGGATAGGCTTTCGGCCTGTCATTCAGTTCTCTGTATTAATGACAGGCTGCAAGCCTGTCCCGCCCCATCACCTGTGGGTTTCCCTTTATGCGCATCGCGATCATCGGCACCGGGATCAGCGCGATGACCGCGGCGCACCTGCTGCACCCCCACCACGACATCGCCGTCTTCGATAAGGCCGGCTACGTCGGCGGGCACACCAACACGCTCGACGTCACGATCGAAGGGACGACCTACCCGGTCGACACCGGCTTCATCGTCTTCAACGACTGGACCTACCCCAACTTCATCGAGCTGATCGGCCAGATCGGTGTCGAATCACGCGCCTCCACGATGAGCTTCGCGGTGTCCTGCGACCGGACCGGTCTCGAGTACTACGGCGGCTCGATCGCGGGGCTGTTCGGGCAGAAACGCAACCTGATCAGCCCGACGTTCTGGGGCATGCTGCGCGATATCCTCAGGTTTAACAAGCGCGCTAAACGCTTTGCCGAAGAGGGTGGGGACCAGACGACCATGCGGCAGTTCGTCGAAGAGCAGGGCTTGGGGCAGGTGTTTTATGACAAGTACCTGGTCCCGATCAGCGCGTCGATCTGGTCTGCGGACCCGGCGCGGGTCGGGCAGATGCCGATGCGGTTCATGGCCGAGTTTTTCCGCAACCACGGCATGCTGAATGTCTGGGACCGCCCGCAGTGGCGCACGATCGTCGGCGGGTCGCGCACGTACATGGCTGCGCTGACAAAGCCTTTCGCCGATCGGATCCGGCTCAACGAGGCGGTCACCGCGGTTCGGCGCTTCGAGGGCCATATCGAACTTGACACCGAGCGCGAGACGGGCCAACGCTTCGACCACGTCCTCTTTGGCTGCCACAGCGATCAGGCACTCGACATCCTCGGTGGGGATGCAACCGAGGACGAGCGCGCCGCGTTGTCGTCGATCCCTTACCAAAAAAACCTCGCGGTCCTGCACACGGACGAGAAGGCGCTCCCGCGTCTGAAGTCGTGCTGGGCGGCTTGGAACTACCGCGTGCCTGTGGAAGAAGGCCAACCTGTCGTCTTGACGTACAACATGAACATCCTGCAGGGGCTCGATGCGCCCAAGACGCTTTGCGTCACGCTCAACGACGAGGACTCGATCGATCCAGAAGCTGTCATCGCGGCCGTGCCCTATGAGCACCCCGTTTTTATGCCTGAGCGCAAGACCGCCCACGCGTTGTTCGAGAAGATCAACCACGCGAACCGCACCAGCTTCTGCGGGGCGTACTGGCGGTACGGCTTCCACGAAGACGGTGTGGTGAGCGCGCTCAACGCGGTCAAGCCGTTCGGGGTGTCGCTGTCAGACATTATTGAAACCACCGATGCACACGGATGAACACAGATGGTTCCATCTTGCCTTGATCGGTGTGTATCGGTGGTTTCAAACTCGAACTATGATTGACGTGTGAACTCAGCCATTTACGAAGGCGTGGTACGGCATCGACGCTATGAGCCCAGGGCCCACGCGCTCCGTTACCGCATGTTCATGCTTGCGCTCGACCTCGATGAGCTCGACACGGTGTTCAAGGGTGCTGGCAAGCTGCTCTGGTCTGTGAATCGATTCAATATCGCCTGCCTGCTCCGCAAGGACCACTTCGGGGACCCGGCGAAGTCGATCAAGGACGCGGTGCTCGACAAGGTGGAAGAAGTGGCCGGTACACGCCCAGCCCGCGTCGTGATGCTTGCACACCTGCGCTATTTCGGCTACGTGATGAACCCTGCGACGTTTTTCTATTGCTACGACGAAGAGGACCAACTCGCCGCGATCGCTGTCGAGATCCACAACACGCCCTGGAACGAGCGCCATGTCTACGTCTTGCCAGCCTCAGGTGGGACGGGCGTCTCGCCCATCAACGACAGGTTCCAAACCAACGCAGACCGGCGGGACGCCCACCCCACCTTGTCAAATCCCACCCACCGCTTCCAATTCAAAAAAGAATTCCACGTCTCCCCCTTCATGCCGATGGACCACGACTACGACTGGCGCTTCAACACCCCCGGGAGCGACCCGGGCGATCCGCTCGTGGTGAGCATGAAGAACCTCGACCACGGCCGGCGGGTCTTCGACGCGTCCCTGAGCCTGGCCCGAAAGCCCATCACCTCCGCCGGGCTGAACCTGATGCTCCTCAAATACCCTTTCATGACCTTCAAAGTCATCGCGGGGATCTACTGGAACGCCCTGAGGCTCTGGCTGAAGAAAGTGCCTTTTGTCCAGCATCCGAAGTGGGACGACGTTGAATCCGAGGGTAAGGCCTGAGCGAAAACGTTCAAGTCTGCCTACACTGACCCTTGTCCACACCTCGTTAGAGCGTTTATTCATGTCCAGCTCGATCATCCCCGCCGCCCGGACCCTCCCCGCCGACGACCGCGTCGGCCTGCTCGACCGCACCTGCAGGAAGGTCCTGCTTGGCCAGCTCCGCCGGATCGAGCGTGCGCGGATCACGCTCCTGGACCACGGCAGGAGGATGGTCTTCGGTGCCATCGGAGAGGGCGATCCCCGCTGCACCATCACGGTCCACCATCCGCGTTTCTACCGCGACGCGGTCCTGGGCGGGCACCTCGGCGCGGCGGAAGGTTTCATCCACGGCCTGTGGGACTGCGACGACCTGACCGCGCTTGTCCGCGTGTTCGCACGCAATCTCTCCCTCTCCGACCAGATGGACAAGGTCTCGGTCCGCATCGGCGGGGCGATCCTCAAGCTCGGCCACCACCTCAAGCGCAACACCCTGTCCGGCAGCCGGGGCAACATCGCGGCGCACTACGACCTGGGCAACGATTTCTTCGAGATGCTGTTGGACCCGACGCTGAGCTACAGCTGCGCGGTGTTCGAGTCGCCGGAGGTCTCGCTGATGGATGCCCAGGTCGCTAAGCTCGACCGCCTGATCGATAAGCTCGGGCTCGACGCGGACCAGCACCTGCTCGAGATCGGCACGGGCTGGGGCGCACTGGCGGTGCGTGCGGCGCAGCGGACCGGCTGCAGGGTGACGACGACGACACTGAGCCGGCAGCAGCACGACCACGCCAGGAAGCTCATCGACGAGAATAACCTCGGCGACCGTGTCACGCTCCTGATGACGGACTACCGCCAGCTGACCGGGCGGTACGACAAGCTGGTGAGTGTCGAGATGATCGAGGCGGTCGGGCACCAGTTCTATGGGCAGTTCTTCGAGCGATGTGCAAGGCTGCTCAAGCCGACCGGTCGGGGCGTGATCCAGTCGATCACGATCCCGGACGACCGCTATGACGCGGCACGCAAGTGCGTCGACTTCATCAAGAAGTACGTGTTCCCCGGCTCGTGCATCCCGTCGATCGGTATCCTCAAGCAGGCGATGACGAGAACCAGCGACCTGACGCTGACGCACTTCGAAGAGCTCGGCCTGCACTACGCGGCAACACTGAGGCGATGGGCCGAGAACTTGCAAACCAACCGCGAGCGCGTCCTCGAGCGTGGCTACCCGCGCGAGCTGCTCCGGCTGTGGGACTTCTACATGGCCTACTGCGAGGGCGGGTTCATCGAGCGTAACATCGGTCTGGCGCAGATCGAGGTCCGTCGGCCGGGCTGCACGGATGAGCCGATCGATGTCCAGCCGGTCGAGCCGATCGGAGCAGCACGATGACCGAGCCCTGGCTGTGGCTGGCCTGGGCGTGGGGGGCGGCGGCGATCGCGATGGCCGTGGTGTGGTTCGTCTGCCACCGGATCAACAACGCGGGCTACGTCGATGTCGCCTGGGCGTTTTTCATCGGCGTCGGGGTGATCGCCGCGGCGTTGACGCTCGACGGTCTCTTCCAGCGGCGGGTATGGGTCGCGGTCCTCGGCGCGGTCTGGGCCTGGCGTCTCGCGTGGCACCTCTTCAAACGGCTCAAAGGCAAAGAAGAAGACGGGCGGTACGCGCACATGCGGCGGTATTTCGGCGGCAAGTCGCCGCTCGCGTTCTTCATCTTCTTCCAGATGCAGGCGGTCTTCGTGGTACTGTTCCTCGCCCCGATGGTCGCGGCGATCGTGATCGCGGGCCCGTTCGATTGGCGGCTGATCGCTGGTGTCGTGATCTGGTTGATCGCGATGGGCGGCGAAGCGCTCGCCGACAAGCAGCTCGCCGACTTCAAGGCAGCCCCTGTCAATAAGGGCAAGGTCTGCAAGCAAGGGCTCTGGCGATACTCCCGGCACCCCAACTACTTCTTCGAGTGGCTGCACTGGTTCGCCTATCTCGCGATCGGCGCGACGTTTGCGACGTCGATCGGCTACGCGGCGATCGTCGGGCCGGTCGTGATGCTGGTGTTCCTGGTCTTCGTAACGGGGATCCCGTACACGGAGATGCGTGCGGTGCAGAGCAAGGGCGAGGCGTATAAGCAGTACCAGCGCGAGACGAGCGCGTTTATCCCGTGGTTCCCGAGGATTGAGCAAGGCAACGCCGATTTGGCTTGAGATGTCTGGGAGGGGGAGGGCCCAGCCCCGCCCCCAAGAATAAGGCCCTAGCCGGGCCGCAGGAGCCACCCCCCCCCCCCGAGTATGTTTAGAAAAATAACCAAAAAACCAAAAAAGCACAACAAACACAAAAAAAACC
>JBCDKD010000030.1:0-52831 GCA_039024275.1 Planctomycetota bacterium | reverse complement strand
GCGGTTTTCGTAGGTGCTGGTTGTTGGTTGCTGGTGGCTGGTTAATCCCGGGTGGACGAGGGCGTAGGCATCAGGCAGGTTGTCCAGGTCGAACTCGTGGTGATCGGTGATGATGAGGTCGACGCCCAGGTCTTTGGCGATCTTGGCCGGCTCGGTCGCAGTGATGCCGCAGTCGACGGAGACGATGAGGGGGCGCTCTAACCCCCCTCCCTGTAGGGAGGGGCTGGGGGAGGGTGTCGAGTTGTTTTGATCTATAAGCTCGGCGTTGATTCCCTCATCATTCGTCACCCTCCCCTGCCCCTCCCTCCAGGGAGGGGAGTTCAAGCCATCGGCAAGTTGCGTGATCGCCTCCGCGTTCAGGCCGTACCCCTCCTCCAGGCGGTGGGGCACGTAGGTCTGCACGGTTGCGCCCGCCTGCTTGAGGGTGTGATAGAGGATGGCGCTCGCGGTGACGCCGTCGACGTCGTAGTCGCCGTAGATGATGATGGGCTCGTTGCCATCGACGGCCTGCTTGAGGCGCTTGGCCGCCTGGACACAGCCGGGCAGGGTCGCGGGGTCGTGCAGGTGGGTCAGCTTGGGGGTCAGGAAGCGCTCGGCCGCCTCGGCATCCTCGACACCCCGGGCCCGCAGCAACCGATCGACCAGCGGGTGCAGCCCGGGCAGCAGCGCGTCTGCGGCGTGTTCGGCGTCCGGCGGGGTGTGCCAGCGGGTGGCGGGGGGCGTCCGTGCGAGGGGCATCTCAGCAGCATAACGTGTGATACGAAGTTGAAATAGCCGGTGGCCTACGGACGCCGGACGAGAGAACAGGCGTTGCACGGTTGGGAGGTCGCGGTTCTCGTGTCCGGAGCCCGTAGGTCTCCGGCTGTTTATCACCCTTGCAGCCCACGCGAACCGCGTTACAATATGCGGCTCGATATTCCAACCGTGACCCCCCAAGGAGCCGGCCATGCCGAAGCTCAAAGGCCACAAGGGCCTCGCCAAACGCGTCCGTATTACCGCCAACGGCAAGGTGAAGTTCACCAAGCGCGGCAAGCGCCACCGCAACAGCCACATGTCCGGCGACACGATCCGCGGCCTGAACCGCCCGAACGTGATGAGCCGGACCGCCGCGCGGACCCTCGAGAAGAAGCTGCACCAGCGTGTCAACGGCGCTGAGGACTAAGACAACCTGATTCCCGCCGACGCGTGTGAAGCGTTGGCGACGACCCGCGGCCTGGGCCATAAGCAGAGGATGACCCTCTCCCCTTGATCGCACAACACGGAGACGAGCGATGCCTCGTGCAACCAAAGGCGCCGCCAGGCGTCAATCCAAGAAGCGTTGGTTTGCAAAAGCCAAGGGCAACCGTGGCGCCCGCCGAACGCAGTGGCGCCGTGTTCAGGAGGCCGTCGTCAAGGGCGGCACCTACGCCTACCGCGACCGCCGCACCGTCAAGCGTGACTACCGCGCGCTGTGGATCACGCGAATCTCTGCCGCCGCGCAAGAGCGTGGCATGCAGTACAGCCGGCTGATGAACGGGCTCAAGCTCGCCAGCATCGCGCTGAACCGCAAGATGCTCAGCGAGATCGCGATCCACGACCCGGAGACCTTCGACAAGCTCGTCGAGCAGGCCGAGGCGGCGTTGGAAGCCAAGCAGGCGGCGTAAGACGCTGGAACAACTTAGACCACTCGAAGCCCACCCCGTCACGGGGTGGGCTTCTGTCATTCTGCACACCATCCACTTCCCCCGCATACACTCCCTGCATGGATACCACCCAAGAACGACACAACCGCGAGATGGCACTGTCGCGCGAGACCTGGCGGCTGTTCCGGATCCTCGCCGAGTTTGTCGACGGCTTTGACATCCTCTCCGAGATCGGCGCGGGGATCACCGTGTTCGGCTCGGCCCGGACCAAGCCCGAGGACCCGTACTACCGGCAGGCGGTCGATTGCGGCAAGAAGATCTGCGCGAAGCACTTCGCGGTCATCACCGGCGGGGGCCCGGGCATCATGGAGGCGGCCAACAAGGGCGCCCACGACTGCGGCGGCCACAGCGTCGGGCTCAACATCGACCTGCCCTTCGAGCAGGAGCCCAACCCCTACCAGACCCACCAACTGGACTTCAAGTACTTCTTCGTCCGCAAGGTCATGTTCGTGAAGTACTCCTGCGGGTTCATCATCTTCCCCGGCGGCTTTGGCACGATGGACGAGCTCTTCGAGACGCTTACCCTCGCGCAGACCCAGAAGATCCACCCGTTCCCGATCGTCCTCATCGGCCACGACTTCTGGGACGGCCTGATCGACTGGGTCAAGGCCACGCTCGATGAAAAGTTCCATACCATCAGCCCACAGGACCTCGACCTGATCCAAGTGACCGATGATGTCGATGAAGCCGTCAGGATCATCGCTGACAACTTCGACCCCGCGAAGTGGAAGAGCCAGAAGCGCCCCGCGATGCCGGGCCCGTCGCTGTCAACAGCGCACCTCGAGCAGGATCTGGAGAAATGAACTACATAGTTCACTAGGAATTCAGTCTTGCCAGACGATCTTCATAGTTTATTACCCAAGCACAGAAGCGATGTCTTTGCTGCCAAAGAGGTACTTGCGTTTGGCTATCCAACGATTGCCCCAGTTCTACCTGATTTACTTGAATGGTTAAAGGATATGAATTGGCCTGTGTCACATCCAATATCTGAATTTTTGGCATCAATCCCGGAACCGATGGCCCCACTAATACAGAACGTACTTCGTGGCGAAGATCTGATTTGGAAGTACAACTGTATTAGCCAACTAATTAGTGAGATGCCTGTAGAACTGGCGGAGCAGTTTCGTAAGGAATTGATTCGTTTGGCTAATACTCCAACTACGGCGGAATGTGAAGAACATTTAAATGAAGCAGCCTTAGATGCAATGTATGCTTTGTGGCCATCGGACGATAAGTAATCCCATCTAATAAAATTGAATAGCTCAATACGCTTTCTGAATCCGCGCGCCGGGGTAGTAGAACCCGAGGATCTTGTCGTGGCGGTTGCCGACCCTGGCCATGTGCTGGGCGCCGAACCGGCACATGCCCACGCCGTGGCCGAAGCCCCAGCCGCTGATCGTGATGGTGTCGGTGGCGACGGTGTAGACCGCGTGGCTGGAGAAGGCGAGCTGGGCACGCTCGACCTCCGGCAGGCCCCCGGCCGGGCTTTGCTGCTGTGATGTCCGCAAGGACGCCAGAGGCTTGGCGTCCTTGACCGGTTTGGGTGTGGTTGGCGGACGATTGATCACCCGAATGGATGACAAAAGGCCGTGAAACACTGGGTTGATGCGCACAAAGCAGGCGTTTTGCGTACAAGTTCAAGTGTGCCACACAGGGCTTGGCGCTCTTGGCCGACACGATACACCTTCAGACGGCAGGGCACGCTCGGCCAACCGAGGATTTCAGGACGCTATGAAGAGGCGCGGATCGCTTTAGTACGCCTGCCTGATCCTTGCGCCGGGGTAGTAGAACCCGAGGATCTTGTCGTGGCGGTTGCCGACGCTGGCCATGTGCTGGGCGCCGAACTGGCACATGCCCACGCCGTGGCCGAAGCCCCGGCCGCTGATGGTGACGGTGTCGATGGCGACGGTGTAGACCGCGTGGCTGGAGAAGGCGAGCTGGGCACGCTCGACCTTCGGCAGGCCCCCGGCCGGGAAGTTGGTCGCCATCCGGAGGTCCTCGGCGTTGATCTCAAAGACACGGCCCGTGTTGTCGGTGACGCGTAGCTTCGTCGGCCGACCAACCTTGTTGGTCTTCGTGGTTTGGACACCCGCGAGCAGGCCCATCGACGCGATCGGGTGTTTGTTGGCCCGGCCCCACGCGGCGATGCGTTTGCTCAGCGCCGCGCGGTCACGCTTGACCGGGCCCCAGCGGTACTGGCTGGACTGGTTGCCCCACCCGCCATGCACCCGGCCGCGCAGCGGCGAGAGGTCGTCCACCTTCTCCGGCCAGGCGGCGATCGCGTCCTGCCCGACCCCGCCGGTACAGCTCGAATAGAACGCGGGCAGCACCCGGTCCTCGTAGACCAGCACCTGGCCGCGTGTGTCGGCAACCGCGGTACGCGCCCGGTCGCTGGCCTTCGCGCCGATGTAGGCCTGGCTGGCCTGGCTGGCTTCGAGGTCGAAGTGTGACGCCCGGCGGATCGGCAGGTTCATCTCCCAGACCGCGTAGCTCCGCGCCGCGATCGCCTGGGCCCGGTACGCCTTGAGGTCCCAGTTCGGGTAGAGCTCTTTGCTCAGCACGCCGGGCAGGTACGACTCCATGCCGACATGGTTGACCGTGTCGATCCGGCCGGTGAGCTGGTTCGACTTGTTGCGCAGCGCGACCAGCTCGATTCGGCCCGGGTAGGGCGTGTTGTTGATTGTGATGGTGCCGCTGTTGCTTCGGACCTGCAGCGTGGCCAGCCGCCAGCGGATGCTCCTACCATTCGGCTCGGTGAGGACGAAGCCTTGCTGGTCATGGGTCACGCGGAGCGGGGGTTTGAAGGTGTAAGGCCTGGCCTTACCGATGTCCTTGGTGCCCGGGCCGACGGTGATCGAGCCCGATGAAGCAAGCGTTGCGCTGTTTTGTTCACGCCCGATGCGGATGCGGAGATCCGGCTCGCTGTGGACGGTCACGGCGAGCGGGCCACGCTTGGCGGTGAGCCGGGCCTCGGTCGCGCTGCGATCGGTCTGGTAGGTCGGTTGTTTGTGTGCCCGGTGGCTGGTGTGGCTGGTGCTGCCGCTGTGACGGCAGGCACTGACGACGCAGAGCACCGCGAGCAGCAGGGGCAGGATAAGTCGGGGTCGCATCAGCATGGCGGATCAACCGGCGGGGGTGTGCAAATCCATTCCACCATCGGCAAGGACGGCCCGCCGTGAGTAATCATCCCACCGTCAACGCCGCCGCGCGTACAATCCCGCCATGCACGCGAACCTGCCCCTGCTCAACCAGCACTTCGGCATCGAGGACGTCCTGCACTTCTCTGGCGGAGAGGGCGGGCTCTGGCGCGCCGGCGTCACGACCGAGAACTGCACCGCCGAGCTCTACCGCCACGGCGCCCACCTGACCCGCTGGCGGCCCAGAGGCCACGACGAGGTGATCTGGCTCTCCCAGCGGGCCAACTACCTGTACGACCACGCCATCCGCGGAGGGGTCCCGATCTGCTTCCCCTGGTTCGCTGGCAACAAGCCCGCCAGCGAGCCGGACGGGCCGAGCCACGGCTACGCCCGCACCACAACCTGGGCGTTTGTTGATGCCCAGCAGGGCGAGGATGGTCTAACGCTCTCGCTCCGTACCGAGATCAAGCCTTTTGATTTGCGGTACGACGTCACGTTCAGCGATACGCTGGCGATGCGGTTGACCGTCACGAACACCGGCAGCAGCAAGACAAGCTTCGAGTCAGCGCTGCACACCTACTTCGTCATCAGCCAGATCAGGCAGGTGTGTGTTGTCGGTTTGGAGAATGCGGACTACATCGACACCGTCGGCGGTAACGCCCAGCACCTGACCCAGGACGATGAGTCGATCACCTTTGATCGCGAGACCGATCGCACATATACCAGCGACGGGACGGTACAGATCATCGACCCCGGCCTGCAGCGCACGATCACGATCGAGAAAGAGAACAGCGGCTCGACCGTCGTGTGGAACCCATGGATCGACAAGGCGAAGAAGATGAGCGACTTCGGCGACGACGAGTGGCCGGGCATGCTTTGCGTCGAGTCGGGCAATATCGGTGTCAACGCAGTCACGCTGGAGCCCAAGGACTCACACACGATGAAGGCAGTCGTCCGGGTTGAGTCCCTTGATTGATCAGAGATAGCCGCGACGCAACGCGTCGCCGGGCCTGCGACGCGTCGCGTCGCGGCTATGAAGCATGTGTGATGTCGAACCCAGCGACCACCATCTTGGATGGGAATCATCCCGCTTCGATTGAGCAAGCCGCAGCGTCCCTACGCGCTGGTGAACTCGTCGGCATGCCGACAGAGACCGTTTATGGCCTGGCCGCCGATGCACTCAACGAACAAGCGGTGGCGAAGGTGTTTGAAGCGAAAGAACGGCCGAGCTTCGACCCGCTGATTGTCCATGTGCCTGGTATCGATGAGGCGAAGGCTTTGGCATCTTTCAACGAGTTGGCCGAGCGTTTAGCCGGGGCCTTCTGGCCCGGGCCGCTGACACTCGTGCTCACGCGCCGAATGGATGAGCAGAGCAATCCAATCGTGCCCGATCTTGTAACATCGGGTTTGGACAGCGTCGGCCTGCGCATGCCGGATCACCCCGTCGCGCTCGCTTTACTCCAGGCATGCGGCCGCCCGCTCGCCGCGCCGAGCGCGAACCGGTTTGGGTCGATCAGCCCGACACGCGCGCGGCACGTTGTTGATGAACTGGATGGCAAGGCCCCCATCGTGCTTAACGGCGGGCCTTGCGATCGCGGCGTTGAGTCAACCGTTGTACGCGTCAACGATTCGGTCGAGGTGCTCCGGCTTGGTGCGCTGCCGGTGGAGTTGATCGAGCAAGTGGTTGGCCGGCCGGTCGTTGTGCGGGCCGCAAGCAGTTCCCCCGGCACCCGGGCCAAGCCGTCACCCGGGATGGTCGAACGCCACTACGCGCCCGCGACCACGATGCGGGTATTTGATGACGCCGAGGCGTTGAGCGGGTTTGAACCAGCTGGCCGGTGGGGGTTGGTCTGCTCGGGTGCCGTGCCCGCAGTGGCCCAGCGCTACGTGGTGCTGCGGAACCTCAGCGAGTCGGGCGACCTGTCTTTCGTCGCCGCGGTGTTGTTCAGCACCCTGCGTGAGCTAGACGGCATGGGCCTCGATGGCATCGCCGCGCTCGCAGTACCAGACGAGGGAATCGGCCGGGCGATCAACGACCGTTTGAACCGTGGGAGCGCGTGATAGACTATGGTCATGGTGCAGCGCCTATCAAAGCTGTCTGCGGTCCGGGGGATCATTGATCGCCGAATCCTCGCGAACTACCGCATCGACCCCGGGGTGGCCGCCGCCCAACTGCCCGCCCCATTTGAACCTAAGCTGGTCAACGGCTACGCCATCGGGGGGCTGTGCCTGATCCGACTCAAGCGCATCCGGCCAAGCCTGCTACCGCTCCGGTTCGGGATTGATTCGGAGAACGCAGCCCACCGCATCTCGGTCATGTGGGAAAGTAATGGCGAGCAGTGTGAAGGCGTTTATATCCCGCGCCGAGACACCAATTCAGCGATCAATGCGATCATGGGGGGTCGTATCTTCCCAGGCGAACACCATCGCGCACGATTCGAAGTCAAAGAGACCGAACAGTGCTTCGATGTCGGCTTTGCCAGCCATGATGGCGGGTGCTCGATGCGTATCCAAGCACGACTCACCAACACCTTCCCCACGGGATCTGTGTTCGCCGACCTCGATGCGTCGTCCGATTTCTTTGAAGCCGGTGCTTTGGGATACTCCTCGACGCGTCACGGCGGTCGATACGATGGCTTGGAATTATCCTGTCGGTCCTGGTCGGTACAGCCTCTAGTGATTGATTCGGTCGCATCCAGCTTCTTCGATAATCAAACGCGGTTCCCTCAGGGCTCGATCAGCTTCGACCATGCGCTGTTGATGCGCGGGATCGAACACCAGTGGCATCAACGCGGCGTGATGCGCTGCGATACAAATCCAACCTAAAGGTAAATGAAACGACTGCTTTGGCCGCTTAATACGCTTGCATCGATCCTGCTGATCGCGATGGTCTGGGTGTACCGATACACGCTCGGCGTGTTCATGGGCGGGCAATGCAGGTACCACCCGACGTGTAGCCAGTACATGCTCGACGCGGTGGCGAAGTATGGGCCCTGGCGTGGCGGCTACCGCGGGGTCAAGCGGATCCTGCGCTGCCACCCCTGGGGTGGCCACGGAGACGACCCGGCTTGAGAATCACGCCGCCTTCTTGCCGACCATGTTCTGGAGCATGATGGCGATCGCCTCGGGGTTGAGCTGAGCCGCGGCGAGATTGGCCTCTGCGATCGCGCGCGGCATGCCGTACACCACAGAGGACGCCTCGTCCTGAGCGACGAGCTTGGCGCCCAGGCCATGAAGTACTTTCGCTCCCGTGAGCCCGTCTTCACCGATACCCGTAAGCACAATGCCCAAGGTTTGCTTGCCGGTGGTATCGGCACAGGACTTGAACAGTGCAGAGACGGAGGGCTTGTAAGGCTCGTCCTTTGGCTCATCACTGACCGTTGCAAACAGCCGGCCGGCCTTCTGCGTGACGTGCAGGTGCTGGGCGCCCGGTGCGATATGGATCTGGCCTGGCAGGATCGGCGTGCCGTGGTCGGCGTGTACAACCTTCATGGGGCAGACCTCGTCCAGCCGTTTCGACATCGACTGTGTAAAGACCAGCGGCATGTGCTGAGCGACCACGATTGGAAGCGGGAAGTCGGCAGGCAGTGCGGGGAGGATCTTCTCCAATGCCGGCGGGCCGCCCGTAGACGACCCGATCGCGAGCATTTTGAAGTCGCGCATGTTGAGCTGCGGGATCGCGTGCGAAGGAGTCGGTGGCGAAGCCTTCTTGTTACTTGGCTTGCGTGAACGGGCCAGTTCACGGACACGCTTGACCAAGTGGTGCTTAATCTCGAGGATGTTTGCAGCGCAGGTCGAGTGCTCTTTCGCGATGACGTCCGCGGCCCCCATGCGCAGGGCCTGTAGCGAGGCGACCGACCCTTCCGTCGTCAGCGAGGAGATCATCAAGACCTGCGTCGGGATCTGCCGCATAATGTGCCGCAGCGCGGTCAGGCCGTCCATCACCGGCATCTCGATGTCCAGGGTGATCACATCCGGCTCGTGCTGCCTGGCGTAATCGATCGCCATCTTACCGTCGTGCGCGACCGCCACCACCTCGATATCCGGCTCTTCTTCGAGCATCTGGCGGATCGCACGACGCATAAATGCCGAGTCATCGGTGACCAGAACACGCGTTTTTTGAGTAGTTTCAGGCATAGGTCTACACCGTTATAGATCGGCTGGATGCCGGGCTTGATTAAGTGTTACGCGGCGGTCCGGAGTTCTGATTCGGTCGATAAAAGGACAGGCTTGTCTTCGCCGCGCTGGTATTCCAGCTGCCCCCGTTTATTGGCCGTGATACGGATCGGGCCCTTGATCTCATTGGTGATCCGGTAGCGGTACCCGCCGCAAATGATTAACGCGTTCGGGTGCAGCCTCCGGTTGATCTTCACATCGATCTGACGCAGCGTATCGGCCCGCGCTCTAACCCGCTCGAGCGAGGGCTCTGCACGGTCCAACTGGAGCTGCAGCTTGCCCATTGATCGGCCGATCTCTTCTAAGTTGGCCTGGAGCGTCGGGGCGACCCGTGCACCGCTGTTGGACGTGATCATCTCCTGCTCATCAAGCAGCTTGCCGCGTTCTTCAACCATGTGTTCTACGAGCTTGGTGAGCTCCGCGATCAATGGGTCGAGTAGGGGCAGCGCGCCGATCTGCAGCTCGGTGATGGGCTGCGCCATGGCGCCGAGGTCCATCAGTTCGACACTGCCGGAGACTTGGGTACAACCACCGATGATCGCGCCGCGCGGGCAATTAACACTGCCTAGCACTGTGTTGTTGCAATTGATTACTTCGCGTTCGACACAGAGGTCCCCGTCGATATGGGTTTCTACCGCGTCGAGGTACTTGCCATAGAGGTTGCCTTCGACCTTGGCGACGCCTTGCTCCCGGCCTGCAAAGCCGCCCTTGGCGTGGAGGTCCTTCCCTGCAATCAGTGTGGCCGCCTCAATCAGCCCGCGAACCTCGATGTTCTCGGTCGCCTTGACGATGAAGCAGTCTTTGACCCCTTGGCGTACGAGAACATTACCATGGAAGTCGATATTCCCCGTATTGAAGTCAACGTTTTCATCGACCTCGATCGTATCGCTGATACGCGCCGACTCGCGGTCCCGGATCAGCACACCGTCGGCCTTGGCGACCACGTTCTGATGCTCATCGATCCCGATCGTTTCGTCGAGCTTGAGGTCTAGCGGTTTTGCGGTTCGGGTGGCGAGCACCTTGCCCCGGACGTCCCTGCCCTCCGTGCCAGGCACTTCCGGGTGGTATCTGCCCAACACTTCACCAGACTTGACGACGTTAAAGTTTGAGACGCTATAGAAACACTTGGCTTGGTCTTTATCCTCGGAAGCATCATCAGGTGGGACGTTATCTTCTTCTTCCGCCTCCTCCTGCTGCCGCCCGCCTTCATCCTTGGATTTTAATTGCCACTCAATGAAGGCATCAACGCCATGAATAGCAGGGGACGCCTGGGCAATCACGGCCTCAAATGAGCCGGGCTCGGCCGCCTCGGCCTTGGCCAAGTACGCCTCGATATTCTGTTGGACGATAGTATCGGGTGCGACGCCCTCTTGCTTCAGCTGCTTTTGACAGAACTCAAGCGATAGCCTGGCGCGATCGAAGCCCTCCGGCAAAACGAGCGAAGCGCTCAAGCCGTTGTCGGCGATCTCAACCTTTGGTTCGCTCTTCTCATCCATGGCGGGGCCCGATACCGATCAGCCTGCTACTGATCACCCGTCCACGAATTGATGACGGGCTTAACCCCCCAGCTACCATTTTGATCAGGCCGCCGCGCAACGCTCAAGCGTTTCCTTGATCCGCTGTGCCATGATGTCAGGCGTAAAGGGTTTGACGACATAGTTATTAACACCCGCCTTGATCGCCTCAACGACACGGCTCTTCTCGGCTTCGGTCGTCACCATGATGATTGGCGAGGTGCCGCCCTGAGCCCGGTACTTCTTCACGAAGGTCAGCCCGTCCATGTTGGGCATATTCCAGTCGACCAGCAGCAACTCGGGGTTGAACGTGCCAACCTTACCCAGCGCGTCGACACCATCGCAGGCTTCTTCCAGAGTGTCATAGCCAAGCTTGTTCAGGATCCCCTTCTGGATGTTCCGCATCGTCTTCGAATCGTCGATCAGTAGGACTTTCATCGTTTAGCTCCGGTTGCTCCGCCTGGTTTGCGGCAGCGGCAGGTGTATTTTCTGGTGTTTTCTTTCGATTGGATCAGTCCGTAGCCGGCGTGGCGACGGGAAGCAGCATCGAGACCTCGACGTTGAACTCGCCGATGTCACAGGTACAGGGGATGGCGATCGTGGTCATACTCTTTCTGCCGTAGACGTTGTGTCCTGAACCCATGATGACGGTCGGTGTCGAGATGCCGACACTCTTGCCTTCGAACTGGGCCTTGGCACCACCCGAGACCATATTGACCAGTTCACCGATCGCGTCGGCGAAGTCATCGTCGTCGGCAGGCATCTCCATGCCGGTAAACAGCGTAACGGCCCGCTCGGCGGTTGCGGTTGGGAAGCTTAGTACGACCGTACCTTCGACATCGCCGGTCATACCGATGATGCCGGATACGTCGTAGGTCGGGGTCGCCTCACTCTTGATGTCGGGTGTGCCTACCGAGACGGGCAGCTGGAGCATGGTCTCAAAGACATTCGAAATCGAGCTGATAAAGGGTGTGATGTATGCAGGGTCCATAGGAAGCCTCCAGTATGTCTGGTCATAACGCCCCCTTTACAGAGGGACTATCGGTTTATGCGGCACGCTTCTCAAGCGCCGGCGGGGTTTGTCGGATTAATTGCACGACGTCAAGGATCAGGCTCACCTTGCCGTCCTCACGGATGGTCGCCCCGCTGAATGGGCCGCCCTGCGTGTACGAGTCGTCCAGCGGCTTGATCACAATCTCCTGCTGGCCGATCAGCCGATCAACGCAAAGCCCGGCCCGCTGGCCACCGACAGAGACCACCACGGCGAACTTGCCGCCGTCCTCGGTCGCCGTCTCGTTGAGACGTTCCCGCATGTCGGTGAGCGGGAGCACAGAGTCGCGTAGCCGCATCACGGGCTGGCCTTTGATCGTGGAAACCTCATCCGCTTCCGGGCGAACGATCTCCTCGATCGATTGCAGCGGGATGCTGTAGAGGTGGTCGCCGACGCCGACGATCATGGCGGGCATAATCGCGACCGTCAGCGGGATCAGGATCTCAATGGTCGTGCCTTTATCTTTGGCTGAACGGATATTGATCGTTCCGTTGAGCTTGGCGATGTTGGTCCGGACCACGTCCATCCCGACACCCCGACCCGACAGGTCGCTAACTTGCGCGGCGGTTGAGAAGCCGGCCTCGAAGATGAAACGGAAGACATCCGAATCGTCGAGCTTCTCAAGCTGTTCCAGCGTCGTCAGGCCCTTCTCGATGGCCTTGTTCCCGATGACTTCACGATCAAGCCCCTTGCCGTCATCGATGATCGCGACACGGACGTGGCTGCCCTGGTGGTTGGCTTCGAGCTTGATGGTGCCCTTCGGGTTCTTGCCCTTGGCTTTACGGTCTTCGGGCATCTCTACGCCGTGGTCCGCGCTGTTGCGCAGGATGTGGACAAGTGGGTCGGACAGGTTTTCGAGAACGGTCTTATCGACCTCGGTTTCTTTGCCAAGGAGATTGAGGTCGATCTGCTTGCCTGTCTGCCTGGCAAGGTCCCGGATCACGCGGGGGTAGCGGTCGAATAGCTTTGCGAGTGGCTGCATTCTGGTCCGCATGACGCTGACCTGGAGTTCACCCGTCAGCCGATCCAGTTCGCCTGCTGCCGCGTTGAAGGATTCAAGTTTCTCCTGCTCGATACTCATGTCTTCGAGCATCCGTGTCTGCGCGAGTACACGGTTCTTGTTCAACACAAGCTGGCCGACGAGGTTGAGCAATGATTCGAGCCGGCCGACCTCGACACGGATCGTCTGTTCGGGCTGCGGCTTGCCGCCTTGTGCCGGTGCCGCTTTTGACTTGGGCGCAGTCTCGGGATCCTTCGCAGGCGCCGCCTGTACTGATTCAGTCTTGTCTTCCACCCCAGCGGGCTTGGCCGGCTCCGCAGGGACCGGCGTCGGCTCGGACGGGGGGGGCTCAACGGCTTCACCAGCCTCGGCTGGCGTGTCGGCCGGGGCGCTGATGACCCCGTCAAGCAGCAGTACCTGGACGGGGTTGTCATCATGAGCGCCGCTGATCTCGTCGGGCAGCGCCTCATGCTTACACAGCGACCCGATCCGCTCGGTGATGGTCTCCAGCACCCAGTCCAACGCCCGGCCTTGCTCAAGCCAGGTGGACTGCTCATCGAGCATCCACTTGATCCCACGGACCCGTACGGCCATCTCGCTGAGTATGTTGTGCGGGGCTTCACTAACGGTAGCAGCGATGTTGGCGAGCAGCTTGATCGCACGGTTGAGAGAATCGAGTTCGAAAAATTCCACCGTCTTATCGAGGTTATCAGCGATTTCAGTCAGGGCCGTCGCACCTTCTTCTCGCGTGGCGTCGTTTCCGAGTTGATCGATGACCTCATCGATCTGGCCCGCGTAGTCCTGCATATCCGCGACCATGAACTCGAGTAGGTCCTGCTTCTGTGGAGGCAGCTCCAGTGGGCTCCCGGGCAGGCTGTCGGCCTGCGATGTGCAAGCCTCTTCTGCCTGCTCGGCTTGCGTTTCGTCTGCCTCAACAGCGGTGTCGACCACCTCTACGGGCTTGTTGTTGATGATGGCCTCAAGCTGTGCGACCAACTCGGGCGGGGCCTCCTGAGCCTCGAGCCCCGAACTGAGCTGGTCGATCTGGCTGCGGACGATGTCGGCCGACTGCAGCAGGGCGTCCATCACTTCAGTACTTACCGCGATCTCGCCCTTGCGCAAACGGTTGAGCGCGTCCTCCGCGACGTGGGCAAAGTTGATCACGTTTTCCAGGCCAAGGAATGAGGCGGCGCCTTTGATCGTGTGCAGCGCGCGGAACGAAGCGTTGAGCAGTTCGCCCTGCCCTTCTTCATCGACCGACTCGAGCTTGACCAGGTCTGCATCGAGTTGTTCGATCAGCTCGGTCGACTCGGTCAGGAAGTCCTGCATCAGGCTGGCATCAAAGTCACTCATGGTTGCCTCTCTCGATCCCTCTTGCCTGGATCAGGCCTTGCGGTAAGCGAACGCGCTAGGCAGTTCGAGCTGCACGAAACCGGTCTTCAGGTTCCGCAGCGACTCGCTATGGCCGATGTACAGCGTGCCGTCGTCGGCCAGCTGGTTGTGGAATATATCGATGACTTTCGTTTTCATCTCGTCGTCGAAGTAGATCATGACGTTTCGGCACATGATCATGTCGAAGGTGCCGAAGCGTCGTGCCGCAAAGGTATCTTTGAGGTTGAGCTTTTCGAAGTGGACCATCGACATGATGTCTTCGTTGAGCTGGTAGTGCCGGTCGTCCTGTTTAAAGTACCGCGAGATAATGGCCGGGTTCGTGCTGCGGACGGCGTAGTTGTGGTAGCGTCCTGACCTGGCGATGTTCAGAACCTTCTCAGAGATGTCCGTCCCGAGGATCTCGATCCGCCAGTCGGAGAGCCGCACGCCAAGCGAGCGGTAGATCTGGATCGCAAGCGTATAGGGCTCCTCGCCGGACGAGCAGGCGGCAGACCAGATGCGCAGGGTCTTCGTTGCCTTGCGTGCCTCCATGAGTTCGGGAAGGATGCGCTCTTCGAAGGTCTGCAACTGCGGCTCGTTGCGGAAGAAGCTGGTCTCGTTGATCGTGATCCGATTGAACATCTCCTGAAACTCTTCGGACTGGTACGGGCCGGTCGTCAGGTACATCAGGTACTGGTCGAAGTTCTCGAACTCGAGCTCTTCAAGCCTGCGTGTCAGCCGGCTTTCTAAGACGTATTTCTTGGAATCTTGGAAGTGGATCCCCGACCGGCTATAGATAATCTCACGCAGCTTGCCGAACTGTGCCTCGCTCATGTTGATCGTGGTGGGCATCGTGCCTCCGAGTCTTGGGGTGCTTGGTTCTGCCTTGGATCAGGCGGCCTGCGCGGGGGTGTCCCCAGACACGCTGTTGGCTGCTAGCTCGAGTTCGCGCTGGCTGAAAAGTTTGTTCAGGGAGAGCAGGATCAGCAGGCCCTCGTCGAGCTTGCCGACACCTTGGACGTAGTCGCTATCCGCGCCGCTGGCCATGTTTGGGGCGGGCTCGACGATCTCGCTGCTGATCCGCAGCACGCGGTTGACCTTATCAACGGTGAATCCGATGACGCGGGCCTCGGTCTCGCCCTGCACCTCGACGACGATGATGCGCTCGTCGCCGGTGCTGTCGTTAATATCGATGCCGAATCGCTTGCGTAAGTCGACGACCGGGATCACCTTGCCGCGCAGGTTGATCACACCCTCGACAAAAGACGGGCTCTGCGGGACGCGTGTGATGTCCATCATGCGGTTGATTTCCTGAACCGCGAGGATCGGGATCGCGTATTCTTCGGAGCCGACCACAAAGCTGACTAGCTGTAGCAGGTCTTTGTCCGCCTGAGCGGCGGCGCTGTCGTTATCAAACTCAGTCGTAAGCTGTTCGGACATGATGGGCTCCCGCCGCGTGGGTTTCTGCATGCAAAAGGGCCAAGATGCCTGTGACATCCGGCCCCCGTGTGTTCATCGACCTAGGACAGGGAGGGCTTTAGGCCTCCGCAGGCACGGATCGACGATCTGACTTACTCGACAGATGTGCCCTTCGAAAACTCAACACCTGCTGTAAGAAGAGATCTGCCCGGTTGAAGTGGGGAGTCGTTCTTATCGGGGTTACCGACCGACGGTGGTTCTCGGAACCCGCTCTTATGCGCAAGCGCAGGCTACTCTAATAAGTCTTCATACATCAGGTATGCCGTCTGATTCATACCCAGCCCTTCGTAGGTCCGCTGCGCCCGCGTGTTGTCACGCTCGACGTAAAGCCGGTAGCCGCAGACCCCGCCGACCGATTCTCCTAGTTCGCGCACCGCCTGGTATAGCAGCCCAAAGACACCGCGCCGGCGGTGCTCGGGGTGGACATAAACGCTTTGGACCCACCAGACCTGGGCGTTACGCCAATCCGACCACTCGTAGGTGATCAGCAGGCAGCCGACGACCTCGCCGGCGTCGGACACCGCGACGAGGTATCGGCCGTGGCTTGGCTCGTTGAGCACTCGCCGGACCCCCGGGCCCACCACTTCGAGGCTCAACGCCTTGTTCTCGGTCTCCTGAGCCATCGCCTGGTTGTAGCGGGCGATGATATCGGCATCGGCGGGTGTCGCGGGGCGGGTGGTGTACATCGGAAAAACTCTAAGCCCACCGCGTCGCCAACGCCAACGCGGTGGGATCGATCTCCCGGCGTTAAACTACCGCTATGCGATACGCGTGCTTCACCTTCGGCTTCCTGCTCTGCACCGCGCAACTCGGCTGCAGCACTACGCCGGCCGACCAGCCCCAGCCCGCCCGTCTGACCTTCTCCGAGGACCGCTACCCCGCGGTCTACGAAGCCGCGGTCGAGACCCTGCGCGCCAACGGTTACCGCATCGCCCGCAGCGATTACCGCTTCGGCACGATCACGACTTTCCCCAAACAGGCCGCGACCTCCGCCGAGTTCTGGGTCGACGACGCGACGACCTACGCCCAGCGGCGCTCGGATACCTACAACGCTCAGCAGCGGACGGTCACCGTCCAGGTCGAGCAGCGAGAAGCCGACGCCGGCTTCTCGCTGTCAGTCCGGGTCGAGGTCCAACGCCTGCAGCGCCCCGAGCGCTACCTGACACACTCGGCCGGCCCGCAGATCTCTGCCGCGTATACCGATGTCCCGATGCACCTCAAGGACCGCGGGATCGACGGCCCCTACGCCTACACGATCGAACGTGACCCGCTGCTCGAGCGACGGCTGCTCGATGCGATCAAGAATACCGCTACAAACAATCGTGACGCGGCAGTCGAAATGCTTACTCCCGAAGACTTGTCGGCACTTCCAAAGACCGCGGAAGAACAAATTGCGTTAGCACAGCAGATGCGTAAGGACGCAATTAGTTTGAATACAAAAGACCGTCACTTTTTTCTAGCCCAGGCGGTCTTGCTGCTTCAGGATGTTGTCATTGACAATCCGGATTTACAAGATGCAGAGATCGAGTTGGTAACAGCGATGCTCGAGTTAGCCTGCCACGATCCTCTAACCGAGAGGCAGCGGGCTGCAGAACCCGAGCTAGTCACGCTCGATCGCTTTCAGCGCGGTCAAGACTTCACAAACCTGCTTGATCTACTGGATGAAATGAAGCAAGAGTATCCTGAGAATGAAGAGATCGCTGAATTGCACAGGCGTGCTGTTGCTGATTACGAAGCGTTTGAGAAGCTCGTCTCAGGCAATTAGACGGCCATTCTCTCACCCCCTCGCTCCTTCCTCGCGCGATCGATCTCGCTTGATCCGTTAAACTTGTCTACTCCACTCACACAAGAAACAAGCCTTAACCCCTAGGCCCAACCATGACTACCGCTGCCGCCACTTTCCCCGTCGACCTGTCCTCTTATAAGAGCATCGCGCTCGACCCGGCGAACCCGAAGCTGACTGATGAGCAGCGGGACGCGTTGAAGCACAACATCGCCCTCTGCCGCGACGCGATCACCTTCTTCACCGCTTTTGCGGGCGCGCGGGGCCTGTCTGGACACTCCGGCGGGCCCTACGACACCGTACCGGAGGTCTGCATCATCCGCGGCTTCATCGAAAACGCCAAGGCGGGCGGAACCCCCGGCATCGTCCCGATCTTCTTTGACGAGGCCGGCCACCGCGTCGCGACGCAGTACCTGCTCGCCGTGCTAGAGGGTGCACTGCCGGTGGAGAAGCTCTTCCACTACCGTGAGTTCAACCAGCACCTGCCCGGCCACCCCGAACGCGGCTTCACGCCCGGCGTCAAGTTCTCCTCCGGCCGGCTCGGGCACATGTGGCCCTACGTCAACGGCGTCGCCATGGCCAACCCCGACAAGACCGTCTTCATGCTCGGCTCGGACGGCTCGCAGCAGGAAGGCAACGACGCCGAGGCCGCACGGCTCGCCGTCGCGCAGAACCTCAACGTCAAACTGCTCATCGATGACAACGACGTCACCATCGCCGGCCACCCGTCGGACTACCTGCCCGGCTACTCCGTCGCGAAAACCCTCGAAGGCCACGGACTGGACGTCAGTGAAACCGACGCGGAAGACATCGACGCGCTGTACCAGCACATGTGCACCGCCCTCCAGGTCGACGGCCCGGTTGCGCTCATCTGCAAGCGGCTTATGGCCCCGGGCGTCCCCGGTATCGAGGGCAGCCCCCACGGCCACGACGTCTTCAAGACCGACGCGGCGATTGCCTACTTCGAAGCGAAGGGCAACACCGACGCGATCGAGCTCCTGCAAAACGCACCCAAGGTCAGCAGCGGGCCCAAGTACCCCGGCGTCTCCGATGAGGTCGTCGCCAACCGTGCCGCCTTCGGCACCGTCATGGTCGAGATCCTTGAAGGCCTCGACGAAAAGACCCGCAACCAGACCGTCAAGGTCTTCGACTGCGACCTCGAAGGGTCCACCGGCATCGCCGCCATCCGCAAGGCCTTCCCCGACATCTACGTGCTCGGCGGCATCATGGAACGGGGCAACTACTCCGCCGCCGCGGGCTTCGGCATGGAAGAGGGCAAGCAGGGCGTCTTCGCGACCTTCTCCGCCTTCCTCGAGATGTGTATCTCTGAGATCACCATGGCAAGGCTGAACCAGTCGAACGTACTCGCCCACTTCAGCCACGCGGGCGTCGACGACATGGCCGACAACACCTGCCACTACGGCGTCAACAACCTCTTCGCCGACGGCGGCATCGAGGAAGCCGACAACAACACCATGGTCTACTTCCCCGGCGACCCCAACCAATTCGCCGCCTGCGTCAAGAAGGTCTTCCACGACCCCGGCCTACGCTTCGTGTTCTCCAACCGCTCGAAGATCCCCTACATCCTCAAGGAAGACGGCACCAAGTTCTACAGCGACGATTACACCTTCACCCCCGGCAAGGACGACCTCGTCCGCGAAGGCGACGGCACCGGCTACATCGTTTCGTATGGCTCGTGCCTCTACCGCTCGGTTGCGGCTGCGGAAGAGCTGAAGAAGGACGGCATCGTCGCCGGCGTCGTCAGTAAGGCCACGCTCAACAAGTACGACGAAGAGACCATGGCCAAGCTCGCCAGCGCCAAGTGGGTCCTCGTCGCCGAGGAATTCAACGAGAAGACCGGCCTGGGCTCCCGCTTCGGCAGCGCACTCTTGAAGGCGGGCTTTGCCGGCAAGTACAACCACATCGGCATCCACCGCGAAGGCCCGACCGGCCTCTGGGAACAGATGGGCTTCCACGGCCTGGACCCCGAAGGCATCGCGAACGCGGTGAAGGCGCTGGCATAAGATAATGTCGCTCACTAAGTCTTCTGAAGCGATGTCTTTACTTCGAGACCCTAGTGAGTACGAGGGTCTGAGACCGATGTCTCGGCACTCTCAGGCACTGCAGGTCTGGGCGCACCCTGCCTTTGATCCGTACATCTCTTGGACGCTTTACTGCATTAGAAGAAGGCGAGAGCAAGACCAATTCTGGATAAGGCGTGTTGTGTGGGATCAGCGTGGGGATCCTTCAAACGGCCTAACAATAAAAGATCCAATCGCATCCGACGGGCAGCTTCAAACCGACGTTGCGAAAAAACTGATTGATGGGTTAGGGGATTTGAAGGCTGATGCGCTTTTTCCAACCAGCAATAGGATAGGTCTTGATGGGATTACATATGGGATCAAGTCAGGGAGCCATATGTGCCACACCGAGGTCTCTTGGTGGTGCGATCCGCCAAAAGAGTGGTATGGTGTCCTTGAGTTTTTTGTCAATGCAACGGAATGCCTTAACCGTTCACTACCAAAGTCGGCCCTGAATGTAGATTTTTCTAGATACCTAGCTGATTAGTTGGCCGTTTTGGCAATTTTTCTAAGCCGACTGAAAATCTAGAGCGAGCGTAAGCCATGAAGCGACGTATGCCACTTCTCCAAGCCAGTTTTATGTTCGCCGCATTAATATCTTTAGGCTGCCAGTCGACGCAGACGCCGTGCGCGTTGTGTGCCTTGGAAGACGTGCCCGATAGTGAAGCGCAGATGATGCGGCTTGAGGATGTCGATTGGACCCCGCTCAACCCGGCGCGGGGCGACAAGAGCCCGCAGGCTGCGAACCTCTGGGGCGACCGGGCGGAGGACGTGGCGACGGGTTTCCTGGTGAAGTTTGTTGATGGCTTTTCTTCGCCGCCGCACATCCACAACGTGACGTACCGCGGCGTGGTAATCGCGGGCGAGGCGCACAACGACGACCCCGGTGCCGCGGACATGTGGATGCCTGCCGGCTCGTTCTGGACCCAGCCTGCCGGCGAGGTGCACATCACTTCTGCCAGAGGTCAGACCAACATCGCCTACATCGAGATTGATCGTGGTCCTTATCTTGTTGCCCAGCCTGATGAGGCTTTTGACAACGGTGAGCGGCCGGTCAACGTGCACAAGGACAACCTCGTTTGGGTCGACCAGCCCGGCGGCGTCGAGTTTGCTTACTTGTGGGGTGATCCAGATGAAGCGAAGCCTTATGGTTTGATGGTGAAGCTGCCGAAGGGTTTCAAGGGTGCCTTTGATACCGGCGAATCATCCGCTCGCGTTATCGTCATTAGCGGGGTATTGACTGTTACGCCTTCCCCAGATGCAGGGCCCATCCGCCTCAAACCAGGCAGCTATCTTTCGGCCGGGCCGGGGCCAGGGTCTGATCAGATCGAGGTGGACGCGGGTGCGGTGCTTTATGTAAGAGCTGCGTCACCGTTTGAAGCTTTGAATCAATAAGCTCGAGTAGTAACTCTGTCACCGCAAAGCCAACCGCGCCATAAAATGCAGTAGGTAGGCCGGGCTTCAGCCCGGATCGATTGAATTTCATCATACCTCCGGGCTGAAGCCCGGCCTACTCACTGTTATTTCTTACACTGCGTCCGATAGTGGCCAATTGATGTGTTATTAAATCCCATACTTCGCTGTAGCTCAACAAATCAGTTTGGCCACCTAAGAATACAACCGGATGTTTCTCGTCGCTCTTCCTTGTAAATGGAGAGTATGCAACAATGAATCGCGAAGGTTCTTCGATCGAGTTGATCCCAATTCCATTTGTTGGGAAAAAGATATAGCTTCCATGTTGATAGATCTCTGCCGGGGGTTCCTCGCCGATGTAACTCCTCATCGTTTGAACCGGATCAGCATTTGAGATGAATTGATCGTCACTGCAGTAATGATGCTCTGATAGTAGCTGTACGTTTGGTGGGAAATACCCGTTATGCTCTTCCATATACAACTCTAGCGCGATGACGATTCCACGCAGTTGGTTTATGTCTTGTACCCATCTAGGATTGACTCTGGCACTGCCAAGTGCGGGGATGATTATGGCGATAGCGGCTACAACGAGAGTTCCGATGATGACTATCGAGGTAAGCGAAAATCTCTGTTGATGTTGTTTGGATGCTTCGCCCGCCATAATCTAAGAATAGCAACCGAATTCTGTTCTCCTAGAATCAGCTACCCACTTCCTCTGACAGCACACCTAATCTCGCCACAAAATGCAGCCCCCGTCCGAAACACCAGTTCGCCCATAGCGGGTATAAGCCCAGCCGGGTGATAAAGGCCTCGCGTTCAAGGCCTAGCGTTTGGTAGGCGGTGCCCCACTGCTTGGGCGTCCAGTAGTTGTGCGGGAGGACGACGCCGAAGCGGCGGTTACCGATGTTGTCCATGAAGCGCAGGGTGGGTCGGGCGAGCAGGCCTTGCACGAGGTGGTCCTTGATGAGCACGCCCTTGCGCGCGACGCGTACAGCCTCGCGGAGCAGGACCATCGGGTCCTCGGTGTGGTGCAGCACATCGGAGAAGAGGGCGTAGTCGGTCGCCTTGTCTCCGAGCGGGATCGACTGGCCATCGAACGGCTCGATCGGGATCGCGGTGTCGTCGCGGACGAGTGTTTCGAGCCCGCGGAAGGTCAGGCCCGGCTTGTGCTCGAGGATGGCCGCGGCGAGTTCGCCATCGCCCGCACCGATATCGAGGACTTCGCCTTCGTCGGGCAGCAGGTCCGCGAAGTGCCTTGACAGCACGGCGACCCGGCGTGACTTGACGTAGCCCTCGTGGATGCGTTCGATCGCCATGTGATGCACTGTATCTCACCCGCCCGCGTCGCGTGGCGAAATCATTGGACGGAAAGGTCTAGTGCGGTACTTGCGCTGCCGCGTTGCGGTTCCACGACAGGACGCGGGCCACGATCGCCTCATCCGCGGTCTCGATCTTCGGCTGGCATGACAGCCTGGAGGTGATGTTATTGCCTGGAGCTTTTTACGGCGCGACCGACGGCGTTGTTTGTTTTCGACCTGCACGGCTCGAGTCACAGTATCGCGTTGCCACAAAGACAGGCACTCAAACAACGGTCGCTTATTTGAACCACTCACGCCTCGGGACCGTTGTCGCAGCGGCGAGGATGCTGATGAGCGCGGTGGCAACGGCGAGAGTGATCAGGGCGGGGTGGTGGCTGTCGGTTGTTTCGCGTCCCTTGGCGATGACCAGCGGGCCCAGCGCCGAGCCGATGACGCTGATGAGTTGGGCACAGCCCTGGATCTTACCCAAGGACTGGGTGCCGAAGGCACGGACCCATACGGCGAAGAAGAGGACGGTGATGAGCCCGCCGGACAGGCCCATGACGGCTGCCTGCGCGTACGCCAGCGCGGGACGGTCGAGCAGCGCAAGGCCGATGAGCGCGAGGGCAAGCAGCAGCATGGCGATGGCGAGCAGGCGGTTCATAGGCACGCGTTTGATGAGGCCGCCGCCGACGAGGTTGGCGACCAGCCCGGTGGACAGGCCCACGATCAGCGTGGCCTGGTAGACCTGCTCGCTGATCCCGCGTTCGGCGAGGATCGGCTGAAGGAATAGTGTGGCCCCCGAACTGGCCAGTGCGAACAGGCCCATCGCCAACGCGAAGACCCAGAAGCACCGCGTGCTTAGCGCCTGGCCAAGCGTTGCGCCCCCTTTGTGATGCCACGCGGTACCGTCTTGATGGGTTTTGGTTCGAGCGCGGGGGCGTAGCGCCGTGATCAAGGCCACGGGCACCAGCCCGAGCAGGACCCAGGCGAGCCCGCTCCAGGCGGCACGCCAGTCGTCGGTCATGCTGACCTGCAATCCCAGCAGCCCGACACCGGTGGCCAGCAGCATGGTCATCACTACGGCGTACGCGCCCATGGACAGGCCCGCCCCGCGACCAAACCACTTGCCCAGCATCGCTAGACTGATCACCGAGAGCATGCTCTGGCCGATGGCACGGGTGAGCGTGAGTGTGATCGCGAGTTGGGCAATACTCGTCGATAAGGTCATCAGGTAGACCGAGCCGGCGAGCGCGAGCATGACCACCGCAAGGACACGTCTTACACCGAAACGATCGAGTAAGAGCCCTGCAGGCAGGCAGGCGGCCCCACCGATGATCGCCGCGATAAAGTTGATCCAGGCGAATCGGGTTTCGGTCAAGCCGTTGAAGTCTTCGAGCAGGCGTGTGGTGATCAGGCTGATCCCGAAAGTACGCCCGGGCAGCGTCGCGGCCATGACCAACGAAGCGGAGAGCACAACGATCGACGCACTTATCCGTTGTGAAGCACGGCGGGGATGATTCGGAGAGGGGGTCGCTGTCGCTTGCACTGAGGATCGAACGGCTTGTTAGTGAGGCACTTCCTTCACCGCGTTCCTGTTCCACGCCGGGACACGCACGACGATTGTCTGATCGGCGTTCTTGATCTTCGCCTGGCAGGACAGGCGGGAGGTGATGTCGTTGCCGGGGGCCTCTTCAACGCGGTCGAGTTCTTCGTCCTCGGCTTCGTTGAAGGCGTCTTCGCCCTCATCGAGCATGACGTGGCAGGTGGAGCAGGCGCAGACGCCGCCGCAGGCGTGCTCGATCGCGATGTCGTTTTCCAACGCGAGCTCGAGGAGGGACTGGCCGAGCGCCCCCTTGACCTCGACCGTCGACTCGGTCTGGTTGAGGGATTCGGGGTCTTCGAGTTCGAACGTGACCGGGATTGTTTTTGGACCGAGCTGCTTGCCCGAGGCTTTCATATGCATGGCGGAAGTCCTGTTCTTTAGCAACCCATTCTAGGCATACTGGGCCGCGGCTTCTTCTAACCGCTCAAGGCAGTTATCCGGCGCGACGACCGAGCCAAGCACGATGGCCTTTCGGCTGCCGTGGTAATCGCTGCCGCCGGTGGTGAGCAGGTCGAACTGCTCGGCCAGGGCGGTGAGCTGCTTGATGTCGCTGGGTTCGTGGTCGGAGTGCTGCGTCTCGATGCCGTCGAGCCCGAGGTCGGCGAGGCGTGCGACGTGGTGCTCAAGGTCGGCGTTGTTTAGCCCGAGGTGTACGGGGTGTGCGAGCACGGCGACGCCCCCGGCCGAATGGATCGTAGCGATGGCCTTATCGGCGGTTGGGAGCTCGCGTGGCACGTACGCGGCGCCGCCCTGGCCGAGGTACTGAGCGAAGGCCTCGTGCATGGATTTGACGTAGCCACGCTGGACCATGAGCTGGGCGATATGTGGTCGGCCGACAGCGTGCTCGCTGATCGCTTCGTCTTCTCCCGCCTGCGCAAGCCTGAGCACCTCCTGGTAGTCGAGGCGGACGCCTTGCTGGGCGAGCTTCTCGATGATCTGCGGGTTCCGGGTCTCACGCGCCCGGCGCAGCTTCGTCTCGATGATCATCAGCGCTTCGCAGCCGTTGCGGACGTGGTACCCGAGCAGGTGGATCGCCCCCATGTCGGTCGGCCCGCCATCCGCGAGGGGTGAGGTCTCTGCGAAGGGGTCGGCGACGACAGACAGCTCGATGCCCGGGATGAACGTGGTGCCGGCTTTCTTCGCGGCGATTGCAGCGGCGGCGTGCCCGGCGGTCGTATCGTGGTCCGTCAGCGCGAAACCATCGAGCCCGGCTTGTTTAGCCAGCCTCGGGAGGTCGGCGGGGTTGTCCGTCCCGTCGGAAGCGGTCGAATGGGTATGCAGGTCCACACGCATGAAACATCGTAGTTTAGCAGTGCGCTGGTTGAATTGCGCCGGCAATGCGTCGCATCGCGGCTCTTCATCATTCGTGAACGCAGTTGAAAGTCGCCGCGACGCTACGCGTCGAAGGTCCCTGACTACACTACAGGTATGACCACTACCGAAACAACCACCCTCCGTATCGGGCACAGCCCTGACCCCGACGACGCCTTCATGTGGTACCCGTTGGCGAACTTCGTCGGGCCCGATGGCAACCGCTACACGCCGAAGATCGACACGAAGGGCTACGAGTTCGTCCACGTGCTCGAGGACATCCAGTCACTGAACCTCCGCAGCGCAAAAGGCGAACTCGAGATCACCGCGATCTCGATCCACCAGTACCCCTACGTCGCGGACAAGTACGCGCTGACGAGCTGCGGTTCGTCCATGGGCGACGGCTACGGGCCGATGATCATCGCGCCGAGGAAGCTGGCCGTGGAGAGCTTGGTAGGGCAAAAACTAGCGATCCCCGGCGAGCAGACCACCGCCTGGCTGTCGACCCAGCTTTGGCTCAAGGAGCACGGCCTAACCAAGGGCGATATACAAGTCGAAAACGTGATGTTCGATGAGATCATCCCGAAGGTGCAGTCCGGCGAGTTTGATGCCGGGCTGATCATCCACGAGGGCCAGATCACCTACCAGAACAGCGGGCTTGAGTTAGTCGTTGACTTGGGCAAGTGGTGGACGCAGTCGCGCGGCCTGCCGCTGCCACTGGGTGGCAACTGCATCCGGCGGGACCTGGGTGATCAGATGCCGGCGGTCTGCCGTGTGCTGCTGGACTCGATCGAGTACGCCCTTGAGAACCGCGAAGAGGCCGTCCGGTTCGCGCTGAATTGGGCCCGCGATATGGGCGCGGACCTAGCGGACGAGTTTGTCGGCATGTACGTCAACCAGTGGACGCTGGACTACGGCCAGCGAGGACGCGACGCGGTGCAGCAGTTGCTAACCGAGGGCGCCGAGGCGGGGATCGTACCCGCGGTGACTGGCGGCGTGGTTGATTTTGTGGACCCGGCGTGACGCCTTACTTCTTCGACTGTGCGTTACGCATCTGCTCGTAGAGTTGCTTGGCCTCTCCCGTAACGGTGAAGCTCTCGGGCAGCCGGATCAGCTTAGCGAGCGCACGCTTAGCTTTGCTCTGCTCGCTGTTCTCGATCAGTGTTTTAATCTCATCAAGCTTGGCACTCGCAAGGGCGTCGTATTCTTTTAGCTTCTGTTCGTCGAGCCCTGCAAACAAGGGGTAGCTTTTCGTCGTCGTGACACCCTCTTGTTCTTCTTTGATGCTTCGGGTCATCAGGCCGATTATTTGGCCAACCTTCTCGCCTTCTTCAGAGATCTTCTCGATCTGGCTGAGCGCTTTGGCGAATTGGCCGCGTTGGGCGAGTCCGTCGGCACTCGCAATGGTCTTGATCGCTTTGCTAGACCAGTCATGGATTTTCAGCGCATCAAGCGCACGCGAACCGACATATTTATTGCCATACGCACTTAGAAGAACCTTGTGGTCCGCATAGCCGACGAGCATGCCATCGGCGTTCAGGTAGTAGGTGTCAGGGCCGTACTTATCGTGTGAGATTTTCTTGGAAGCGATTTGGTAGAGCTGGGTTACCCCTGGGCTGTTGAGGTCTTCACTGCCTTCGCCGGTGTAGTAGACCACACGGACCATCTTCTTGTGGGCCGGTGCAGAAGCAGCCAGCTTAAATCGCTTTGCGCAGGCCTTGCAGTTCACCTCGATCCGCCGAATGACAGCCAACGCGATAGGAGCGTCATGCTTCTTAGCCTTAAGCAGCGCTTCCTCCGCCTCATCGCCAAAAAGCCAGCTGTCCTGCTGGACGGTATAGCGTCGATCCGCGGGCTTGTCTTCGTTCTCTGATTCTGCGGCAGCCGGCAGGGAAAACGCCAGGGCAAGAAGTGCGGTCGTAATCCAATACTGTGGCATCATTCGTATCACCAAAGAGGTTGTGGGTGAAGCGGGCCGGCCTGACCGGGCCTGTTGTGATTAATCATCGATCTTATCACATCACATAACGATCACCAATGGCCTACGACCGGCATAAAAACGCGGCTTCACCCAATCGCAGGCGATCGGTCGGCGTACACTTTTGCCATGCGCTACCGCCTGATCGCGATCGACCTGGATGGCACGCTGCTCTGCCCTGATGGCAAGGTCAGTGAAGAGAACCGCGCCGCGCTGCACGATGCGCACGAGGCGGGCGCCATGATCACCCCCTGCACCGGGCGCGGCTGGGGCGAAGCAAAACATGTGCTCACATCGGTTCCAGAGTCGGAAGTCGGTGTGTTCAATACCGGCGCGATGGTCTGCGGCCTGCGCGATGGTTCGACGCACCACAGCGCGGCTTTTCAACCCGAGACCGCGGCGGCAGTCATAGAACTGCTCTGCGAAGGCGACGAGGCGGTGCTGGTCTACACCGACCCCGACGCGACGGGTTACGAGTATGTCGTGACGGGCCAGGGCGCGTTGACGACCAATACGAAGTGGTGGTTCGAGCACAACGGCCTGCGCTGGGTGGAGCAGCCGGAGATTGAAGAGTCGGTGCTGGAGCATGTCGTGCGTGCCGGTGCGATGGCGGTGCGATCGCGGGCCGATGAGATCGGCGAGCTAGTCGAGTTGCGGCTGCCTGGCCGGACGAATTTCCATGCGTTTGAGGCGGTGCAAGAGCCGGGCTTCAATGAGCCGATGTTCATCCTGGAGTGCTTCGCCAGCGGTGTGAGCAAGTGGACCGGCATCCAGTACGTCGCCAAGCAGCACGGTATCGCTGAAGACGAGATCGCGGTGATTGGCGACCAGATCAATGATGTTCCCATGTTTGAAAAAGCGGCTTGTGCCGTCGCCATGGGTAACGCGATCCCGGTCATCAAAGGCACGGCCCACTACCACACACTCAAGAACGACGAGCACGGCGTCGCGCACGCGATCGAGAAGATGCTGGAAGGTTCCTGGTAGCTCGTTTTTGACAAGATTACAGGATTTTCAGGATTAATAAGAGGAACCATTTGCTATTCCAGGCTCTGGCTTGATCCTGTTAATCTTGAAAATCCTATAATCCTGTCCAGATCGAACAAGGGGCGATGTTTAAACCGCAGCTGTCGCTACCGACTTCGCCAGCTTCGCATAGTCCTTCGCGCCGTTCGAATCGCTCGCGTAGGTCAGCACGCTCTGCCCAAAGCTGGGGGCCTCGGCGAGTTTGATGTTCCGGCGGATCGGCGGCTGGTAGACGACCGCTTTGGCCCAGGGCAGGGTGGTGCCACGCGCTTCTTCGAAGAAGCCCTCAACGTCTGCGACGACGTCGCTGGCGAGGATCGTGTTGGCCTCGTGCATGCACAGCACGACGCCGGACACGGTGAGTGATGGGTTGATGCCCTGGCGGATCATGTTGATGGTTTCGAAGAGCTTGCCCATCCCCTGCAGCGCGAGGAAGTGGGCCTGCATCGGGACGACGATTTCCGCGGCGCAGGTCAGGCCGTTGATCGTGAGCAGGCCCAGCGAAGGCGGGCAGTCGATGAGCACGTAGTCGAACTGGTTGATCAGCTCGGCGCACTTGTTGCGGAGCAGGGTCTGCGCCAGGCCGGTCTTGATCTGCTCGCCCAGTTCGTTTTCGATACCCGCGAGGTTGGTATCGGCCGGGAGCACGCCGAGCCGGTCACAGCCGTCTACGATCTGCACGACCTCCGCGGCGCTGACCCCGCCATCCGTCAAGAGGTCGTAGATCGAGAGGCCCAGCGCCTCAGGGTCGATGCCCAGCGACAGGGTCAGGTGGGCCTGGGGGTCCAGGTCGATCATCAGGACGCGCAGCCCGGAGGCGGCAAGCGCGGCGCCGAGGTTGACGGTCGTCGTCGTTTTGCCGACGCCGCCTTTCTGGTTGATCAGTGCGATCCGTCGGGTCTCGCCTGGTGCGGGCAGCGGGTCGAGCGTGGGAAGAGTTGGCGTTTCGGGCTCGGCGGGGTCTTCGACAGAAGGATCTGCCGGCCCGGCTGCTGAAGCAGCCTCCGACGATTCGTTTCGTTGCTGTTCGACCCAGGCAGGCTCGGGGAACGCGTCCTCATCCATCGTTTCGGACGGCGGCACCTCGACTGGCTTCTCGGGCATAGGCACCGACCCGTAAGGCCCGGCTTGTGGATCGGCGGTTGTCTCGGCTTGCTCGGTTGTCTCGGTGGGCTGGTCCACAGGACGCCTCCATGCGTCAGAGATTGGTCTTTCCTTGATGCGAGTATAACAAGCCGGGACGGGACGAAACAGGTTCAACCGCCGTGCTGGTAAGATTGGTAGTGGGTCGGTTTAAATCAAATAACCTGGTGGGGTGGGCTTCCAGCCCGCCGTCAGGCCGTAGGCCTGAGAAACGCAATGGATTCACGGCTACGCCGTGACGGCGGGCAAGATGCCCACCCCACCTTTCAGACTGACCCACGACCGTAAGATTCGCCCTCTTACTAGTCTCATCTGCGAAGGAGCTTCCCGTGATGACTCGACTTTCTCGATTGGCCCTGGCCGCCTGCGTGCTTCTGACCTCTGTGGGGCTGACGCCTCGCACGGCTGCGGAAGAAGCCCAGCGGCCCAACATCATCTTTGCCTTCGCCGACGACTGGGGCCGCGAGGCCAGCACCTACCGTGAGGCAGACCGCCCGACGATCAGCGACGCGGTCGCGACGCCCAACTTCGACACGCTGGCGAAGAACGGCGTGCTGTTCTGGGACGCCCACGTCAGCGCCCCGTCCTGCACGCCATCACGCACCGCGGTCCTCACCGGCCGGCACTTCTTCCGAAACGGCAGCGGCAGCCAGCTGCACAGCCCGTGGTCGGGCAAGCCCGAGGACGACCCGGTCAAGCAGCTCGAGAGCTACCACACGCTGCTACACAAGGCCGGCTATCACACCGGCGTCACCTACAAGACCCACGTCTCGATGCACCTGTTCGTCAGCAACAAGCACCAATACAACAAGGCCGGGCGAAAGGTCAACGCCTTCTCGCAGTACGTGATGAAAGGCGAGACCGCTGAAGACCGTGAGATCCGAAAGCAGCAACTGCTCAATGAAGTACGCGGCAACATGCGGCTGTTCCTGGACGCCCGCAAGGATGGCCAGCCCTTCTGCTGGTACTTCAGCCCGACCAACGTCCACCGCGTCTGGGTCTGGGAATCCGCCCAGACGATATGGGGCCTGAGCCCGGACGGCCTGAAGGGCAAGGTCCCCCCTTTTATGCCCGACAACGAAGTCATTCGGCAGGACCTGGCCGACTACCTCGGCGAAGTGCAAGCCTTCGACTTACAACTCGGCGTGCTCATCGATGAGCTCAAGCAGCGCGGCCTCTACGACAACACCATCATCGTCGTCTCAGGCGACCACGGCGCACCGGGTTTCCCACGCGGCAAGACCAACCTCGTCAACTTCGGCACGCAGGTCCCGCTGGCGATCCACTGGCCCAAGGGCATCAAGAACCCCGGCCGAGTTGTCAAGAACCCGACCTCGACGGTCGACCTTGCGCCAACCTTCCTCCAGGCCGCGGGCCTGGACGTCCACGAACAGATGAACGGAAACTCGCTGCTGCCGATCCTAAAAGACGGCAACGCCCAAGGCGTCACCGAGTTGGGCAACGCTTACGTCATCACCGGGCGCGAGCGCCACGTCGGCCGGCCCGAGACCCGTGAAGGCATGCTGCCGTACCCCTCGCGCGCGATCCGCACGACGGACTACCTCTACATCAAGAACTTCAAGCCCGACCGCTGGCCGCAGCTGCTGCCGCCGGTGACGCAGGGCCTGCGGACCCACGGCGACCTGGACGGCGGGCCGACCAAGGAGTGGTACGCCAAGATCCAAGACGACCCAAAATATGCCAAGTACTCGGAGTGGGCCTGGGGCAAGCGCCCGGCCGAGGAGTTGTATGAGCTCAAGGCCGACCCGCACCAGATGGTGAACCTGGCCGACAGCGTCGAGCATCAGCAGGTGAAGCACAAGCTGGCCAAGCAGTTGATGGACGAACTCGAGAAGTACGAAGACCCGCGCGTCGTGGGTGAAGGCGACGCGTTTGACCGCGCACCGTATTGGAAACCGGGTCGGTGATCAGGGTGCACAAACACAACTGCATGTTGATCTTACTTGTTGCGGGCGTTTTGGCCGGCTGCCAGTCGGCATCCACCGGCCCGGACTTTGGGGACCCGATCCCGCTGTCGCCCAGCACGACGATGCCCGACAAGATCCGCGACGGCTACTGGAAGGGCCAGTTCCAGCGCCTGAACAAAGAAGTCAACGAAGCCAAGGATGTGCAGGTCGTGTTCTTCGGCGACTCGATCACCAAGCGCTGGTCGCTCCTCAAGGCCGAGGGCAAGCCGATCTGGGAAAAGCGCTTCGCCAAATACACCCCAATCAACATGGGTAACTCCGGCGATATCACGCCGGTCATGCTCTACCGCGTCCACCACGGCAACCTTGATTTTCCCAAAGGCGAAGCCCCGGCCGTCGCGGTGCTGCTCTGTGGCACGAATAACTACGTCGTGATGCAGAGCGACGGGGGCAAGGTCAAGTGGAACCTTGGGATCGACACACCACCCGATGATGTCGCGCAGGGCGTCCGCGCCATCGCGCAGGCTTTTCGCGATAAGCTGCCCACTACGCGAGTCATCGTGCTCGGCATCCTGCCGGTGAAGCAGCCGGCCAAGCTGCCAAAGGTCTTAGAGACCAACCGCATCCTCGCGGGGTACAACTACCCGGAAGACGAAGTTGTGTTCCTCGACCTGCAGGAGCAATTCCTCGACGACGATGGCAAACTAAAGCCGGGCCTATTCCTCGATGGCACGCACCTGACATCCGAGGGCTATATGGTCTTGGCCGACGTGATCCAGCCAGAGATCGATCGGTTGATTGAACTCGGTCCGATCGACTCGGATTGATTGGGTAGCCTAACTTGCGATGGACTCGATGGCGTTCATCGATTGGTGTGTGCATGACTGGGAACCAAGATGCAAGACCCTTCTGATGAAACGGCCTCGTTCCAATCGGGAACCACAGAAACCAGATCGCGGTCCTCGGTTTTTGATGTCGCCCATGTGATCGGGAGAACGCTATGGGAACTGACCGGCAGGTCGGTGGGTCGGCTCATCCTGACGTTCGCTGCGGTGTACTTCGCTTCGCTGCTGCCATCGCTCCTCATTATCCTCGGCGTCACGCTCGCCTCGCAGACATACACCCGAACCGGGCTGCTCATCCTCGCCGTGCTTTGCATGATCCCGACCGCGACGATCGTGGCCTTTAACCGAGTTATCTACCTTGGCCTGCGCGATGCCGTCAAAGAACTCGGCCTAGGCCAGCAGATCGGTGCTGCCTTTATTGCCTATGTCGAGCCTTCCGATCGGATGCGTCTGCCGCTAGATGACCTGTCAGACCGACTTAAGCTCTTTTCAAAGACGGCATGCAAGGAAGCCAAAGAGGAGTTCCATGGGGTCCGCGGCTTCTTCCTCCGGTCCGCTAATGCGATGGTATTTTACACCGCGTGCTTTGTGATCAAACGGATCGCCAAGGGCTGCATAGTGGATGGTGAGGTTGATCTGGTCCGGCTTGCCGCATCGCTTGGCGAGCGGGCCGACGACATGCTGATCGCCTACTTCAAGAAGATCCTCTGGGATCTCACCCGCGCGGTCATCAGCTTGGCGCTGCTTGTTTTCTGGGTGTTGCTCTATTTGACGATCAAAATCATCAGCCTGTTGTCTTAGGTTCTTCCGACTTGCTGGTTGAAGTCAACGCGATCGGCAGCTTTACGCTTCGTCGAACACGTTTGAATACCAGCCATGCCACGAAGCCCAGCGGCAGGACGACCGTCAGCCAGGGGATGAAGCCGACGATAAAGAGTGAAGCGCTGGTGAAGAACGCGCCGACACCGCCGAGCGAGTCGGACCAGGTCCGGGTGACCTGCGTCGCGAACCCGGGCTCTTCGGTGGCTTCGGGGATGTAGTCCTTGATCTCTTCGATGCGGACCGTCACGGTCGACAGCGAGGTCAGGTCTTTGAGGACGTTGAGCCGGCCCTGCATGCGCTCGATCTCACCACGGACGCGGGCGATCTCGCGTTCGACCTCGAGGATGTCTTTGAGTGAACGCGTACTCTCGTTAAGGTGCTTATGCAGTCTTTCTTCCTCGGCCTTGAGATTGCGGACGCGTGCTTCGAGGTCGACGTACTCGGCGGTGACTTCCTTGCTGTCCTGGCTCAGGCTGCGGACCTGACCCAGGCCCTTGCTGCCGTCGAGGAAGCTGTCGAAGTTCTGCGACGGGATGCGCAGGGCCCAGTGGCCACTGCGTGGCTCGCCCTCGCTGCCGCGGATGTTGGAGCTGGCGATGAACCCGCCGTGCTTCTTGGCGAGAGCGCTCACGGCCTTTGCGACGCCTTCAAACTCGTCAACGACGAGCTGGATATTCGCGTTAAAGATGATCTTGCGTTGCTGCGCCGCGGTGGGTAGCTCGGCGATCGGGCTAGTAGAGTGGCTGACCATAGCCGTGTCATAAGCCGCGCTGTTTGCTTCGGGGGCGTAAACATATGCTTCTTCGGCGACATCGCTCATCGCAGCGGGTACGTAGGACTAGTCGCCCTCGCCACAGGCGGTGATCCAGAGGACACAGGCGGCAAGCAGTAAGGACAGGAATAGTCGCATGGTAGGCTCCGCGTTCGGGCAACGGTCTTGCCCGTACAGACGCGCGGCGGGCATTGGGGTTCAAACCGATCGACGTCTTTATGTATTCAATACGAACCGCCCCGATTATTCATCAGCCCCCGGATCGACTGGTGCTGGCGGCTCAAGCTCACCCCACTCGATATGCCCGTCTCCGAACGCGCGGTGCTTCCAGCCCGCTTGCAACTCGTTGCGGGTTTCCAGGATGACCGAGTGCTGGTCGTACAGCTTGCCGGGGCGGACGAGGTAAGAACTATTCTTGTCGATCCATTCCCACGCCTTGTCTTCGCCCAGGTTGCGCACCCGGTCGTATTGCTCGTAGCTGTAGTCGAAGGGGGCGATGAAGTCCGACCAGCCCATCGTCTCGCGGAGGTCGGACGGCTTGGTCGGGAGCTGGTTGTCGTGCTGGCCGGCGTAGACAAACATCTTGGCGGCGATGGCCTGCATGGCCTCCATCGTGGCGGTGCTGAGCTGGCCCCGCATGCGGGCGTTTTCTTTTTCTAGCTCTTCGACGCGTTTTTCGGCCGACACATCCGCCTCGTCCGTGTGGCGTGTCGTAGACAGCGGGCTGCCCATCGGAGGGTTCTGCCAGAACTGCCGACCTGCCCCCGGTCCGGTTTGCAGGCGCGGCGGCTCGGCCCGGCCGTCGACGTAGTGGATCACGCGGACCAGCGGGTCTTTGAGCGTGTTGGAATCTTTGATCGCTTGAGCGATGCGCCTCTCGATCTCTCGCAACGATTCCCCCTCGACCTGGACCGGCCCGAATTCTGCTCGGCCGAGGCTGATGGTGCCGTCTTGATCGATTTGTACGCCGAAAATACTGTCCTTGCCGGGGACCAGGAACTCCCATACGTAGATGCGCATGAACTCGCCGGGCACGACCTGTTCAGCAGCAAAGGGCTTGCTGGGCTTGGCGCTGAGCAGGACGGTGACGGCCGCACGCCGTAGGAACCGGTTATTCTCGAGCTGATCGCGGATCTCACGTTCGATCTCACGCAGGCTGCGGTCAACCACTTGGACATCAAAGAACCGGCCGTAGCGGATGTGGCCGTCGATACCGACCTGCAGCTGTACGGGGAGCGTGGTGCCGGGCGTGTGCAGCTCGTGTACGCTGACGCTCACCAGGTCGCCGGGCTGGATACGGGTCCAGTCAACTTTGGGTGGATCGGCCGGCTTGTCTTCGGCAGGGGCGTCTTGCGCAATCGCGTCGCGCTGGTTCGGTTGGCCGTCTTTGTTGGTCGGCGTTAATAGCATCACGACAAAGGTGACGGCGGCACAGGCGATCAACGTTCCCGCGGAAGTCTGCATGAGTTGTCTCCGGATATGTTTGCGCTGAGGGTTGGCTTGTGTCAGGTCTCGAGCTAAGCCGCTGGCGTCGCCGAACTCGGCCAGCGCGGTTTCGATGGCGTCTTCGCGATCGAAGCCCTGCAGCGTCAGCTCGCGCAGACGAGCCTCCATGTGGTCACGCAGCTCTGCGGCGATCGCGTCCCGCTGCGCGTCGCTGAGACGCAGCGTCTTGGCGAGCAGGGTCAGGTAGATTTCGAATTCGTCTTCGGGCATTTTGTTTCTCTCACCGCGTTCAGCTTTGTGACGCGGCCCGGCGGACGGCGGGTAGCACGAGGCCTTGCAGCCGGGCGATCTACGCTTGCCAATCAGTGGCAGCTGCGAGGCGAAATGAGTCGGCCGCCGTTTTTTTGGACGCGTGTTTATTCGTTCTCTGCCTTGTCCGGCGCTTCCAGGTGCGCCGCGTACGCCTTGACGAACGCGCTGACCGCTTCGAACACTTCTTCATCGCCGCGGATAATGAGGTCTCCACGAAGCTGCGCCAGCTCGTACCGGCGCGGATCGAACCGGCCGAGCGCGACACGCTCGATCGCGCGGAGTACGTCGGCGGCGTCGCTCGAATCGACCTGCTCGCTGCCGTACGCGATGAGTGCTTCGAGTTCTTGGATCGTGAACTGCAGCAGAACGGACTCGTTCTCGAATTCGCCGACCTCTAAAGGCGAAACCCGGCCTTCTCGACGCAGCGCTTCTTTGATCGCCAGCTCGCGATTGACGCTGTCCAGACGCAGGGCCGATGCCTTGTGCTCGATCTGCAGCCGCGCCAGCTTCTCGAGGTCGTACCGAGGCGATGTGGCCGGCGCGGCGAGGCGGCGGAGATCGACCACGATGTATTCGTCCGGACCCATCCGTGGCGCGGTATCCGTGTCACTCGCCGGCGTCTGGGCGAGGGTGCTCGCGTTCTGCGGGATGCCGGCCCGCTGCGAAGGCAGCGTGTAAGTAAAGAGCAGCGCGATCGCGCAGCAGGCCGCGAGCGTCCCGATGCTGGTCTTCACGATGCGTCTGGTGGTCGTCTTGGACGCGGCCCCGCGTAGGTCGTTTGCGAGTGCGCTGGCGTCGCCGAACTCGGCGAGGGCGGTCTCGATGGCGTCTTCGCGTTCGACGCCTTGCAGCGTGAGCTCGCGCAGCCGCGCTTCCATGTGGTCACGCAGTTCCGCGGCGATCGCGTCGCGCTGCGCGTCGCTGAGGCGCAGCGTCTTGGCCAGGAGGGTCAGGTAGATCTCGAATTCGTCTTCCGGCATGCTGTTTTCCTTGTGACGCTTAGCTTTGCGACGCGACCCTGCGGACGGCGGGGAGCACGAGGCCCTGCAGCCGGGCGATATAGGCCTGCCAGTCGGCGGCGGATTTGCGCAGCTTCTTCTCGCCCGCCGGGGTCAGCTCGTACCACTTACGCTCGCGGGCGCTGGACTTGTCCCAGGTCGCGCGGATCAGCCCGTCGGCCTCGAGCCGGTGCAGGAGCGGGTACAGCGAGCCGGCCTGGACCTTCTGCCCCGAGTGCAGGTGCAGCTGCTTCTGGATCGCGTAGCCGTACTGCTTCCCATCCGCGAGGACGGAGAGAACCATCAGGTCCAGCGACCCCCGGAACAGGTCGCGCTGAGATTTTTCGGTTGAGTCTGGCATATCGCTCATCAATATATCTAAAAAATATATATTTTTAATCGATATATTCGGGTTGCAGCAGATTTTTTGACAACTAAACTCCGTGGCTCGAATCGCTGTGGATGGCAACGCTAACCACTCATCCCCGAATACCGGCTCTCAACCCCGAAAAGAAAGACAAATGGCCAACGGCACCATCTCCCAAGTCATCGGCTCGACCTTCGACGCGCAGTTCCCTGAAGACAGCCTCCCCGAAATCTACAACGCGCTCGACATCAGCTATAAGGTCGGCGACGACACCGTCAGCCTCGTCGGCGAGGTCCAGCAGCACCTCGGTGGTGGCCAGGTCCGGGCTGTCGCGCTCGGCTCGACCGACGGGCTGACCCGCGGGACCGAGGTCACCGACACGGGCGCGCCCGTATCCGTGCCGGTCGGTGAGCAGGTGCTCGGCCGGGTCTTCAACCTGCTCGGTCAGCCCATCGATGAGGCGGGCGATGTCGCGACCGACCGGAAGATGCCGATCCACCGCAAGCCCCCGGCCTTCGCGCAGCTCTCACCCAAGACCGAGATCCTTGAGACCGGCATCAAGGTCGTCGACCTGCTCTGCCCGTTCGTCCGTGGCGGCAAGATCGGGCTGTTCGGCGGGGCGGGCGTCGGCAAGACCGTCATCATCCAGGAAATGATCGCCCGTGTCGCGAAGAACTTCGGTGGCTACTCGGTCTTTTGTGGCGTCGGTGAGCGTACCCGCGAAGGCAACGACCTCTGGGGCGAGATGGCCGAGTCGGAGTACACCGACGAGAACGGCAACTCCGCCCGCGTTCTCGACAAGGTCGCGATGGTGTTCGGCCAGATGAACGAGCCGCCCGGCGCGCGTCTGCGTGTCGCGCTGTCGGGCCTGACCATGGCGGAGAACTTCCGTGACGAGTCGGGCAAGGAAACGCTGATCTTCGTCGACAACGTCTTCCGCTTCACGCAGGCGGGTTCGGAAGTGTCAGCGCTGCTCGGTCGGATGCCCTCGGCGGTCGGTTACCAGCCGACGCTGTCCACCGAGATGGGCGAGTTGCAGGAGCGCATCACCTCGACCGAGAAGGGCGCGATCACGTCTGTCCAGGCGATCTACGTCCCGGCGGACGACCTGACCGACCCCGCGCCCGCGACGGCGTTCAGCCACCTCGACGCGTTCGTCGTCCTCGCCCGTGGGATTGCTGAGAAGGGTATCTTCCCCGCGATCGACCCGCTGGCCTCGACCTCGACGATCCTCGACCCCGGCGTCCTGGGCGAACGGCACTACGCCTGCGCCCGACAGGTGCAGTCCATCCTCCAGCGGTACAAGTCGCTCCAGGACATCATCGCGATCCTCGGCGTCGACGAACTGGCCGAGGAAGACAAGCTGATCGTCAGCCGGGCACGGAAGATCGAACGCTTCCTGAGCCAGCCGTTCCACGTCGCAGAGGTCTTCACCGGCTTCCCCGGTGTCGACTCCACGCTGGAAGAGACGATCGATTCGTTCGAGCGGCTCTGTTCGGGTGAAGGCGACGACCTGCCCGAGTCGGCGTTCATGTACGTCGGCACGCTGGACGACGCCCGCGCGAAGGCCGAGAAGATGGCCGCGGACGCGTAAGGTAACGACGATACCTAAGACACTTCGAAGCCCATGCCGTCACGGCGTGGGCTTTTTTACTTGGATTTTCACGGTATCTTGGTGGCATGAAACACCTATTCGTGTCCGTACTTCTTCTGTTCGCTTTGTTGTTGACCGCCTGCCAATCGCAAGAGCAGGTCGTGCTTATCTCGGCACAGGAGGACGCGGCGCAATCGCCCAGCCGGGTGCTGAGCAAAACCACGCGCTCCGCCGCGAATGCGCTGCTCGCAGCGCTGACCGACGGACAGAAAAAGCTCGCGCAGTACGACATCAAGGCCCCGCTGCGCAAGGACTGGCACTTCATCCCGCGCGAACGCAAGGGCCTGATGCTCGGCGACATGACCGCCGATCAGAAAAAGCTCGTCCATAACCTGATGCAGACCGCGTTGTCGGACTCGGGCTACCTCAAGGCCACCGACATCATCTGGCTCGAGACGATCCTCTACGAGATGAGCAACCAGGCCCCGTTCCGCGACCCCGGGAAATACGGCCTCGTTATCTTCGGAGACCCCGCGGACGAGGCAGCCGCGTGGGGCTGGCGGCTGGAGGGCCACCACCTGTCGATCAACCTGACCTACACCGCGGAGGATGTCGGTGTGACGCCGCTGTTCTTCGGGGCGAACCCCGCGGTCGTGCCAGACGGTCCGTTGGCGGGTAAGCGTGTGCTGGCCGACACGCACAACCTCGCGGTCGAGTTGGCTAGGTCGATGGATGACGCGCAGCGTAAGAAGATGCTGCTTGAGGGTAAGCCCCGTGATGTGATCACAGGCCCTGGCCGGGAACTGTCACTGGATGCCGATGAGCCACGAGCGGGAATCGATCTTCATTTCTTTGGGACACAGCAGCAAGTCGACATGGTGAATCGTCTGGTCGGTCTGCACCTATACAAGAATCTTGAACACAACCATATGACGGTGGGCATAAGGAAAATGAGTTCAAAGTCTGCCCCCGACGATCATCAGCTGATGTTCGCATGGGCGGGCCCGATCGATGCGGACAAGCCCTTTTATTACAGGATCCAATCATCCGGCCTGTTGGTCGAATACTCCTGCCAGGGCAAGAACCACGTCCACTGCGTCGTCCACGACCTGACCGACCCGCTGCAGGAAGACCTGCTCAGAAAGCACTATGAAAACCATGAGCACGAATGAGCAGTCCGTGCGCCGCGCTTTGCATTTTCACGCGAGCGGCTATAGTGGGGCGATAGCAATCAAGGCCAAGGATGGCGTTTTCATTCACTGCAAGCACGGAGGCTGCACATGGCGATCAACATTCGTGAGCGGATCGGCGGGGTATTCCGGAAGAACAAGAGCGAAGTCGCGCGGCGGGAAGAGAACAGCCGAGAGGCCGTCGTCAACGAGCTGCGCCAGGGCTACAACCAGCTCGTCGAGACGATGCACGCGGTCCGCGGGCACATGGAAGACCAGTCCCGCCGATCGGACCGGGTGATGCAGGTCATCGAGACCCTCCCCGAGGTGCTCAAGACGATCCCCGAGACGGCCCGGCAGCAGAACGAGACCCTGATCGGCCTGGCCAAGAGCCTCGAGGCTCAGAACCAATCAACCGCCGAGCTCACCGAGGCGCTCAGCGGGCTTGCTCAGGCGACCAAGCAGCAGGAGCAGGCCCTGGCCGGCATGCACGACCGGCTGAACAACACGCTGGCCCGCGGCGAGGCGTCGCAGCAGGCGATGGTCAGCGGGATCGACCAGATGTCGCAGGCGATCACCGGCGTGACGCAGGACCAGAAAGACGGCCGGGCCGCGATCGCCCAGGTCGCCGAGCAGACCCGCCGGCAGCAGAAGCAGATGGTCGCGATGAACGGCGTGAGCTGGGCGCTGGCGGTCCTGGCCTTGGGTGTCGCCAGCTGGGTCGCGGTGACCCTGATCCAGCACGGCCCCGCGCCCATCACCGGGCGCGATCAGCCGGACCCGACCGCCGTCGCAAGCCCGGCCCCCGAAACGAACGAGGCCCAAGGCGAAGCCGCTGGACCCCCCGCCGAGGCCGAACCGGCCGATGATCCCGTCGAGGCAAACGAAGGGCCCGCACCCGGGCAGGACGCCGAGGAACTGCCCGCCAAAGAAGAGCTGGTCACGGAAGAGCCCGCCGCAGAGAAACCCGTGACCCTGCCGACCCCGGACCCGCTTGAGCTTGGCGAGGCGCCGGCGAACGGCTGGTCCGACTCACTCGGCGTCGCGTCGATCAGCTCGTTGGCCAAGCCGACCAGCGACTAGGGCGTCCCGACCCTCCGTCGCGTCCTAGCCCCCGCCATACGCCGAGCTTTCTCTTCCGTCTGAGGGCGCGGCCGCATCGCCCAAGGACGCCAAGCCAAGTGTGGCACACTTGAAACCGTACGCAAAAGACGTGTGTCGTGCGCACCAGCCCGGTGATTCAGGGGTTTTTGTACCCCATCCGGGTGGCCGGAAGGCCGCCAAAGAACGCCCGACCGGCCAAGGACGCCAAGCCCTTGGCGCCCTTGGTCGCCTTGGACGCCTCCCCAAACAAGACACCCGGCGGGCTTGGACCCGCAGCGCCCCTCCGCGGAGCCGGGCTGAAGCCCGGCCTACCAGCTACCGGCTTGAGTGAAACAGAGCACGAAGTGTCGGCGAGTGGCAGCAAATCTTCTACGACTCGGTGCCACCCGCTGGCGCTTCGTGCTCTGACAAGGCCAGGGCTCGGCAGCCGACGGGCCACCCCCCCGGCTGAACGACGCCCGCGTAAGACGCGGCGGCTTCTTACCGCGTCGAATCAAACGCACGAGATTGAAATCAGATGCGTACAAGGCGCTGCGGGGCAATCGAAGAGGCCCTACTCGATCACGATCGCCTTCGGGTCAAATTCGGCAACCGGCGGCTGCGGGTTCATCGCTTCGAGCCGATCAACCAGCACCTTGGTGACCAGCAGGTTGCGGAACCACCGCCGCTCCGCGGGCACGGCGTACCACGGCGCGTGCTCCTGGCTGGTCTGCTCCATGACCCCGCTGTACCGGTCCTGATACATGCCCCAGCGGGCGCGTTCTTCGAGGTCGGCGACGTTGAATTTCCAGTGCTTGTCCGGCCGATCCAGCCGGCGCTGCAGGCGCTGCTTCTGGTATTCCTTGCTGATGTGCAGGAAGAACTTCACGATGACGGTCCCTTCATCGGTCAGCATCCGCTCGAAGTCGTTGATGTGGCCGACCCGCTTGGACCAGACCGGCTCTGGCACGAGGTTTTTGACGGCGACGGTGACCGCGTCTTCATAGTGGCTGCGGTTGAACACGCCGATGTACCCACGCTTGGGGACATAGTGGTGCACTCGCCAGAGGTAGTCGTGGGCGAGTTCTTCGTCGTTGGGCTTCTTGAAACTCTTGACCTTGCATCCCGCGGGGTCGACCGGGCCGAACACCGCCTTGAGCGTCGAGTCCTTGCCGCCCGCGTCCATCGCCTGCATCACCACGAGCAGGGATCGTTTTTGCTCAGCGTAAAGGTTTTCCTGCAGCTCGACCAGCCGGTGGCTCAGCGCCTGGAACCCGTCTTTGCCGGCGTGCTTATCGAGCCCGCCGTCTTCGCGCGTCGCTCGGTCGCGGAGGTGGAAGGGCTCGCCGGGCGTGACCCGGAAGGGCGTGGTATCGAAATCGATGTGCGTTGCCTGTTTTGTTGTTTCACCCATCTGCATTTTGTAATCGATCGGCTGACTGCCTGCTCGGCGTGCAACGGTTCTGGCCTGATCACTTCGTACGCATGGTTGAATCGATGGCTGATTCAGGAGAACGCTGTTTTTATGAACCGGTCTTGGGTTATTGAGCTCTAATCGAAGACATTGCCAAACCGGCGTGGTTGTTTTCAAACAGATCGTTGACTTCCGCCGTTCTGGCACGTGCTTTGTCTACTGCTTTGTGAATGGCCGAGATGTTCAGGCCAAAACGCTACCCGCCTTACTTACCCAAGCGACCCGCCTTCATTAAATAGCCACGGACGGACTCCATGAAGTACGGACTCCTCATAGATATGGACGGGGTGATCTACAAGAGCAGCCAGCTTATCCCGGGGGCCGATACGTTTATCCAATCCCTGCACGAGCACGCCGTGCCATTCCTATTTCTAACAAACAACTCGCAGCGGACCCGTCGGGACATCGCCGCGAAGCTGATGACGATGGGTATCCAGGCCGGCCCCGAGCACATCTTTACGTGTGCCATGGCTACCGCGCGGTTCCTCGCTTCACAGAAGCCGGGTGGCACGGCTTACGTCCTCGGCGAGTCCGGCCTGACGACCGCGCTGCACCACAACGGCTTTGCGATCGTCGATAAAGACCCGGACTACGTCGTCGTCGGCGAGGGACGCACCTACACCTTCGAGATGCTCGAGCACGCGACCAACCTCGTGCTCGGCGGGGCGAAACTCGTCGCCACCAACATGGACCCCAGCTGCCCGACCAGCAGCGGTACCCGGCCCGGCTGCGGCGCGGTCGTCAAGCTCATCGAAGAGGCGACCGGCAAGCGGGCGTTCTCCGTCGGCAAGCCCAGTGCCATCATGATGCGGGCCGCCCGCAAAGAGCTCGGCCTCGACGCCGACAACACCTTTATGATCGGCGATACTATGTCCACCGACGTGCTCGGCGGGGTCCAACTCGGCTACCACACCATCCTCGTCCTCTCCGGCGGGACCCGACGTGAAGACCTGCCCAGCTACTCCTACCGGCCCGAGACCATCGTCGACTCGATCGCCGACCTCAGCCCCCAACGCCTACAACAGCTCATGCTCGGCGTCGGCTCGTCCACCCGGGCCCTCGTCCCCGCCATCAGCGCCTGATCCCATCCTTAAGATTCCTCCTGCCCTGGCGGTCGTTTTCGAAGCGACCGTCAGGGTTTTTTAATTGCTTAGCCGCCGCGCAACACGCGGGGATCAAGTTGCAGAAAGGCTGCATCTTTGAAGCGAACGCCGAACCGACCCCCGCGCGTTACACGGCGGCTACACTGCGCCCATGACCGAGCAACGCACACGCGTCGTCGCCGGCTGCATGACCGGCACCTCGCTCGACGGCCTGGACGTCGCGCTGGTGAAGATCACCGGCACGGGTTTGGAGATGAAGGCCGAACTGCTCGGCCACCACGCGCTGCCGCTGCCCGACGGCCTGCGCACAACCCTGATGTCACTCGCCTCCGGCGAAGCAAAAGAACCTATCGTCTACATGCGTGCGGCCCGCGCACTCGGCGAATTACACGCCGACGGCATCGAACAACTGATTGCCTATAGCTCCCTCTCCCTCGAGGGAGAGGGTCGGGGTGAGGGTGAAGCGCAAAGCACACAGTCAACCAACGATAAGCACAACGCCCGCAAGCTCGACTTCGTCACCGCCCACGGCCAAACCATCTGGCACGCCCCGAGAGATGATCAGGGCCCAAAGAGCTGGCAACTCTTCGACCCCTGGCCGATCGTCAAACGCCTGAACGTCCCCGTCTGCTACGACCTTCGTCAAGCCGACCTCATCGCCGGTGGCCAAGGTGCCCCCCTGACCCCGATCGCGGATTGGGTGATGTATCGCGGCAAGGGTGATTTCATATGCAACCTGGGTGGGATCATGAACTCAACGCGGTTATTTGATAAGCCTGCACATATCCGAGCATCTGATGACGGCCCCTGCAATTTATTGTTAGACGGTTTGTGTCAGCGTTTTTATGAAGAAGCATTTGATCGGGATGGCTTGCATGCCTCGGAAGGCACGTACAACGCCCAGGCGAGCAAGTTGATTGGAGATGCCATCCATGATGTTGATCGGCATGGCTCGAAAGGCCGAGAGCAATTCAGCGATCAATGGCTTAATGATTTGAATGCTCGGTTTGCGAATCGATTTAAGCCAGAAGACATCCTGCGCACCGTTTTATGGCGGATTTCTCACTCGATTGAGACAGACGGGACAGATGACTTGCGGCGTCGGAAAAATCGGATCGTATTGGCGGGGGGAGGGGCACGAAACAAGACGCTTGTTCAGGAGATTGTAGAGTCAGATGCAGAGACCGTGATACTCTCTGACGACCTCGGCATCCCTTGTGAAGCGAGGGAAGCCATGGCGTTTGCCGTACTCGGGGCTTTGTCGCAGGACGGCATCCCGATCTCTTTGCCGCAGGTCACGGGGGCGACCGACCCGGGTGTTTCAGGGGTGTGGGCGGGGGTGTGAAACCGCCTGCTTAGCGCCCGCCCGATAGGGCGGGGTTCTGAACTGCTGATCAACGTGTCCCCGCCCTTGCGGGCGGGCGGTAAACGGTACACTCCGGTGATGTCGGATAATGCCCCCAACGACCGCGGCCACCTCGCGACCGAGCAGCGCCTCGCCGCCGCCGCCGCGGTCGATGCGCTGTCGGTGGAGGCGACGCTCCGGCTGATGAACACGCAGGACATGGAGGTGCCGCTGGCGATCCGCAAGGCGATCCCGCAGATCGCGAAGGTGGTGGAGACCGTCGTCAACGGGATGAGGCGGGGCGGCCGGCTGGTCTACTGCGGCGCGGGGACGTCCGGCCGGCTGGGTGTACTGGACGCGAGTGAGTGCCCGCCGACGTTCTGCTCGGACCCGGACCAGGTCGTCGGCCTGATCGCGGGGGGCGATACCGCGCTTCGCAACGCGGTCGAGGGCGCCGAAGACCAGCGCGACGGCGCGGTCCCTGCGCTTGAGAAGCTCGAGCTCAACGAGCACGACACGCTCATCGGCATCGCCGCCGGCGGGACCACGCCCTACGTCTGGGGCGCGATCCACTACGCCCACAGCCAGGGCGCGAAGACCTCGCTCATGACCTGCGTGCCGATCAAGACCCTCATGGCCAGGCCGCGCGCCCCCGTTGTGAAGCCCAACGAACCGGTCAGCGTCCCGCCCCGGCCCGAGCTGCCCGCGCCGGTGTACCAGCCGATCGAGCTGCTCGTCGGCCCGGAGGTGTTGACCGGTTCGACGCGTCTCAAGGCCGGCACCGCGACCAAGCTCGCGCTCAACATGATCACGACCACCGCGATGCTCCAGCTCGGCAAGGCCTGGGGCAACCTCATGGTCGACCTCAACGCGACCAACGCCAAGCTGCTCGACCGCTCGATCCGCATCGTGTCCGGCCAGGCGAGGATCACGCGCGAAGACGCGGCGGAGGTGCTGACACGAGCCGAGGGGCGGGTCAAGCCCGCGCTGGTGATGGCCCTGCGCGGCGTTGGGCTCGATGAAGCCAAGCGACTGCTCGAGCAGCATGATGGCAAGTTACGGCCGATCCTGGGGCCGCCTAGGTAGAAAGGGGTGAGGGGTTGGTCATTACATCGCCGTACACGGTTATTAACCAGCATGGTCCCGAAGACCTTTTAATGGGTCGGGGTGCAGTGGATGTAAAACAAGCCATTGCGCACCAAGACAGTCCTCAGACCTTCGCGATCGTCCCATTTCATATTTCCAAATGGCTAGCTCTTGCTTGTTTGTCTGGCGTCGTTTTGAGCTTGCTCCTGTTCGAGTTGCTTAACACATCTGGAAGTGGCAATTCAACTCCTAATTACTCTGCCATCCTCATTGCATTGATCTCCACTATTGGAATCTTTGTGCCGTTCATCTGGTTTTTGAATAGACAGGCCAAGAAAATTGGCCCCTTATTTATTTATGAAAAGCAGACTGGCTCCATCGTGTTGCCGAAACAGAATCTTGTCTTTGATCGCAAGCAGATCCTATTCGTTCAAATTATCACCGGGTATGAAGGTAATAATCGTGCAGGAATGGAATATACGGAAGTCAATCTGGTCACAAAGGTCGATGGCAAGCGTATGCGATGGCCAGTGGTTGGCCGGATTGTTAACTATGGGAAGGTCAAGGGCGTCTTCAGGAAAATGATCGCTGAAACTGATTTGCCAGTGATGCGATACAGGCAAAAGTGGAAGAATGAGGCGATGTCGATTGAAATAACAGATATGCGCGAGTCGAAGGTCAATTGGTGGTCCACTTAGTATCATTTACCCTATGACCACCGACACCACTAACGTTGTCCCCTGCCAGATCAAACGCCTCGACGGCAACACCGATTCCCCGCTGCCCGCGTACCAGTCCGAGCACGCGGCGGGGATGGATGTACACGCGTTTCTGGGCGAAGATGCCACGATCGAGCCGGGCAAGATCGCGATGATCCCGACGGGCTTTGCGATCGCGGTGCCCGAGGGCTACGAGGCTCAGCTCCGCCCGCGGTCGGGGCTCGCGTGTAAGTTCGGCGTGACCCTGCCCAACGCGATCGGTACGATCGACGCCGACTACCGCGGCGAGGTCAAGGTCGCGCTGATTAATCTTGGCGAAGAGCCCTTCACCGTCGAGCCGGGCATGCGCATCTGCCAGATGATCATCAAGGAGGTGCCCAAGTGTGTCTGGCAGGAGGTGGATGAGCTGAGCGAAACGGTCCGCGGGGCCGGCGGGTTCGGGCACACCGGGCACTAACTCTCTTAGGCTCAATTGCCTTGGGTGGGATAGGCTTCCAGCCTGTCATCAAGGCGCAGCCTTGATTAGATATGCAGCAGGCATGACAGGCAGGATCCCTGTCCCAGCGTGGTAAAAAATTATGAAGATTATCTCCGCCGAAAAAGTCCACGCGGCGCTGTCCTATCCCGCTCTGGTCGATAGCTTGCAGCAGGCTTACGCCGGCCCGCTCAGCATGCCGCCGCGGAATGTGTATTTGCTTGATGAAGAGCCGAGCAACCACGATGCGTTCGCGGTGCTCCCGTCGTGGAACGACGAATTCATCAGCGTGAAGTCGTTTACATACTTCCCCGGTAACCCCCGGCCGGACTACGCGTCGCTGTACTCCAAGATCATCCTCTTCGACCGCCAGCACGGCGAGCCGCTCGCGCTGGTCGACGGCACAAGTGTGACGTTCTGGCGTACCGCGGGGGTCAGCGGCCTGGCGTCGCGGCTCCTTTCGCGTGAAGATTCCAAGACGCTGCTGCTGCTGGGCACGGGCAACCTCGCGCCCTACATCATCAGGGCCCAGCTCAGCGTCCGCCCGATCGAGCGCGTGATAGTCTGGGGGCGGACCACCGCAAATGTGGACAAGGTCTTGAAGCAGTTCGCCGGTGAAAACGATGAGGTACGCTTCGAGGCGGCCACGGACCTCCAAGCCGCTTGCGGCTTAGCCGATATCATCGTCAGCGCCACCGGCAGCCACGACCCGCTCGTCCTTGGCGGCTGGGTCACGCCGGGCACGCACACCGACTTCATCGGCAACCACCACGCCACGAAGCGCGAGTGCGACACGGCGCTGGTCGTGACGTCCAAGGTCTACGCCGACAGCTACGTGAACTGCTTCAAGGAAGCCGGCGAGGTTCTGGTGCCAATCGAAGAAGGCGCGATTGCCAAAGACCACGTCGTCGGCGAACTGACGGAGATGTGCAGCGGGGCGGTGAAGCTACGTGAGTCAGACGACGAGATCACGCTGTTCAAATCGATCGGGATGGCGATGAGCGATCTTGTTGGCGCCGGTGCGGCGTATCGCGCCGCACAAAAGGCATGACGCATCGCATCGATGTTAGCGCCCGCCCGAAAGGGCGGGGCCTGTTTCGATCAAACGCGTAATTCATCCCGCGCGTAAACCGCCCCGCCCTTTCGGGCGGGCGCTAAGCAGGGTGGTTACGCGATATTTTACTACCCATCAAACGCCTCGAAGTGCGCGTTCTGGATCGGCGTCACGACCTCGATGATGTCGTGCAGGATCGTCGCCGGGCTGCCGATCGAATCGATGTTGATGATGTCTTTATCGGGGTAGTGCTCGAGCACCGGCTCGGTCTCGCGCTTGTAGACCTCCCACCGGTTGCGGATCACGGACTCATCCGCATCATCGATGCGGTTCTCCTTCAACGCCCGGCGGCGGAGGCGTTCGAACATCGCGTTCTCGTCTTTGCAGGTCAGGTGGATGACCTTGTAGACGTGGATGTGCTCGTCCATGAGGTGGGCCTGCTCGACGGTGCGCGGGATGCCGTCGAGGATGAGCAGGTCGTCGTTGGGCTTGTAGATGCCCAGGGTGACGCGGGCGGCGATGTTCTTGGCCCACATCTTGACGGTGATCTCGTCGGGGACCAGCTCGCCGCGCGAGGAGTGCTCGTAGAAGACCTTGCCCAGGTCGGAAGCGATATCGATGTTGCGGAAGACCTCGCCGCAGGACATATGGAAGAAGCCGGGGATCCGGCCGAGGATGTTGCCCTGCGTGCCCTTGCCGGCCCCGGGGGCACCGAAGAGGAGGATGGTCTTATAACGGTTGTCGTCGGGCATGGCGGTGTGTCTCTGCAAGCTGTAAGGGCGATGGGGGATTTTAATCTTCGGCAAATCGACTGCACGGCTTGTCTTGACCGATTTGGCTGCTTAGAATGATTCCAAACGCAAAATTACGATTTAATCCCGCCTGACGGCCTGTCAGAGGGGAAAACCGAGGATAATATCCGGTATGAGCCTAACACTGCCTATCTATCTTGACCACAACGCCACCACGCCCATGGACCCGCGCGTGCTGGACGCCATGATGCCGTATTTCACCGAGAAATTCGGCAACGCCGCAAGCCGGAACCACCGCTACGGCTGGGAGGGCGAGGAAGGCGTCGACTACGCCCGTGAGCAGGTCGCCAACCTCATCGGCTGTACCGCCAAGGAAGTCGTCTGGACCTCCGGCTCGACCGAGTCCAACAACCTTGCGATCAAGGGCGTTGCCGACATGTACGGCAAGAAGGGCAACCACATCATCACCGCGGTGCACGAGCACAAGGCGACGCTCGACCCGGTGAAGCGGTTGCAGAAGCAGGGCTTCGATGTGACCTGGCTCGAGCCGAACTCGGACGGCCTCATCACCGCGGAAGCGGTCGAAGCGGCGGTCCGCCCCGACACGATCCTCGTGACGGTCATGTGGGCCAACAACGAACTGGGCACGATCAACGAGATCCCCGAGATCGGCCGGATGCTTAAAGAGAAGTTCAGCGAGAAGGACAAGCCGATCTTCCATACGGACGCGACGCAGTGGGTGGGCAAGATGCCGACCGATGTCGAGCGTGACGGCGTGGACCTGCTCAGCGCATCGGCCCACAAGATGTACGGCCCCAAGGGCGTCGGCTTCCTCTACGTCCGCCGCCGACGACCGCGCGTCCGCCTGACCCCGATCATGGACGGTGGCGGCCATGAGCGCGGCATGCGTTCGGGCACCCTGAATGTGACCGGCATCGTCGGGATGGGCGCGGCCTGCGAGATCGCGGGCAAGGAAATGGACGCCGAGCAGCAGCGCCTGCTCAACATGCGGACCCGCCTAGAAGAGGGCATCCTCTCGAAACTGCCTATGGCGGTCGTCAACGGCCACCCGACCAAGCGCCTGCCCGGCACCACCAACATCAGCTTCCCCTACGTCGAAGGCGAATCGCTGATGATGGCGATCAAAGAGATCGCTGTGTCGTCAGGCAGTGCGTGTACCAGCGCCTCGCTCGAGCCCAGCTACGTGCTCAAGGCGCTGGGCCTGGGCGACGAGATCGCGCACAGCTCGATCCGCTTCGGGCTCGGCAGGTTCACGACCGAAGAAGAGATCGACTACACGATCGAGAAGGTGGTGAAGAACGTGCAGCACCTGCTGGACATGAGCCCGCTTTGGGAGATGGTCCAGGAAGGGATCGACCTGAGCACGATCGAGTGGGGCGCTCACTAAAAGCCTACGATTGTTAAACCTTGACCCGAACAATGACCAATGACCAAGCCTAAATGACCAATGAAAGAAGCCCATACGTCCGATACAAGTCATTGGACATTTAGGCTTGGTCATTAGAGCATTAAGGAGCCAACCATGGCCTACAGCGAAAAAGTGATCGACCACTACGAGAACCCCCGCAACATCGGCACGATGGATAAGGCCGACCCGAACGTCGGGACCGGCGTCGTCGGCGCGCCGGAGTGCGGCGATGTCATGCGGCTGCAGATCAAGGTCAACCCGGACACCGGTGTGATCGAAGACGCCAAGTTCAAGACCTTCGGCTGTGGCAGCGCGATCGCTTCGTCGTCCCTCGCGACCGAGTGGCTCAAAGGCAAGAGCCTGCACGACGCCGACGAGATCAAGAACACCGACATCGTCCAGGAACTGGCCCTGCCGCCGGTCAAGATCCACTGCTCGGTCCTCGCCGAGGACGCGATCAAGCACGCCCTGGAAGACTACCTCGAGAAGCACGGCAAGACGATGGAGTCTCTCCATGAGCATGAGCATGAGCACGCCCACGAAGACGCCCAGGCGTAAATACCTTGGTGGGATAGGCTTCCAGACTGTCGTCAAGGCGAAGCCTTGAATCGTGGTACTATTAGATATGACAGGCAAGACGCCTGTCCCACCACACAGGCGTAAGCCAGTCCCGCTCCGAGCGTCCTGTATAATGGGGTGAACACCGAATAAGGAATACCCATGGCAATTGAACTAAGCGAAACCGCCGCCCGGGAGATCAAGACCATCGTCGACCAGCAAGAGCTCGACGCAGAAAACGTCCGCCTCCGCGTCGGCGTCAAGGGCGGCGGATGCTCCGGCTTCTCCTACCTGCTCGACTTGACCGAGACCCAGCGTGACACGGATGAGGAGTTCGAGCAGCACGGCATCAAGATCGTCTGTGACCCCAAGAGCTACCTCTACCTCAACGGCACCTCGATCGACTTCAAAGACGAAGTCATGGGCCGGGGCTTCGTGTTCAACAACCCGAACGCGAACAGCTCGTGCGGCTGCGGCTCGAGCTTCAGCGCTTGATTGAATCAAGCATCACGTTTAACCTGAAAGCTCACGTCATTTAAGCGTGAGTTTTTTCATATAGAGTTTTCCTGGGCGAGCGAATTTCAATGGAAGATGGAGCAGGACAAGGCAAAGAGACCCCAACCTTGCACAGGGATATTTCTCATCGAGGGATGAAGATATTCTTTGCTGTCTCCGTTGTCATAGCCTTGTTCTTCTTTTTGCTGGTGCCAACTTGTCATACGGGCCATGATCCCAGGCCGGTTGTGGACATGAGTAACCTCAGGCAGATTCTCATGGTGTATATCGCTTACGCGACCGATAACAACGGCCGTTTTCCTGAGCATATTCATCTTGCAGAAGAGTACTTAATCGATGATTCTGTCTTCGTGTCTCCCTATGACCAAAAGCACTTACTCGATTTTGACAAAATGACTAAACCCGGTTGGTACCAGTATGGCAGCTACTGGTTTTTATCAACGGATCAAGTGACGTTTGATAGTGATGTCGAAGCGACCTCGGTTGTACTTGCTTATCGCACACCTAGAGAAGGCTTTGATTTATATATCGTTGGTTTTTTTGATGGATCTGTGCAGGCTCTGGATGAGAAAGAGTTTGATGCACTGATGAGCCGTCAGGTATTCCTACGAAACGCTGAATAATATAGAAGCCCACGTCCATCGAACGCGGGCTTCTATATTTGTTGAATGTCTGTGGCGATCAGGCCGCGATCTCTTCGTCCTCGTCTTCCTCGACCTCTTCGTACTCGTACTCCCACTCGTCGTCTTCGTCTTCGCCCTCCTCGTACTCGGCGTCGGGGTCTTCGTACTCGTCTTCTTCGCTTTCCTCGTCTTCTTCTTTACCATCCTCCGCGACGACCTCGTACTCGGCGTCGCCGTCCTCGTCTGCTTCTTCTTCGAAGTCTTCTTCATCGAGCTCGTCGACCATCTCGATCTCGATATCGTCGTCTTCCTCTTCGTCGTAAGAGTCGTCGCCCTGCATATCCTCGTCGGTGATGATCTCGTCGGCGTATGCGGGGGTCTCGTCCGGCGTGGGTTTTGCTGCGGGTGGCGGCGGGGCGACGGTCGCGCCGGCGGTAGCCTCCGCCTGCATTGCTTTCATCGCATCCCACTCTTCGGGCGTGATCTGCACCTCGCGGGCCTGGCTGCCCTTGTGGTCGCCGAGGATGCCCGACGCGGCCATCGCCTCGATCAGGCGTGACGACCGGGCGTAGCCGATCGTGAGCCGGCGTTGCAAGAGCGACACGCTGCCGCGCTTGGTCTCGAGCACGATCATGACCGCCTTGTCGAACAGCGGATCGTTCATCGACTCTTCATCGACGCTGACCTGGTCGCCCGACTTGAGCTGGACCAGCTGCGGCTCGAAGCTCTGCTGCGCGATCGTCTTGAGGAACTTGACGGTCTTTCGGACCTCCATGTCGTCGATCAGGCAGCCTTGTGCGCGGGTGAGTTCGCTGGATCGCGGTGACAAGAACAGCATGTCGCCGTGGCCGAGCAGCAGCTCGCCACCCTTCTGGTCCAGGACGATGCGCGAGTCCATGCCGGAGCTGACCTTCATGCAGATGCGGCAGGGCATGTTGGACTTGATCAGGCCGGTGACGACGTTGGCCGAGGGGCGCTGGGTCGCGAGGATGAGGTGGATGCCGACCGCGCGGGCCTTCTGGGCGATACGGACGATAAAGCCCTCGACCTCCTTGTTGGTCATCATCAGGTCGGCGAGCTCGTCGATGACGAAGACCATGTAGGGCAGCTTCTTGGGGATGCGCGCCGCTTCTTCCTCGGTGGCCGGCTCCATGCGATCCTTGATCTCGTCCCAGCCGAGCTTGTTGTACGTGCCGATGTCGCGGACGCCGACCTCGGCGAGCAGCTCGTACCGCTCGTCCATCTTCGTGACGGCCCACTCGAGGATCGCGGCGGCCTTGGACATCTCGGTGACGACCGGGCACATGAGGTG